>NZ_JBITFY010000021.1:0-164454 GCF_044456585.1 Streptosporangium sp. NPDC050855
GATGCGGCCGGGTTGCGGGCCCGCGCCGAGGCCGGGGACCTGCCGCCGATGCTGCGCGGCCTCGTCCGCACCCCCCGCCGCACCGCGGGAACCGGCACGGTCACCCCGGCCGGACCCGGCGCGCTCGCCGGACGCCTGGCCGCGCTGCCCCGGCAGGACGCGCTCCGCCTCCTCGTCGACACCGTCCGCGCCCAGGTCGCCTCCGTCCTCGCGCACGGCGGCCCCGACAGCGTCGAGCTCGAACGCCCCTTCAACCAGCTCGGCTTCGACTCCCTGACCGCCGTCGAACTGCGCAACCGCCTCAACACCGACACCGGGCTCCGCCTGCCGCCCACCCTCGTCTTCGACCACCCCACCGTCAACGCCCTGGCCTCCTACCTGGCCGAGGTCCTCACCCCCGCGCCCCCCTCGGCCGAGGACACCCTGCGCGGCGCGCTGGAACAGATCGACGACCTGCTCCTGGCCGCCAACGGCGAGGGGGACGCCGTCCGCGCCCGGCTGGTGCCGATCCTGCAGGGCGCCCTCACCAGGCTCGGAGCCGCCCCCGCGGACACCGGCGGGGTGATGGCCACGATCGACTCCGCCTCCGACGAGGAGATCTTCGCCCTCATCGACAACGAACTGTGACGACATGACCGCGACAGGAAAGGCTCCGCCGATGGGGACCGAGGACAAGCTCCGCGCCTACCTCAAGCGCGTGACCGTCGAACTGGCCCAGACCCGCCGCAACCTCGCCGAGGTGGAGGAGCGACGCGACGAGCCCATCGCCGTCATCGGCATGGCCTGCCGCTACCCCGGCGGCGCGGACACCACCGAGGACTTCTGGGAACTGCTCAGGGAGGGCCGGAACGCGGCCCGCGAGATACCGGCCACCCGCTGGGACATCGACGACTACTACGACCCCGACCCGCGCGTCCCCGGCGGCATCTACACCCGCTACGGCACCTTTCTGGAGGACGTCGCCGGCTGGGACGCCGAGTTCTTCGGCCTCTCCCCCCGCGAGGCCCTGCGCATGGACCCCCAGCAGCGCATGCTCCTGGAGCTTGCCTGGGAGGGCCTGGAGAGCGCCGGCCTGTCACCGTCACGCCTGCGGGGCAGCCGCACCGGCGTCATGGTCGGCTACATGGATACCCTCCAGTACGGCAGGCTCCAGATGGAGTGGCAGGGCCGCGACGCCCTGTCCGACCCCTACCTCGGCCAGGGCGCCATCGCCAGCGTCGCGGCCGGGCGCATCGCCTACCAGCTCGACCTGATCGGCCCCACCCTCACCGTCGACACCGCCTGCTCCTCCTCGCTCATCGCCGTCCACCTGGCCGCCGAGAGCCTGCGCAGGGGAGAGTGCGACCTCGCGCTGGCGGCCGGGGCCTCCCTGTCGCTGCACCCCACGCTCTACATCCAGGCGTGCGCCGGGCTCATGATGTGCTCCGACGGCCGGTGCAAGACCTTCGACGAGAACGCCGACGGCTACGTCATGGGCGAGGGCGGCGGCCTGGTCGTGCTCGAACCGCTGTCGAAGGCCCTGGCCAACGGCCGCCGCATCCGCGCCGTGATACGCGGCTCGGCCGTCAACCAGGACGGCCGCAGCAACGGGCTCACCGCTCCCAGCCGCAAGGCCCAGGTCGACGTGATCACCCGCGCGCTCGCCGCCGCCCGCGTCACGCCCGACGAGATCGACTACGTCGAGGCGCACGGCTCCGGCACCCACCTCGGCGACGCCATCGAGCTGTCGGCGCTGCACGACGTCTTCGGCGGACGCCCCGCGGACCACCCGCTCCGCGTCGGAGCCGTCAAGACCAACATCGGCCACACCCAGGCCGCCGCCGGGGTCGCCGGGCTGATCAAGACGGTGCTCATCCTGGAGAACGAGCTGATCCCGCCCAACCTCAACCTCACCGTCCCGGCCGCAGCCATCCCCGGCGACGGCACCGTGCGGCCCGTCACCGACCCGCTGCCCCTGCCCCACCGGGACACCCCCCGGCTCGCCGGCGTCAGCTCCTTCGGGCTGTCGGGCACCAACGCCCACCTCGTCGTCCAGGCGCCCCCGTCCCCGGAGAGCCCGGCCCGCCCGGCGGGCACGACCCCGGCCGCGCCGTACGTGCTGCCGCTGTCGGCGGGCGACGAGGCGGCGCTGCGCGAGCAGGCGGACCGCCTCGCCGGCTGGCTCCAGGAGCGGCCCGGCACCGACCTGGCCGACGTCGCCCACACGCTCCAGACCGGCCGCGCCGAGCTCGACCACCGCCGCGCCGTCGTTTGCGCCGACACGGCGGAGGCCCTGCGGCGGTTGCGCTCCACCGCCGCGGACGGCCACCGCGTCAGGCGCCGCCCCCGCGTCGCGTTCCTGCTGCCCGGCGTCGGCGACCAGTACGCCGGCCTCGGCAGGGAACTGTACGCCGCCGAACCCGTCTACGCCGAGGCCGTCGACCGGTGCGTCGAGCTCGTCCACCGGCGCTCCGGCGTGGACCTGCGCCCCCTGTTCTTCCCCGGCGACGGCACCCCCGCCGCCCCCGCCGTCACCGACCTGGCCGCCCTCCTCGGCCGGACCCCCGAGAAGTCCCGCGACGACCGCGACGCCGGTGACGCCGGCGACACCGGCGACGCACACGACCCGCTCGACCGGGCCGCCACCGCCCACCCCTTCCTGTTCACCGTCGAGTACGCGCTCGCCCGCCTCCTCGCCCACTGGGGCGTCACCCCCGACCTGCTCGTCGGCTACAGCCTCGGCGAGTACGTCGCCGCCACCCTGGCCGGGGTGTTCACCCTGGAGGACGCCCTGCACGTGGTCGTCGAGCGGGCCCACCTGATCGGCACCGTGCCCGCAGGGCGCATGGTCGCGGTCGCCGCCGCGGAGGACCGCGTCCGCGCCGTCCTCACCGCGAGCGGAGCCGACGTGGACGTCGCCGCCCGCAACGGGCCCGCGATGACCGTGCTCAGCGGCCTGCCCGCCGAGATCGACGCCGCGACCGCCGCGCTCGCGGCCGACGGCCTGGCCTGCCGCCCCCTGCGCTCCGCCCACGCCTTCCACTCCACGCTGCTGCAGCCCGCCCGGGAGAAGCTCGCCGCCGTGCTGGAGGGCGTGACCATGCGTCCCCCCGCCGTCGCCATCGTGTCCAACCTCACCGGGAGCCGCCTCACCGCCGAACAGGCCACCAGCCCCTCCTACTGGGCCGACCAGCTCGTCGGCACCGTCCGCTTCGCCGACGGCGTACGGCACTGCCTGGAGCAGGAGGTGTCCGCGTTCGTCGAGCTCGGCCCCGGCCAGACGCTCGGCGGGCTGGTCCGCCAGAACCTCACCGGAGGCGGCGGCGGAGCCGCCGTCCTGGGCACGCTCGCCCCGCACTGGAACGCGGCGGGGAACCGGGACGCCCACGGCGACCTCCTGACCACCTGCGCCACGCTGTGGGAGCTCGGCGCCGACGTCACCTGGGACCTCGCCCGGCCGGGCGGCGGCCGGGTCGTCGACCTGCCCACCTACCCCTTCCAGCGCGTCCGCTTCTGGCCCGAGCCGACCCGGAACCTGCCGGAGCCCGCCCGGGCCGGGACGGCGGAACCCGCCGACCACGTCTTCGTCCCCACCTGGCGGCGCGACCCGGCCGCCCGCGCGACCCCGCCGCCCGCCCGCCCGCTGCCCGGCCCGCTCGTCGTCTTCACCGACCCCGGCGGCACCGGGACGGCACTCGCCGACCTGGCCGCCGCGTCCGGCACCCCCGTCGTCGAGGTCGTGCCCGGCACCGGGCCGCACCGCGACGGCCGCCGCCTCACCATCGACCCGGCCGACCCCGGCCAGTACGCCGAGGCGTTCGCCGGGCTCGGTGACGGGCCCGTGCACGTGGCCCACCTGTGGAGCCTGGCCGTCCCGGGCCCCGCGGCGGGCACCCCGCCCGGGGACGACGACCTGCGCGCCGCCGTCGGGCACGGCTTCGACAGCCTCATGCTCGTCCTGCAGGCACTGGGGGAGCGGCCCGCCCGGCTGCTCACCGTGACGCGGGGGGCCGCCGACATCCTCGGCGGCGACGCCGTCGCACCCCACCAGGCACTGGCCCACGGGCTGGGCCGGGCGGCCAGGCACGAGTACCCGGGCCTGACCTGGTCCGGCGCCGACCTCGATCCCGGCGATCCCGGCGATCCCGGCGATCCCGGCGATCCCGGCGACTTCCGCGACCCCGGTGACCCCGGTGACCCCGGTGCCTCGGACGCCCCGCTCGACGGCGCGGCCCGGCAGCTCCTCACCGAACTGCTCACCGAACCCGGCGCGGGCGACACCCCCGAGTCGCCCGACCCGCTCACCGGCTGGCGGCGCGGCCGGCGCTGGGTACGCGGCTGGACCCCGGTCCCCGACACGCTCCCCGCCACCGCTCCCGCCACGACCCCCGTCACGACCCCCGGCACGGACACGGAGCGCGCCGGGCAGGACCGGCCCGTCTGGCGCCCCGACGGCGCCTACCTCATCACCGGCGGCACCCGCGGCCTCGGCATGGCCCTGGCCGCGCACCTCGTCCGCTCGGGCGTCCGCCGCCTCGCCCTCCTGGCCCGTACCGCCCCGCCCGAAGGCGACGAGGGGGTCGCGCGGCTGGAGGCCGCGGGCGCCGAGGTGCTGCTGCTGACCGCCGACGCCGGGGTGCCCGACCAGCTGCGCGCCGCCCTGAAACGGGCACGGGAGCACTTCGGCCGCCTGCACGGCGTGATCCACGCGGCCGGGCTGCCCGCCGGGGGACTGCTGCTGCGCCGCACGCCCGCCGAGGCCGCCCGGGTGCTCGCCCCCAAGGTGCACGCCATGGGCCCGCTCGCCGAGCTGGTCGGCCCCGGCACCCCCGAGAGCGAGCGGCCCGAGCTGCTCGTCCTGTACTCCTCGGCCGTCACCGCGTTCGGCGGCATCGGCGAGGGCGACTACTGCGCCGCCAACACCGTGCTCGACGCCTACGGCCAGGCCCTGGCGGGCACCGCGCCCTCCACCCGGGTCGTCACCGTCGCCTGGGGCCCCTGGCGGCACGACGTCTGGCAGTCGGAACGGCTGAAGACCGCCGGGAGCCTCGCCGACAGGGTCGCCGCCTACCGCGACCGCTACGGCTTCGCCGACGAGGCCGGATGCGCCCTCCTGGACCGGATCGTCGCCGGAGGACACGGCTGCGTCATGGCCGTCCGGCAGCCGCTCCGCGAGGTGCTCGACGCCTGGACGAACATGCTCGACCTGGACGGCCTCCTGCAGTCGGCCACGGCCGCGCCGCAGGGCGAGCGCTTCCCCAGGCCCGGCCTGCGCACCGACTACACCGCCCCCAGGACCGAGGCCGAGGCCAGGATGGCCGACCTCTGGGGCGCCTACCTCGGCATCGACCGGGTCGGCGTGCACGACCCCTTCTTCGACCTGGGAGGCAACTCCCTGACGGGCATGGCCATGGTGCTCGCCATCGAAAAGGACCTCGGCCGCCCCGTCGCGCCCGCCGTGCTGTTCGAGCACCCCACCGTGGCCGCGTTCGCAGCCGCCCTGGACGGCGACGACGACCCCGGCGCCCAGGAGGCGCTCGCCGGCAGTTCCGCACGGGGGCAGCGGCGCCGCCGCGCCCGTTCCAGCAACCGCACATGAGACCGGACACGAGGACGGTAGACGTGATGGACGACATCGAGGGCCCGGGCACCGACATCGCGATCGTCGGCATGTCCGGCCGCTTCCCGGGGGCGTCCGGCGTCGCCGAGCTCTGGTCCGCGATCCGAGCCGGAGCCTCCGGGATCACCCGCTTCACCGACGACGAGCTGCGCGCCGCGGGCGTCCCCGCCGACCTCGTCGACGACCCCGCGTACGTGAAGGCCGCACCGGTCATCGACGGCGTCGAGGAGTTCGACGCGGCCTTCTTCGGGTTCGGCCCCAAGGAGGCCCAGATCCTCGACCCGCAGCACCGGCTGTTCCTGGAGCACAGCTGGGCGGCGCTGGAGGACGCGGGCTGCGACCCCAAGCGGTTCGACGGCTCCATCGGCGTGTTCGGCGGCTGCGCCCACAGCTCCTACATGCAGAACAACCTGCTGCCCAGCGGCATCACCGCGATCATGGGGGACCTCGCCGTCGGCCTGGCCAACGACAAGGACTCCCTCACCACCCGGGTGGCGCACACGATCGGCCTGTCGGGCCCCAGCTACGGCGTGCAGAGCTACTGCTCGACCTCGCTCGTCGCGGTGTGCGCCGGCGCCTCCAGCCTGGCCGGCTACGAGTGCGACCTGGCCCTGGCCGGCGGCGTCGCGGTCAACGTGCCGCAACGGGTCGGCTACCTGTACCAGCAGGGCGGCATCGCGCCTCCCGACGGCCTGTGCCGCGCCTTCGACGCGCGCGGCCTCGGCAGCCCGCTCGGCAGCGGCGTCGGCGTCGTCGCCCTGCGGCGCCTGGAGGACGCCCTCGCCGACGGCGACCAGATCTACGCGGTCATCCGGGGCTGGGCGGTCAACAACGACGGCGGGCGCAAGGTGGGCTTCACCGCGCCCGGCGTGCAGGGCCAGGCCGCCGTCATGGCCGAGGCGCTGGCCAGCGCCGACCTCGCACCGGCCGACATCGACTACGTCGAGGCGCACGGCACCGGCACCGCGCTCGGCGACGCCGCCGAGCTGGCCGCGCTCCAGCAGGTCTACGGCGGCCAGTCGCTGCTGATCGGCTCCGTCAAGCCCAACGTCGGCCACCTGGACCGCGCCGCAGGCGTCACCAACCTGATCAAGGCCGCGCTCGCCCTGCGTCACGACGAGATCCCGCCCACGCTCAACCTGTCGGAGCCCAACCCGCAGCTCGGCACCGGGGAGGCCCGCCTCGACGTGGTCACCCGGCTGCGGAGCTGGCCGCGCGAGGCCGGCCGCATCCGCCGGGCCGGGGTGAGCGCGTTCGGCATCGGCGGCACCAACGCCCACGTGGTCCTGGAGGAGGCGCCGCTGGTGCCCAGGACCGAGGAGACGCCGCGCCCGGAACCGCTGATCTGGTCGGCGCGCACGGCCGCGGCGGCCGACGAGATGACCACCCGGCTCGCCGGCCACCTCGCCGGCGACGGGAGCGGGCACCGGCTCGCCGACGTGGCCCACACCCTTCAGGCCGGACGGCAGGGGTTCGGCCACCGCAGGCTGCTGGTCGCCTCCTCCGCCGCCGAGGCCGCCGAGGCGCTGGCCGGCGGGGACGTGCTCGGCCGCGCCGAGAGCCGCGCCGACCGGCCCGTCGCCTTCCTCATCGCGGGCACCGGCGAGCAGTACCCCGGCATGGCCGCCGAGCTGTACGGGAGCGAGCCGGTCTTCCGCGAGGCGCTCGACGACTGCCGCGCGCGGCTGCGCAGGCTCATGGGCGGCACCGACCCGCTCACCGAGATGCTCACCCCCCGGACGCCCCCCGCGGACGGCGGCCTCGGCGCGCTGCTCGGCCGCGCGCCCGGACCCGCCGCCGCGACCCCGACCGCCGTCCTGCAACCGGCCCTGTTCGCGGTCGAGTACGCGCTCGCCGTGCTCGTCCGGTCCTGGGGGATCCAGCCGTCGGTGCTGGCCGGATACAGCCTCGGCGAGTACGTGGCCGCCTGCCTGGCCGGCGTGCTCTCCCTGGAGTCGGCCCTCGCCCTGGTCGCCCACCGCGCCCGCCTCATCGGCGAGCTGCCCGCGGGCGCCATGGCCGCGGTGCCGCTGGCCGCCGAGGACGTGCTGGAGCGCATCGGACGCGCGGGCATCACCGGCGTCGGCGTCGGCGCGGTCAACGGGCCCGAGCTCACCGTGCTGTCCGGCGAGGTGCGGGGCATCGCCGCCGTCAGGGCCCTGCTGGAGGCCGACGCGGTGCCGTGCCGGCCGCTGGCCACCACCCACGCCTTCCACTCCGCCATGATGGAGCCGATCCGCGAGCGGCTGACCTCCTGGATCGCCGCCAACGTGACGCTGCACGCGCCGAGCGTCCCGTACGTGTCCAACGTCACGGGCGAGCGGGCCACCGCCGAGCAGGTCACCGACCCCGCCTACTGGGCCGAGCACATGTGCGCGCCCGTCCGGTTCCACGACGTGCTGCGCACCCTGCTGCGCCAGGAGGGCGAGCCCGCGCTCCTGGAGATCGGTCCCGGCCGGTCGCTGGGCGCGATGGCGCGCGGCCACGCCGACTGCCCGCCGGAGCGCTGGCCGCTCATCGTGCCGACCCTGCCCGGCGCGAGCGACCCCGGCCCGGCCCAGGCCGTGCTCGCCGAGGCGGCGGGACGGCTCTGGCTGACGGGCGTCCCGATCGACTGGGCCGGCTACCGCCAGGACCGCCCCGTCGCCAAGGTCGGCCTCCCGACGTACCCCTTCCAGCGCGAGCGCTTCTGGGTGAACCCGCCCGCGCCCGGTGTGCCCGCCCTCCCCGGCGAACCCGCGCTCTCCCCGAACGGACGGGACCACGGCGCGTCCTCCGGCGGGACGCTCCCGGACGGCGCGTCCTCCGGCGGCGCGTCCTCCGGCGGCGCGTCCCTGGGCGGCGCGTCCTCCCCGGGCGGGGCGGCCGACGGCGCCTCGCGCACCGCGCACGTGACGCTGATGACCCCCCGCTGGGTTCCCGGCGGGACCGGCGCCCCCGGCGGGACCGGCGCGGCCGGTGCGTCCGGTGCGGCCGGCGCGGTGGGGGAGCGGCCCGCGCGCTGCGTCGTCCTGCCCGACGCCGCCGGAGCCGGTGAGGCACTGGCCCGCGCGCTGCGCGCCGAGGGCACCGAGGTCGTCACCGTCACCGCCGGGGACGCCTTCGCCGAGACGCCGGACGGCTTCACCGTCGATCCCGCCTCGCCCGCCGACCACGCCGCCCTGGCGGGCCGGCTCGGTACCCCCGGCGGCGTCACCGTGGTCGACCTGCGCCTCCTCGACCGCCCCGGCGGCGGTGACGGTGACGGCCGGGACACCCTGCCCGCCGTGGCGCGGCTGCTCGCCGCCTGGGGCGAGGAGGCCGCCGACTCCGTCCGCGTCCTCCTCGTCACCCGGGGCGGCCAGGCCGTGACCGGCGACGACCGCCCCGACCCCGGTCAGGCCGCCGCCGCGACGCTCCCCATGGTCGCCAACCAGGAGTACCTGAACCTCGACTGCGCCACCGTCGACGTGGCGGCCGACGCTGGGGCCGCCGACGTGGCCGAAGCGCTCGCCACCGAGGTCCGCCGCCCGTCCGGCGACGTCTTCGTCGCCTACCGGGACGGCTCCCGCCTGGTCCGTACCTACACCCTCGCCGAGACCGAGACCGAGACCGAGACCGAGACCGAGACCGAGACCGAGACCGAGACCGAGACCGGAACCGGGACCGAGACCGGAACCGGGACCGGAACCGGGACCGAGACCGGGACCGGGACCGAGACCGAGACCACGGCCACGGCCACGGCCGGGACGGGGACCGCGGTCACGCCCGGGGCCGATCCCGAGGAGGGGACCGGAGCCGGGGCACAGATCCGGAAGGGCGGGACCTACCTCGTCACCGGCGGACTCGGGGACGTCGGCCTGCTGCTGGCCGCGCACCTGGCCGGCGAGGGCGCCGGAAGGCTGATCCTGCTGAGCCGGGGCGGCGTGCCCGACTCCGCCGACGGCGAGGCGCACCCGCGCCGCACGGCCGTGGACGCGCTGCGCGCGCGGGGCGTCGAGGTGAGCACCCCCAGGGTGGACGTCGCCGACGCCGGCGCCCTGCGCGCGCTGCTCGCGCGGGAGAGCCGCCTGGACGGCGTCGTGCACGCCGCCGCCGTCACCACCCCCGACACCTTCGGCCCGCTGCGGGACCTCGACGACGACGGCGTCGCCCGGCACTTCGACGCCAAGGTCACCGGCGCCCTGGCGCTGGAGCGTGCCCTCGCCGGGACGGGCCTCGCACCGGACTTCTGCGTGCTGTTCTCCTCCACCTCCGCGCTGCTCGGCGGCATCACGTTCGGCAGCTACGCCGCCGCCAACGCCGCGCTGACCGCCGTCGCCCACCGCCACCACGGCGGGCCCGTACGGTGGACGGCCGCGAGCTGGGACACCTGGTCGGTGACGCTGGAGCGCATCGAGGGCGGGCTGGGCGCGGCCATGGCCGCCCACTCCATGTCCGCGGACGAGGCCCTGGCCGCCTTCGACCGGGTGCGGGCCGGAAGCGGCCCGCACGTCGTCGTGGCCGCGGGCGGCCTGGACGACCGGCTCCCCACGGCGCAGCCCGCTCCGGCCGGCGCGAGCACCGGCCCCGGCGCCGGTTCCGCGGGGGGCGCCGACCGGTTCCCGCGGCCCGAGCTGCCCCAGCCGTACTCGGCGCCGGTCTCGCAGTCCGAGCGGGACCTCGCCGGGCTCTGGTCGGAGGTGCTCGGCGTCGAGCCGGTCGGCACCCGCGACAACTTCTTCGACCTGGGCGGCAACTCCCTGGTGGCGCTGCAGATGCTGGCGCTGGTCAGGAAGCGCCACGGCGTCGCGGTGCCGACCGTGACCCTGTTCGAGGCGCCGACCGTGCGGACGCTGGCCGTCTTCCTCGACGAGCGGCGCGCCACCGCCCAGGGCTCCCCGCCGCGGCACGCCCCCGCCCCGAGGCCCGTCCGGGAGGCGCCCGTACGCGTCACCCGGCGGGCGGACGACGACCGGCGGATCGCGATCGTCGGCATGGCCGGCCGTTTCCCCGGCGCCCCGGACGTGTCCGCGTTCTGGCGGAACCTCCGCGACGGCGTCGAGTCGATCACGTTCTTCTCCGAGGAGGAGCTGGTCGCCGCCGGGGCCGACCCCGAGCAGGTGCGCGACCCCGCGTACGTGCCCGCCAGGCCGGTCCTCGACGATGTCGGCGGCTTCGACGCGTCGTTCTTCGGCATGAGCCCGCGGATGGCCGCGATCACCGACCCGCAGCAGCGGGCCTTCCTGGAGGTCTGCTGGGAGGCCCTGGAGCAGGCCGGCTACGCCGCGCCCGGGAACCGGGGCCGGGTCGGCGTGTTCGGCGGCGCCAACATCAGCACCTACCTGCTCAGGATGACCGACCACCTGCTCGGCGGCGGCCAGAAGGACTTCAGCGACTTCGAAGTGATCATGGGCAACGACAAGGACGCCCTGCCCACCACCGTCTCCTACCTGCTCGACCTGCACGGGCCCAGCGTCGCGGTGCAGACGTTCTGCTCCACCTCGCTGGTCGCCGCCCACCTGGCGGTGCAGAGCCTGCGCAACGGGGAGTGCGAGCTCGCCCTGGCCGGCGGCGTCTCCATCCGCGTGCCGGACCGGGTGGGACACCTGTACGGGCCGGGCGGGCAGGAGTCGCCCGACGGGCACGTGCGCACCTTCGACGCCCTGGCCAAAGGCAGCATGTTCGGTGACGGCGCCGCCGCCGTCCTGCTCAAGCGGCTGCCCGACGCGGTGCGCGACGGAGACCACATCTGGGCGGTGATCCGCGGCACGGCCATGAACAACGACGGCGCCCTCAAGGTCGGCTACACCGCGCCGAGCGTCGTGGGCCAGTCCCGCGTGATCGCCGACGCGATGGCCGACGCCGGAGTCACCGGCGAGGACATCAGCTACGTCGAGGCGCACGGCACCGCCACCGAGCTGGGCGACCCGATCGAGGTGGCGGCCCTCGCCCGCGCCTTCGGGCCCACCCGCGACAGCCGGTACTGCGCGATCGGCTCGGTCAAGACCAACGTCGGCCACCTCGACCGCGCGGCAGGGGCGAGCGGCCTGATCAAGACCGCGTTCTCGCTGCGCGACGGGGTGATCCCGGCCAGCCTGCACTACACCAGCCCCAACCCGGAGATCGACTTCGAGTCCGGGCCCTTCTACGTCAACACCGAGCTGTCGCCGTGGCGGACCCGCGACGGCCGGCCGCGCATCGCGGGACTCAACTCGCTCGGCATGGGGGGCACCAACGTGCACATGGTGATCGAGGAGCCGCCCGCCCGCCCCGACGCCCCGCCATCCGCCCGGCGCCACCAGGTGCTGCCGGTCTCGGCCCGCGCCGCCGCCGCGGCCGACGAGTCCTGCCGCCGCCTCGGCCGTCACCTGGCCGCCGAGCCGGACACGCGTCTCGCGGACGTGGCCTACACCCTGCAGGCCGGGCGGAAGACGTTCGAGCACCGGCGCGTGCTGGTCGCCGCCGACACCGGCACCGCCGCCGCCGCGCTGGAGAGCGGCACGGGCCTGCTCGGCCGGGTGGAGACCGCCCAGGACCGCAAGGTCGCCTTCCTGCTCGCCGGGGTCGGCGAGCAGTACCCCGGACTCGCCGGGGACCTGTACCGGCACGAGCCCGTCTTCCGCCGGGCCCTCGACGAGTGCCTCCACCTGCTGAACGAGACCCTCGACGGCCTCGACGACGGCGACGGGGCCGGCGCGGACGGCGGTGCCCGGGTCGACATCGCCGCCCTGCTGACCGGCGCCCGCACCGCGGGCCCCGGCCTGGCGGCCCTGCTGGGCCGCGAAGGTTCCCCGAACGGCACCCGCGACGGCTCCCGGAACGGCACCCGCGACGGTTCCCAGAACGGCACCCGCGACGAGCGGGCCGCGGCGCTGGCGCGTACCGAGATCGCGCAGCCCGCCCTGTTCGCCGTGGAGTACGCCCTGGCGCGCACCCTCATGGCGTGGGGCCTGCGGCCGGAGATCATGCTCGGCTACAGCCTCGGCGAGTACGTCGCGGCCTGCCTGGCGGGCGTGCTCTCCCTCGGGGACGCCGTCGCCCTGGTCGCGTACCGGGCACGGCTCATCGCCGCCCTGCCCGCCGGGTCCATGCTCGCCGTCTCCATGCCCGCCGCCACGCTGGACCGCCGCTTCCGGCTGGAGGGGCGCGGACTCGACGTCGCCGCGGTCAACGGCCCCCAGGTCACCGTCGTCGCCGGCCCCGCCGAGCCCGTCGCCGCCCTGGCCGCCGAGCTGCGCGCGGACGGGATCCCCTGCCGCCCCCTGGAGACCACCCACGCCTTCCACTCCCGCATGCTGGAACCGGCGGCCCACGACCTCACCCAGTGGATCAAGGCCAACGTCACGCTCAACCCGCCCGCCGTCCCGTACGTCTCGAACGTGACCGGTGACGTCGCGGACGCCGAGCTGGTGTGCGACCCCGGCTACTGGGCCCGGCACATGTGCGCGACCGTGCGGTTCGCCGACGGCGCCGACCGGCTGCTGGCCGACCCCGGGTCGGCCGTCGTGGAGATCGGGCCCGGCCAGTCGCTCGGCGCGCTGGTGCGCGGCGGCGGCTGCCCGCCGGAGCGATGGCCGCTGATCACGCATACCATGCCCGCCGCGGGCGACTCCACGCCCGGCGACAAGGCGCTGGCCGACTGCCTGGGACGGCTCTGGCTGTCCGGCGTCACCCTCGACTGGGACGCCTACCACGGCCGCACCTCGGCCCCGGCCGCCGAAGCCCTCGCCACCGAAGCTCTCGCCACCGCGGAGCGCACCGGAGACCCCCTCGGAGACCCCGCCGCCGACCCCGCCGACCCCGCAGCCCCCGCAGCCCCCGCCGCGGACCCCGTCGCCGGGCCGCCCGGCCGCGTCCCGCTGCCCACCTACCCCTTCCAGCGGCAGCGCCACTGGATCGACCCGCCCGCCCGCCGCGCCACGGTCGCCGCCGAGCCCGAGGACCTGTTCGAGGCCGTCGCGAGCCTGGCCAGGCTGCCCGAGGACGAGTGGCTCTACCTGCCCGTGTGGCGGCAGACCGCGGCCCCCGCCCCCGCCGCCCACGGGCCCGGCTCCCGGCTGGTCCTCACCCGCGACGGCCTCGCCGACGACGTCGCGCGACGGCTGGCCGCCGACGATGCCGACGGGGGCGACGGGGGCGACGGGGGCGACGGGGGCGACGGGGGCACCGTCACCCTGGTACGCCCGGGTGAGGCCTACGCCGCCACCCCCGGCGGGTACACGATCCGGCCCGGCAGCGTCGCCGACGCCGCCGCCCTGCTGCGCGACCTGCGCGCCGCAGGCCGTCCCCTGGAGCGGGTCGTCCACCTGTGGACGCTGGAGCCCGGGCCGCACGACCTCACCGTCGCCCGCGGCCTGCACACGCTCGTCGCGCTGGCCCGCGCCGCCGGCGAGGCGGGCATCGGCGAATGGTCGCTCGACGTGGCCGTCTCGGGCACCCAGCAGGTGCTGGGCGAGGAGGTGACCGACCCCTCGGGCGCCACCCTGACCGGCCCCTGCCTGGTGATCCCGCTGGAGTACCCGGGCGTGACCACCCGCCTCGTCGACCTGCCCGCCGCTCCGGCCGCCGCCGACCTGGACGCGCTGGCCGCGGAGCTGGCCCGCCCGCACGGCGACCGCACGGTGGCGCTGCGCCGGGGCCGGCGCTGGCTGCCCGGCCACGACCGGATGCCCGTACCGGCCGTCCCGGAGACGCTGCGCGACGGCGGCGTCTACCTGATCACCGGCGGGCTCGGCGGCATCGCGCTGGGCCTGGCCGAGCAGCTGGCGCGCGAGCGCCGCGCCCGGCTCGTGCTGCTCGCCAGGAACGGCCTGCCGCCCCGCGCCGAGTGGGAGGCCGTCCTGGACGGCCGCCAGGCGGCCGGCGAGACCGTCCGGCGGCGCGTGGCCCAGGTCGCAGCGCTGGTCGACCTCGGCGCCGAGGTCGAGGTCGTCACCGGCGACACGGCACGGGCCGAGGACGTGCGGCGCGCCGTGGAGACGGCCCTGGACCGCTTCGGCGCCCTGCACGGCGTCCTGCACGCCGCCGGGGTGCCCGCCATGGGGCTCATGCAGTTCAAGCGCCCCGAGGAGCTCGACGCGGTGCTCGCCCCCAAGGTCGAGGGCACGCTCGCGATCGCCGAGGCGCTGCGCATCGGCCGGCCCGACGAGATCGAGCTCGACTTCCTCGTCCTGTTCTCCTCCATCACCTCCGCCACCGGCGGCGGACCCGGCCAGGTCGACTACTGCGCCGCCAACGCCTACCTGGACGCCTACGCCTGCGCGCTCTCGGCCACCGGCCGCCGCGTGGTCGCCGTCGGCTGGGGCGAGTGGACCTGGAACGCCTGGGAGGCCGGGCTCGAAGGGTACGAGGAGGCGCTGCGCGACTTCTTCCGCGACAACCGGGCCCGCATCGGCATCGGGTTCGCCGACGGCTGGCGCGCCCTGCTGCGCGCCCTGGCCACCGGGGAGCCGCGCGTCGTCGTCTCCACCCAGGACTTCCCCACCCTGGTGGCCGGCAGCGCCCGGTTCACGCTGGAGGCGGTGACCTCGCCCGGGCTGGGCGGGACCGGCGGCGAGCGGCACCCCCGCCCCGAGCTGCTCACCCCCTACCAGGAACCGGCCGGCCCCACCGAGGAGACCATCGCCGCGATCTGGCAGGAGTCGCTGCGCCTGGAACGCGTCGGCGCGTCCGACAACTTCTTCGAGCTCGGCGGCAACTCCCTGCTCGGCGTCTCCATCGTGGCCGCGGTACGCCGCGCGTTCGCGCTGGACGAGCTGCCGCCGCACATCCTCTACGAGTCCCCGACCGTGGCCGCGCTCGCCCGTACCGCCGAGGCCCTCGCCTCCGGTACGGCGCCCGAGGCCGCCGACACCGGGGGCAGCCAGGTCCGCGCCCAGCTGCGCAGATCCGGCCTCGAAGCCTCGGCCGCCCGCAGACGCGGCCGCTGACCACACCCACGATAAGGAACCCACGATGATCGGAACGGAGCGCACATGAGCGTGATCGGTGTGATCGGCGCCGGTGTGATGGGCGTCGGCGTCGCGCAGAACCTCGCCCAGACGGGCCACGACGTGGTCCTGGTCGACAAGGACGAGCGCGTCCTGCAGGAGGCGCTGGCCACGATCGGCCGCAACACCCGGTTGAGCCGCCTCATGGGCGGCCCCGCCCTGGACGTCGAGGAGGTGCTGTCCCGGATCACCACCGCGGTCGGCGTCGCCAACGCGGCCAAGGCCGACCTCGTCATCGAGAACGTGACGGAGAACTGGGACGTCAAGCGGGAGGTGTACGAGACGCTGGACGCCGAGTGCGGTCCCGACACCGTCTTCGTCGTCAACACCTCCGCCATCCCCATCACCAAGGTCGCGGCCGTCACCGGGCGGCCCGACAAGGTGGTCGGCGTGCACTTCATGAACCCGGTGCCCGCCAAGCCCGCCGTGGAACTGATCCCCGGCTTCCACACCTCGCCCGACACGGTCCGGCGCACCCGGGACCTGCTGACCGCCATGGGCAAGAAGGCCATCGACGTCAAGGACTCGTGCGGGTTCGTCTCCAACCGGGTGCTGATGCTGACCGTCAACGAGGCCGCCTACCTGGTGCACGAGGGCGTGGCCGACGCCGCGTCGGTGGACGAGGTCTTCCGCAGCTGCTTCGGCCACCCGATGGGCCCGCTGGAGACGGCCGACCTCATCGGCGTCGACACCATCCTCTACAGCGTGGAGGTGCTCCACGAGCACTACGCCGACAGCAAGTACCGCCCCTGCCCCCTGCTGAAGCAGATGACCGACGCCGGGCTGCACGGACGCAAGTCCGGCCGCGGCTTCTACACCTACGAAACGCAGAACTGAAGGAGTCATCGCATGTCCATCACGGTCAAGGGCCAGATCCTCGAGTTCATCCGCGGCAGGTACCCGCAGGCGGAGATCGACGAGTCGCAGGACATCTTCGCGCTCGGGTTCGTCAACTCGCTGTTCGCCATGGAGCTGGTGATGTTCGTCGAGAAGACGTTCGACGTCGTCATCCCCAACGAGGAGCTGCGCATCGACAACTTCCGCACCGCGGACGCCATGTCGAGGCTGGTGTCCCGCCTCTCGCCCGACCTGGTCGTCGCGTGACCCTCACCAGCACGGCGCCCGCCACCGCGGCGGGCGCCGTACCCGCCACCGGCCCGGACGCCGTGGACGCCGCGACCGTCATGCCCGTCGCGCCCGTCACCGACCGGAGCTCGGCCCGCGCGTTCGTCGACACCCACGTCGTGCCGCACGCGGACGCCTACGACAGGAGCGGCCGCGTCCCCGAGGACCTGCTGCGGCGGGTCGCCGAGGCCGGCCTGTGGGCCCCGTTCCTGCCGCCGGAGTCGGGCGGCATCGGGATGGACATGGTCACCCTCGGCGAGGTCCACGAGGAGGTCGGCCGGGGCTGCTCGTCGCTGCGCAGCCTGCTCACCGTGCACACCATGCTGTCGTGGACCGTGCAGCGCTGGGGCACTCCCGAGCAGCGCGAGCGGTGGTCGCCCGCGCTCGGGCGGGGGGACGCGCTCGGCGCGTTCTGCCTATCGGAGCCCGGCGCCGGAAGCGACGCCGCGGGCATCGTCACCACCGCCGTCCAGGCGGGCGGCGGCTGGGTGGTCAACGGGGTGAAGACGTGGACGACCGGCGGCCAGCGGGCCGACGTGTTCCTCGTCTTCGCCCGCACCGCCACCAGCATCGGCGCGTTCCTCGTGCCGAGGGACACCCCCGGGGTGGAGGTGCGGCCGATCGACGACATGCTCGGCACCCGCGCCTCCATGCTGGCGGAGATCTCCTTCACCGACGTGGTCCTCGGCCCCGACGCGCTGCTCGGGCCGAGCGGCTTCACCGCCGGCATGGTGCTGACCGGCACCCTCGACCTCGGCCGCTACAGCGTGGCGGCCGGGTCGCTGGGCATCGTCCAGGCGTGCCTGGAGGCCTCCTCCGCCTACGCCGCCAAACGCGAGGTGGGCGGCAGGCCGCTGGCGGAGCTGCCGCTGATCCAGGCCAAGCTCTCCGACATGGTGACCGACGCGCGGGCGGCCCGGCTGCTGATCGAGCAGGCCGGACGGCTCAAGGACGCCGGGGAGTCCGCCACGCTCATGGCCACCTGGGTGGCGAAGTACTTCGCCTCCACCGCCGCGGCCCGGCACGCCTCCGAGGCCGTCCAGATCCACGGCGCGAACGGCTGCGCGCCCGGCTCCGCGGTGGCGCGCTTCTACCGCGACGCCAAGGTGATGGAGATCATCGAAGGCAGCAACGAGGTCCAGCGGATCACCATCGCGGGCCAGGCAGAACGGGAGACGACCAGATGACCGTGATCACCGAGCGGGCCGGCGCGGTCCCCGCCAAGCCCGTCCAGGGCCGCATCAAGTGCATCGTGTGGGACCTGGACAACACGCTCTGGGACGGGACGCTGCTGGAGGACGGCGAGGTCACCGTGCGGCCCGTCGTCGTCAGGCTCATCCACGAGCTCGACCGCAAGGGCGTGCTGCACTCCGTCGCCAGCAAGAACGACCGCGACGCGGCCATGGAGAAGCTGCGCGAGTTCGGCCTGGAGGAGATGTTCCTGCACCCGCAGATCAGCTGGAACGCCAAGTCCGACTCGATCAGAAACCTCGCCAAGGCGCTCAACCTCGGCCTGGACGCCTTCGCCTTCGTCGACGACCAGGAGTTCGAGCGCGCCGAGGTGGCCCACCAGGTCCCCGAGGTGACCTGCGTCGACGTCCTGGAGCTGGAGGAGGCCCTCGCCAGGCCCGAGTTCCATCCCCGGTTCGTCACCGACGAGTCGGCGCAGCGGCGCGCCATGTACCGCGGCCAGCTCGCCAGGGAGGAGCTGGAGCAGGAGTTCGTCGGCACCAACGAGGAGTTCCTCGCCGGCCTGGACATGACCTTCACCATCGCGCCCGCCCGCAGGGAGGACCTGCAGCGGGCCGAGGAGCTCACCGTCCGCACCAACCAGCTCAACTCCACCGGCCGCACCTACTCCTACGACGAGCTCGACGCGCTGCGCGAGTCGCCCGACCACCTGCTCCTGGTCGCCTCCCTCACCGACGTGTTCGGCAGCTACGGCAAGATCGGGCTGGCGCTGGTGGAGAAGGGCGAGGACGCCTGGCGGCTGTGCATGATGCTGATGTCGTGCCGGGTGATGTCGCGCGGCGTGGGGATGGTGCTGCTCAACCACATCATGCGGCTGGCCGCCGAGGCGGGCGTCGCCGTGCGGGCCGACTTCGTGGAGACGGGCCGCAACCGCATGATGCAGATCACCTACGCGTTCGCCGGGTTCAGGGAGGTGAGCAGGGACGGCGCCCACGTGGTGCTGGAAGCGGACCTGGGCGCCGTGCAGCCGCCACCGGCGTACGTGAAACTCGAGATCGCCGAGTGAGGGACCGACCATGACCGTCCACGACCTGATCGGCGACGACGTCCTCGTTCGCTGGCTGCCGTTCCGGACCCTGACCGGCGCCGAGCCGGGGGCGCTGCCGCTGTACTGCCTGCCGCACGCCGGCGGCGCGGCCTCGGCGTTCCGCATGTGGCAGCGCAAGCTGCCGGGCGTCGCCGTCCAGCCGGTGCAGCCGCCCGGCAGGGAGGGCCGGCACGCGGAACCGCCCTACCTGCACATGTCCGAGCTGATCCCGGACCTGGCCGACGTGGTGCTCGCCGACGTCGAGCTGTCCGCGGCCGGCCGCCGCTACGCCCTGTACGGGCACAGCCTGGGCGCGCTGGTGGCGTTCGAGCTGGTCCGGGAGATCCGGCGGCGCGGAGGGCCGGAGCCGGTGCACCTGTTCGTCTCCGGCGCCGACGCCCCGCACGTCACCCACGAACCCGGACCGCCGGTGTCGGGGATGACGCGGGCGGAGGTGGCCGCGCTGCTGCGGCGGCTCGGCGGCACCCCCGAGTGGCTGCTGGCCGACCCGGAGGCGCTGCAGATGATCCTGCCCGCCGTGCAGGCCGACTTCACCGTCAAGGAGACCTACCGCTACCTGCAGGAGGCACCGCTGGACGTGCCGATCTCCGCGCTCCCGAGCGCCTCGGACCCGCGGGTCGCGCCGGCGAAGGTGGCGCGCTGGCGCGACCAGACCGCGACCGTGTTCGCGCTGCACCCGTTCGACGGCGGGCACTTCGCGGTGTTCGAGCAGGCGGAGCGGACGCACCGGCTCGTCGCCCGGGCGCTCGCGCCGTGGGTGTGAGGAGTCGGCGGACCCCGTACGGGGGACGGGTGACGCCCCTGGGGCCGCATCCGGCGGACGCGCACGGTGTGCGGGTGTGGCGGGTGCGGCTCGACCGGGCGGGCGCCCCCCGCGGGTGGCGCCTGCTGTCCGTCGCCGAGCGCGAGCGGGCGCTGGCCTTCGCCGACCCGGCGGAACGACGCCGGTACGTGGTGGCGCACGCCGCCCTGCGCACGGTGCTGGCCGGGGTGTGCGGCGTGCCCGCCGGGCGGCTCGGCTTCGGCCGCGACGACTCGGGCCGCCCGTGCCTGCTGTCCCCGGGCGGGCGGCCCGTGCCCGACTTCAACCTGTCGCACTCCGACGCGTGGGCGCTGGTGGCGGTCGCGCCACCGGGCGCCCGCGTGGGCGTGGACGTCGAGCGGGTCCGCGACGGCTTCGACCACCTGGAGATGGCCCGGCGCTTCTACCAGCCGGAGGAGGTCGCCCGGCTGCCGTCCGCCGGTCCGGAGGGGTTCTTCCGGCTGTGGACCGCCAAGGAGGCCTACGTCAAGGTCTCCGGCGCGGGCCTGGCCGGCATGAGCGACGTCCTGGTACGCGAGAGGAGCGCGACGCACGCCACCGTGCTGTCGCGCTCCGCGCGTTCACCCGAGTGCCGGGTCCGCTGGCTGGACGTCGCCCCCGGCTACACCGCCGCCCTGGTCACCCCCCTGGGGTGACCGGGATCCGGCCGCGCCTCGGCGGGCGGATCATCACCGAGCCGCACGGCGGTTCCGTGGTCAGTCGGTGATGACGTCGTCACGCGGGCCGCCGTAGACGCGGTTCCTGTCGTAGCGCTTGTCGGTGACGAGCAGCCGGACCGTGTCCGAGGCGGCTTCTTCCGCCTCCCAGACGATCCAGTCCTTGCCGACGGGGGCGCTCTGCCTGTTCGGGTCGATGCCGAAGCCGCCCGGGTTCCCGGGACCGACGGTCATGATCAGATAGGTGACCTTCAGGCCGCGCTTCTCGATCTCCGGCACGACCTCGCCCACGGTCTTCTCGTCCACCCGGTACCCGGCGAGCGAGCCACCCTCGGTGGTGGCGGTCATCTCCCCGTCCTCGTCGTAGACCTCTCCGGGGCCGGCCTGGCGCCCCAGCCTGAGGTAGGCCTTTCCTGTGAGGTCGGCCGGGATGCGTAGCACCAGGTAGCAGCCCTTCTGCTGCGCCGTGCACGGTTTCCCGTCGCGGCCCTCCATGCCGGAGGGGGAGGTCCGCTCCCCGGATTCGCGCACGCCGCCCTGCAACCCCGTCACTTCCTGGCCCACCTTGCGCGGCGCCACGGGGACGATGCGCACCTCGACGTCCAGGCCGAGCGCCTTGAACGCCTCGCGGTACTTCTGGTGGTCGGCGTAGGGGTCCTTGATGAGGGCGACGTACTCGTCGCCCTCGCGCCGGATCTCGATCTCCGAGCTGGCGTAGGAGGTGGCCACGCCACGGCCGTTCTCCAGCAGGCTCGGGCCGACCACGATGCCCGTGGCGAGCACGGCCGCGGCCGCCAGACCCAGGACGAGGCGCCGGGGACCGTGGTGGCGGGCGCGGTGGTGGCGGGCACGGTACGGCTCGCCGACGGCCGTGGCGGGCTCCTCGGCCGTGATCAAGGCCAGAAGTGTCCGTGCCTCCGGGTCGGACGGGTCGCCTACCGGCTGTCCGGGCCGGACCCGGGCCAGTGCCCTCGTCATCGCGTCGATCTCGTCGGTGTTCTTCACAGCGACCTCTCCGCCGGTACCGGCCGGCTTTTCGGCGTCGAACGGATGCCCGCCTCGGTGAGCGCGCGGGAGAAGCGCCTGCGGGCGCGGTGGAGCCTGACGCGTACGGCGTTGCGCGACAGGCCCATCGCCGTGGCGATCTCCCGGCGGTCCAGGCACTCCCAGGCGACCAGCGACAGCAGTTCACGGTCGTCATCGGGCAGGGCCCGGAAGATCTGGGCGATCGCTTTCAGTTCGCCTCCGCGGTCGGGGGAATCCGCGTAGAGGTCGGCCATCCCGGCGTCGAGTTCGACGCTGCGGGCCTGGCGGCGGGCCTCGCTACGGTGATGGTTGGCCAGCACGTTGCGTGCCACGCCGTACAGCCACAGCGTGGCCTCTTCCCCCGGTGGCAGCTCGTCCATCCGCCGCCAGGCGACGGTGAAGGTCTCCGCGACCACGTCCGCGGCATCCTGCGGCGAGTCGCAGCGACGCGCGGCATAAGCCCTGATCTGACCGTACGTCTCCCGGTAGACGGCCTCGAACCTGGCCGGCCGTGCGTTATCCACGGGCGGTTCCCATGAGTGGTTTCCTTTGTCAGTGCGAAATGCGGACATCCTCCCTATGTGCGAAGCACGCCCATCATTACCTGCCACCCAAAAGATCTCAGCGCGCCGGAAGCACACTCGAAGCGTGCGCACCTTACGTTCCCGGAAACGACTTTTCCGGGAGGAAGGTCAACGGCAGGCGCCGGGGGAAGGCCGGACCACCCGATCCGTTCTCAGAAACCTCGCGGATCTCCGCGACGCTGACACCGCGGTCACGGCCCGCCCCGTCACGGCCCCGGCTCACGAAGGCGGCCGCCCCGGTCACGATCACCGGGGCGGCCGCCTCGTCACGCTCCCGTCACGACCGCTTCGAGACCGGCACCACGTACCGGCTGAACACCAGCTCGCGCAGCACGTCGTCACCGCCCTCCACGATCGAGACGTAGCGCATGTCGCGCAGCAGCTTGCCGATGACGGACTCGTGCGTGTACCCGAGCCCGCCGAACATCTCCGAGGCCGCCGAGGCGATCCGCCACCCCGTCTGGCCGCAGAACATCTTGGCCGTCAGCGCCTGCTTGAGCGTGCCGACGCGCAGGAACTCCTCGCCCGCGTCCGGCCGGGCCGCGATCGCGTCGTAGGCGCGCGCCGCGGCCAGGCACTGGCCGGCCATGACCTCGATCTCCATCTCGAACTGGCCGAGCCGGCCGGCGAACACCGCGTTGCCGGTCAGCGGGACACCCTTCACGATCTTGGACGCGCCGTACTCCATGCACACGTCCCGCACGCGGCGGGCGATGCCGAGCGCCGTGGCGGCGATCAGGATGCGGCTGGCGTTCAGCCCCACCTCCAGCAGGCGGAGCCCGTTGCCGCGCAGCACGTTGCCCGCGGGGACGCGCACGCCCGACAGCGACACCTGGTAGGTCGCCGACGAGCGCAGCCCGATCACGTCCCACCGCTTGTCCACGGTGACGCCCGGCGTGTCGCGCGGCACCAGCACGGCCAGGTACCCGGACGGGTCGTCCTGGGCGCGCGCCACCACCACGAGGAACCGGGCGAAGTCGGTGTTGGTGGAGAACGCCTTGCGCCCGTCGAGGACGATCGTGCCGCCCTCGGCGCGCGCGGTGGTCGTGATCCTGGCCAGCTCGCTGCCGGCCTCGTGCTCGCTGCCCAGCGTGGCGCAGAAGCCGTTGCCGGTCACGAGGTCGCCCAGGTGGCGCTCCTTCAGCTCCTCGCTGCCGTACCACGTCACCATGCTCGTGGTCAGCACCGGGACGAACAGGGTGAACGCCACCCCGGCGTCGGCGTAGGCGAGCTCGGCGGCGATGCGCACGCTCTCCTCCAGCCCGAGGCCGAGGCCGCCGATCTCCTTGGGCAGCCACCAGTTGGCCAGGCCGGTGGTGGCGAAACGCTCGTACAGGGGGAGCGGCGCGTCCGCGAGCGAGTCCAGGTAGGCGTCCTTGCCCGCCAGCTCGCGGCGGACGAACCCCTGCACGGACCGCAGGTACGCGGGTTGCTTCATCGGCCCCTCACCCCTCCTCGTCGTCGCGGACGTCGAGCAGCTCGGCGAGCTGGCGGACCGTCGGGCACTCCAGCAGGCCGGTCACCGGCACCGACGCGTTCAGCGACCTCCGGATCCGGGTGGTGAGCTCGATGGCGAGCAGCGAGTGGCCGCCGAGCTCGAAGAAGTTGTCCAGGGCCCCGATCGGCTCGATGCCGAGCACCCGGGACCAGATCGCGGCCAGGGTCGCCTCGGTGCCCTCGGACGGCTCCACGTAGGCGTTGTTCAGCTCGGGACGGGGGTGCCGCTCCCGGTCGTCGTCATCGTCGCCGGCCTCGTGGATGTCGCCGGTGACCCACTGCGCGATCCGGGCGTCCAGCGAGCCCGTCGAGATGACGAGGTGACCGGCGCGGTCGGCGGCCGACAGCGCCCGCTCGAACACGTCCACGCCCTCGGCCGGGGTCATCGCGAAGTCGACGACGGCGCCGCTGTGGCCCGCGACCCGGTCCGGGTCGATGTTCCAGGTGTCCCAGTCCACCGTGACCCACCGCCCGGCGCCCCGGGTGCGGGCGACGCGGACGTAGGCGTCCAGGGCGGCGTTGGCGGCCGCGTACGGCCCCAGCGTCATGCCGCCGAGCACTGCCGCGACGGACGACAGCGTGATGCGCCGGTCCGGGCAGTGGTCACCCAGGACCTTCTGCAGGACGTGGAAGCCGCCCACCTTGGCGGCCAGGTGGGCGTCGCACTGCTGCCGGTCCATCAGGTGCGCGAAGTTGAAGTAGGCGCCGTCCTGCACGCCCGCCCCGTGCACCACCACGTCGATGCCGCCGAAGCGGGCGACCGCCTCCGCCACCACGGCGCCCATCCGCTCCTCGTCGGCCACGTCGGCCGACAGGGCGAGCACGGTGGCGCCGCGCTCCTCCAGGTCGCGGACGTTGCGGATGTGGCGGGCGGTCCGCTCGCCACCGGGCGGTACGGCCGCCAGGTAGGCGTCCCACTCCTGCCGGGGCGGCAATGCCGAGCGGCCGGTCAGCACCAGGCGGCAGCCGTAGGCGCCGGCCAGGTGGCGCGCCAGGACCAGGCCGACGTCACCGAGCCCGCCGGTGATGAGGACGGTGTCGCCGTCGCGGAACGGCCGCTCCTCCGGTTCGAGGTCGGCGATCGGGTAGGGCTCGTAGTGGCGCAGCCAGGTCTCGCCCGCGCGGACGGCCATCGGGCCCTCGTGCGCGCAGACCGACGCGGCCAGCGCCGCCTCCGCCAGCGCCTCCAGGTCACCGGAACCGGCGGTCCTGGCGCCGACGGCGCCGACGGCGTCGAGGTCGACGTGGCGGCAGCGCAGCCGCGGGTTCTCCTGCTGGAGGCTGGGCGCGAGCGCCGCCAGCGTGGCGTGCTCGGGGTGGCGCAGCTCGGCCCCGGCGACGTTCACCGCGAGGGAGGTGAGCAGGACCAGCTCGGCCCTGGGTGCCGAGCCGGTGTTGTCGACCAGCTCGCGGGCCAGCTCCAGCGCCGAGTGGAAGCCGCGGTTCTGTTCCGCGGAGAAGTGCGCCGCCGGGTCGCCGCCGGGTTCGGCCTCGGCGGACGCGAGGCTGAAACCGTGCACGATCGCGCGCGGGCTCACCACCAGCGAGTAGAACAGCTCGGACATGTCGCCCGGCCTGCCCGAGCGGATCGTGAAGGAGCCGTCGTCGTGCTGGGCGAACCGGTCGCCGTCGCGTACCGCGGTCACCTCCGCGCCGGCCCGCTCCAGCCGCCGGATGAGCGCCTCGCCGCGCTCGTCGGCGGTGAACACCAGCCAGGGGCCGGCCTCGCGCAGCCGCTCGTCCAGGCCGGCGACGGGCACCGGGCGCTGCCTCCAGGACGGCAGGTGCGTCCACTGCGACCGGTCGAAGTTCTTGCCCTCGACGGCCTGCGGACGCGCGCTGCCGGCCGGGGGATCGACCCAGAACCTGCGCCGCTGGAACGGGTAGGTCGGCAGCTCGACGCGGAGCCCGGCGCCGCCGTGCAGCTTCGCCCAGTCCAGGACGCTGCCCGCCAGCCAGAGCCGCGCCAGCGTGGACAGCAGCCACGTGGCGGCGTCGGCGCCCTCCTCGGGCGCGACCGGCACCTCCTCGGCCTGCGCGTCCTCACCGTCGCCCACCAGGTGGACGCCGAGCCCGGTCAGGCCGTCGGCCAGCGCGGCCAGCGCCTCGGCACGGCCCACCGTCCCGGACGTCCTCGCGGACACCGTCCCGGCCGGCGCCGCGCCGGGGCGCAGCACCGTGTGGACGGCCGCGTGCAGCTCCGCCCACCAGGACTCCGGCACCGCATCGGCGTCCGTCCCGCCGGTCTCCGTCCCGCCCGCGATCGCGGCGTCAGAGGGTACGGCCAGCCGCAGCCGGGGGTTGCGCCGCTGGGTCCTGCCGTCGATCCAGCGCGACGGGTCGGCCAGCGCGGCCACCGCGTCGTCACGGTCGGCGCAGACGACCGCGCGGCGCAGCGCGAAGGCGCCCCGCGACATCTGCAGGGTGAACGCCACGTCCGCCAGGTCGGCGGAGCGCTCCTCGCCCAGGTGCCGGCGGAGCCGCTCGGCCAGGTCGGACAGCGCCTGCTCGTCGGCCGCCGAGAACACCAGCAGGTGCGGGCCCGGCCGGGCGGGCCGCGCCGGCCGGACGGGCGCCTGCTCCATCACCACGTGCGCGTTGGTGCCGCCGAGCCCGAAGGAACTCACCCCGGCCCGCCGGGGGTGCGGGCCCGCGGCCCACGGCCGGTGCTCGTTCAGCACGGTGAACCGGTCGCGCGCCGTCGCCAGCGCCGGGTTGGGCGTCTCGTAGCCGGGCGTGCCCGGCAGCAGCTCGTGCTTGAGGACGAGCGCGGCGCGCATCAGCCCGGTGACGCCGGAGGCGCGGTCGAGGTGGCCCAGGCTCGGCTTGACCGACCCCAGGACGCACGGCGTCTCGGTGGCCTGGGTGAACACCCGGCTCATGGCCGCCAGCTCGATCGAGTCGCCCAGCATGGTGCCGGTCGCGTGGCACTCGACGTAGCCGACGGTCTCGGGCTTGACCCCGGCCACGCCCAGCGCCGACTCGATCACCTCGGCCTGGCCGTCCACACCGGGCGCCGTGTAGCCGGCCCGCAGGCGGCCGTCGTTGTTGGACGCCGACCCCAGGATGACCGCGTGGATGACGTCCCCGTCGGCGATCGCGTCGGACATGCGCTTGAGCGCCACCACGCCGGCCCCGCTGCCCATCACCGTGCCGCCCGCCTCGGCGTCGAAGCTGCGCACCCGGCCGTCGGGCGCCATGATGCCGCCCTGCTCGTACAGGTAGCCCGACCGCTGGGGGAGCGGGGTGAAGGCGCCACCGGCCACGGCCACGTCGCACTCGTAGGTGAGCAGGCTCTGGCAGGCCAGGTGGACCGAGACCAGCGAGGTCGAGCAGAACGTCTGCACCGACACCGACGGCCCGCGCAGCCCGAGCTTGTAGGAGACCAGCGAGGCCAGGGAGTCGCGCTCGTTGCCGATGGCCATCAGCATGGCGCCTCCCGGCTGGGAGGTGAGGTGCTGGATGTTCTGCACGATGTAGTCGGGGAAACCGCAGCCGCCGAACACGGCGACCTGGCCGGGCACGTCCGTGGGGCAGTAGCCGGCGCTCTCCAGCGCCTCCCACGAGCACTCCAGGAACAACCGGTGCTGAGGGTCCATCATCTCGGCCTCGCGCGGGTTGATGCCGAACACGCCGGCGTCGAACCGGTCGATGTCCTCCAGCGGGCCGCCGACGCGGACGTAGCGCGGGTCGGCCAGCGTGCCGGGGTCCACCCCGGCCTCGCGCAGCTCGTCCTCGGTGATCGTGCGCAGGCCCTTGACGCCCGCCAGCAGGTTGTCCCACAGTTCGGCGACGCCGCCGGCGCCCGGGAAGCGCCCGGACATGCCGATCAGCGCGACCGCGGACTCGTAGTCGGTTCCGGTCATGACGTCCTTCCGCTCCTGAGCATGTTGCGCCGCTGCGCGATCCTGGACCGCTGCTGCTCGCGGGCCTCGGCGGGCTGCCCGCCGGACTCCTGGTCGGCCGTGGCGGCCTCGGCCAGGGAGGCGATCGTCGGGGCCTGGTAGAGGATGTGCGGTGGCAGGTAGGAGAGCTCCAGCGCCTTCCTGACCTCGGCGATGATCTCCATGCCGAGCAGCGAGTTGCCGCCGAGCTCGAAGAAGTTGTCGTGCACGCCGACCTGCTCCAGGCCGAGCGCCTCGGTCCACACCCCGGCGATGGTCTCCTCGGTGGGGGACTGCGGCTCGACGTAGGCGGTCGACAGGTCGGGCCTGGGGTGCCGGCCGAAGGCGTCGCGGATCTTCTTCACCACCGCCTGGTGGCTCTCGATGGACGAGCGCCGGCTCATCGCCACCATCGGCGCGAAGTCCTGGGTGGAGGCCACCACGTGCGGCTCACCGCTGGCCAGCACCCGCAGCAGCGTCTCCCAGCCCTGGTCGAAGGTGAGGCCGAAGTTCTCCCGGTACCACTCGAAGTACTGCCGGGAGCCCTCGTCGTAGTTGTCGAGCCCGTCGGTCCAGCCGTTCCACGTCCACTCGCACCAGTCGATCGAGGTGACGGTCACGCCGGGCAGCGGGTCGCTGAGCGCGAACGAGTCCAGGAACGCGTTGGCCGCGCAGTAGTCCACCTGGCCCGCGCCGCCGCCCGTCGCCGACGTCGTGGACGAGAACAGGGCCAGGAAGTCGACCGGCACCTCGCGCAGCACCTCGGCCAGTGCCAGCGTGCCGGCCACCTTCGGCGCGAGCACGCGGTCCATGTCGGCGACGGTCTTGAACTGCATCAGGCCCACCGCGGGCACGCCCGCGCAGTGCAGCACGCCGTCGAGCTCGCCGAAGTTCTCGATCGCGGCGTCCACGGCCCGCCGTACGTCCTCGACGCGGGAGACGTCCCCGGCGACGGTGACCACGCCGGAGCCGGCCGCCTCCAGGCGGCGCAGTCCCTCCAGCCGCCGCAGGACCTCGCCCGCGGCGTTCCCGCCGGCCAGGATCGACGCCCACTCCTCGCGGGGCGGCACCGGCGTGCGGCCCAGCAGCACCAGCCGTGCCCGGTACCGCTCGGCCAGCCGCTCGGCCATGGCCAGCCCGATGCCGCCGAGCCCGCCGGTCACCAGGTAGACGCCGCCCTGGCGGACCTGCGCCGCCGGCGGGGCCTGCTCGATGACGCCGGCGTCGAGCGTCTCGTAGTCGGGGATCCAGCGCCGGCCGGCGCGCAGGGCCACGACCTGGTCGGCGGGCTCGGCGCGCAGCTCGGCGAGCAGCGCCCGCGCCCCGGTCCCTGCCTCGGTCCCGGTCTCGGCCCGCGGGCCGAGGTCGATCAGCCGGGTGCGCGTCCTGGGATACTCGACGGGGATGAGCCGGGTGGGGCCGAGCAGCGTGCCCGCGGCGGCGTGCACGCGGTCGCCCGGGTGCACGCGGTGGGCGCCACCGGCGACGATGTCGAGGGTCCAGCCGTGCAGTCCCAGGTCGCCGCAGGCGCGGGCGAACGCGACCAGCGTGTGCAGGCCGCGCCGCAGGCACTCGTCCATGCTCCCGTCGCCGCCGGCGTTCCACAGGTGCACGATCCGCTCGGGCACCCAGTCGCGGCCGGTCAGCTCGCGCAGCACCGCGCCCGCGTCCTCGGGCGAGCCTGGCCGTACCCGCAGGCCGTCGGGGCCGCTGGAGAACTCCTCGCCCGGCCGTACCAGCACCGCCTGGCGGCCGGTGGCCTCCAGGTGCGCCAGCAGCGGCGCGGCCAGCTCGTCGGCGAGCCCGGCGTCGGTGTAGACCAGCCAGCGGTCCGCCTCCTGCGGCATCGGCGGGCGCGGGGTGGTCTCGCGCCAGGTCGGCGCGTGGATCCAGCGGGTGTCGGGCAGCCGGGGGTAGGCCTTGGCGATGCTCTTGGGATCGCTCTCGTCGAACGCGGGAGTGCCGCCGCCGCCCAGCGCGGACTCGTCGATCTCCAGCCAGTACTCCTGGTGCTCGAACGGGTAGGACGGCAGCGGGACGCGGCCGGGCCGCCAGCCGTCGCCGTCGTCGTGCAGCGCGTCCCAGTCCACCGGCACGCCGGTCAGCCAGAGCTTGGCCACGGCCGTCGCCAGCGCGGCACCCGCGTCCAGCGGGTCGCCGGCGGCGGGCAGCGTCGTCACGATGAGCGGCCAGCGCCCGCGCTCGCAGGCCGGGTGGCCGCGGGTCAGCGCGCCCAGCGACTGGCCGGGGCCGATCTCGGCGAGGGCCAGCTCGGGGACGCCGAGCACGTGGTCGAGCCCGGCGCCGAACTCGACGGTCTCGCACATGTGCCGCGCCCAGTACCCGGGATCGGTGACGAGCTCGGCGGTGGCGGGCGCGCCCGTCACGTTGCTCAGGTACGGCAGGGACGGCGGGTTCAGGGTGATGTTGTCGGTGATCCACGCGGTCAGCTCGCCGGCGACCGGCGCGAGCATCCGCGAGTGGAAGGCGTGCGTGGTCTCCAGCCGCCGGTGGCCGATCCTGGCCTCCAGCAGCCGGGCCGCCGCCGCCTCGACGGCGGCCTCCGGTCCGGCGAGCACCACCTGGGAGCCCGTCCGGACGGCCACGTCCAGGTCACGGACGCCCTCCTCGCCGAGCACCGCGGTCAGCCGCCGCTCGTTGGCCGAGACGGCGAGCATGGCGCCCTCGGGCTGGGAGGTGATGAGCTTGGCCCGGTAGGCCACCAGCCGCAGCGCGTCGGGCAGCGACAGCACGCCCGCCAGGCAGGCCGCGACGTACTCGCCCAGGCTGTAGCCGATCATGACCTCGGGGCGCAGGCCCCACCGCATGAGCCGGCGCGCCAGCGCGTACTCGGCGACGAAGACCGCAGGCTGCACCAGGTGGGCGTCGGTCGTGGAGCGCGGCGCCTGCCCGGCGCCTGCCCGGCCCAGCAACCTGGCCAGGTCGTCCGCGCCACCGGCGCCGTTCGCCCCGTTCGTACCGTTCGCGCCGCTGCCGGCGGCGCGCTCGACGGGCGTGAACACGTCGGAGAGCTGGCCGGGCTCGGTGAGCCCGAGGACGGCCAGGCACTCGTCGACGTCCGCCCGGAAGCCCGGGTCCTCGGCGTAGAGCCCGGCCACCATGCCCGGGTACTGCTCGCCGACCCCGGCGAGCAGGAAGCCGACCTGGCGTCCCACGGTGGCGTCGTTGCGGCCCAGCGGCCCCGCGGGGTCGGCGAGCAGGGCGGCGGCCCGGCCCGTGGAGTCGGCGACGACGACCTTGCGGTGGTTGAACACCTTGCGCCCGGCCTGCAGCGTGTAGGCGACGTCCCCGAGGTCGCTCGGGCCCACGGGGGAGCCGGGGGAGCCGGCGGGGCCGTTCAGGTGCTCGGCGAGCCGCGCGCAGGAGCGCTCGGCCGCCGCCGCCGAGCGCGCCGACACGGGCAGGATCTGCCAGCGGCGCGAGCGGGCCGGGCGCTCGGCGGGCAGCGGCGCCTCGGTGACGATCGCGTGCGCGTTCGTGCCGCCCATGCCCAGGGAGCTGATGCCCGCGATGCGGGGCCGGTCGCCGGTACGCGGCCACGGCGTCGGCTCGGCCGAGACGCGGAACGGGCTCGCCTCGAAGTCGATCTCCGGGTTGGGGGAGGTGTAGTGCAGCGTGCCCGGGATCAGCTCGTTGTGCAGCGACTGCACCACCTTGATCAGCCCGGTCACGCCGGAGGCCCTGTCGAGGTGTCCGACGTTCGGCTTGATCGAGCCGAGCACGCAGTACTGCCCGCGCCCGGTCGCCCCGAAGGCGCGGGTCAGCGCGGCCACCTCCATCGGGTCGCCGACCTCGGTGGCGGTGCCGTGCGCCTCGACGTAGGAGACGTCGGCCGGGTCGACGCCCGCGCGGGCGAGGGCCGCCGACACGCAGCGGCGCTGGCCGTCGATGCTGGGCGCCAGGTAGCTGAACTTCATCGCGCCGTCGTTGTTGATCGCCGAGCCGCGGATGACCGCGAACACGGTGTCGCGGTCGGCGACCGCGTCCGTCAGGCGCTTGAGCGTCACCACGGCGGCACCGTCGCCGAACATGCTGCCCCGGCCCTCGGCGTCGAAGGTGCGCACGTGCCCGTCGGGCGACTCCTGGCCGCCCTCCTCCCACAGGTAGCCGATCCGGTCCGGGATGCGCACCGACACGCCCCCGGCCAGGGCCATGTCGCACTCGCCCCGGCGCAGGCTCTCGCTCGCCAGGTGCACCGCGACCAGCGAGGTGGAGCAGAACGTCTGCACCGACAGGCTGGGCCCGTTCAGGTCGAGCCGGAAGGAGACGTTCGTGGCCAGCGAGTCCTTGTCGTTGCCGATCATCAGGGCGGAGGTGTCGACGCCCATCTGGAAGGCCATCAGCCGGGTCAGCAGGTAACCGCTGATGTTCATCCCGGCGAACACCCCGACGCTGCCCCGGCCCTGGGGCGCCGCGTAGCCGGCGCACTCCAGGGCCTCCCACACGCACTCCAGGAAGATGCGCTGCTGCGGGTCGGCGAGGGTGGCCTCGCGCGGGTTGTAGCCGAAGAACCCCGCGTCGAACCCGCGGATGTCCTCCAGGATCGGCCGCGACCGGACGTAGTTCGGCTGCTGGAACGTGGCCGGGTCGACGCCCGCGGCGATCAGGTCCTCGTCGGAGAAGCGCGTGAACGACTCGACACCGGTGCTGATGTTGCGCCAGAACGTCCCGATGTCGGTCGCGCCGGGGAACCGGCCGGCCATGCCGACGATCGCGATGTCGGTGCCGCCCGGTGGATGTCCGTGTTCCATCAACCTGCCTCAATTCACTGGAGTTGGCTTGCGGTGCTCATGTCAGGTGCTCACATCAGCCCGCCGCGGCCCCAGCCGCGCGCGAGCCTGCGGGCGGCGAACGCGCCGGCCAGGACACCGATCGCCAGCAGCACGGCCGCGGGACGCAGCGTGCCCGCCACGTTCCCGGCGACCGCGGACTGCATCATGGTCAGGGCCCAGTAGCCGGGGGACGCGGGCGCGACCGCCTGCGCCCACGCGGGCATGAGGCTCAGCGGCACCAGTGCCCCGCCCAGCGAGCTGAGCGTGAGCGCGCCCACGTCGGAGATGACGCTGAGCTCGCCGTGGCTGCGCACGATCGTGGCGAGCGCCGCCCCGATCGCCAGCAGCGCGAAGGCCCAGATCACGATCGACATGAACACGACGAGCGGATTGGGCGGGACGGGCAGCCCGATCGCCAGGCAGCCGTACACGAGCAGGATCGACTGCTGGGTGACCATCACCACGAACAGCGGCAGGGTCTTGCCGATGAGCAGCTCGGCCGCGGGGGCGCGGCTCACCCGCAGCCGGTCCCAGGTGCGCCAGGTGCGTTCGGACAGGATCGCGTTGCCCGCCAGGGAGATCGCGAAGACGGAGAACATGACCATCAGGCCCGTGGCCACCTGGGTGGCGCCGGTGTCGAGCGCCCTGACGTACAGGGGCCGCAGGACCAGCATGAGCACCATCGGCATGGCCACGTAACTGATCATCTGGCCGGGGTCGCGCAGCCGCAGGGTCAGGTTGTGCCGGGCCAGGGCGGCGATCCGGTGCGCGGAGCCGAGCAGGTCGACGCCGGGCCGCGGGGCGTCAAGGAGCATCGTGGACCGCCAGGGATCGGTAGAGGTCGTCCAGGGACGGGTTGCGCACGTCCACCGAGCTGATCGGGCGCTTGGTGCGGTGCAGGAGGTCGATGAGCGTCGCCGCCGGGTCCGAGGTGGAGATCGTGAGCTCCTCCTCGCCCTCCAGCGTCACCCGCACCTCGCCCGGCAGGTCCCTGGCCAGCTCCTCGTAGGCGCCCCGGGCGATGACCCGGCCGTCGCGCGCCACCGCGATCGTGGCCTGCAGCTCGGTGAGCTCGGGCAGGTAGTGGGTGGTGTAGACGACGGCGGCACCCTCGCCGGCGCGCTGCTTGACGACGTCGAGCATCGCCTGCCGGGTCTCCAGGTCCGCGCCCGCGGTGGGCTCGTCGAGGAGCAGCAGGCCCGGCCGGTGCACGAGCGCGGTCGCGGCCTGGGCACGGCGCTGCTGGCCGCCCGAGAGCTTGCCGGCCCGCCTGTCCATGATCTCGGTGAGCCGCAGCACGACTGACAGGTCCTCGATCGCCGAGCGCAGCGCGGCCCCGCGCAGCCCCGAGAGCCTGCCGTACAGCTCCAGGTGCTCGCGGACGGTCGCCGACGGGTACAGGGCGATGTGCTGGGGAGCCACGCCGACCTGGCCGCGTACGGCGGAGGGCGGTCTGCCGTCGATCGTCACCCTGCCGCCGTCCGGGCGGACCAGGTTCGACACGATCTCGACGAAGGTCGTCTTGCCCGCGCCGTTGTGTCCGAGGAGCCCGACGATCTCTCCGGCCGCCACGCTCAGAGTGAATCCGTCGAGTGCCTGGATGTCGCCATAACGCTTGACGAGGTCGGTTGCTACCAGCAACGTGTCACCTCCCCATAATTAATGGAATAAGCAGGTGAGTAAGAATGAATCCATGTTCGCTTCACGTTAGCGATAAGTACCGCCTCTCTCGCTGACAGGTAGTTACCGTAAAAAACGGTCACCGCCTCGGCGTATCGACGTACCGGCTTTACCGCCTAACCTGACAGGCATGCAGGTTGGATCGTTGATCGTCGCCGGCTACGACTGTGAGATCTTCGAGGCGGGGCCCGGCCGGGTCGTCCGCCGCTCGCGTGACGGCCGCAGCCTCGAACGCGAGGCCGCGGTGATGCGGCACGTGCGGCGGCACGGCTTCCCCGCCCCGGAGATCTTCGACGCCGACGGGCCCGACATCCTCATGGAGCACGTGGACGGGCCGAGCCTGCTCCAGGAGGCGGCCCGCACCCCCGGGCGGGCCGCCGAGCACGGCGCGCTCCTGGCCGGCCTGCTGCGGGCGCTGTCCGCCGTGCGGTCGCCCGGCTGGCTGCAGGCCGCCGTCGGCCGCCCCGGCAACCGGCTGCTCCACCTGGACCTGCATCCCGGCAACGTGCTCGTCACCGCCGACGGCCCGAAGGTCGTCGACTGGGCCAACGCCGCCAGGGGCGCGCCCGCGGTGGACGCCGCGTGCACCTGGCTCATCCTGGCCACCGCCACCGTCACGGAACCGTCCCTGCGGGCCGGGCGGGCCGACCTGCTCGCCGCCTTCCTCGACGGCGTCGACCCGGCGGCGGCCCGCCCCCACCTGAGGGCGGTGGCGGAGCGGCGGTGCGCGGAACGCGACCTCCCGGCCGCGGAGAGAGCCGAGATCGACCGTTTCCTGGCCCGCGAGGCCGGAGAGACGGCTTCGTAGCCCCCACAGGAGGTAGAGATGGCCGAGCACGGCGACGTGCGGGCGTCGGACGACGATCGCGAGGCCGCCACCCGGCGGCTGCGGCTGGCCGTCGAGGAGGGCTGTCTCGACATGCCGGAGTTCGACGACCGGGTGGGCCGGGCGCTGTCCGCCACCACCCGCGGCGAGCTGACCGTGCTGCTCGCCGACCTGCCCGCCGAACGACGGCAGAGCCCGCCACCGGTCCGCCGGGACGTGACCCGGTGGCTGAGGATCCTGTGGCTCGTCTGGGGCGCGATCCTGGCGGTCAACGTCGTGGCCTGGGGCGTGGCGAGCGTGGTGGAGGCGTGCCCGCTGGAGTTCTGGCCCAAGGACATGCTCGGCCCCGCCGCCGTGCTGGCCGTGGTCACGGTGGTCCACACGGCCCGCAGGCGCTCCCTCCCGCCGGAGGGCCGGGCATGACCCTTCCCCCGACGCCCCCGACGCCCCCGACGCCCCCGGCCTCCCCGGCCGGGCCCGGATCCGCGACCGGGTCCGCGACCGGCCCTTCGGCTGCGACAGGACCCGCGACCGGGGGTGAACCCGCGACCGGGCCTGCGACCGGGCCTGCGACCGGGCCCGTGACCGGCACCGGCGCCGTGACCGGGCGGCGGACGGAGGTGGACCTCCTGCGCGTCGTGGTGGTGGCCGGGCTGGTGCTCTTCCACTCGGCGCTGGTGTTCGACGCCCGCGACGACTTCTACGTCAAGAACGCCGAGACCACCGGCCTCACCATGGTCGTCAGCGTCCTGGGCGTGCTGTGGGCGATGCCGCTGCTCTTCTACCTCGCCGGCCTGGCCGCGCGCCACTCGCTGGGCCGCCGCGGCCCGGCCGGCTACGCCGTGGAGCGCCTGCGCAGGATCGCCGTGCCGCTGGTGTTCGCCACGGTGGCCGTCGTCCCGGTGCCGCAGTGGCTGCGACTGCGTGCCGACCCCGCCAACCGGGAGTCGTACCTGGAGTTCCTGCCCCGGTTCTTCCGGGTCGAGCTCGACCTCGCCCAGTTCCCCTTCGTCCTGCAGGGCGAGTACTTCGAGACGGGGCACCTGTGGTTCCTCGTCCTGCTGCTGACGTTCTCGCTGCTGCTCTCGCTCGCGGTGCGGTGGCTGCCGTCATCGGGCCTCGGCGAGCGGGTCGCCGGGCTCACCCGTGTGCGCGGCGCGGTGCTGCTGCCCGCCCTGCCGCTGGTCCTGATCAGCATGGTCCTCGGCCTGGAGGAGGAGTACGCCGGGTGGAGCCGGTGGGCGTACCTGGCCTTCTTCTGCTACGGGTTCGCGTTCGCGGCCGACGAGCGCTTCCGCGGGGCGGTGCGCCGCGACCTGCGCTTGGTCGCCGCGTGCGGGCTGGCGCTGTTCGCGGCCGGGGTGCCGGTGCTGCTGTCCGCGGGCGACGACGCCTTCACGGCCTCGGCGCCGCTCGCCGTCCTCGGCCGGGCGCTGTACGGCGCCGCCGGATGGTGCTGGATGCTGACGATCGTCGGCGTCCTCGACCGGGGTTCCGCCGGTTCCGGCACCCGGCCCGAGGCGGGTCCCTCCGGCGTCCCCTCTCGCGCGGGTCCCTCCGGCGCCCTTCCTCGGGCAGGCTCCGGCGTCCGCCCGGCCACCCGGCCCCGGAGCGGGAGCGGGAGCGGGAGCGGAGGCGGCCTGCGCGGTTACCTGGCCGAGGCCGTCCTGCCGCTGTACGTGCTGCACCAGCCCATCGTGGTCGCGGTCGCCTACCAGGTGGTGCGCTGGCAGGCACCGATCGCGGTCAAGTACGTCGTCATCGTGGCCTGCTCGCTCGCCCTGACGATCCTGGCCTACGACCTGCTGGTGCGGCGGACCCGGCCGACCCGCTTCCTGTTCGGGATGCGGCCCCGGAAGCCGGACGCGGCGGATCGCCCACCGCCCGCGGAGACATCCCGTTCGCGGGGTACGGAGTATTCACCGTGACCGGCGGGTCGTCCTCACCCGGTGGAAATCGAACGACCGGGAATGACCACCAATGACCGTTCATAAGCTTTAATGCCGACATAATAGTGAATAGTCGTGAATTGCCGAGTGAGGCGCGTCCTCTCCGCGGCACGCCCGTTCTTTTCCGCGGTGCTCATGCCCGGAGAGACGGCGGGACGTGAGGATAAGCCCGGCGGGAAGGGGTAGCTTCGGCCCGTGCCGCCTCACCAGACCCCCGCCCCCTCTCCCGAGAACCCCGGCTCCTCACGCAGGGGCCCCGGCTCGCTCCACGAGAACCCGCCTCGCGAGAACCCGCCTCGCGAGAACCCGCCTCGCGAGGGCCCGCCCGATCGGCGCCCGCCCGGCGGGGGCACGGGGTCGCCGGTCCGGCGGCCGAGCCGGGCCGAGCTGGAGGCCTCCACGGACCGGACGATCGAGGACGTGCTGGGCCCCGACCTGGACGTGCTGTTCTGCGGCATCAACCCCGGCCTGTACTCCGCGGCCACCGGCCACCACTTCGCCCGTCCGGGCAACCGCTTCTGGCCCGCGCTGTACCGCTCCGGGTTCACGCCCCGGCTGCTGTCCCCGTCCGAGCAGGACCTGCTCCCCTCCTACGGGCTGGGCATCACCAACGTGGTGCAGCGCCCCACGGCGCAGGCGGCGGAGCTGTCGGCCGAGGAGTTCCGCGAGGGCGGCAAGAGGCTGGCGAGGCTCGTCGCCGAGGTCCGGCCCAAGGTGCTGGCGGTGGCCGGGGTGACGGCCTACCGGCAGGCGTTCGCCGCGCCCAAGGCGGCGATCGGCCCGCAGCGGTCCCGGATCGGGGGCGTCGCGGTCTGGGTGCTGCCCAACCCGAGCGGCCTGAACGCGCACTGGACGCTGGACGGCATCGCGGGGGAGATGCAGAGGATCCGGGAGTTCCTCTCCGGTGGACCGGGACCCGGTGACGGTACGGACGCGGAGCCCGAGACGCTCTGGTGACGCGCCCCCGGCCCGAAGGCCGGGGAACCGGGGACCCGGAGTCGCTCAGGCCGTGCCCGGAGGGCCGATCCGGGAGTGGCCGCCGGTGCGCGCCCGCCCCCGGCGGAGGGCACCCGCCACGGTCAGCACCAGGGCGATCGCCAGGAGGACCTTCAGCACCCCGAGACCGGTGAAGGCCACCCCGGCCACCAGCAGCAGGATCAGCGGCACGGGGAACCCGGGCCCGCCCCGGCGCTCCCGGCGCCGGTACTCACGGGCGGCGCGGTGGCGCATCCACGCGTCGGGGTGGTGGTGTGCCCAGGACCGTCCCGGCCCGTCCGCCCACGGCCGGGCGCCGTGACCGCCCGGGCGCCGGCCGTGCCCCCACGGCCCACCGGCGTGCGCCCACGACCTCATGGCGCGCTCCCACGGATCCGCGTGCCCCCACGGCCCCGTGGGATCCGGTGCCCCCGGGACGTCTGCGACGCCCTCGCCGTCCCGGCCGGGCAGGTCGGCGCTCACCCTGGCCAGGTCACCGCCCGTGCGCGCGGACAGCGCCAGCTCCAGCCGCTCGTCGAGCTCCTCGTGGGTCAGGCGGCCCTGGGCGTAGTTCTCGCGCAGGAACTCCATCGCCGCGTCGCGCTCGGCGTCTCCGATGCGAAGTCCCTCTCGGGGCGTCATGGTCTGCTCACTCCTCGCCGGTGTCGCCGTCGGCCAGGATCTGGTAGAGCTTGCGGCGCGTCTCGACCAGCGCCTGCTTCGCCTCCCGGATCTGGGCCTCGCTGCCGGTCTGCAGGATCTGGAGCATCGCGAACCCCGACTGGCGGGTGATGTCCATCAGCTCCCAGGTGCTGTCGTCCACGTCGGGGGTCATCTCCTCCCACGGGGCGCGCACCTCCTCGGGGTGCTCGGCCACGTAGGCGCGCCCGGCCTCGGTGAGACTGAACGTCTTGCGCCCCTCGTTCTCCTCCGACAGGACCAGGCCCTCGTCGGTGAGCTGCTGCAGTGCGGGGTAGACCGCGCCCGGACTGGGCTTCCAGCCCCCCTCGCTGCGCCGCTCGATCTCCTGGATGATCTGGTAGCCGTTGCAGGAGGTCTCGGTCAGCAGGGCGAGGATCGCCGCGCGGACGTCGCCGCGCTTCGCCTTGCGCCCGCGGCCGAACGGCGGCCCGCCCCCGCCGAACGGGCCCCTGCGCCCCCAGCCGCCCCGGGCGAACTCCCAGGGGAACCCGCCGCCGGGGAAGGGTCCGCCGGGGAAGGGGCCGCGGTGGCCGCGGTGGCGGTGCTCGTGCGGCCCGCCCTCGGCGTGCCCGTGCGAACGGTGCTCGTGGGAGTGGTGGTGCGCGTCGTGCCGCCCCCCGCCCCGCTGCCAGCCGGCGGCCGCCTGCCGCCACGCCTCCTTGGCCGCGCGCTTCATCTCACGCCTGATCTCATCCGGGCCGATGCCCGCCCACGGGCCGCCCGACGCTGCGGATGTCATGTCCGACCTCCATATCGCGATCGTCCTTCGATCGCTCTCGATGCTTCAAAGATATATCGAGAACATTCTGATGGCAACCATATGTCGCGAAAGTAGGGGTGGGGGCATCCGGAGGCACGACCATGTCACCGGGCCGGCCGGGGGCCGTCCCGGCCACGGCCAGGGACGATCAGGACCAGGCGATCTCCCCGAACCGGTCGACGAAGCGGCCCGAGCCCGCGCCGGGCCCCTCGGTCGCCAGGGCGACGATCGCGTCCGTGCCCTCGGTGACGGTCTGGGTGCCGTTGTTGCCGTTCAGATCGGTCGCGGTGTAGCCGGGGTCGGCGGCGTTGACGCGGACGTCCGGCAGCGCCCTGGCGTACTGGGTGGTCAGCATCGTCAGCGCCGCCTTGGAGGCGGCGTAGAGCGGCGCGACCACCGAGGACTCGATCCGCGACGGGTCGTGGGTGAAGGCGAGCGATCCCAGCCCGCTGCTGACGTTGACGATGACCGGATCCGGTGACCGGCGCAGCAGCGGCAGGAAGGCGGTGGTCGTGCGGACCACGCCGACGAGGTTGACGTCGAGGACGCCGAGGGCGTCGGCGCCGGTCAGGGTGGTGGGATCGGCCCGAGGGCCGGCGATGCCCGCGTTGTTGACCAGGACGTCGATCGAGCCCTCGTGTTCGGCGACGTCCGCGGCCGCGGCGGCGACGGACGCGTCGTCGGTCACGTCGACGGGGACGAACCTGGCGCCGAGTTCGGCGGCGGTCCGCTCGCCCTGCTCGGAGTCGCGCGCGCCGACGAGCACGATGTGACCGAGTTCGGTGAGACGGCGGGCGGTCTCGCGGCCGAGACCCTTGTTCGCTCCGGTGATGAAGGTGATCGTCATGTCTTCATTGTCCGCCTCACCTGCGGAAACGGGTCAGGGGCCCCACGGTGGGCGGGAGTGGCGGTACCACCGGCGCCGCCGGGCGATCTGTCGTCGTCGCCGTCCCGGCCGCGCGTCTTCGCCCGCGACGGGTTACCCCGGTCGGCCGTCCGCGCGCCGGTGCCCGCCGGGATCCCGCCCCGGGACGGTCGACGGGCGATCTCCGCATGCGTAGGATGCAACCACCAAAAGCCTTTAGGTGGTGTTGAATGCGGCGTAACGAGTTCGTGCTCGTGGGATTCACAGTGGCCACCAACCTCGCCGACGGCGTGGCGAAGATCACCCTGCCCCTGCTGGCGGTCGGCCTGACCGCCTCGCCCGGCCTGGTGGCCGGGGTGGGCCTCACCCTGACGCTGCCCTGGTTGCTGGCCTCGCTCCACGTCGGGGTGCTCGTCGACCGGGGAGATCGCAGGAGGCTTGCCGCATGGGCCAACCTGGTCAGGCTCGCCGCCGCGCTCGTCCTGGTGGTGGCCCACGCCGCGGGCGTGCTGTCGCTGCCCCTGCTCTACCTCGCGGGCCTGGCCATCGGGATCGCCGAGGTGGTGGCCAACTCCTCGGTCGGCGCGCTGATCCCCGCCGCCGTGTCACGGGACCGGCTGCGGCCGGTCAACGCGTGGATCGCCGGGAGCGAGACCGTCGCCAACGAGTTCGCCGGCCCGGCCGTCGGGGGCCTGCTCGCCGGGGTCGGGACGGCCCTGGCGCTGGGCTCGTCGGCCGCGGCCTTCGCCTTCGGGGCGGTGCTGCTGGCCCTGCTGACCGGCCGCTTCCGGGCGACCGGCCTGCGGAACGGCGGAGACGCCGGGAACCGGGAGGACCGGGTGCCCGTGCGGGAGCCGGGGCGGGTCCGGGCGGAGATGGTCGAGGGCCTGGCCTTCCTGTGGAACCACCGCCTGCTCCGCGCCATGACGCTGACCATCGCCGTGCTGTCGGCCTGCTGGAGCGCCTGGCTGGCGCTGCTGCCCTCCTACGCGACGCGGGTGCTCCAGCTCGACGCGTTCGGCTACGGCCTGCTGATCAGTTCGATCGGCCTGGGCGGTCTGCTGGGCGCGGTGGCGGTGGGGGCGGTCAACCGCCTGCTGGGGATCCGCTGGGCGCTGTTCACCGACATCGTCTTCACCGTCGTCATGATGATCGTTCCGGCCGTGTTCCCGCGGGCGTGGGCGGTCGGCGTGGCCGCGTTCCTCGGCGGCCTGGGCGGGACGCTGTGGACGGTCAACGCCCGGACCCTTGGGCAGATGCTCGTCCCGGACCGGCTGCTGGGCCGTTACGGAGCCGCGAGCCGCCTGCTGAGCTGGGGGACCCTGCCGCTGGGTGCGGCGCTGGCCGGGATACTCGCCGAGATCACGGGCCTGACCTGGGCCTTCGGGGTCTTCGCCGTCCTCGCCGCGCTGCCCCTGGTGCCGTTCCTGTGGATCGTCACCGAGAGTGAGATCGTCGATGCCCAGCGTAGAAGTGAGGCAGATCACGGAATTCTTGCCGGAATCAGGAACAAGTACTGAGACCGGCACGTTACAAAGGACGTAGACGGGATTCGTTCCGTGCCGGAAGGGCTGGGGGGTGCTTTCGGTGCGGAACGGTCCCGTCTGTCGTTTCCCCAGGTGCGGTCCGCGGGCGACACGCCGGTGATCTTCCCCGGCTCCCGCCGATCCCGCCCCGCGCGGCCCGCCTCCGGCCCGTCCGCAGACCGCTCGCCTTCCCGCCGGTCGAGCCGTCCGCGGTCGGACTCGTCGCGCCTTCTTCCGCGTCCCGTTCCGCCCCGACGGGCCTCCCGGGTGGGTGATCTCCCCGGACGGCCCGGTTCGCGGGTGGACCGTTCCCGCTCGTCGCGGCCGGAACGCCGCTCCGGCCGCGGTTCCCGGCACCAATCGTCCGTTCCATCCGTTCCCCGTTCATAGGAAGATGCCAGGGGCAGGCACACCTCGTGAAGGGACGGGAAGATCGAAGCGGACGATCGTCGCCCTCGGGCGGCAGGGGAATCGGACGGGAACGATCGGCACCCGCGTGTCCGGGCCATAGGGCCCGCGCGACACGCCGGTGATGCGGGACACCGTGGTGCGCCGTCCGGGGAAGGCGGCGGCGTACGGTCTCTCGGGATGATCTCCATGGTGGTGTCCGGGCGATGATGGGACACACGCACGCCCTGACCGGGGCGATCGTCTGGCTGGGCCTCGCGCCCCCGCTGGCCGCGTTCCCGCTGCTGACCGAGTCCCACCGGTTCATCGAGACCGGTGTCATGGTCAACGCGCTCGACCCGGCCGAGCTGGTCGCCGGGACCATCATCTGCGCCGGTGCCGCGATGCTGCCCGACCTCGACCACCCGAGCGCGACGATCGCGCAGACGTTCGGGCCGGTCACCTGGGCGCTGAGCAAGGCGGTGTCGTGGCTCGCCGGGGGGCACCGCAACATCACCCACTCGCTGGCGTTCGCGGTCGCCGCGGGCTTCGGCGCGCACTACCTGGCCAACACCTACCCGCTCGGCCGCGACATCATGGTGATCCTGCTCATCGGCCTGGCGCTGCGGGCCGTCGGGATCGCCATACCGGGCAAGAAGTTCGCCTCGGCGATGCTCAACGTCGGCATGACGGGCGGGCTGTTCATCGTCTTCCGCAGCGACAACGTGGGGTACGCCTGGCTGGGGCTGGCGGTGGCCATCGGCTGCCTGACCCATGTCGCGGGGGACTGCTGCACGGAACGGGGCTGCCCGGTGCTCTGGCCGATCCGGCGGAAATGGCTGCTGCCCTGGAAGATCGGGATCAAGACGGGCCGCGCCTTCGAGCAGAAGTTTCTCGGTCCGGTACTTTCCGTCGTCGTTCTCGGGCTGCTGTACCTCCGTCTCGCCCCGCTCTGACCATACTGGTGAGTAATTTGATGTCGAGATATCCAGGAGATATCTTGATATCGAGATATCCGCCGCGACCGGCCGATGACCAGGAAGTTAGGCGTACCTAACCGACATGGGCACTCGGGCGGTGCGGCAGGATTCAGTTGCGCCTTATGTGCCGGCGCGCCAGACATCAGGGTGATGAGGAGGCGAACCGTGTCCGCGAACAGCTTCGGCAGCCGTGACACGCTCCGCGTCGGTGACGCGGGATACGAGATCTACCGGCTGGACGCCGTGGAGGGGTCGGGCCGTCTCCCGTACAGTCTGAAGATCCTTCTGGAGAATCTGCTCCGCACCGAGGACGGCGCGAACATCACCGCCGACCACATCCGGGCGATCGCGGGGTGGGACCCGTCCGCCACGCCGAACGTGGAGATCCAGTTCACGCCGGCCCGCGTGATCATGCAGGACTTCACCGGCGTCCCGTGCGTCGTCGACCTGGCCACCATGCGCGAGGCCGTCCGCGACCTCGGCGGCGACCCGGCCAGGATCAACCCGCTCGCCCCGGCCGAGATGGTCATCGACCACTCGGTCATCGTCGACTTCTTCGGCGGGGCCGACTCCTTCCGCCGCAACGTCGAGCGGGAGTACGAGCGCAACCGCGAGCGCTACCAGTTCCTGCGCTGGGGCCAGACGGCCTTCGACGAGTTCAAGGTCGTCCCCCCGGGCACCGGCATCGTGCACCAGGTCAACATCGAGCACCTGGCCCGCGTGGTGATGACGCGCGACGTCGAGCGGGACGGCGAGACGGTCCTGACCGCCTACCCCGACACCTGCGTGGGCACCGACTCGCACACCACCATGGAGAACGGCATCGGCGTCCTGGGCTGGGGCGTCGGCGGCATCGAGGCCGAGGCCGCGATGCTCGGCCAGCCGATCTCCATGCTGATCCCGCGCGTGGTCGGCTTCAAGCTGACCGGCAAGCTCCCGGCCGGCGCCACCGCGACCGACCTGGTCCTCACGATCACCGAGATGCTGCGCCAGCACGGCGTCGTCGGCAAGTTCGTGGAGTTCTACGGCGAGGGCGTCTCCAGCGTGCCGCTGGCCAACCGGGCCACGATCGGCAACATGAGCCCCGAGTTCGGCTCGACCTGCGCGATCTTCCCGATCGACGGCCAGACGATCGACTACCTCACGCTGACCGGCCGTCCCGCCCAGCAGGTCGCCCTGGTCGAGGCCTACGCCAAGGCCCAGGGCATGTGGCTGGACCCCTCGGCCGAGGAGCCGGTCTTCTCCGAGTACATCGAGCTGGACCTGTCCACGGTCGTCCCCTCGATCGCCGGCCCCAAGCGCCCGCAGGACCGCATCGCGCTCGCCGAGGCCAAGCGCGCCTGGCGCGCGGCCGTCAAGGACTACGTCTCCAGCGTGCAGGGCCCGCTGGACGAGGCCTCCGCCGAGTCGTTCCCCGCCTCCGACCCCCCGGCCGTCTCCGGCCAGGACAACGGCGACAAGCCCAACGAGGCCGACCTCGACGGCGACCGCCCGCACAAGGTCGTGCCGGTCACGCTGGCCGACGGCACCACCTTCGAGATCGACCACGGCGTGGTGACCATCGCCGCGATCACGAGCTGCACCAACACCTCCAACCCGTACGTCATGATGGGCGCCGCGCTGCTGGCCAGGAACGCGGTCGAGAAGGGCCTGACCCGCAAGCCGTGGGTCAAGACCTCCCTGGCCCCGGGCTCGCAGGTGGTCACCGGCTACTTCGACCGCTCGGGCCTGCAGCCGTACCTGGACAAGATCGGTTTCAACCTGGTCGGCTACGGCTGCACCACCTGCATCGGCAACTCCGGCCCGCTGCAGGAGGAGATCTCCGCGGCCATCCAGGAGAACGACCTCGCGGTCACCGCGGTGCTGTCGGGCAACCGCAACTTCGAGGGCCGGATCAACCCCGACGTCAAGATGAACTACCTGGCCTCGCCGCCGCTGGTCGTCGCCTACGCCCTCGCGGGCACCATGGACATCGACCTGAACAACGAGCCGCTGGGCACCGGTTCGGACGGCGAGCCGGTCTTCCTGGCCGACATCTGGCCGGCCCCCGAGGAGATCGCGCAGGTCGTCGCCTCCTCGATCGACCAGCAGATGTTCCTGAACGACTACGCCGACGTGTTCAAGGGCGACGAGACCTGGCGCTCGCTGCCGATCCCGACCGGCAACACCTTCGAGTGGGACCCGGCCTCGACCTACGTCCGCAAGGCCCCCTACTTCGACGGCATGCCGCCGGAGCCGGAGCCGGTGACCGACATCTCCGGCGCCCGGGTGCTCGCCAAGCTGGGCGACTCGGTCACCACCGACCACATCTCCCCGGCGGGCGCCATCAAGGTCGGCACCCCGGCCGCCGACTACCTCAGGGAGAACGGCGTCGAGGTCAAGGACTTCAACTCCTACGGCTCGCGCCGGGGCAACCACGAGGTCATGATCCGCGGCACCTTCGCCAACATCCGGCTGAAGAACCTGCTGCTCGACGGCGTGGAGGGCGGCTACACCCGCGACTTCACGGTCGAGGGCGGGCCGCAGGCCTTCATCTACGAGGCCTCGGCCCACTACCAGGCCGCAGGGATCCCGCTCGTCGTCCTGGCGGGCAAGGAGTACGGTTCGGGCTCCTCGCGCGACTGGGCCGCCAAGGGCACCGCGCTGCTCGGCGTCCGCGCCGTCATCGCCGAGTCCTACGAGCGCATCCACCGCTCCAACCTGATCGGCATGGGCGTGCTGCCGCTGCAGTTCCCCGAGGGCGAGACCGCGGCCTCGCTGGGCCTGACCGGTGAGGAGACCTTCGACATCACCGGTGTCGAGGCGCTCAACACCGGCGGTGTCCCGTCCACGGTGACGGTCAGGGCCGGCGACAAGGAGTTCCAGGCCGTCGTGCGCATCGACACCCCCGGGGAGGCCGACTACTACCGGCACGGGGGCATCATGCAGTACGTGCTGCGGTCGCTGCTCGCCAAGCGCTGATCCGGGTAGCGCGTTCTCCTGACGAGAGCCGCCCGGCGGGACACCGTCCCGCCGGGCGGCTTCGTGCCGTCGGGGCCCGGCGTACCGGGTGCCGTCAGGGCTCCGCGTGCCGGCTCTGTGTGCCGTCGGGGCTCGGCGTTCCGCATGCCGTCAGGGCTCCGCGTGCCGTCGGGCCCGGCGTCCCGGGTGCCGTCACCCCCTGGGGCCGTAGAGGTTGCCGAGGACGTGCCCGGCGACGAGGACCACGGTCCACACCATGGCGCGCCTGCTCGGGGGAGGGCCGCTGCGCAGCAGGGAGACGCCCAGGGGGATGAGGGCGACGCACAGGCCGCCGACGGCGACGAAGGACTGCGGTTCGGTGCCCTTGAGCGTCCCGAGCGCGAGCGCCGACATCAGGCCGAGCGCGATCGAACGGCCCAGTCCCAGGGCGCCGGAGCGGTAGGCGCCGACGGCCAGCACGACCCAGCCCAGGAAGGCGGGCCCGGACAGCGCCCTGAACGGATGCCAGCGCGTGTCCCGCCACGCCACGTAGTAGTCGTCGACGGCGCCGAGCATCGTCTGCAGCCCGAGGCTGTCGGTCATGTGGAAGGCCAGGTGGTCGGTGCCGAACTGGAAGACGCGGGTGAACAGGCCCAGGATCACCAGGCAGCCGCCCCAGATCCCCCACAGCGGGCTGGTGGCGGCGATCCGCTGCGCCAGCGTCACGATGGCCGGGAGCAGCAGGATGAACCCGCAGGCGAAGCAGGCGTAGGCGGCGGTGACGAGGGCGGGATGGCGGTCGTAGGCGGCGAGCTGCTGGGGGACGAAGTAGTGGAACGGGGAGCGCAGGACGGTCGCGGTCATGATCAGCAGTGGGCCGCCGATCAGCCCGGCGGCGCTCACCCAGCGTCCCGGGAACGGGGGCTGCAGCTCCAGGTTGGCCGCGGCGTTGGCGGCCCGCCGGTCCGCGTCGGCCTGCCGCCACCGGGCGATCCGCCCGCGAGTCTCAACGTTCATGTGTCCCGTGCCCGTCTGTTCGGTTCCGGCGCGTCCCGGCTCGGCATCATGGTGGTGGGCGGCGCCGCACGGGCGCGTCCGGCCGGGGTCGGATCCCGGCCGGCGCGTACGGGCCGGCACTATGACCCTGGGCGGAGGCCGATGTCCGACCCCGGGCGGACGCCGGGGTTCCGGTGAGGCGATAGCTTCCCCTCATGGACGGGACATTGCGGCGGCTCGGCGGAAGGGACGTCGTCGACGGGGGAGCGGCGATCGTCGTGGCGCTGCTCGTCGGGTACGCCATCGTCGACCCGCCGGGGCCGTCGCCGTCGTGGCCCGCCTGGTCGGCCTGGCCGGTGGCGGCCGTGCTGAGCCTTCCGGTCGCGCTGCGGCGGCATCGGCCGCGGGCGATGCTCGTGTGGGCGTGCGCTGCGGCCGTGTCGGCCACCGTGGCCGGTGCCGTCGCGGCGGGCGCGATCTGGCTGACGTTCGTGCCGGCCGTGCTCGTGCTGTACCAGGTGGCCACCACGGTCTCGGCCGTACGGTCGGCGACGGCCGCCGCGGCGTGCGCGTCCGCCGCGACGGCCGCGATCCTGGTCTTCTACGACCGGGTCCTCCCCGGCCTCGCGCCCGCGGCCACGCCCAGCGAGATGCCGCCGTACTGGCCGGTCGAGATCGGCGTGACGTGCGTGCTGCTGGTCGTCGCATGGGCCGTCGGGGCGGTCGTGCGCTGGAAGCGGGACACCACCGCCCGTCTCGTGCACCACCTCGCCGAGGCCGCGGTGAGCGACGAGCGCAGGCGCATCGCCCGGGAGCTGCACGACGTCATCGGCCACAGCATGAGCCTGATCGCCGTCAAGGCCACCGTGGCCAACCACGTCGCCGACGCCCGCCCGCAGGAGGTGCGCGCCGCGCTGGCCGTCATCGAGCAGACCAGCCGGAGCACGCTCGCCGAGATCCACCGGGTGCTCGGCCTGCTGCGCTCCGACGGCGACCTGCGGGAGGCTCCCCTGCCCGTTCCCGGCATGACCGGCCTGCCCGAGCTGGCCGCCCATGCCCGCTCGGCCGGGGTCGAGGTGGAGCTGACCGTCCGCGAGGAGGGCGTGCCCCCCGCCGGGGTCGCGCTGTCGGTGTACCGGATCGTGCAGCAGGCCCTGACCAACGTCGTCACCCACACCGGGCCCACCCGCTGCGTGGTCACCGTGGACGTCGACGGGCGGGCCGCCTCGATCGAGGTCGTCGACGACGGCCCCCGCAACGGCCGGCCCCCGCGGGCGGACCACGGGGTAGACGCAGGACACGGGGGACACGGGGGACACGGTCTGATCGGCATGCGCGAGCGGGCCAGGATGTACGGGGGCACGTTCAGCGCGGGCCCCCGGCCCCAAGGAGGTTTCCGCGTGGCGGCCCGGCTGCCCTACGACCCGGAAGGCACCCCGGCATGACCACCGACGACACCCCGCAGGACCCGTTCCCGTCTTCGCACGAGTCGTCCCCGCACGAGTCGTCCCCCTGTGACCCGTCCCCCTGTGAGCCGTCCCCGCGCGAGCCGGAGCCCGTCCGGGTCCTGCTCGCCGAGGACGAGGTCCTGTTGCGCGACAGCCTCAAGGTCCTCATCGACACCGCGCCGGGCATGGTCGTCGTGGGCGAGGCGGGCACCGGCGCCGAGGCCGTGTTCCTGACCCGCCTGCGGCGGCCGCACGTCGTCCTCATGGACGTGCGGATGCCGGACATGGACGGCATCGAGGCGACCAGGCGCATCTGCGCCGACCCGGCCGGTGCCGGCGCCCGCGTGCTGATCCTCACCACGTTCGACCAGGACGAGTACGTGTACGCCTCGCTCAGGGCAGGGGCCAGCGGGTTCCTCGTCAAGAGCGCGACCGCGACCGAGCTCCTGGCCGCCGTCCGGGTCGTCGCCTCCGGCGAGGCGCTGCTCGCGCCCACCGTCACCCGGCGGCTCATCGCCGACTTCCTGCGAAGCCCCCGCCCCGCTCCGGCCCGGCGGCTCCTGGACGACATCACCCAGCGCGAGCAGGACGTCCTCACCCTCATCGGCACGGGGATGTCCAACTCCGAGATCGCGGAGCACCTCCACCTCACCGTCGGCACGGTCAAGACCCACATCGGCCGGCTGCTGGCCAAGCTGCACGCCCGCGACCGGGCCCAGCTCGTCATCGCGGCCTACGAGGGCGGGCTCGTCCCTGCCCCGCCCTCGTCATGATCCCCGAGCGGGCCGGTCCCCTCCGGGTGCCGTCACCGGTCCCGTGCGGGCGGTGTCACCGGTCCCGTGCGGGTGCCGTCACCGGTCCCGTGCGGGCGGTGTCACCGGTCCCGTGCGGGCGGCGCGCCCGCGACGGCGCCGCGGCCGCCGTCAGGTCTCGAACCCCGCGGGGACCGCGGTGCGCAGGGCGGCGGTGACGGTGGCGACGGCGGGGTGCGCGTCGGCTCCGGCCCGGTGGGCGGTCATGGTCCGCCTGCGGATCGGCAGCCGGGTCAGCACCACGCCGGGAGGCGGATCCACCGCGCCGAGCCGCGGGACCAGCGCGACCCCCTGCCCGGCGGCGACCAGGGCGAGCACGGTGGCGAACTCGTCGATGTGGTGCCGGACGCGCGGGGTGAAACCGGCGGCCTGACAGGCCCGGACGGTCATCGTGTGGCAGGCCGTGCCCGGGATCGCCGCGATCCAGGGCAGGTCCGCGCAGGCGGTGATCGCCTGGCCGCCGGAGGCCGTCACCGGAGCTGCCGACGCCAGGTAGACCGGTTCGCCGAACAGCGGGCGGGTGGCCAGGCCCGGTTCGGCCGGCCGGGGGACGAAGTCGTAGTCGTGGATCAGTGCGAGGTCCAGGTCACCGGCGCGCAGCGCGTCGGCGACGCCGGCCGGATCGATCTCCGAGACCATCGGCTCCAGGGCGGGGTGCTCGCGGGCCAGGACGGTCAGGGCGGCCGGGAGGATCGCCCGCGCCGCCGTCGGGAAGGTGCCGATGCGCAGCGGGCCGGCCAGGCCGTGGCGGGCGTCGACCAGCTCGCCCGCGGCCTGCTCCAGGTGCCGCAGGATCACCTCGGCGTGACGGGCCAGGTTCTGCCCGGCGGGGGTCAGGCACACCCGCCGCCCGGTCCGTTCCAGCAGCGGCACGCCCGCCTCGCGCTCCAGGACGGACAGCTGCTGGGAGACGGCCGAGGGGCTGAAGGACAGCGCCCGGGCGACGGCGGCGATGGTGCCGCGCAGGGCGAGTTCGCGCAGCAGGCGCAGGCGGCGCACATCGAGCATCGGCTCAGCTTACGCTGGAACCCGGAAAGGTGAACTGGACCCGCACAGTACGGCCGGGACACCCTGGTGGCCATGACCTCGAACACCGCCCTGCGCGGGATCCACGTACCGCTGATCACGCCGCTGACCGCCGACGGGCGGATCGCGACGGACGCCCTGGAACGGCTCGCCCGCGACGTCCTGGCCGCGGGCGCCACCGGGATCGTCGCGCTGGGGACGACCGCCGAGGCCGCCACCCTCGACGAGAGCGAGAAGCGCGCGGTCGTCGACGTGTGCGCCCGGGTCTGCGGTGAGCGCGCGGCACCCCTGATCGTCGGTACGGGCGGCAACGACACCCGGGCCACCGCGGCCTCTCTCGCGCGCCTGGCGGCATGGCCGGAGGTGACGGCCGCGCTGGTCCCGGTGCCGTCCTTCACCCGGCCGGGGCACCCCGGCGTGCTGGCGCACTTCGCCCTCCTTGCGGCCGCGGGCCCGGTGCCGCTGGTCGTCTACCATGTCCCGTACCGGACCGGGCAGGAACTCGACGCGGAGTGCCTGCGCGCGCTGGGCCGGCTGCCCGGGGTCGCGGGGGTGAAGTACGCGGCGGGCGGCGTCGACCGGCACGCGGTGGACCTGCTCGGTGACCTCCCGCCGGGCTTCGCGGTCCTGGCCGGTGACGACCCGTTCGTCTCGCCGCTCCTCGCGCTCGGCGCCACCGGCGCCGTCCTGGCCTCCGCCCACCTGGCCACGGAACGGTTCGCCGAGCTGGCCGGCGCCTGGCTCGGCGGGGACCTCCCGCGGGCCCGGGAACTCGGGCACCGCCTGTCGGCCCTGTCGGGGGCCCTGTTCGCCGAACCCAACCCCACCGTGATCAAGGGGGTCCTGCACGCCCAGGGCCGCATCCCCACGCCGGACGTCCGGTTGCCCCTGCTGCCCGCGGGGCGGGACGCGGTCGAGTGGGCGCTCGAGCGGCTCGACGGCCTGGCGGCGTAGCCCGGAGCCGCGACGGTGACCGGTCGCGGTCCCCAGGGGACCGGGAACGGGCGTGCCCGGCGCCGCCCGCGATGCGGCCCCGGCCGGGCAGGGGCTCCGGCCGTCCGGCACGACGTCGTTAAGCAGGCGTTTCTGGATTGTTACCGGCCACAACAAACTTTACCTCTGGAGGGTCTGGCGCTCTGGCCAACGGCGGAATACGTTGCCGCAAACAACATTCAACGGAACGGTGAGCCGAGATCCGGCGGAGCCGGGCCCGCGAATTCGGCATGCCGCACCTCCGTACCCCCCACTTTCGAAGAAAGGACCCGTGCACCATGCGCAAGGGGATCCTCAGCATGACCACCGCCGCCGCGGTGATGACCCTCGGTCTCGCCGCCTGCGGGAGCGAAGAGCCCACCACCGCCGCCCCGAGCGGCGCACCCTCCGCCGCCGCGAGCTCGGCCGCCGCCGGCAAGATCGGTGTCATCCTCCCCGACAGCAAGTCCTCCGCCCGCTGGGAGACCGCGGACCGCAAGTACCTGGAGGAGGCGTTCAAGGCCGCGGGTGTCGCCTACGACATCCAGAACGCCCAGGGTGACAAGACGCAGTTCCAGACCATCGCCGACCAGATGATCACCAACGGCGCCACGGTCCTGATGATCGTCAACCTGGACAGCGGAACCGGCAAGGCCGTCCTCGACAAGGCCAAGGCCCAGGGCGTGGCCACCATCGACTACGACCGCCTCACCCTCAACGGCGGCGCGTCCTACTACGTCAGCTTCGACAACACCAAGGTCGGCACCCTGCAGGGTGAGGGCCTGGTCAAGTGCCTGACCGACAAGAAGGCCGAGAAGCCGATCGTCGCCGAGCTCAACGGCTCGCCGACCGACAACAACGCCACGCTGTTCAAGAACGGCTACGACGGCGTGCTCAAGCCCAAGTACGACTCGGGCGAGTACGTCAAGGGCCCGGACCAGTCGGTTCCGGACTGGGACAACGCCCAGGCGGGCACCATCTTCGAGCAGATGCTCACCGAGCAGCCGAAGATCGCCGGTGTCCTGGCCGCCAACGACGGTCTCGGCAACGCCGCCATCACCGTGCTCAAGAAGAACAACCTGAACGGCAAGGTCCCGGTCACCGGCCAGGACGCCACCGTGCAGGGCCTGCAGAACATCCTCGCCGGCGACCAGTGCATGACGGTCTACAAGGCGATCAAGAAGGAGGCCGACGCGGCCGCCGAGCTCGCCATCGGCCTGGCCAAGGGCGAGAAGCCCGCGGCGTCCGGCACGGTCAAGGACAGCGAGAGCGGCGCCGACGTGCCCGCCGTCCTCCTCGACCCCCAGCCGATCTTCTTCGACAGCGTCAAGGACGTCGTCGCCGACGGCTTCGTGACCAAGGAGGAGCTGTGCACCGGTGACTTCGCCAAGAAGTGCACCGAGGCCGGAATCGAGTAACACGCGGGAGGGCGCGGCCGGCCCCGGCGGCCGGCCGCGCCCCCACGCCCGATCGTGGCGCATCCGCACTGTGACACCGGGGTACGCGGCAGATGAGCGTCTCCCGTACGGCAGGGCAGGACACCGCCTGCAGGCGCCCCAACCGCGCGAGCCCCACCGCGCGAAATGAACACAGGGAGCACAACCCCATGACCCCCGCACTGGAACTTCGCGGGATCGACAAGAGTTTCGGTCCCGTACAGGTCCTGCACGACGTCTCCCTCTCCGCCTATCCCGGAGAGGTGACCGCGCTGGTCGGCGACAACGGCGCGGGCAAGTCCACCCTCGTCAAGTGCGTCGGCGGCATCCACTCCATCGACTCCGGCGAGTACTTCTTCGACGGCAAGCCCGTCCAGATCGGCAGCCCGCGCGACGCGGCCGACCTGGGCATCGAGATCGTCTACCAGGACCTCGCGCTCTGCGACAACCTCGACATCGTCCAGAACATGTTCCTCGGCCGCGAGCACAAGCGCGGCATCGTCCTCGACGAGGACACCATGGAGGAGATGGCGGCCAGGACCCTGGAGAGCCTCTCGGTCAGGACCGTCAAGTCCATCCGCCAGCTCGTCGCCAGCCTGTCCGGCGGCCAGCGCCAGACCGTGGCCATCGCCAAGGCCGTGCTGTGGAACAGCAAGGTCGTCATCCTCGACGAGCCGACCGCGGCACTGGGCGTCGCCCAGACGGCGCAGGTGCTGGAACTGGTCCGCCGCCTCGCCGACCAGGGCCTGGCCGTCGTGCTGATCTCGCACAACATGAACGACGTGTTCGCCGTCTCGGACCGGATCGCGACCCTCTACCTCGGCCGGATGGCGGCCCAGGTCAAGACCTCGGACGTCACCCACGCACAGGTCGTCGAACTCATCACCTCCGGCCGCAGCGGGGACCTCGGCCTCACCAACGGAGTCACCGTATGACCGCCACGATCACCCCGAAGACCGTGCAGGAGTCACCCTCCATCACGGCGAACGCCCGCGGCTACGTCGAGCGGGTACGCGGCGGGGACATGGGCGCGCTGCCGGCGGTGTTCGGCCTCGTGGTGCTCTGCACGGTCTTCGCGATCCTGCGCCCCGCCTTCCTGTCCTCGGGCAACTTCGCCAACCTGCTCACCCAGGGCGCCGCGGTCACCGTGATCGCCATGGGCCTGGTCTTCGTCCTGCTCCTCGGCGAGATCGACCTGTCGGCGGGCTTCGCCAGCGGCGTCTGCGCCGCGATCCTCGCGATCATGCTCAGCAGCCAGGGCCTGCCCTGGTACGTCGCGGTCGGCGCGGCCATCCTCGCCGGCGTGGTGATCGGCACCACGATCGGGTCCATCGTCGCGAAACTCGGCATCCCGTCCTTCGTGGTGACGCTCGCGGCCTTCCTGGCCTTCCAGGGACTCGTCCTGCTGCTCGTCAAGGGCGGCACGATCATCGCCATCCGCGACGAGACGATCCTGTCGATCTCCAACAAGAACCTGCCGCCCACGCTGGGCTGGATCCTGCTGGCCGTCGGCGTCGTCGCCTACGCGGGTCTCCAGCTGACGCGCGCCCGCAAGCGCGCCTCCCGGGGCCTGACCTCCGACCCGATCTCGCTGATCGCGGTCAGGGTGGGCGCCCTCGCGCTGCTCGGCGGGCTCGCCGTGTACTTCCTCAACATCGAGCGCAGCCGCAACGCCGCGGTCGTCTCGCTGGCCGGTGTGCCGCTCGTGGTGCCCGTCATCGTGGTGCTGCTGCTGATCCTGACGTTCCTGCTCCGCCGCACGGCGTACGGACGTCACCTGTACGCGGTCGGCGGCAACGCCGAGGCCGCGCGCCGGGCGGGCATCAACGTCGACCGGATGAAGATCAGCGCGTTCGTCATCTGTTCCTCCATGGCCGCCATCGGCGGCATCATCGCCGCCTCTCGCGCCAGCTCCGTCGACCCCAACACCGGCGGCAGCAACGTGCTGCTCTACGCGGTCGGCGCCGCCGTCATCGGCGGCACCAGCCTGTTCGGCGGCAAGGGCCGGGTGCTGGACGCCATCCTCGGCGGCGCGGTGGTCGCGGTCATCGAGAACGGCATGGGCCTGATGGGCTACAGCTCCGGCGTGAAGTACATGGTGACCGGATCGGTCCTGCTGCTGGCCGCCATGGTGGACGCCCTCTCCCGCAAGCGAGCGGCCGCCACCGGGCTAAGGTGATCAGCGACTCCGATCCACCGAAGGAATCCAAGGCCATGCGGGCAGGTCCCTCCCAAGAGGAGATCAGGCGTCACAACCTCGGGGCCCTCCTGCGTCACGTGCATCTGGGCGGGCCCACCTCCCGCGCGGAACTCACCAACCGGATGGGGCTCAACCGCAGCACCATCATGGCCCTCACCGCCGACCTGACCGCCGCGGGCCTGGTCAGGGAGGAGCTCCCCCGGGAGACGGGACGCGCCGGGCGCCCGTCCCTGGTGGTCCGCCCGGAGTCGGCGCGGGTCTACGTGTTCGCCTTCGACGTGGGCGTCGACCGCATGGTCGCCGCCCGCGTCGGCCTGGGCGGCACCATCCTCGACCGGCGCGAGACGGTACGGCGGCGCGGTTCCTTCTCCCTGGAGGAGATCGTCGGCCCGCTCGCCGCCTTCGCCCGGCAGATGCACCGCAGGACCAGGCCGGACACGGTCTGCGTGGGGGTCGCCGCGGCGTTCCCCGGGGGAGTGGGCCGCGACGACGGGATCATCAGGTTCGGGCCCAACATGGTCACCGTGGAGGACGTGCCGTTCGCCGAGGAGATGACCCGGCGGCTGGCCTTCGGCCTGCCGGTCGCCGTCGGCAACGACGCCAACCTGGCCGCCCTGGCCGAGCAGACCCGGGGGGTCGGTGTCGGCTGCCGCGACCTGGTCTACCTGCACGGGGACGTCGGCATCGGCGGGGGCGTGATCGTCAACGGCCAGCTGCTCGGCGGCCACCTGGGCTTCGGCGGCGAGGTCGGTCACATGATCGTCAACCCGGGCCGGGGACGCCTGTGCTCGTGCGGGTCGCTGGGCTGTCTGGAGGCCGAGGTGGGGGAGCGCGCCCTGCTGGAGGCCGCCGGGCGTTTCGGCCCCCGGGTCGGGGTCGACGCCGTCCGCGCCGTGGTCGACGCCGCCGACCGGGGGGACGTGGTCGCGCAGGCCGCGCTGAGCCGGGTCGGTGACTGGCTCGGGCTGGGGGTCGCCAACCTCGTCAACCTCTTCAACCCGGAGATGATCGTGTTCGGGGGGATGCTCCGGGAGATCTACCTGGGATCGGCCGCCCAGGTCCGCAGCCGTCTCGCCGTCGACGCCCTGCCGCCGTCCCGCGAGCACCTGCGCCTGCGCACCTCGGCCCTCGGCGATGACGCCACCCTCGTGGGCGCCGCCGAGCTGGCCTTCTCCCAGGTCCTGGCCGACCCGCTGGAGGTCCTCGCCAGGGCCGGTTCCTGACCGCACGTCCCATGGGCGGTCCGGTGCAGCCGGTCCGCCACGGGTCTCCTCCGCCGCGCCGACCGCGTACCGCCATGCCTTTGAAGATCGTCTGTTCCGCGACGCCGGTGAGACGTCACGCTGCCGGCACCCGGGGCCGTGGGTGCCGACGGTGTCGCGGGGTGCTCGCTACCTGGCGAGACCGGAGACCAGGTTGCGCAGGTCGAGGTGGCCGGACCTCAGCTCGGCGACGTCACCCTCGAGACGCTTCATGGAGAGCTCGAGGTTGCCGACGGAGCGCTTGACCACGGACATCTCCTCGCGCAGCTCGGCGTGACCGGCCCGCATCTCGGATCGTAGGTCGTTCACTTCGGCTCGTAGCTCGTCTTGGTTGGCCCGTAGGCCGTTAACTTCGTCCCTTAGCTCGTTGACCTCCGTCCGGAGGGCGGCCACTTCGGTGCGGAGCTCGTTGACCTCGGTGCGGAGGGCGGTCACCTCGGTACGGAGTTCGGTCACTTCGGTGCGGAGTTCGTTGACCTCGGTGCGGAGTTCGTTGACCTCGGTCCGGAGTTCGTTGACCTCGGTTCGGAGGGCGGTCACCTCGGTGTTCAGTTTCGAAGTGACCGTGCTCAGATCGCGCAGGACCTCGAACATGCCCGAGATGAGCGCCCTGTTCTCGTCACTGTGTGCGCGGAGCGCCATGACGTCGGTCTCCAGCACCCGCAGGCGCATCTCTGTCGTGCTCACTCGTGCCCTTCTCCCTGTCTCGACCGGCGGGGGGCCGGTGCCGGCCGTTCCGTGATGCGAGGGACGCTCGCGTCCCAGGCGCTCGACCGGCGTTGCCACACTACTCACCGTCACGGATCGATCGCCATTCGTGGCAGGGGGTTGGAGGCCTCACCTCGCGTACGGGAGGAGGATCCTCATCCTGGAGCGGGAGCCGGTATGAGATTCCTCATACCGGGTGGACGAGAAAGACCACCCGTCGCGCGGCTGTGGGGCGGCGACGGGTGGCCGGGTGGAGCTGAGTGGATCAGGTAGGTCGAAGGTACCGGTGAGGGGTCCGCCCGGTGGAGGGCCCACCGTGCAGTGCCGAGGGACGGGGCGGGCGGCCGAGGGGCCGTCACCTGGCCGGTGACGGCCCCGGCCCGGCGACCGGCGGCGGCTCGTGAACACGGGCCGCCGCAGCATCAGGTGAGTGCCGGGTGACGCCTCAGGCGAGGCGGCCGGAGGGTGCCGTCCAGGTGTTGCAGGCGGACGGGGAGCCGGCGTTGAAGCCGCGCTCCAGCCAGTACGCCTGGCTGCGGCCCTTGCCGTGGTCGTTCTTGGGCCAGTTCTTGTGGCCGTTCTCGGCGATCCAGGAGACCATCGCGTCCCACTGCGCCTGCTCGACCGGCAGGGAGTGGGAGATCTGGCGCAGGAAGGCCGAGCCCAGGCAGTCCGCCTGCAGCTCGATCCGGCGCGAGAAGGCCAGCTTGGTGGCGGGCTTGGCGCGCCAGACGCTGTTGGCGTAGTAGTTCATGATCCCCGCGAGGTGCTGCACGTGGTGGCCGTACTCGTGGGCGATGAACTGGGCGTGGGTGGCGGGGTGGACGTTCTTCAGGACCGTCCGCGAGATGCCGATGTAGATGGTGCGGTTGCTGGAGCAGTACATGCCTCCGGCGCTGCTGGGCCACCGGCCGCAGGGGGTGTTCACCTTGACCGTGGAGAAGCGGAGCCGGGGCTGGGAGAAGGACAGCTTGGTCTTCCTGAACTGGGTCTTCCAGCCCATGTTCAGACAGCGCATGACCTTGTTCACGAAGGTCCGGTAAGAGGCCGCGCTCCCCGCGCGGATCTCACCGGGCCGGCAGTTGACGCGGGGCAGGGTACCGGTGCGGTAGAGGGGGCTCGCCGTGGCGGCGGTGCGCCCGCGCGGGGGCGCCTGCACGCCGGTGACCGAAACGCCGGACGCGGGCGTGGCGGTGACCGGAACGAGCGAGGGGGAGACGGGTGCCGCGGCGGCCGGGGCGGACGCGTTGGCCGAGTCCAGGCCTGTTACCAGGGCAAACAGCAACGAGGCGGCAACAAGTGACGACAGTTGCCTAAAGGGGAGAGTTTTCATGGTGGGGCAAAGGCTATTGCAAGTGTGGATAAAACGTGCAGACTCTCCGCTCTTGGGGGCGGCGTCTCACATCCGAACTAGACTCGTGCTGACGTTGACTGGACAGAGGAGATGATTCCGTGAGCGAGCGGACCGGGCAGCCTGGAAGTCTTCTGGAGTCGGTCAAGGGACCGCGGGATCTCAAGCTGCTGGCTCCGGACGAGCTGCCGGGACTCGCCGCGGAGATCAGGGATCTGCTGATCGCCTCCACGGCCCGCATCGGCGGGCACCTCGGCCCGAACCTGGGCGTCGTGGAGCTGACGATCGCGCTGCACCGGGTCTTCGACTCGCCGCACGACCGCGTCCTGTGGGACACCGGGCACCAGGCCTACGTCCACAAGATGCTCACCGGCCGGGCCGGGCGGTTCGACACGCTCCGCCAGGAGGGCGGCCTGTCGGGCTACCCGAGCCAGGCCGAGTCCGAGCACGACATCATCGAGAACTCGCACGCCTCCACCGCGCTCTCGTACGCCGACGGCCTGGCCAAGGCCTACCGGCTGCGCGGTGAGAGCGACCGCACGGTCGTCGCGGTGATCGGGGACGGCGCGCTCACCGGCGGCATGGCCTGGGAGGCGCTCAACAACATCGCCGGGCGCAAGGACCTGCCGCTCATCATCGTGGTCAACGACAACGGCCGCTCCTACTCGCCGACCATCGGCGGCCTCGCCTCCCACCTGGCCTCGCTGCGCACCGACCAGCGCTACGAGGACGTGCTCGACTTCGTCAAGGACGGCCTGCACCGGGTCCCGCTGGTCGGCGCCCCGGTCTACGACGCCCTGCACGGCGTCAAGAAGGGCATCAAGGACGTCCTGGCCCCGCAGGTCATGTTCGAGGACCTCGGCCTGAAGTACATCGGGCTGGTCGACGGCCACGACGAGCAGGCCGTGGAGGCCGCGCTGCGCAGGGCCCGCGGCTTCCGCCGCCCGGTCATCGTGCACGTGCTCACCAAGAAGGGCTTCGGCTACTCCCCGGCGGAGAACCACGACGAGGACTGCTTCCACTCGCCCGGCGTCTTCGACCCGCTGACCGGCGAGGAGAAGCCCAAGCCGCACGGCTGGACCAACGTCTTCGGCCAGGAGATGGTCCGGCTCGGCGCCGAGCGCCAGGACATCGTGGCCATCACCGCCGCGATGCTCGGGCCGACCGGGCTGATCCCGTTCTCCCGGGCCTACCCCGACCGCCTCTACGACGTCGGCATCGCCGAGCAGCACGCGCTGACCAGCGCCGCCGGTCTGGCGCTCGGCGGCCTGCACCCGGTGGTGGCCCTGTACTCCACCTTCCTCAACCGGGCCTTCGACCAGCTCCTGATGGACGTCGCCCTGCACCGGCTGCCCGTCACGGTCGTGCTGGACCGCGCGGGCGTCACCGGTGACGACGGCGCCAGCCACAACGGCATGTGGGACCTGTCGATCCTGCAGGTCGTGCCCGGCCTGTCGATCGCCGTCCCCCGGGACGAGCCCCGCCTGCGGGAGCTGCTGGCCGAGGCCGTGGAGGTCGACGACGGCCCGACCGTGCTGCGCTACCCCAAGGGGGCCGTGACGGCCGAGATCGAGGCGGTCGGCCGCCTCGGCGGGATGGACGTGCTGCGCTCGGGCGACCCCGACGTGCTGCTCGTGTCCGTGGGCCCGATGGCCGAGCTCTGCCTGGGCGCCGCCGACCTGCTCGACGCGCAGGGCATCTCCGCCACCGTGGTCGACCCGCGCTGGGTCAAGCCGCTGGACGAGGCCCTGGTGGCCGCGGCCCGCCTGCACAAGCTGGTCGTGGTGGTCGAGGACAGCGGACGGGTGGGCGGGGTGGGCGACGCGGTCGCCCGCCTGCTGCGCGACGCCGACGTGGACGTTCCGGTCCGCACCTACGGCATCCCGCAGCGCTTCCTCGACCACGCCAAGCGGCCGAAGATCCTCAGTGAGATCGGCCTGACCTCCCAGGACATCGCCCGCCAGATCACCGAGGCGGTCGCCAAGCGCTCCCCGGTCCTGGAGAACGACCCGGCCCGCTGACCCCGCCGCGTACGGCCCGCCGGCCCTCACGGCCCGCCGGGCCCTCACCGTGTACGGCCCGCGCCTCCGACCGGGGCGCGGGCCGTCGCCGTGCCGGGACGGTCGCCGGATTTTTCCCAAAGAACCCGGTGTCCGTCGTTCAGCGGGTGATCCGCTGGGCATGACCTGATGCGTCGGGGGATCATCACCGCCGATCGAGGAGGGTCCGTGAGCGTCTTGCGCGTCAAGTCGGTGGAACAGTCGATCTCCGACACCGAGGCACCGGAACATCGGCTGAGCAAGGATCTCAGCGCTCTCGACCTCACCGTCTTCGGTATCGGCGTCATCGTGGGCACCGGCATCTTCGTGCTCACCGGCCGGGTCGCCAGGGAGATGGCCGGGCCGTCGGTGGCCCTGTCCTTCGTGATCGCCGGGATCGTCTGCGCGCTCGCTGCCCTGTGCTACGCCGAGTTCGCCTCCACCGTCCCGGCGGCGGGGTCGGCCTACACGTTCGCCTTCGCCACCCTCGGCGAGTTCCCCGCCTGGATCATCGGCTGGGACCTGATGCTGGAGATGATGCTCGGCGCCGCGGTCGTCGCGGTCGGCTGGTCGGGATACCTCACCTCGCTGCTGGAGTCCGTCGGGATCGCCCTGCCGGGAGCCATCGCCGGGGAGGGGGCGACGTTCAACCTGCCCGCCGCGCTGATCGTGCTGATCCTCACCGCCATCCTGGTCATGGGCATCAAGCTGTCCTCCCGGTTCAACCTGGTCATCGTGGCCGTCAAGGTCACCGTGGTGCTGCTGGTCATCGTGGCGGGACTGTTCTTCGTCAGGGCCGCCAACTACGCGCCGTTCGTCCCGCCGTCCAAGGAGACCCCGGCGGTGGAGGGACTCTCCGCCCCGCTCATCCAGGTGCTCTTCGGCATCACCCCGGTCGCCTTCGGGGTGATGGGCATCTTCGGTGCCGCGGCGATCGTGTTCTTCGCCTACATCGGCTTCGACGTGGTCGCCACCGCGGCGGAGGAGACCCGCAACCCGCAGCGGGACCTGCCCATCGGCATCCTGTCCTCGCTCGGCGTCTGCACCGTGCTCTACGTCGCGGTCTCGCTGGTCGTGGTCGGCATGCAGCCCTACGGGCAGCTGAGCGAGGCGGCGCCGCTGGCGGATGCGTTCAAGTCGGTCGGCCAGACCTGGGCCGCCTCACTGATCAGCATCGGCGCGCTCGCGGGCCTGACGACGGTCGTGATGATCCTGATGCTGGGCATGTCGCGGGTGATGTTCGCCATGTGCCGCGACAACCTGCTCCCGAGCGGGCTGGGCAAGGTCCACCCGAAGTACCGCACGCCGTACATCATCACCATCCTGATGGGCCTCGTGGTGGCGGCGCTGGCGGGCCTGGTGCCGCTGTCCACGATCGCCGAGCTGGTCAACATCGGCACGCTCTTCGCGTTCGTGGTGGTCTCGATCGCGGTGATCATCCTGCGCCGCACCCGCCCGGACCTGCCGCGCTCCTTCCGTACCCCGCTGGTGCCGCTGGTGCCGATCCTGTCGGTGCTCGCCTGCCTGTACCTGATGCTCAACCTGCCGGTGGAGACCTGGCTGAGGTTCCTGGCGTGGATGCTCCTCGGGGTCGTCATCTACTTCGGGTACGGCTACCGGCACAGCAGGCTCTCGGAGCGTCACGCGGGGCGGTAGGCGGCGCGGCATCTCACGGGGGGTCGGGCGGTCGCAGGTCGTTCAGCGCGCTCTGGGCGTCGCGGTTGGTCTCGGCCTTCAGGACCGTCTCGACCCGCCGGGCGTGGTCCTCCTGGTCGATCCGGCCGAGGGCGAACGCCTCGTCGAGGAAGTTGAGCGCGAGCTGCCGCTCGGCGTCGGTGGGGCGGAGGTCGAACCACCGCTCCAGGACCACGCGGTTGCGGTCGGCCGCCGCCAGCGCCCGCCTGCGGCCCGCCGCGCGCACCCGTCCGACGATCACCACGAGGACCGCGACGGCGACGACCGCCAGCAGTCCCGACACGATGAGAACCTTGCCCATGCACACCCCCGAGCGTGTGGATGAGTGCACCGTACTGCGATCGCGCCGGCCGGTCCCGCCATACCGGCCAGGAGACCGGGGACCGCATATGGCCAGGTCGGAGCCTTGTTGGCTTTTCCGGTCTTTCCATCGGGTTCGTACCAGCGACCCGTGACGTGACCCGCGAGCCGCTCGCCACGCCGCGACCGGCCACCCGCGACCGGCCACCCGCGACCGGCGAGGACCGGCCGCGGGGGAGGGGACGGGGAAGAGGAGAAGGGGCGCGCTCCGTCTGCGAGCGCGCCCCCGGCCGAAGCCGTCCGGTCAGATCACCGGCCGGGGACCGACGCCACCCCCGCGGGCAGGAAACGGGGCTCGGCGATGCCCGCGCGGTCCAGGTACGGGGTGATGCCGCCCAGGTGGAACGGCCAGCCCGCACCCAGGATCATGCACAGGTCGATGTCCTGCGGGGCCGAGACCACGCCCTCTTCGAGCATCAGGCGGATCTCCTCGTCCAGCGCCCGCAGCGCGCGCAGCCGGACCTCCTCGGCGGTCGAGGGGGAGGTGCCGCCGGAGAAGAGCGCCACCGCCTCGGGGTCCAGGGAGAAGTCCGGCGCGTACACGCCGGGCTTCCCGGCCGCGACCAGCCGGGCGAGGCTCTCCGAGACGCCGTAGCGGTCCGGGAAGGCCTCGTGCATGGTCTCGGCGACGTGCAGCGCCACGGCCGGGCCGACGAGCTGCAGCAGCGCGAACGGGGTCATCGGCAGGCCGAGCCCGTCCAGCGCGTGGTCGGCGACCTCCAGCGGGGTGCCCTCGTCCACGGCGCCGATGACCTCGCCCATGAAGCGGGTCAGCAGGCGGTTGACCACGAACGCGGGCGCGTCCTTGACCAGCACGGACGACTTCTTCAGCGAGCGGCCGACGGCGAAGGCCGTGGCGAGTGCCGCGTCGTCGGTCCCGGCCCCCCGGACGATCTCCAGCAGCGGCATCACCGCGACCGGGTTGAAGAAGTGGAAGCCCACGACGCGCTCGGGACGCCGGAGCCCGGAGGCCATCTCGGTGAGCGAGAGCGAGGAGGTGTTGGTGGCCAGCACGCACCCGTCGGAGACGACCTGCTCCACCTCGGCGAAGACCTGCTTCTTGACCTTCATGTCCTCGAACACCGCCTCGATGACGAAGTCGGCGTCGGCGAACGCGTCCTTGGTCAGCGAGCCGGTCACCAGGGCCTTGAGCCGGTTGGCCTCGTCGGCGGAGACGCGGCCCCTGCCGAGCAGCTTGTCGACCTCGGCGTGGACGTGGCCGACACCGCGGTCCAGGCGCTCGCGGTCCAGGTCGGTGAGCACGACCGGCACCTGCAGGCGCCGGGCGAACAGCAGCGCCATCTGCGAGGCCATCAGGCCCGCGCCGACCACGCCGACCTTGGTCACCGGGCGGGCCAGGGCCGCGTCCGGGGCTCCGGCGGGCTTCTTGGCCCGCCGCTGCACCAGGTCGAAGGAGTACAGGCCGGCGCGCAGCTCGTCGCCCATGAGCAGGTCGGCCAGCGCGCGGTCCTCGGCGGCGAAGCCCTCGTCGCGGGAGGCGGTGCGGGCCGCCTCGACGAGCTCCAGCGCCCGGTACGGGGCCGGGGAGGCGCCGTGCAGCCGGGCGTCGAGCAGGAAGCGGGCGTCGGCGATCGCCGCCGACCAGTCGGCCCCGGTGTGGTCGGTCCGGGAGACCGTCACCTCGCCCCGGAGCACCCCGGCGGCCCAGCGCAGCGACTCCTCCAGGAAGTCGGCGGGCTCGAACATCGCGTCGGCCAGGCCGAGCGAGAACGCCTCCGCGCCCTTGATCGTGCGGTTCTGCGCGAGCGGGTTCTCCACGATGAGCTTGACGGCGGTGGCCGGGCCGGTCAGGCGGGGCAGCAGCCAGGTGCCGCCCCAGCCCGGGATCAGGCCGAGGAAGCACTCGGGCAGCGCCACGGCGGGCACCCCCGAGGAGATCGTCCGGTACGTGCAGTGCAGCGCGACCTCCAGGCCGCCGCCCATGGCCGCGCCGTTGACGAACGCGAACGACGGCACGTCCAGCTCGCCGAGGCGGCGGAACACCTCGTGCCCCAGCCGGCCGATCGCCAGCGCCTGGTCCCGCTCGGAGATCAGCGCGGCACCCTTGAGGTCGGCGCCGACGGCGAACACGAACGGCTTGCCGACGACGCCCACGGCGGCCAGGTCGCCACGCCCGGCGACCGCGTCGAGGGCCTCGCCCAGCGAGGTCAGCCCGGCGGGGCCGAACGTGGACGGCTTGGTGTGGTCGAAGCCGTTGTCCAGCGTGATCAGGGCCATGGTGCCGGCGCCGTGCGGCAGCTCCACGTCGCGGACGGTCGCGCGGGTGACGACCTCGTCGGCGAACAGGTCCTTGATGTCCGTCACTTCTCGCCCTCCCAGCCGAGGTTCTCCCAGATGACCGTTCCACCCATGCCGAGGCCGACGCACATCGTGGTCACGCCGTAGCGGACGTCGGGGCGCTCGCCGAACTCGCGGGCGAGCTGCGTCATCAGGCGCACCCCCGAGGAGGCCAGCGGGTGGCCGAAGGCGATGGCGCCGCCGTAGGGGTTGACCCGGGGGTCGTCGTCGGCGATGCCGAAGTGCTCCAGGAACGCCAGCACCTGCACGGCGAACGCCTCGTTGATCTCGAACAGCCCGATGTCGGAGACGGACAGGCCGGCCAGCCGCAGGGCCCGCTCGGTGGACGGGATCGGCCCGACGCCCATGACCTCGGGGTCCACCCCGGCGAAGGCGTACGAGACCAGGCGCATCCTCGCGGTCAGGCCGAGCTCGGCCGCGACGTCGGCGGCGGCCACGATGCAGCCGGTGGCGCCGTCGTTGATGCCCGAGGCGTTGCCCGCGGTGACCCGGCCGTGCGAGCGGAACGGGGTCTTCAGGCCGGCCAGGCCCTCCAGCGTGGTGCCGGGGCGGGGGGCCTCGTCGGCCGTGGCCAGGCCCCAGCCCTTCTCGGCCGACCTGATCGCCGTCGGGACCAGGTCCTGCTGGATCCTGCCGTCGGCGTAGGCCTTGGCGACCCTCTCCTGGGAGGCGAGCGCGAAGGCGTCCGCGCGCTCCTTGGTGATGGAGGGGTAGCGGTCGTGCAGGTTCTCGGCGGTCATGCCCATGACGAGCGCGGAGGTGTCCACCAGGCGCTCGGCCAGGAAGCGGGGGTTGGGGTCGACGCCCTCGCCCATGGGGTGGCGCCCCATGTGCTCGACGCCACCGGCGATGGCGACGTCGTAGGCGCCGAAGGCGATGCCCCCGGCGACCGACGTCACCGCGGTCATGGCGCCGGCGCACATGCGGTCGATCGAGTAGCCGGGCACGCTCTTGGGCAGCCCGGCCAGGATCGCGGCCGAACGGCCGAGGGTCAGGCCCTGGTCGCCGATCTGCGTGGTGGCCGCGATGGCGACCTCGTCGACGCGCTCGGGGGGCAGGTTCGGGTTACGCCGGATCAGCTCGCGGATGACGCGGATCACCAGGTCGTCGGCGCGTGTCTCGGCGTACAGGCCCTTGGGGCCCGATCTGCCGAAGGGCGTGCGCACACCGTCGACGAATACGACGTCACGAGACGAAGGCACGGGGTTCGCTCCTCGTTGCTGGAAGGCTTCGGAACCCATGCTACTCGTCAGTAACAACGTCTGGCGCGGCCGGGCCCTGGCCGGATGGGTAGGTTGTCCCCGAGGATGTGCCGCTCCTCGGCTCCGTCTCGCCGATCTGTCCGGGATGCGAGACGGATACAACTCTGGCAGACTTGGAAAACGCTTTCCTGGAGGTCGTCGGTGGTCACGCTTGAGGATGTCGCCCGGCACGCGGGCGTTTCGCTCGCCACGGCGTCGCGGGTGCTCAACGGCAGCACCCGTCAGGTGGGGGCGTCCCTGCGGGCCAAGGTGGAACTGTCCGCCTCCGAGCTCGGCTACCGCACCAACGTGGCCGCGCAGACCCTCGCCCGGGGGGCCAGCAACGTGATCGGCCTGGTCGTGCACGATCTCATCGACCCCTACTTCGCCGCCATCGCCGACGGGGCCATGCGGGTCGCCGAGAGCCAGGGGCTGATGGTCATGATGGGCACCACGCACCGCGACCCGAGCCGGGAGATCGCCTACGTCTCCACGCTGAACGCCCAGCGGGTCCGCGCGGTGCTGCTCGTCGGCTCCCGGGTCGCCGACCCCGAGCCGACCCGCAGGCTCCGCGAGGAGCTCGACCGCTACCGGGAGACCGGTGGCCGGGTGGCCTGCGTGGGACAGGACCTGCTCGGCACCGACACGGTCGTGCCGGACAACCGGGCGGGCGCCGCCGCGCTGGCCCGCGCCCTGGCCGGGCTGGGGCACCGCAAGTTCGCCGTGCTCGCCGGCCCGGACTGGCTGCTCGCGCCCCGGGACCGGGTGGCCGGGTTCGTCGGCGCGCTGGAGGAGCTGGGCCTGCCCGAGCCGTTGGTGCTGTACGGCTCCTTCGACCGGGAGGGCGGCTACGCGGCGGCCACCCAGGCGACCGGGGTCACCTGCGTCTTCGCGGTCACCGACGTGATGGCTGTGGGCGCCCTGGCCTCCTTCAGGGACCGCGGCGTGCGCGTGCCCGAGGACGTCTCGGTGGCCGGGTTCGACGACATCTTCACCCTGCGGGACCTGGTCCCGGCGCTGTCCACCGTACGGCTGCCGCTCCCGCAGATGGGCGCCCGCGCGCTGGAGCTGGCCCTGGACGCGACGGACGAGGCCAGGGCGGAGACCGTGGCCGGAGAGGTCATCCTCCGCGAGAGCACCCGCGCCCTGGACTGAGGGACACTGAGGGACCCGCCCGCCGTCGCTGCCCGCCGTCGGTGTCCGCCGTCGGTGTCCGCCGTCGGTGTCCGCCGTCGGTGTCCGCCGTCGGTGTCCGCCGTCGGTGTCCGCCGTCGGTGTCCGCCGTCCGTGTCCGTCGTCGGTGCCCGCGTCCCGTGCGTTCCCTCACCGTCGCCGGGGCGAGCCGGGCCGGTCCCGGACGGGCCCCCGTGTCACGCGAGCGGCCCGGTCCCCTGGCGGGGTGGTCCGGGCCGGTCGTTCCGTCGGGAGGTGGGGAGGCGGGGAAGGCGGGGAAGGCGGTCAGCGCATGCCGGCGATCGGGTTCCCCTGGTCGTTGACCGGCGGGACGGTGATCTGCCCGCGCAGCCAGCGGATCGTCCGGATGACCCCGTCGCCGTAGCCGGGGGAGTGCTGGCGTCCCCGGCCGAGCTGCCGGGACACGTCCTCGGCCGCGGTCTCCTCCATGCCGAGGTTGAGCCCGGTCGGCCCGTGGATCGGACGGGGCGTGTTGCGGACCGGGGACTTGCGGCGCGTGCCGAGCACCCACTCGCACACGGCGACGGTCCCCGAGCACCACTCCTTCTCCCACTCGCCCGCGGCGTTGGGCATTCCCGTGCGGGCCAGCTCGGCGATGCGGCTGATCTCGGCCTCGGTGCGGAGGATGACCCCGCGCCCGCCGACCAGGTGCCCGTGCCCCTCCGAGGAGCGGCGGCCGGGGATCGGCAGGCCGTCCTTGGCGCCGATCAGCCAGTTCAGGGTGCTGATCACTCCGTCGGCCGGGACGACCCGGCCTTCACGCGGCACCCGCTCGGCGGCGTCGATCTCCGCGCGGGCGTCGGCGAGGCTGGGGGGCCCGGAACTGGGGCGCCCGCTGATGGGCGCCTGCTCACGCTTGCCCAGGGCCCACAGGATCGCCTCTCCCTGCCCGGACGGCGCCGAGTCGGGGTTGGCCGCCTCCCACTCCATAATGGCCTCGAGTACGGCCAGGACATGCTCCGGCGGCCGCTGTACGGCGGGGCTGGCTTCGCTCTCTGCGGTCGTCATACCCCTACCGTACGAGTACCGGCGTCGTCACTCCAACGTGAAGCCCCGATCCGGGGCCGATGAACTCGTTTTCCGCCCCCTGGAACGGTCCCGGCCCGGTCATCCCCTGGCGGGACGCCACCGATCCTCTCCGCGACGGACCGCCACCGCGTCCCCGGAAGGACCCGTCGGCGGCCCGTCGGCGATCCGTCGGCGATCCGTCGGCGGCCCGGTGGTGATCCGGTGGCGGCCCGGCGGTGGCGGGGAGGCGTTCAGACCCCGATGAGCGCGCCGAAGGCGGTCCTGACCCTGGCCAGGACCTCGTCGGGGTCGGCGGCCCAGACGTCGGCGTTGAAGATCTCCACCTCGACGTCCCCGGTGTAGCCCGCCGCGGCCACCGCGTCCGTCAGCGGGGCGAAGTCGATCACCCCGTCGCCCATCACCCCCCGGCCGAGCAGCGCGTCGGCCGGGAGCGGGCACAGGAAGTCGCACACCTGGTAGCTCGCGATCCTTCCCGCGGCCCTGGCGATCTGGTCGAGGACCTGCGGGTCCCACCAGACGTGGAAGGTGTCGACGACCACGCCCACCTGCTCGGCGGGGTGCCGTTCGGCCAGGTCGAGGGCCTGGCCGAGGGTGGACAGCACGGCCCGGTCGGCGCAGTACATCGGGTGCAGCGGCTCCAGGGCCAGCCGCACCCCCCGCTCGCCCGCGTACGGCGCCAGCTCGGCCAGCGCCTCGGCGACCCGTTCCCGGGCGGCGGGCAGGTCGCGGGAGAAGGTCCCCAGCGGCTCGCCGGGCACCACGCCGGGCAGGCCGCCGACCACCATGACCAGGCAGGCCGCGCCCAGGGCCGCGGCCTCGTCGATGGCCCTGCGGTTGTCCTCCAGGGCCTCGGGGGAGCCGGTGGTCAGGAAACCGCCCCGGCAGAGCGACGACACCCGCAGGCCCGCGTCCGCGACGAGCTTGACGCTCTCCTCCAGGCCCTGCGCGGCCACGTCCTGCCGCCACAGGCCGACGGCCTCGACGCCGTGCCGCACGCACCCGTCGACCACCTCGGCCACCGACCACCGCTTCGTGGTCCACTGGTTGAGCGAGAAACGGCTCATCGCCACACTCCCGTCCCCGCGGCCGGGCCGGGGGCCCAGGGTGCGGCGGTCGCCGCGAAGGTCCTCACAGCCCGTTCACCGCCAGCAGGGAGCGCATCCGCGCGACCGCCAGCTCCGGGTCGGTCAGCAGCCCGGCCCGGTCGGCCAGGCGGAACACCTCGGCCAGGTGGGACAGCGAGCGCGCGGCCTGGGCGCCGTTGACCATGCAGAAGGCGTCCTGGTGGCCGTTCAGCCAGGCCAGGAAGACGATGCCGGTCTTGTAGTTGTACGTGGGGGCCTCGAAGATCTTCCGCGAGAGCGGGACCGTGGGCGCCAGGATCTCGTCGTAGCGGTCGAGGTCACCGGCGTCGAGCGCCCGCAGGGCCGCGGCGGCGGCCGGGGCGATCGCGTCGAAGATGCCCAGCAGCGCGTGGCTGCCGGACCTGATCAGCGAGGGGTAGTTGAAGTCGTCGCCGGTGTAGAGCCTGACGCCCTCGGGCAGCGCCGCGCGCAGCCCGATCTCGTGCTCGGCGTCCAGCAGCGAGACCTTGACCCCGTCCACCTTCGCGGCGTGCTCGCCGATCAGCGCGAGGAACGACGCGGTGGCCTCGGCCACGTCCTTCGAGCCCCAGTAGCCCGCCAGGTTCGGGTCGAACATCTCGCCCAGCCAGTGCAGGATCACCGGGCGGTCGGTCAGGGAGAGCAGCTCGCCGTAGACCCGGTGGTAGTCCTCCGGGCCCCGGGCGGCCGCGGCCAGCTGCCGGCTCGCCATCACGATGACCCCGGCGCCCGCCTCCTGGACGGTCTCGATCTGCTCGGTGTAGGCGGCGACGATCTCGTCCAGGGTCCGGGCGTGCGGGGCCTGGTCGGTGCCGGCGCCGCAGGCGACCAGCGTGGCCGGGTCGCCGAGATCACTGAACGCCTTCGCCTCGGTGGCGCTGCGCCGGATCAGCTCGCGGGTGGCGGGCCAGTCCAGGCCCATGTTGCGCTGCGCGGTGTCCATGGCGTCGGCGATCCGCAGCCCGTGCGACCACAGGTGGTGGCGGAACCGCAGGGTGGCGTCCCAGTCGACGGCGGCCGGGGAGCCGGGGGTGTTGTCGCCCAGCGGGTCGGCGACCACGTGGGCGGCGGCGTAGACGACGCGGGAGCCGGCCGGGCTCGCCGTCCGCTCCCAGGTCACCGGCTCGCGCAGGACGTGGGTCCCGCCGGGGAGCGCGATCCTCATCAGGGCTCCACCACGAGGCGGCGGCCCTCGGCCGAGGAGCGCAGGCCGAGCTCGGCGAGGCGGACGCCGCGCGCGCCCGAGGCGAAGTCGTAGGGGAAGGGCTCGTCCTCGACGACGTGGCGGACGAACCGCTCCCACTGGATCTTGAAACCGTTGTCGAACTCCGCGTTGTCGGGCACCTCCTGCCAGTCGTCCCTGAAGCGGGCGGTGACCGGCAGGTCGGGGTTCCAGACCGGCTTGGGGGTGGTGGCCCGGTGCTGGATCCGGCAGTCGCGCAGGCCAGCGACGGCGCTGCCGTGCGTGCCGTCCACCTGGAACTCCACCAGCTCGTCGCGGTTCACCCGGACGCTCCAGGAGGAGTTGATCTGCGCGACGATCCCGCCCTCCAGCTCGAAGATCCCGTAGGCGGCGTCGTCGGCGGTGGCGCGGTAGGTCTCGCCGGCCTCGTCCACCCGCTCGGGGATGTGGGTGACGGCCTGGGCGTAGACCGAGATGACCCGGCCGAACAGGTTCTCCAGCACGTACGCCCAGTGCGGGAACATGTCCAGGACGATCCCGCCGCCGTCGGCGCTGCGGTAGTTCCACGAGGGGCGCTGCGCGGCCTGCCAGTCGCCCTCGAACACCCAGTAGCCGAACTCGCCGCGCACCGACAGGATGCGGCCGAAGAAGCCCCCGTCGATCAGGCGCCTGAGCTTGAGCAGGCCGGGCAGGAAGAGCTTGTCCTGCACGACGCCGTTCTTCACGCCCTTGGCCGCGGCGGCCTCGGCCAGCGCCAGCGCGTCCTCGGAGGTCTCCGCGGTGGGCTTCTCGGCGTAGACGTGCTTGCCCGCGTCGATCGCCTTGAGCACGGCCTTGACCCGGGCCTGGGTGACCTGGGCGTCGAAGTAGATCAGGTTGGAGTCGTCGGCGAGGGCCGCGTCGAGGTCGGTGGTCCACTCGGCGATGTCGTGGTCGGCGGACAGCCGTTCGAGCTTCTCCGCGCTCCGGCCCACCAGCACCGGCCTGAGCAGAACCCGCCCGCCGCCCGACAGTGGCACGCCGCCCTGCTCGTTGATCGCCAGAACCGATCGCACCAGATGCTGACGGTAACCCATGCGACCGGTGACGCCGTTCATCACGACGCCGATGCTTTGCGGGGACATCTTCTCCGGACCTCCAATGGAAAGCGCTTTCCGTACCACCGTACGGTAGTCGCGGGGGTCGCGGCAAGCACCCCGGAGGGACAGGGTCGTGTGATATTCCTAACCAACGATCCACGTCATGACGTGGTGTTCCATGTGTCGGGACAGGCGCACCCGTGCTTTTCCCGTACGCCGGTACGGCCGCGGTGGGGATTTCCCCGGACGTTTCCTGTCGTTCACCGGACTTTCTCCGGCACTGCGGGCGGAAAAGGAAAAGGGCGGCGCGCGCGGGTGAGGAGTCCCCGCAGATCACGAACCCGCGCCGGGAAACGTGCGTCAGGATCCGACCAACGGCCCCCTGACTGATCGTCAAACCATGACATTTGCTCATTTGTCATGACTTGAGACGTTCCGTCTGTCCTCCCCTCGCCGTGCCCAGACCCCCCGACTGGCCGAGGCGGAGCGACAGAAGGGGCAACTCGTGAAGCGAGTCGTCACCGCGGTCTCCGCCGCCCTCACCACCGCCGTCCTCTGCCTCTCCCTGACCCCGGGGACGGCGGGCGCGACCCCTCCCAACATTCCCTCGGCGCCCACCGCCGCCAGCCGTCTTGCCACGCTCACCGTGGCGCCGGAGACCAACCAGTCCTCCTACGACCGGACCCTGTTCCCCCACTGGATCACCGTCAGCGGCGCCTGCAACACCCGCGAGACCGTGCTCAAGCGGGACGGCACCGGGGTGGTCGTGAACTCCAGCTGCGCGGCCACCTCGGGCAGGTGGTACTCCCCGTTCGACGGCGCCACCTGGACCGCCGCGAGCGACATCGACATCGACCACATGGTGCCGCTCTCCGAGGCCTGGCGCTCCGGCGCCCACTCCTGGACCACCGCGCAGCGGCAGGCCTTCGCCAACGACCTCGGCGGGCCGGAGCTGTGGGCGGTCACCGACAACGTCAACCAGGCCAAGGGGGACCAGGACCCCTCGACGTGGCAGCCGCCGCTGGGCACCTTCCGCTGCACCTACGCCAGGGCGTGGATCCAGGTGAAGTTCCACTGGAAGCTGACCCTGCAGAGCTCGGAGAAGACCGCCCTGCAGAACATGCTCGCGACCTGCTGACCCCGCACCGGCCGGCCCGTCCCCGTCGCGGGGGCGGGCCGGCGTCGTGCCGTCTCCTGGCGGCGGCCGGGAACGCCTCGTGCCCGATCCGGTGACGCGGGAGAGACGGGACCGTGATTCACGACGCGTTCCCGGCGGCGGATGACGCCCGCCGAATTCCCCTGAAACACCTGAATCACCAGAAAGCCTCGCATCGTGCCGATCCCGGTCGCGAATTCGCGGGCAATCCTCCACGCCACCCGCACCGAATCCCGTACCGGCGAAAGACCCGCACCGGGTCCGTGCCGAGTCCGTGCCGGATCCCCGCCGGGCCCGTGCCGGCCGACGGCCGCGGCCCTGCGGCGTCACCGTGCGGACGCGCGAAAGCGCCTCCGCTGAGTGTCGGAGCGAACGCGTAGGGTAGTCGTCCCTGTGGGGATTCCCGTCGGGGACGGCCACGAAGACGGCGATTCATGAAATCCAGGTGGGGGGCGTCGAGCATGGAACCGAGAAAGCTCGCAGAGATATTTCTGGACAACAATCATGAATCGGTACGGCAGGCACGCCGGGAGGCGCGCGAGGCCCTCGGCGCGGACCACGCCCTCCTGGCGGACGTCGTCCAGGTGGTCTCCGAGCTGCTGGCCAACGCCGTGGAGCACTCCGACCGCGGGCCGGTGGACGACCTGATCGGGCTGACGCTCACCGACAGCGCCGACTCCGTCCGGGTGGAGGTCTCCGACGCCGGTTCCACCTCCCGGGTGCCGCACATCCCGCGCGACCGGCCCGGAGCCGGTCGCGGTCGCGGCCTGCTCATCGTGGACCGGCTCTCGGGCGGCCGGTGGGGGACGTGCGAGCACGGCCGGGGCCTGGGCCGGACCGTGTGGTGCGCCATTCCCTACGCGCGCCCGGCGCCCTCCGGCACCGGGGGCGCCGGGACGGGGCTGCGCCTGCCGCAGGCACTGTCGGCGAGCTGAGCGGCCGGGCCCCATACCCTCACGCCTGCCCCCGATCTCCGGACGGAGCGGATGACCCGCCCGCTTCGGCGGGACCGCGGCCCCGTCCCCTCACGCCTGCCCCTTGATCTCCAGACGGAGCAGGGCCTTGGCGATCGGATGGGCGGTCAGCGCGATCTGCCACTCGCGGGCGCCCAGCTCGCGCAGCCGGGCGGCGACGGTCTCGTCGTCGACGACCTCGGGCGGCTCCCACGTCAGACGGCGTACCGCGTCGGGCTGGATCAGGTTCTCCGCGGGCATGTGGTGCTCGTCGGCGAGGGCGGCGACCACGGTCCTGGCGGCGGCCAGCCTGCGGGCTGCGACCGGGTCGCGGTCCATCCACCGGTTGGCCGGGGGCGGCCCGTCCCCCTGCACGCTGGGCTGGGGCAGTTCCGCGTCCGGCAGCGAGCGGGCGGTGCCGATGGCGGCCAGCCAGTCGCGCAGGTGCCGCCGGGCGCTGCGGCCGGTGAACGGGGGGATGTCGGTGAGCGCCTTGGTGGTGCGGGGCAGTTCCAGGGCGGCGGTGACGATCGCCGAGTCCGACAGGACCCTGCCGGGGGCGACGTCGGACTCGCGGGCCAGCCGGTCGCGCAGCGTCCACAGCTCCCGCACCACCGCCAGGCCGCGCAGCGAGCGGACCTTGTGGATGCCCGAGGTGCGTCGCCACGGGTCGGAGCGGGGGGCCGGGGTCCGGTGCGCCAGCACGGCGGCGAACTCCTCGCGCGCCCAGGCCAGCTTGCCGGTGGACTCCAGCTCCGCGTGCAGCACGTCGCGCAGCTCGATCAGGACCTCGACGTCGAGCGCGGCGTAGCGCAGCCAGTCCTCCGGCAGCGGGCGGGTGGACCAGTCGGCCGCGGAGTGGCCCTTCTCCAGCCGCAGGCCCAGGACGTTCTCCACCATCAGGCCGAGCCCGACCCGCTCGTAGCCGAGCAGCCGGCCGGCCAGCTCGGTGTCGAACAGCTCGCGCGGGTGGAAACCCACCTCGGCCAGGCACGGCAGGTCCTGGGAGGCGGCGTGCAGCACCACCTCGGCACCGGCCAGCGCCGCGTCCAGCTCCGACAGGTCGGGGCAGCGGATGGGGTCGATCAGCGCGCTGCCCGCGCCCGCCCGGCGCAGCTGGACCAGGTACGCCCGGCCGCTGTAGCGGTAACCGGAGGCGCGCTCGGCGTCCACGGCGACGGGACCGGTGCCCTCGGCGAAGGCGCGCACCACGCGGGCGAGGGCCGCCTGGTCCTCGATGACGGGCGGGATCCCCTCGCGGGGCTCCAGCAGCGGAACTACGGTCGTCTCGTCGGTCACGTTCTGAAGGGCTCCGGATCCTCGCGACGACGCGGCGGCAGCGCCGCCACGCCGGGTGGCAGGGGTGGTATGCCCGCGGCGAGGCACATCAGATCGCACCAGGCGGCGACGTGTCCGGACAGGTCCTCCTGCAGCGGTGACCAGGACGCGCGCAGCTCCAGCTCGGTGGTCACCGGATCCTCGGCCTTGTTGCCGAAGCCCTCGGAGACCGCCTTGGTGACGGTGCCTCCCGCGGCGGCGTAGCCCGCGTCGTGGGCGTCGAGCGACTCGGTGAGCCAGCTCCACGCGACGGGGCCGAGCAGCGGGTCTTCGGTGATCTCGGGTTCCATGTCGGCCCGGACGTAGGCGACGAGCCGGAACTGGCCGTCCCAGCCGTTCCGGCCCTCCGGGTCGAAGAGCATGATGAGGCGCCCGATCGCGAGCTCGTCGTCGTCGCGATAGACCGAGGCGCCGATGGCGGCCGAGTACGGGGCCAGGCGCTGCGGTGCCGGGATGTCCTCCAGCTCGATCTCGGGTCTGACCTCCGCGGGGTGCATGCTCGCCACCGCGCGCCTGAAGGCGGCGGGAGCGGGCGGCGCGTCACCGACGGTCATATCGGAAGCGTAGGTCGAAACTGATCGCATGGGGACCACTGGGGTGCGTATAGGAGCCATAGGAACCGATCAAGCCGCTGTCTGCGGCCTGTGCGGGGCGGGTGCGACCCCGCCGAGGAGAACTCCCGGAAAGGACGTACGGCCGCGCGTGGCGCGGCCCCGCCCACCGCCGTGTCCGCCGGCACGTCCACCTTCGTGCCCGTCCCCCGGTCGTCCGGGACGCCTACCCGGGGCGCCGCAGGGACGGGGCCGTTGACGGGACCGTTGTTCGAGGACCCGCCCGCGAGCCCAGGAGGCGCAGGAGGCGCAGGAGGCACGGTGCTCACCGCGACGTTCGGGTGAACTCCACATGGTGGACATCGCACGGGCCTTTCGTCGGGTCGTGGTCCGACGTTGGCACGTCGCGCCGACATTTCCGCGCAGCGTGCTCGGCGTGTCCCCAAAGTGGTGCAGGAATCGATGCCGCGCGGTGACTTGGCGAACATTTGGACCAGCCGGGGGCCGGGCCAGGATCACCGATGAGAGGAACTGTACCCGCAAACATGATCTCTCCGCGCCGCCCGCTCCGGCCGGGGCGCGCGGACATCGGATCCAAGAGGACGAACGCCCCAAAACCGGTAATACGCGATTATTATCATCATTTAAAAATATGTAGGCATTCTCAGGGACGAACATGGTGGACAAAGGCGATCCCCCGCCGATCGCACCGGGTTCCCGACCGCGCCGAACCGACCGGTCCACCGCCGTGGGACCCTGGGGGGGTGACTTCCGAGCCCGCCGACTCCGCCTTCATCCGCGCCTGCCGACGCCGGCCCGTTCCCCACACGCCGGTGTGGTTCATGCGCCAGGCCGGTCGCTCACTGCCCGAGTACCGGGCGCTCCGCGAGGGGGTGCCGATGCTCACCGCCTGCGCGACCCCCGACCTGGTCACCGAGATCACGCTGCAGCCGGTGCGCCGGTACGGGGTGGACGCGGCCATCCTCTTCAGCGACATCGTCGTCCCGCTCAAGGCGATCGGGGTGGACCTGGACATCAAGCCCGGCGTCGGACCGGTGGTCGCCGCGCCGATCAGGGACGCCGAGGCGGCCCGCGCGCTGCGCCCGATCGAGCCGGACGACGTCTCCTACGTCACCGAGGCCGTCCAGGCGCTGACCAAGGAGCTGGGCGCCGTCCCGCTCATCGGCTTCGCGGGCGCCCCGTTCACGCTGGCGTCCTACCTGATCGAGGGCGGCCCCTCCAAGAACCACGACCACACCAAGGCCATGATGTACGGCGAGCCGGGGCTCTGGCACGCGCTCATGGACCGGCTGACCGAGATCACCCTGGGCTTCCTGCGCGTGCAGCTCGCCGCGGGCGTCTCCGCCGTCCAGCTCTTCGACTCCTGGGTCGGCGCGGTCTCGCCCGACGACTACCGCGAGTTCGTCCTGCCCTACACCGGCCGGATCTTCGACGGCCTGGCCGGGCTGGACGCCCCGCGCATCCACTTCGGGGTCGGCACCGGCGAGCTGCTGGGCCTGCTCGGCGAGGCCGGGGCCGACGTGGTCGGCGTCGACTGGCGGGTCCCGCTGGACGAGGCCGCCCGGCGCGTGGGGCCGGGCAAGGCGCTCCAGGGCAACCTGGACCCGGCCATCCTGCTCGCCCCTTGGGAGGTCGTCGAGCGGCGGGCGGGCGAGATCCTCGCCCGCGCCGCCGGCCTGGAGGGCCACGTGTTCAACCTGGGCCACGGGGTGCTTCCCGGCACCGACCCCGACCAGCTGGCCCGCCTCACCGAGTTCGTGCAGACGGCCTCGGCCCGCTGACCCCTACCGCCCGGCCCGTCCCCCCGCGCCGGGCCCGTCCCTGCCGGGTCCGTCCGCACGGGGCTCGTCCGCACGGGGCTCGTCCGCACGGGGCTCGTCCGCACGGGGCTCGTCCGTGCCGGGGGCGTTCCCGCGGTCCTCGTCGTGACCGTCGTTCCCGCCCTCCCCGTACGTCCGGCGGTCCGGGTCCGTCTCCGGGTCCGTCTCCGGGTCCGGGTCCGTCTCCGGGTCCGAGTCCGTGTCCGGGGCCGGCTCACTGCCCGTACGGTCCCCGTCCGCGCCGAGGGCGGGGCCGCCGGGTGCCGAGGGCCGCCCGGCCGGAGCGGGCCGGCGGCCGTCGCGCCCCCTGCGGCGGAGCACGAACGCCACGACCGCCCAGACCAGACCGATCGCGACCAGCCAGGGGAGCAGCACGCCCAGCAGGGTCAGGCCGACCTTGACGGCGGTGACGAAGGCGCTCCAGCCCTGACGCAGACCCTCCAGGAAGCCGGAGGGCTCTTCCTCCTCCTGCTTCACCACCGCGGCCGGGCCCACCAGGTTCAGGGTCAGCGTCGCCACGCTCGTCTGCGAGGCCAGGGACTTCTGCCTGGCCTGCAGGGACTCCAGCTCGCTCTCGCGGTCGGAGAGCTCCCGCTCCACCTGGAGCACCTCGCCGATCGTGTTGGCCCGCTTCAGCAGGGTGCGCAGCGAGTCCAGGGCGGCCCTGGCCGACTTCAGGCGGCTCTCCACGTCGGCCACCTCCTCGGTGACGTCCTCGGTGTTCTGCGTCAGCGACTCGCGGGTGCCCAGCTCCTTGCCGAGGCGGTCGAGCGTGCCGGGGTAGTTCCCCGGCGGGATCTTGAAGACCAGCGTCGCGCTGCCCTCGCCCTCGGAGCGGGAGTCCGACCTCTCCATCGCCAGGTAGCCGCCCGCGGTGGTGACGACCCGGCGGGCCGCGTCCGCCGCGGCGGTCACGTCCTTGGCCCGCACCGTCATCTCGGCCGTGTAGACGATGGCCCTGTCCTGCGGGACCACCTCCACCCGACCGGGCTTCGCCGCCTCGTCCCGGGTTTCGACCTTGGCGGCCGTCTCGCCCGGTTCCCGCTGGCGAGCCGCCCTCGACTCCGATCCGCCGGCGGAGTCGGAGCCGGAGCCGGCCGCGGGGGCGGCGGGGGCCACGGCGTCGGAGGACGTCATCGCGCCTCCCCCGCAGGCGGTCGCCAGCAGTGCCAGACCTGCCAGGGCGACGGCCAGCCGGGGGCCGTACCGGAATCTGTTCATGACCCTGATGACGGAGTGCGCGGCGGCGGGGTTCGGAGCGGGACGGTCACGATGGCGTCACGTTCCGCGCCCTGCTCGGCACCGCAGCGGGCCCGCACGCGAGGAGGGCGCGCGGGCGCGGGGCGGGAGAAAGACCCGGCGGGACCGAGCGGTACGGTCAGGAGTCATGGAAGGCAACCGGAGACACGTGGTGGTCGTCGGCGGGGGGATCTCCGGCCTGGCCGCCGCGTGGTATCTGCGACAGGGCGACGAGCACCTCGAGATCACCGTGCTGGACGGCGCCCCGCGCGTCGGCGGCAAGCTGCACGCCGCCGAGGTGGCCGGAGTCACGGTGGACACCGGGGCCGAGGCGATGCTCGCCAGGCGGCCCGAGGGCAAGGAGCTGGCCCGGGCGGTCGGGCTGGGCGAGGAGCTGCGCCTTCCCGGTACCACCCGCGCGAGCATCCTGAGCCGAGGGACGCTGCGTCCCATGTCGAAGGGGCACGTCATGGGCGTGCCGTCCGACCTCCTGGCGCTGGCCCGGTCGAGGGTCCTGTCCCCGGGCGGCCTGGCCAGGGCGGGGCTGGAGCCGGCCCTGCCGGCCACGCGCATCGCCACCGACGTCTCGGTGGCCGCGTACATCCGGGCCCGGATGGGCGAGGAGGTGGTCGACCGGCTGGTCGAGCCGCTGCTCGGCGGCGTCTACGCGGGCAGGGCCGAACGGCTCTCGTTGGACGCCACCATGCCGAGGATCGCCGCCGCGGCCCGCTCCGAGCGGTCGCTGCTCGCCGCCGCCCGGCACATCGCCGCGGACGCGCCCAAGGACGCCGGGCCGGTCTTCACCACGCTGCGCCGGGGTATGGGCAGCCTCCCCGAGGCCGTCGCCACGGCCTCGGGCGCGACGATCAGGACCGGCGTCACCGTGCGCGAGCTGCGGCGGACGCCGTCGGGCTGGCTGCTGGTGACCGGCCCGGTCCCCAGGCCCGAGACGCTGGAGGCGGACGCGGTGATCGTCGCCGTCCCGGCCCCGGCGGCGAGCAGGCTGCTCGCGCAGGAGGCGCCCTCGGCCGCCGCCGAGCTGGCCCGGATCGAGTACGCGAGCATGGCCATCGTCACGCTGGCCTACCCGCTCGAGGCGTTCCCCCGGCCGCCGGACGGCAGCGGCTACCTGGTCCCGGCCGTGGACGGGCGGACGGTCAAGGCCGTCACGTTCAGCTCGGTCAAGTGGCCGCACCTGGCCGAGACCGACCCGGGCCTGGTCCTGCTGCGCTGCTCGATCGGCCGGATCGGCGAGGAGGAGACGCTCCAGCGCGACGACGCCGGGCTCGTCGCGGCGGCGACGGCCGAGATGGCCGACGTGATGGGCGTGCGCGGGCTGCCCCGGGACTCCCGGGTGACCCGCTGGGGCGGCTCCCTGCCGCAGTACGAGGTGGGCCACCTCGACCGGGTGGCCCGCGTCAGGTCGGCCGCCGCGGCCCTGCCCGGGCTCGCCCTGTGCGGCGCCGCCTACGACGGCCTCGGCATCCCCGCCTGCGTGTCGACCGCCCGCACCGCGGCGGCCCGGATCCTGGACCACCTGGATCCCACGGGAGAATGGCAGAGCAGGACCGATTCGCTGACGAAGGGGTGAGGACGACGGACGTGAACCCGCGGCCCAAGGCACGCGAGCTGAACGATGTGATCCGCTACACGATGTGGTCGGTGTTCAGGCTGAGCGAGCGCTGTCCCGGGCACCGTGAGGGCATCGCCGCCGAGGTCGACGACCTGATGGCCCAGATGGCGCAGAAGGACGTGGTCACCCGCGGCCTGTACGACGTGGCGGGCTTCCGCGCGGACGCCGACTTCATGTTCTGGTGGCACGCCCCGACGGCCGAGGACCTGCAGGAGACCTACTCCCGCTTCCGCCGCACCGGCCTGGGGCGGCTGTCGGAGCCGGTCTGGTCGGCCATGGCGCTGCACCGCCCGGCCGAGTTCAACAAGTCGCACATCCCGGCCTTCCTGGCCGAGGAGGAGCCCCGCGGGTACGTGAGCGTCTACCCGTTCGTGCGTTCCCTGGAGTGGTACCTCCTGGACGACGCCGACCGCCGCCGGATGCTCGCCGAGCACGGCAGGATGGCGCGTGACTACCCCGACGTGCGCGCCAACACCGTCGCCTGCTTCTCGCTGAACGACTACGAGTGGATGCTGGCCTTCGAGGCCGACGAGCTGCACCGGATCGTCGACCTGATGCGCACCCTGCGCGGTGCCGAGGCCCGGCGGCACACCCGCGAGGAGACGCCCTTCTACACGGGCGTGCGCAAGCCGGCCGCCGAGCTGATCGCCGCGCTGCCCTAGCCCGGATCCCCGTCCCCGTCCCCACGCCCCGCCTCCGCGGGGCGTGGTGTCGTCGCGGCCGTACGGGCCGCCCTTCCTCTGGCGCGAGGGCAGGTCCCGCGGGCGTGAGGGCGGGTCCCTCGGCGCGACGGCAGGGACGGAAGGGACGGAACGCGTCCCCCGGGGGGACCGGACGAAAATAATCTCGTGAGAGTCTCTTTACCGCCCCTTTGATTTGCCATACTCGGTGAAAATCACCTGTCGATGTGAGGCCAAGGGTGAAAAGGGGCGAAGCTCTGGCACGATCCAGGCGGCGTGCTCGAGGGCGCCGGAGAAAGCAGACACGTTCACGCGTCCTCGACGTCTCGGCGGGCATCGCCGCGCTGGCGGTGGGCGCCCTCGCGATCGGCGGGGTCTGGTTCCCCGACGAGGAGGCCCCCGGGAGCGGGGTGGCCCGGGCGGCGGCCCCGGGCGGTCCGGCCCCTGCCGCGGCCCGGCCCGCGGCACCCGCGGGCGGCACCGTGGTGGCGGCCGAGGTCGACCGTGAGAACGCCGGGAACACCGGGAACACCGGGAACGCCGACAAGGCCGACAAGGCCGAGAAGAAGGAGAGCGCCGCGGAGCGGGCCGAGGCGGAGAGGAAGCGGCAGAAGGCCAGGGAGATGAAGGCCTCGGGGCCGTCCAAGCACACCGACAAGGGCGCGGTGGCCTACTTCAAGGGTCACAAGGCGAGCAAGCGGGTCAAGGACGTCCGAATGGTCGGCGGATATCTCCGGATATACACCGACCTGCCGGAGACGGCGGACAACTCCAAGCAGGCCGTCACGCTCTGCGAGGCCGGGGTCGACTACCTCGTCGGAGAGCTCGGCACGCCCAGCCCGGTGGTCTTCGTCCAGGCCGAGTTCGGGGAGAACGGGAATCCGGTCCTGGCCAACATGCTCGGCCCGGACGATCCCGACTGCCGCCTGACGTACCCCAAGCAGGGGAAGTAGCCCGCACCGCGCCGCGTGGTGGTCACCCTGACCCTGGTCCTGCCGCAGATCGTGCAGCGCTGGGTGATCACCTGGCCGATGGTCTCGATGACCTCCCACCTGTGGCGGAGATGCACGGGGGCTCCTTAGGAGACACGCTGCGGAGGCCTTCGAATACTACGCGTGGTGCCGCCCGTCCCCTCCGGGACGGGCCCGGCCCGTCCGGAGGCCGGGGGGTCCGCGCCGGGGCCTTGAAGGGCCCCGGGACGTGGGAACCCCGGATCCGCCGGGCCGCCCGCCGCCGGTGGGTCCCGGCGGGCGAGCGGCGGTGGGTCACTCGGCGGGTTCCAGCCTCAGGGAGACCGAGTTGATGCAGTAGCGATCGTCGGTGGGCGTGCCGTAGCCCTCGCCGTGGAAGACATGGCCGAGGTGCGAGTCGCAGGTGGCGCAGCGGACCTCGACGCGGGTCATGCCCATCGAGCGGTCCTCGATCAGCGTCACCGCCTCCGACTCCGACGGCTCGTAGAAGCTCGGCCAGCCGCAGTGGCTGTCGAACTTGGTGTCGGACCGGAACAGCTCGCTGCCGCAGGCCCGGCAGCTGTAGACGCCCACGGTCCTGGTGTCGACGTACTCCCCGGTGTAGGGGCGCTCGGTCCCGGCCTGGCGGAGCACGCGGAACTCCTCGGGAGAGAGCTGGACGCGCCACTCGGCGTCGCTCTTTACCACCTTGTCCATGCCGCCAGCCTATGCGGTGAGCGGTATGCCCGGCAGCGCCGCGAAGCGGCCGGCGGGGCCCCGGACTCGGACGCGGAAAAATCTTGGTGGGCGAAGCATCCTTTGGTGCCCGTTTCGGCGTCTTCACCTGTGGGGGGGTGTCTCACCTTCCTGAAAGAGGGGTCAGACCATCTGCCCGGCCGGCCGCGCTCTGCGGCCCGACCGGATGCCGCCGTCCTGGTGGCGCGCCAGCGCCTGGGCCCGGCGAGCAACAGGTGGCCGTACGGTCCGTCCCGTCGAGTGCCCGGTCCCGCCGCCGCGGCGGCTCCGGGGCGGACCTACCCGTCATCCCGTACGCCCCGTCATCCCGTACGCGCGCGAGCCCGTCCGGCGCCCGCCCTCCACCCCTCCACCCCTCCGCGCTCCCGTCGCCGGTGCGCCCGCGTCTTCACGCCCGCCGGACCGTCTCTCCCGTGCCCGGCCCGCCCGTCCCCATGGCCGGGATCTTTTCGGCCGGGCCGATTAGCGGTGTCGGGGATGTCCTGACCCCGTGAGCGCCCCACCGGTCGGAGAGGTGTTAGATCTTTCAAGGAACTCTGATCGCGAGTCGTTTCCGGGAGGAACGCATGACCACGCCTGACGGCCGCTCCTGGCGGACGGGTAACCCCGAGGTGGACCGGCTGACCGAGGGGTTCGACGCCCTCTCGCTGCAGTACGAGGGGATGCTCAAGGAGCTGGGCGACCTGCGTGCCCGGGGTGAGGCGGCCGACGGGCTGGTCTCCGTGGAGGTCGCCCCCGGCGGGGCCCTGCTGGGCGTGGACATCAACCCCAGGGCCATGCGGCTGGGCTCGGAGGCGCTCTCCGAGGCCATCATGGAGGCCGTGACCGAGGCGTCGAAGGCGGCGACCGCGCGCCTGGACGCGGTGCTCGCCCCCCTGCTGGGCGGCATGGAGGGGTTCGGCGAGTCGCTGCAGGGACGGCTGCCGGGCCTGGACGGGGGAGCCGGGCTCTCGGCCGACCCCGAGCTCGCCGAGGCCCTGCGGAGCCTTCAGGAGCTGCGGGCCCGGTACGAGAGCTGATCCGGGCCGTCCTGCGGGGGCACCGGCACCTCGGTGCCGGTGCCCCGCAGGGACGGTCAGCCGTAGGACCAGCCCTCGGACGACCTGGACACGCTCCTGCGCGTGATGTCGTCGAAGTCCGTCCTGCCGTCCGTGCCGTCGCTGTCGAGGTTGGCCTGCGCCATCGGGAACTGGTTGTCCATGCTCATCAGCGAGGTCAGGTTGCCCATGCTGAAGAGCAGGGACGCGGTGATGCCGACGATCGTGTTGACCGCCGTGCCCATCAGGATGAGCCCGGACGAGGCCTGGGTGGCCTTGGCCGCGGCCTCGAGCGCCTTGCCCTGTGCCGCGATCACGGGAGCGGCCGGTCCCGCCGCGGCCGCCGCGGCCTGCATCTGCTTGCCGATCAGCTGGGCGATCTCCGAGGCGATGATGATGCCGAGGAGGCTGTTGACGACCACGCCGGCGGTATTGACGATCTTGTGGATGTCGGACTGTGCGCTCTGCACCGCGTTGGCCATCTGCAGGGCGGCCGTCTCCAGCTGCTGGACCTCCTGGTGGACCACTCCCATGAACCGGTCGAAGGCCGCCCGGTCGTCTCCCTCCGGCCAGGCGGCCTGGACCGCCTTGAGCTTGGTGTCCCACTCCCTGTTCCGCAGGTGGGAGAGCTTCAGGTTGATGGTGCGCCAGTCGTTGAAGACCTTGCTGATCGCCTCGTCGTCCCACGGCCGGGCGAGCAGCCAGACGGCGGCCGCGCCCGCCGCGGGTTTGGCCAGCTTCCCGGCCAGCTCGATCTTCGCCAGGCTGGCGGCCCACGAGGGACCGTACTTCCCCAGAGCCTTCATCCCGCCCAGGACGGCGGTCTCGATGCCGGCGCCGGTGAGAACCTCTTCGCCCGCCATGGGGCATCCCCTCCTCGGGTCAGTCGGTGGGACCCAGGTCCTTGTTCCTGGTCGCCCCGTCCAGGGCGGACCTGTCGGCCGAGACCGAGTACTTCAGGTCGATCATCTTCCCGGTGTCGTTCGCCGCGGTCGCGGTCTCCAGCTCGGCCTGCCGGTAGTGCAGCACCACGCTGAGCAGCCCCGCGTTGATCCCGTTGACGCACTTGACGAAGTCCTCGGCCTGCTTGGCCTGGTACTCGCGGGCCGGGGCGTACTCGCGCGCCACCGTGGCCGCGCCGACGGCGCCCCACTGGACGGGGCTGAGATGCGTCCCCTGGGCCAGCGTGCTGACCTGTTGGGCTATCGGGGCGAAGGTGTCGATCAGGTCGCGTGTCGCGGCCTTGAGCGCTTCGGTGTTGACCTCGACCACCGTGTACCGACCTCCCGTACGTCACGCGTGCCACGCCCCCGTGGCGCGATCTCGGATTTCCCGTACATGAACGAGGAGTAAACCAGGAGCGACGCGGCTCCAACCAGTCCTGTGCCGCCTTTGTTGGAAAGATCGGTAAAATTCCCGACAGGAAAAGAGGGAAATAAGGGCAGATGCCCGGCACTCGGGACGGCGCGCGACGCCCCGCCCGCAGCGCACGCCGTACCCGAGGATCCACGTCCCCACGCGGCGCCACGTGCCGCCTGCCTGACGAGGGAGCGGGAGGGGCGGCGGTCAGCCCCGGCGGCGCCCGAGGACGAACGACACGTTCACGCCGATGATCCCGACCCACAGGAGCGTCAGGACGAACGCGAGGAGCGACTGGCTCATCTCGGAGTAGCCGATCCCGATCGTCGCCGACACGCCTCCCACGAGGGAGACGATGGCCAGCGCCAGCCGCTGCCCCGCGTCCACCGAGGGGGAGACCGCCGGGGCCTGCCCGGGGGCACGCGCGGCGAGCCGTTCGTCCACCCGCCTGTCGATCTCCTGATCCATCTTCTCCAGGAAACCCTCCACCAGGGAGTCCTCGTAGTCGGGGCCGAGCTCCCGGCGGGCCGCGAGCGAGGCGCGCAGCTCGTCGCCGGAGGATGAGGATGAGGATGATCGTGCCATGATCGAGATATATCGCTTCTTGTGGGGGATGTCCAGTGGCGATGCCCTGACACCCGGAGCCCTGGACACCTAGAGCCTCGGACATCCGGAGCCTCGGGCGCTCGGAGCCCTGGAGACCCGGATCCTCGGGCACCCGGAACTCCGGACGCCGGGGCACCCGGAAGCCCGCCTCGCTACCCGGCCTCGCCGCCGCCGTCCGCCGACGGCTCCGTGTCCCCGTCCGCCGGAGGCCCCGTGTCCCCGTCCCCCGGCGCCTCCGTGCCGTCCCGGACGTAACGGATGAACAGGAACCCCTCGTCCTGCAGGACGTGCGCCAGGCGCAGCCGGGCGAGCGAGGACGGGCCGTCGAGGACCCGGGCGGAGTCGCCGCCGATCAGCATCGGGCTCACCGTCAGGCAGAGCTCGTCGACCAGGTCCGCGGCGACCAGCTGCGCGTTGATCCGGGGGCCGCCCTCGCAGAGCATCCGGCCCAGCCCGCGGCCGACCAGCTCGCGCACCGCCAGCGCGGGATCCACCCGGTCGCCCCCGGCCACGATCACCTCGGCGTGCCGGGCCGCCTCCCGCCGCCGCTCCGCGGGCGCGGCCTCGCAGGTGAGGACGATCGTCCGGGCGCCGGGCGCCGCCTCGGTGAACAGCGGGCCCGACAGGTCCAGGTCGAGGCCGCGGGTGATCACCGCGACCGGCGGGGCGGCCGGGCGGCCCTCGCGCAGTTCCCCCCAGGACGGCTTCGGCCTGGCCGGGCCGTACCCCTCGGCCCGTACGGTCGCCGCCCCGGCCACGATGACGTCGGCCAGGCCGCGCAGCACGTGGAAGACCCGGCGGTCGCCGCTGCCGGACAGCTCGCCCGAGCGTCCCTCGAACCAGGTCCCGCCGTCGGCGCTGGCGACCATGTTGAGCCGCAGACACGGGCCGGCCGGGTAGGCGTAGGCGCGGGCGAGGTCGGTCCCGGCCGACGTCCCGGGATGGATGAGGCGCATGCCCCTACCTTCGCACGGGGGCGGACGGCGGGTTCCTCCGGTGCGGGCGATACCGGATGTGATGGCCGGTGGTGACTTCGGGCCCCGGACGATACATGATTCCTCCACCGAGACGCGGGAGGAATGCGTGGGGCTGGTCGCGATCGTGACGTGGTTGATCGCCGCGATGGTCGGAATCTACCTGCTGTACGTGTGGCTCTCCGGGGGAGGGCTCCGACAACAGGCGACCAAGGTCACCCGTTTTCCCACCTTGCTGATCTTCACGCATCCGGTCCTGGCGGTCTCCGCGCTGATCTGCTGGGTGGTCTACGTGCTCACCCTGGAACGGATCTTCGCCTGGCTCTCGTTCGGCGTGCTCACGGCCTCCGCGCTGCTGGGGTTCACCATGTTCACCCGCTGGCTGGGCGGCGGACGGCACGCCCGCGGAGCCGAGCAGCGGTTCCCGGTCATCGCCGTCGTGCTGCACGGCGTGGCCGGGCTGGCCACCTTCGTGCTCGTCCTGCTCACCGCCGCGATCGCGTCCGGGGCCTGAACGGGGCCCGCAGGGAGGCTACGCCCGCGGGCAGCGCAGGATCTGCACCGAGCGGGAGGTCACCTTGACCGAGCCCTCGGCCGGCCAGGACTCCTCGGCGGCCGGGAGGACCTGCGGGGACCCGCCGACGTGAACGATGTGATCGTCACCGGTGGCGTGGTCGCCGGTGCCGCCGGTGACGCCGGTGCCGCCGGTGTCGTCGGCGGTGTCCAGCACGCGCAGCCACCGCCCGCCGTACCTCCGCTGGGGGAGGGCGAAGACCATGTCCTCGTGGTGGGCGTTGATCAGCAGCAGGAACGAGTCGTCCACGATCCGCTCGCCGCGCGTCCCCGGCTCGGTGATGGCGTCGCCGTTCAGGTAGACGGTCAGCGACTTGGCGTACCCGGTGTGCCAGTCGCCGGCCGACATCTCCTCCCCGGCCGGGGTGAACCAGACGATGTCGCGGGTGCCGTCGGCGGCCTTGTGCCCGTGGAAGAAGCGGCGCCGCTGGAACACCGGGTGCTCGCGCCGCAGCGCGGACAGGCGCCTGACGAAGCCGAGGAGGCCGCTCTCCCTCTCGGCCAGCGACCAGTCGACCCAGGAGATCTCGTTGTCCTGGCAGTAGGCGTTGTTGTTGCCGTGCTGGGTCCGGCCGAACTCGTCACCGGCCAGCAGCATCGGCACGCCCTGGGACAGGAACAGGGTGACCAGGAGGTTGCGGCGCTGGCGGCGGCGCAGGCTCATGATCTGCTCGTCCTGCGTCGGCCCCTCGGCCCCGCAGTTCCACGACCGGTTGTCGTCGGTGCCGTCCCGGTTGTCCTCGCCGTTGTCCTCGTTGTGCTTGTGGTCGTAGGAGACCAGGTCGGTCAGGGTGAACCCGTCGTGGCAGGTGACGAAGTTGATGGAGGCCACGGGACGGCGGCCGGAGATGGCGTAGAGGTCGGCGGACCCGGTGAGCCGGGAGGCGAACTCGGGCAGGGCCGACCCGCTCCCGCGCCAGAAGTCGCGCACGCTGTCGCGGTACTTGCCGTTCCACTCCATCCACAGCGGCGGGAAGTTGCCGACCTGGTAGCCGCCCGGCCCCACGTCCCAGGGCTCGGCGATCAGCTTGACCTGGGAGATCACCGGGTCCTGCTGGATCAGGTCGAAGAAGGCGCTCAGCCGGTCGACGTCGTGCAGCTCCCGGGCCAGGGCGGAGGCCAGGTCGAACCTGAAGCCGTCCACGTGCATCTCCAGCACCCAGTAGCGCAGCGAGTCCATGATCAGCTGCAGGGCGTGCGGCGAGCGGACGTTGAGGGAGTTGCCGCACCCGGTGTAGTCGAGGTAGTAGCGCCGGTCCCCGTCGTGCAGCCGGTAGTAGGCGTTGTTGTCGATGCCGCGGAAGCCCAGGGTGGGTCCCATGTGGTCGCCCTCGGCGGTGTGGTTGTAGACCACGTCCAGGATGACCTCGATGCCGGCCTCGTGCAGCGCCCGCACCATCGCCTTGAACTCCTGCACCTGCTCGCCGCGCCGGCCGGAGCTGGAGTAGCCGGCGTGCGGGGCCAGGTAGGCGATCGTGTTGTAGCCCCAGTAATTGGTCAGCCCCCGGGCGACCATCGCGTGCTCGGGCACCGAGTGGTGCACCGGCATCAGCTCCACCGCGGTGACGCCCAGGCTCAGCAGGTGCTCGATGACCGCCGGGTGGCCCAGCCCCGCGTACGTGCCGCGCCGGTTCTCCGGGACCGCGGGGTGGCGCATGGTCAGCCCGCGCACGTGCGCCTCGTAGATCACGGTCTGGTGGTACGGGGTGCGGGGCGAGCGGTCGTTGCCCCACTCGAAGAACGGGTTGATCACCACGTTCTTCGGCATGAAGGGGGCGGTGTCCTCGTCGTTGCGGCTGCCCGGATCGGTGAACCGGTAGGAGAACATCGCCTCGTTCCACACCACGTCGCCCTCGACGGCCTTGGCGTAGGGATCGAGCAGCAGCTTGGAGGGGTTGCACCGGTGCCCCTGGGAGGGGTTGTACGGGCCGTGGACGCGGTAGCCGTACCGCTGGCCGGGCAGGACGCCGGGGAGGTAGCCGTGCCAGACGAACGCGTCCACCTCGGTCAGCTCGACCCGCTCCTCGCGGCCGTCGTCCGAGAAGAGGCAGAGCTCGACCCGCTCGGCCACCTCGGAGAACAGGGAGAAGTTGACCCCCACGCCGTCCCAGGTGCTGCCGAGCGGATACGACTGTCCCGGCCAGACTTCGCGCATATGACCCTATTCTCCTCTGATACGCCACCCGTGGTGAAGGTGTTCTCGCCCCTGTCACTTTAAGGTGGGAATAAGGAGTTTTGTCCGGGTATTTAGGTGTGTTCTTCGTGACCCCGTCCGGCCGCCCGTATCCCGCCGGACACGGACGGCCGTACGAGCGCCGTGATCGGCCCGGCGCGGGCCGGGCCCCGGACGGGCCGTCTCAGCCCAGCAGCTCGGCGTTCAGGGTGATCGTCGTGCCGGTCAGGGCCTTGCTGACCGGGCAGTTCGTCTTGGCGGTCTCGGCCGCCTCCTGGAACTGCTCGGCGGTCAGGCCCTCGACCTGGGCGCGGACCGAGATGACGATCCCGGTGATGCCCTCGCCCGGCTGGAAGGTCACCTCCGCCTTGGTCTCCACGGTCTGGGGCGGCGTACCGGCCTGGGCCAGCCCGTGGGAGAGGGCCATCGAGAAGCACGAGGAGTGCGCCGCGGCGATGAGCTCCTCCGGGGAGGTCTTGCCGTTGGCCTGCTCCGCGCGCGAGGCCCAGGTCACGTCGAACGTGCCCACCCCGGACGTGTCGAGGGAGACGTTGCCCGACCCGTCGAGCAGCGCGCCCTTCCACTGAGTCGTCGCGGTACGTGTCGTCGCCATGGCGATTGTCCTTTCGATCATGAGGCGTTGGCCATGACCGACCCTACCGCCGGACCCGCCGGGAGCCGTCGGCCGGTCACGGCACGGGCCCCGCGCCGCTCACGCCCCGGCCACGGGGGTGGCGCGCTCGACGAGCGTCCCCAGGTCCAGTCCGGTCGGGAGCGTGCCGAAGGCGTGCCCTCCCTCGCCGGACAGCCGGGAGACGCAGAACGCGTCCGCCACGGCCGCCGGGGCCAGCCGCACGAGCAGCGAGCCCTGCAGTACCAGCGCCATGTCCTCGGCGACGCGCCGGGCGCGGATCTCCAGGTCGGTGGGGTCGTCCAGCGCCTTGCGCAGGCGGTCGGCGGCGGCGTCCAGGTGCCGGTCGGCCCCGGCCGCGAGCGAGACCTCGCCGAAGAACGCCTCCCGCGCCTCGGGCTCACGGCCCAGGGCGCGCAGCACGTCCAGCGCCGCGACGTTGCCCGACCCCTCCCAGATGCCGTTGAGCGGGGAGTCGCGGAACAGGCGGGGCATCTGCGACTCCTCGACGTAGCCGTTGCCGCCCAGGCACTCCAGCGCCTCGGCCGCGTGCACGGGGGCGCGCTTGCAGATCCAGTACTTGCTCACGGCCAGCGCGGTACGGCGCAGCGCCGCCTCGGCCCGGTCGCCCTCGATCGCCCGGTCGGTGGCCCCGGCCAGCCTCGTCATCAGCACGGTCGCCGCCTCCGACTCCAGCGCCAGGTCGGCCAGGACGTTGCGCATCAGCGGCTGGTCGGCCAGGCTCCTGCCGAACGCCCGGCGGTGGCGGGCGTGGTGGACCGCCTGCGTCACGCCGTACCGCATGCCGGCCGCGGAGCCGATCACGCAGTCCAGCCGGGTCATGTTGACCATCTCCAGGATGGTCCGCACGCCCCGGCCCTCCTCGCCGACCAGCCAGGCCCTCGCCCCGTGGTACTCCACCTCGGCGCTCGCGTTGGACCGGTTGCCCAGCTTGTCCTTCAGCCGCATCAGGTGCACGGCGTTGCGGGTGCCGTCCGGCAGCACCCGGGGGAGCAGGAAGCACGACAGCCCGCCGGGCGCCTGGGCCAGGACCAGGAACACGTCGCACATCGGGGCGGAGTTGAACCACTTGTGGCCGGTCAGCACGTAGCCGCCGTCCCCGGCGGGCTCGGCGCGGGTGGTGCCGGCCCGCACGTCCGAGCCGCCCTGCTTCTCGGTCATCGCCATCCCGGCCAGCACGCCGCGCTTGCCGAGCGGCGGGCGCAGCCCGAAGTCGTAGCTGCGCGAGGCCAGCAGCGGCTCCCACTCGGCGGCCAGGGCCGGGCTGTGGCGCAGGGCGGCGATCGAGGCGTAGGTCATCGAGATCGGGCAGCCGTGCCCGGCCTCGACCTGGCCCCAGACGTAGAACTTGGCGGCGCGGGCCACGTGCGCGCCCGGCCGGGGACTCGCCCACGGGGTGGCGTGCATGCCGGCCTCGACGGCCACGGTCATCAGCTCGTGCCAGGCCGGGTGGAACTCCACCTCGTCGATCCGCCGGCCGTAGCGGTCATGGGTGCGCAGCACGGGCGGATGCTCGTTGGCCAGCCGTCCCCACTCCTGGGCCTGCTCGGAACCGGCCTGCAGGCCGAGCCGGCGCAGCTCCCCGGAGGCCCAGCCCGCGCCCTCCCGGGTCATCCCGTCCATGAGCGCGGCGTCGGCGGACACGTCGTGCCCGATGAGCGGGTGGGCCTGGTTGAAGACGTCATGGGTCACGTTCGACCTCCGCTGAACTCGTCCGGCGCGTCACCGGCTCCTTCCTATCTCAACATCCTTTCGCAGGGACAACGTACGCGCTTGGGGCGATCTGTCCTGTTCTGCGATCTCCGCGACAGGGCGGCCGTCCCCGGGCCCCGGCCCCGCCGGCCCCGCCACCCGCGCCCGGCGCGCGGGCCGGACGGGGGCGGCGCGACACGGTCAGAGGCTCTTCACCAGGTCACGGGCGTAGTCGTCGTCCTCGTCGCTCTCGGCGAGCACGCGCTCGACGCCCCGGCGGGCACGCTCGTCACCCCGGGCGGCCAGGCCGCGGGTGGCCTCGGCGACAGTGTTCAGATCCTCGTCCTCCAGCCGGGCGGCCAGCGCCTCGCGGATCTCCTCGCCGTCCTCGGCCAGCCCCGCCAGGCCCATGGTCGCCCAGTCGCGGACCTCGGGGTCGGGATCGCGCGTCATCGACACCAGCAGCGCCAGCCCCTCGGCGTGACCCGGCGGCAGCACCGCGGCCAGCGCGGCCGGATCGGCCTGGGTACGGGTCCAGCCGTCCGCGGTGATGATCTCCAGAACCTCGGGCAGGGCACGCGGGTCGGCGTGGTGGCCCAGGGCGCCGAGCACCGAGCGCAGCACCCGCTCGTCGCCCTCGGTGGCCGCCATCCGCCGCAGCACGGGCAGGGCCTCCTCCAGGTAGGGCTTCTCGTCCTCGGTGAAGCCGAACTCGGCGAGCACGTCGACGGCGAACTCCCGCTTGCGGGGGTCCTCGCTCGCGCACAGCCGCGCCGCCGCGTCGAAGGTCTCCCGGTCGCCGCGCCGGCTCAGCGAGCTCGCCACCGCCCACCAGGTCTCGGCCTCCTCGTCGACGTCCCGGTACGGCATCGCCCGCTCCACCAGGTCGTCGAAGGGGAGCCGCTCGCCGGTGGCGTCCTCCAGCAGGGTCGCGACGGCCGCGTGCCCGCGCTGGCAGGTCAGCTCGGCCACCCGGGTCCCGTCCGGCCCCACCGCCGCGACCGTGACCAGGTCGGTGCCGTCCTTGGCGCGGCTGCGCCCCACCACGAACTGCGAGTCCTCAGGGGCCTGCTCGGTGAGCTGCTCCAGCAGCGCGCTCTCCAGCTGGGTGCCGAGCCAGTCGTAGGCGATGGAGAGCGGGGTGTCGCCGTCGCCGTCGGGCCGGTCGGCCTCGGCGCCGTGCTCCAGCAGCACCCGCACCACGCCCAGCGCGCCGCGCCGGGTGGCCAGGGTGAGCGCGGTCTCGCCGCTGTCGTTGGCCTCCTCCGGGCTCGCCCCGGCCGCGAGCAGTACCCGCGCCGCGTCGGCCCTGCCGTTGGCGGCCGCCCACAGCAGCGCGGTCCAGCCCCCCGCCTCCCGCCCGGCCACGTCGGCGCCGGCGGCCAGCAGGACCGTGACGACCTCGTCGTGGTCCCAGGCGGAGGCCACGCAGAGCGGCAGGCCCTCGTCCTCGCCGCCGCTGATCCGGTTGGGGTCGGCCCCGTGGACCAGCAGCGCGCGCACGACGGCGACGTGGCCCCGGTTCGACGCCAGGTACAGCGCGGTGGGCTCTTCGGCGCCGTCGGGGTCGGCGCCCGTCCCGCTCTGCAGCAGCAGCTCGGCCCGCTCGGCGTCGTCGGCCGCCACCGCGTCCAGGAGTTCTCGGTACATGCCTCCGGATCATAGGGCGTGCCCCCGCGTCCCGGCCGTACGTCGGCGGCGGTGGCGCCCCGGTGGGCGGCGCGTGGGCGGCCGAGCGGGAGGCGGGCCGCGGGCGCGGGTCCCGTGGAGAGCGGGGGAGCGGGGAGCGGGGGAGCGGGGAGGAGACGGAGATCGATCGATCTGTTCACCCGGACTCATCCGAGAGGGGGATCCTCTATCGCGACAACTCGCGATATGTTGTGAGTTATGACTGATGCCGGGGAGATACGGGTCTCGGACGCCGAACGGGAGGCGGCCGTCGAATGGCTGCGCGTCGCCTCCGTCGAGGGGCGGCTGACCCTCGGTGAGCTGACCGAGCGCACCGAAGCCGCCTACACCGCACGTACCCAGGCCGAGCTGGCCGTGGTCACCTCGGACCTGCCCGGTGTCCGCCCCGCCTCGGCGCCCGCCTACCCGCCGGCCCCGGCGGACCAGGGCGGCCGGGTGCGCCGCTGGTTCGTGGCGGTGATGGGCAGCTCCAAGCAGCGCGGCAGCTGGCGGATCGACAAGCCCCTCGGCGCGGTCGCGGTGATGGGCGACGTCGTGCTGGACCTGCGCCAGGCCGAGGTCCGCACCGGCGGGGTGGACATCATGGCCACCGCGGTCATGGGCAACGTGAAGATCATCGTCCCGGACGGCGTGGACGTCGAGCTCGACGGCATCGCCATCATGGGGGACAGGAAGGTCCAGGTCATCGAGGCCCCGCCCGGCACGCACGCGCCTGTCGTGCGGGTCACGGCCTACGCGATCATGGGCGACGTGAAGGTGGTCGGCGACTCGCGGACCAAGCCCATCCAGAAGGCGTGGGCCGCCTGGCGCGAGCAGTGGGAGGAGATGCGCGGGGAGCTCATCGGCGACCCCTACCACCGCCAGATCCCACCCCTCCGCCCCATGGGGGCCGAGCAGCCACGACACCACTCCCCGCACTCCTCCTGGCACACCGCCGGGCCGCAGCGCCCCTCGCAGCAGCCTCCGCAGCCCCCCTCCTCCCCGTACCCGCCGCAGCCCCCGTACCCGCCCGGGCACTGAGACCGGGAACCGGGGGCGGACCACTGCTGGGAGCGGTCCCGGCGCGAAGGGCGGCGGGCGCGTGCAACGCCCCGGCGGCGCCGGGGCGTAGTGCTCGGTGACATACACCGAGCAGTGAGGATCCCCGATGCGAGATCGGGCCGACAGGTCAGGCCGTGGCGAGCATCCGGGGCCGGTGCGCCGCCACGTCGTAGCGTTCCAGCAGCACGGCCGCGACCTCGGGGGCCGCACCCAGCACCTCGGCGACGGTGGCGGCGCCCGCGGCCAGGGTCTCGCGGCGGATCCTGTCGGCGAAGTACCCCGGGGCCAGCAGGTAGGGGGCGACCACGATCCGCGAGGCCCCCGACCGGCGCAGGCCCAGCACCGCCTCCCCGGGGGTCGGTCCCGCCGCCGAGGCGTAGGCGGCGGTCACCGACCGCCAGCCGCGCAGCCTCGCCCAGTCCGCGGCCATCCCGGCGACCGTCGCGTTGGCCCTCGGGTCGCTGGAACCGGCCGAGACCAGCACCACGTCGGTACCGGGCTCGCCGGGCTCCACGCCCGCCTCGGCCAGGCGCCGCTCCAGCGCGGTGACCAGCAGCCGGTGCGGGCCCAGCGTGGCGCCCGTGCGCACCCGCAGCAGCGGGCGCCTGGCCGTCACCGCGGCCAGCGCGCCCGGGATGTCGACCCGGCTGTGGTAGGCCTCGGTGAGCAGCAACGGCAGCACCACTGCCTCGGCCAGGCCCGAGAGCGCGGCCGGGAGCGTCGGGGAGGCGTGGTCGAGGTAGGCGGTGCGCACGGGGAGCCCGGGCCGCGCGTCCCGTACCAGGTCGAGCAGGCCCTCCACGGTCGCGGCGGCACGCGGGTCACGGGACCCGTGCGCCACCGCGACCAGCGGGACGCGGGGAGCGGCGGCGCGGGAGCGCCAGGTCATACGTGCAGCCCGCACTCGGTCTTGCCCATGCCGGCCCACCGGCCGCTGCGCGGGTCCTCGCCCGGGGCGACCTGGCGGGTGCAGGGGGCGCAGCCGATCGAGGGGTAGTCGTCGTAGTGCAGCGGGTTGATCAGCACCCCGTTGTCGGCCATGTAGTTGTCGACGTCCTCCTGCGTCCACCGGGCGATCGGGTTGATCTTGACCATCTGGCGCTTGGCGTCCCACTCGACGACCTTGACGCCGGCGCGGGTGACGGCCTCGTCGCGGCGGATGCCGGAGACCCAGGCCAGGTAGGGCTCCAGGGCACGGTTGAGCGGCTCGACCTTGCGCAGGTAGCAGCACAGGTCGGGGTTGCGCCCGAACAGCCGCGGCCCCAGGTCGCGCTCCTGCTCGGCCACCGTGCGGGACGGCTTCACGTCGATCACGTTGACGTCGTAGACCTGCCGGACGGCGTCCCGCGTGCCGATCGTCTCGGCGAAGTGGTAACCGGTGTCGATGAACAGCACGTCCACGCCCGGCTTGACCCGGCTGACCAGGTCGATCAGCAGGGCGTCGCTCATGGAGGCGGTCAGGCAGAGCCGGTCGCCGAACGTCGCCGCCGCCCAGCGGATGATCTCCAGGGCCGAGGCGTCCTCCAGGAACCGCGCGGCCGACTCGACGATGTCCTGCATGTCGAGCGCACCGCGCTGCCGGCGTAACCCGACCTCGACGTCCACCACTGTCATCGCTCGCTCACCCAATCCTCGTTCGCCGTACGGGCCCGTGCGGCCCGGCCGGTCGTCGTGTCGATCGCCCCGGGACGGCCGCGCCTCATGAGCGCACCCCGATCCCGAGGAACTTCAGCTTGAAGGCGCGGATGCAGGACCGGCAGTACCAGCCGCCGTCGCCCTCGTAGGGCTCCAGGTCCTCCTCGCCGCAGTAGGGGCAGTGGAAGGGGACCGCTCGCTCGCTCATCGCCGCCCCCCCGCCCCGTCGCGTGCCCGGCTCGCCGCGGACGCGTCCCGGGGCGCGTCCGCCGCCCCGGCGGGGCCGCGCGGGGCCGCGTGCCGGTTCGCGTGCCGATCTGGGCCGCTCACGTCAGGTCCGCGTCGTCGGCACGCTGCACCCACTCGGAGAAGCTCTCCCCGTCGTCCTTCTGCTTCTCGAAGTTGCGCAGCACCCGCTCCACGTAGTCGGGCAGGTCCTCGGAGGTGGTCTTCAGGCCGCGCACCTTGCGGCCGAAGCCCGGGTTCACCCCGAGCGACCCGCCCAGGTGCACCTGGAAGCCCTCGACCTGCTCGCCCCTGTCGTTGACCACGAGCTGGCCCTTGAGGCCGATGTCGGCGACCTGGATCCGCGCGCAGGAGTTGGGGCAGCCGTTGACGTTGATGGTCAGCGGGCTGGAGAAGTCGGGAAGCCGCTGCTCCAGCTCGTCGATCAGGTTCGACGCCAGCGCCTTGGTCTCCACGATGGCCAGCTTGCAGAATTCGATGCCGGTGCAGGCCATGGTCTGGCGGCGGAAGGTGGAGGGGTTGACCTGGAGGTCGGCGGCCTCCAGCTCGGCGACCAGGCTCTCGACCCGGTCGGGCGCCACGTCCAGGATGACCATCTTCTGCTCGACCGTGGTGTGCACCCGGTCCGAGCCGTGCCGCTCGGCGATGTCGGCGATCAGGTGCAGCCTGTCGCCGTCGAGCCGGCCCACCTTGGGGGCGAAGCCGACGTAGAAGTTGCCGTCCTTCTGCGGGAAGACGCCCACGTGGTCCCTGCGGCCGCCGCGCGGCGGCTCGGGGGCGGGGCCGTCGGGCAGCGCGTACCCGAGGTACTCCTTCTCCAGCACGTCGCGGAACTTCTCGGCGCCCCAGTCGTTGATCAGGAACTTGATCCGGGCCCGGTGCCGCAGGCGGCGGTAGCCGTAGTCACGGAAGATGCCGATCACGCCGCCGTAGGCCGGGGAGACCTGCTCGGGGGTCAGGAAGACGCCCAGTCGCTTGCCGAGCATCGGGTTGGTGGACAGGCCGCCGCCCACCCACAGGTCGAAGCCCCGCTCGCCGGAGGAGTTCACGACGCCCACGAACGCCACGTCGTTGATCTCGTGCACGGTGCAGTGCGCCGGGCACCCGCTGACCGCGGCCTTGAACTTGCGCGGCAGGTTGGAGAAGGCAGGGTCGCCGATGTAGGTGTCGTGGATCTCCTGCACCAGCGCCGAGCCGTCGATGACCTCGTCGGTGTCGATCCCGGCCAGCGGGCAGCCCATGATGACGCGCGGGGTGTCGCCGCAGGCCTCGGTGGTCGACAGGCCCACCGACTCCAGGCGCTCCCAGATGTCGGGGACGGCCTCGATCTCGATCCAGTGGAGCTGGATGTTCTGCCGGTCGGTGACGTCGGCGGTGCCCCGGCCGTAGAGGTTGGAGATGTCGGCGATGACCCGCAGCTGCGCCAGGTCGAGCCGGCCGCCGTCGATCCTGACCCGGAGCATGAAGTAGCGGTCGTCGAGCTCCTCCGGCTCCAGGACGGCCGTCTTGCCGCCGTCGATCCCGGGCTTGCGCTGCGTGTAGAGCCCGTACCAGCGCATCCGGCCGCGCAGGTCGGCGGGGTCGATGGAGTCGAACCCCTGCTTGGAGTAGACGTCGATGATCCGCTGACGGACGTTGAGCCCGTCGTCGTTCTTCTTGTTCTCCTCGTTCTTGTTCAGGGGTTCGCGGTAGCCGAGGGCCCACTGACCTTCGCCGCGCGGGCGCTTGTGGTGCCGGTTTGCCGGCTTGGCCGGGGTCGTCATTGCGCGTCCTCGTTGTGGCTCGGTGAAAGGGTTCCGGACGCGCACCGGCGGCACCTCCCGCCTCATCGTCGAGTACGGGGGTCGGTCACTCAGAGGAGGACGCCGGTTACGCGGCCGAGCTGGAAAAGATCAGCAGGGGGCGACGATCAACGGACGTCACAACAGATGGCACTGCGGACACGCAGGAGGTCGACGTGGCGTCGCACGACGAGCAACGGGTCCGCTGGCATGTCTCCGACGATACCCCGGCGTTCGCGGATGTCCAATGTCGGGTCCACGATCTGGACACCGGGGTGAGATCCGGGCCGGGGACCAGGGGCCCGGGACGGCCCAGGACGGCCCGGGACGGCGCGGTCCGGGGCCGTCTCAGCCCTGGCGCGGCCAGTCCAGCGGCGACTCGCGCGGCTCCACGGCTGGCTGGTGCTGGCAGTCGCACCAGGAACCCCCGCGGCACTCCTCGTGCCGCCGTTCCCTGCAGTTCTCACAGATCATGCGTCCATTCTGCGGCCGTTCCCTCCCAGAACATGGCTCCGTTACCCTTACCTGGGCCGAACAGGAGGGAGGCGCCGTGAGCCTGATGGACGAACTGCTGGCGGACCTGCGCGCCGAGACGGCCGATCTCGACGCCATGATCACCGGTCTCGACGCGGCCGGGTGGGAGCTGCCCACCCCGGCACAGGGCTGGACGGTACGCGACCAGATCGGACACCTCGCCTGGTTCGACGACGCCGCCACGGCCTCGGCCACCGACCCCGAGGCCTTCCGCGCCGCGCGGACCGCCTTCCTGGCCCGCGGCGGCTCCGCGGTGGACGAGCTGGCGGCCGCGTCCCGGGGCCTGGCCGCCCCCCGGGTGCACGCCTGGTTCCGCGCGGCCAGGGCCCGGAGCCTGGAGGCCTTCGCCGCCCTGGAGGCGGGCACGCGGCTGCCCTGGTACGGGCCGGACATGTCGGCGGCCTCGTTCGTGACGGCGCGCCTGATGGAGACCTGGGCTCACGGGCAGGACGTGGCGGACGCGCTCGGCGTCGAGCGGGCGCCCACCGCCCGGCTCAGGCACGTGGCCACCCTGGGGGTGCGCGCCCTGCCGTACGGCTTCGCGGTGCGCGGCCTGGAGCCGCCCGCGCGGCCGGTCCGGGTGGAGCTGACCATGCCCGACGGGTCGCCGTGGACGGCCGGGCCCCCGGACGCCGCCGACCTGGTCCGCGGCCCCATGCTCGACTTCTGCCTGCTGGTCGTGCAGCGCCGCCACCTCGACGACACCTCCCTGCTGGTACGCGGCGAGACCGCGGAGGCCTGGACGGCGATCGCCCAGGCGTTCGCCGGCCCGCCGGGCACCGGACGGGTCCCGCTCGGGCAGGGATCCGGCCGGGCGTGACGCCGGCCCGGCCCGCCCAACTCGTGATCAAGCGCGCCGGGGAATACCGTTGTGCGGTATGACGTCCACCGATGCCCCGGCTCCGGCCCCGCGACCGGGACCGCAGCCGGGGCCGCGGCGGCGCTCGCCGCGCGGCCTGCGGGCACGGTGGCGTGCCGGGCTCGCGCGGGTGCGCGGCCTGGGCGTCTGGGCGCGGCTGCGGGCCGTGCTCTCCTGGATCCGCGGGACCGACTTCTGGGTGCTCGTCGCGGCCACCACGAACGCGGGCGTCACCTACCGGGTCACCGGCCTGGCCGGGGAGGCCGCCTTCTTCGCGCTGCTGTCGCTGCCGCCGTTCATGCTCGGCCTGATCGGCGTGCTCGGCCAGCTGACCCGGGTCTTCGGCCCGGAGACGGTCCAGGACGTCAGCGACTGGATCGACCGGCAGGCCCACCTGCTGTTCACCGACAGCGCCGTGGACACCGTCGTCACCCCGCTCATCGAGGACGTGCTGAACCCCGCCAACCAGGCCTCGCTGATCTCCCTGGGCTTCCTGCTCGCGCTCTGGTCGGGCTCGCGGGCACTGTTCGTCTACGTCGACCTGATCTCGGTCGCCTACGGCCTCGGCGAGGAGCGCGGCATCATCCGTACCCGGCTGATGTCCTTCGGGTTCTACCTGGCGGGCCTGCTGATCGGGCTGGTGGTGATGCCCGTGCTCGTCCTGGGCCCGGCCGCGCTGCGCGGCGCCCTGCCGGCCGACTACGCGGTGCTGGCCGACGTCCTGTACTGGCCGGTCGTCGTCATCGGCTCGGTGATCTTCCTGACCCTGCTCTACCACGTGAGCGTCCCGGTCCGCACGCGCTGGTGGCGCGAGCTGCCCGGAGCGCTGCTCGCGCTGCTGATCTGGATCGCCTGCGCCGCCGTGCTGCGCGCGGTGCTGGCCGCCTGGTTCTCGCCGGTCTCCATCTACGGCTCGCTCGCCGCCCCCATCGCGGTGCTGATGTGGCTCTACATCACCGCGCTGGCCGTGCTGATCGGCGCCACCCTCAACGCCGAGGTCGACCGGTTGTGGCCGGGGGACGGGACGGGCCGCCTCGGCCGGGCCGGTCCGTCCGCTATCGTCTAAGCCGTGACTGGCGCATAGGGTGGGAGCGACCACCGGGGAGCTGAAGTGCGAGGAGGCCGAGCGCCTGGGTCTTCGCGCGATGTCGACGATGACAGGGGAGTGAAGGCGCATGAGCGCTCTTTCCAGCGTGGATCCGCAGATCGCCGAACTCGTCAGGGCCGAGGAGCGGCGGCAGGCCGACACCGTCAAGCTGATCGCCTCGGAGAACTACGTCTCCAGGGCCGTCCTCGAGGCCACCGGCACCGTCCTCACCAACAAGTACTCCGAGGGGTACGCCGGCAAGCGGTACTACGAGGGCCAGCAGGTGATCGACCAGATCGAGACCCTGGCCGTCGACAGGGCCAAGGCCCTGTTCGGGGTCAACCACGCCAACGTCCAGCCCTACTCGGGCTCGCCCGCCAACCTGGCGATCTACCTGGCCTTCCTGAAGCCCGGTGAGACCGTGATGGGCATGGGCCTGCCGTTCGGCGGCCACCTGACCCACGGCTGGTCGGTCTCGGCCACCGGCAAGTGGTTCAACCCGGTCCGCTACGGGGTGCGGCGCGACACCGGCCGCGTCGACATGGACGAGGTGCGGGAGATCGCCCTGCGCGAGCGGCCCAAGCTGATCTTCTGCGGCGGCACCGCGGTCCCGCGCACCATCGACTTCCCGGCCTTCGCCGAGATCGCCCGCGAGGTCGGGGCCGTGCTCGCGGCCGACATCGCGCACATCGCGGGCCTGGTCGCGGGCGGGGCCCACCCGTCGCCGGTCGGCCACGCGGACGTCATCTCCACCACCACCCACAAGACCCTGCGCGGCCCCCGGGGCGCCATGCTGATGGCCACCTCCGACGAGCACGCCACGGCCCTGAACAAGGCGGTCTTCCCGGGCCTGCAGGGCGGCCCGCACAATCACACCACCGCGGCCATCGCGGTGGCGCTCAAGGAGGCGTCGACCGACGACTTCAAGGACTACGCCCGCCAGGTCGTGCTGAACGCCCAGGCGCTGGCCGAGGAGCTGCTCGGCCGGGGCTTCGACCTGGTCTCCGGTGGCACCGACAACCACCTCATCCTGTTCGACCTGACCCCCAAGGGCATCGGCGGCAAGCCCGCCGCGCAGGCCCTGGACAAGGCCGGGCTGGAGACCAACTACAACAGCGTGCCGTTCGACCCGCGCAAGCCGTTCGACCCGTCCGGCATCAGGATCGGCACCGCGGGCGTGACCAGCCGCGGCATGGGTGTGGCCGAGATGCGGCAGATCGGCGCCTGGATCGACCAGGTCGTGACCGCGCTGGCCAAGGACGAGGACGAGGCCGCGCACGTCATCACCCGCGTGCACGGCGAGGTCAGGGAGCTCACCTCCCACTTCCCGGCCCCCGGGCTGTAGCAGGCGTGACGGAGCCCCGGGACGCGACGGCGTCCCGGGGCTCCGTCGTGTCCCGGGGTGGCGTGTCCGGGGACTTCACGTCCGGAGCCCGGAGTGTCCGGGCCTCCGGCGCGTCCAGGGGCTCCGGGCTCCGGCGTGCCAGGGGCCGCCCGCGGGGGTGTGGCGGCCCGTGGCGCGCGGGCAAATGTGGTTGCCTCCCCGGGGAGAGGTTGCGCTAGGCTTCTCCCGAAGACGCCGTCCCACGGGGGACGGCCGCGAGGCCACGGGAGGTGAGGACCATGCGGGTCTTTCTGACGAGCCTGCCGTCCATCGACCTCCGGGTGCCCGCCTGATCGATCTCACGACGGGGCGCCCGCCTTTCCCGAAGGTAGTGACCACGTTGTCCTCGTCTTCATCGTCTTCATCGTCACCCGGCTCCTCGCCGTCCTCGTCGTTCACCCTCGCCGCGCTCGGCTGGGACGACTCCCTGGCCGCCGGGCTCCCCGACGGGCTGATCCCGGCGCGGGTCTCCCGCGTCGACCGCGGCGCCGCCGAAGTGATGTCCACCTCCGGCCATCTCCGGGCCGACTACGGTGCCCGGGTGCGCCGGGCCGCCGCCGCCGACCCGGTGGCGCTGCCCTGCGTCGGCGACTGGGTGGGACTCCGCCGGCTGGCCGAGGGCCGGTTCGAGCTGGAGGAGCTCCTGCCCCGGCGTACCGCCTTCGTCCGCGGAGGGGTCTCCCGGCTCTCCCGGGGCGGGCTCTCCGGCGACTCCCAGGGCCAGGTGCTCGCCGCCAACGTCGACGTCGTCTTCGTCGCCGAACCCGCCCTGCACGCCACCGACACCGCCGACCTGGGCAGGATCGAGCGGCTGCTCGCGCTCGCCTGGGAGAGCGGGGCCCGTCCCGTGGTGCTCGTCACCAAGTCCGACCTGATCGGCGAGGGGCTGGAGTTCCTGCTGGACGAGGTCGCCACCGCCGCACCGGGGGTGGACGTGCACCCGGTCTGCTCGGTCAGCGGCGAGGGCGTCGACATCGTCGGCGCCTACCTGGAGGGCACCCGTACCGCGGTGGTGCTCGGCGCCTCGGGCGCGGGGAAGTCGACGCTGGTCAACGCCCTCGCCGGGGAGGACGTCATGGAGACCCAGCAGGTCAGGGCCGGGGACGGCCGGGGTCGCCACACCACCGTGCACCGCGAGCTCATCCCGCTCGCCAGGGGCGGGCTCATCATCGACACCCCCGGCATCCGCCGCATCGGCCTGTACGACATGGGCGAGGGGGTGGACATGGTCTTCTCGGACCTGGAGGAGCTCGCCACGCGGTGCCGCTTCGGTGACTGCCGTCACGACACCGAGCCGGGCTGCGCCGTGCTCGCCGCGATCGAGGACGGCACGCTGCCGGAGCGGCGGCTGGAGAGCTGGAACAAGCTTCAGCGGGAGGCGGCCTGGATGGCGTCCCGGAGCGACGCCCGGCTCCGCAAGGAGATGCAGGGCAGGTGGAAGAGCATCACCAAGGAGATGCGCAAGGCGGGCCGCAACAGGCCCTGAGAGCGTGGGACGCCCCCGCCGTGCGGCCACCCGTCCCGGGTGTGCCGCACGCGCGGGGCCCGACATGACAACGTGTGATCTCGCAGGGGATGAGCGAGATCACACGTATGGGGGAAGCCGGGTGGAGGGGCTGCTCAGGCGACGGCACTGATGCCGGCGCTGGCCGCGCGGCGCATGCGACGACGACGCTCGGAGGCGCGCTCGTCCTCGTTCAGGCCGCCCCAGGTGCCGTACTTCTCCGGACGGGAGAGCGCGTAGTCCAGGCACTCGGCGCGAACGGGGCACTGGGCGCAGATGGCCTTGGCCTTACGCTCACGGATGTCACGCTCGGGCTGACGCTCACCGTCGGGACCGAAGAAGAGCACGAGGTCCTCGCCCCGGCACGCGGCGTCATCCTGCCAGCCCCAGCTGGGCCGAGGCCGGGCGGTCTGCCGACGTACCTGAGACATGAGAAAACCACCTTATAGTGAGAGGTATTTCGGGTTTATGCCGCATAGGACGCTTGTGACGTCCCTGGATCCAACGCCTGGATCGGCCGTGATGTTCCCTCAGGTCAAGTGAGAGCGGACGTGGCATACAGCACAGGGGCTACCCTGTCCAGTGTGACCAGCCGATAGGTAGTGATCGTGTCGGCACAAGCCGTACCACATGGCGTTGTCAGCGTCATGGGTTCAACCACTACCCGAAAACGAACGCCACTACCGCGCACAACTGCCTCGGTGACGGCGCCGTCCGACCTTGAGGATTCCACGGCCACTCCGCCGACCGACAGTTCGCCCGTATGGACGCGAACGAAATGCTCGGCGGCCTGCAGTGGCTCAGGGATGCCCGCGCGCCCCCGGAAACGGTCGAGGATGACCTCGCCGGACCGGTACGCGTCGGCTGCCGCGATCGCAGCAGCCTGAGACATGCTGCCGTAGTAGAGGCCATGTGGCAAGCACACAAGGTTGGCGGCGTAGAGATCGCCGCCAACATGTGATGTTTCCCATACTGTGTCCGGCAAATTTTTTGCCAAGGACCGAGCGAGGGGAAGTCCAATGCGGGCGCAGCACGCGTTGCGCTTGGCATGCGTGCAGACCAGAAATACCGGCTCACTCACAAGTATGCAGGACGGCGGGACCACTCCGGCCACCAGCTTGTCAAGGTCAAGATCGTCCGGACCTGCGACGATGCCCTCGGCGAGCCAGGGCTCGGCGGCGGTGGAGTCCGCGACCATGACGTGAATGCCGGTTTCCACGGGGTTTCTGCGCCCGGGACGGCGGATGAGCTGGGTCCGTACGCCCAGGCGGCCGGCCCGTTTGAGGAGGGTGTGAACATCCTCGGGAAGGATGGTGTTCTCCAGGCGGTCGGCCCAGGGGCCGGGGTGCTCGATGAGCAGCCAGAAGCGGGCCCCGACCGTGGCGCTGGCGAGGACGGGCACCTGGCCGGTGTGACAGCCGGGAGGGTGCGGGCACGCCTTGTACGCCCTGTCCACGCTGCCCGCGCTGTCCGTGCCGTTCGTCACGCCCACACCCTCTCCTCCCTGACTTAGGTAAGACTAACCTAACGCCTTCATCAGGGTCACGGAGAGGGAAACGATGATAGGCCGGTAAAGGCGGGCGCCCGCGTCCGGGGCGCCCGGTCACCGACATCACCGACACCGCCGACGCCACGGACGGCCGGGGTGGCGCCGTCCCGGACCCGCCCTTCCGGACCCGCCGCCCCTTATGCCCGTGATCATCCCTGTCATGCCCCCCGGCGGGGATTCGTCACGGGTCGCACCGGGCCCGGCGGGCTCGACGGGTCGGAAGGGTCCCGGGCGGCGGCGCGTCCCGAACCGGCCTCAGGCCTCGTCGGGACCCGGCGGGACCGGGTGGGCCAGCGCCGCCCGCGCCATGGGGAGCGCGGCCTCGCGGTCGGCGGGGATCAGGCCGATCCGGGTCCTGCGGTCGAGCAGGTCGTCCACGTCCAGGGCGCCCTCGTGCCTGACCGCCCAGACCAGCTCGGCCCCGGTCACCCCGGTCGGCCCGGCCTCGGCCAGCCGGGGCTCCCGCTCCATCAGGGCCCGTACCGCGCCCGCCTCGCCGCCGTAGCGCTCCACCAGCCGGTCGGCGACCCCGCCGTGCCCTCCCGCCACGGAGGTCCCGGTCCGGCCGGGACGACCGGGTCCGCGCCGGCCGCCACGCCCACCGCCCTCGCCGCCACGCTCACCGCCGTGCCCGCCGCCCCGGCCGCCGGGCGGGATCGCGCCGACGAGGGGCAGCGCCGCGGTGCGGCTCGGGCCTGCGGTGATCCGACCCGAGGAGACGGCCAGGTCGACCGCGTCCTCGGCCATCCGCCGGTACGTGGTCAGCTTGCCGCCCACCACCGTCACCATCCCGTCGCGGGTGGTCGGCAGCGCGTGCCGCCTGGACAGGTCGGCGGTACGGCCCTCACCGTCCAGCAGCGGGCGCAGCCCCGCGTGGGCGCCGGCCACCTCCTCGCGCCGTACCGGCTCCTCCAGCACGGAGTTGAGCACCGACAGCAGGAAGGCGACGTCCTCCTCGGGAGCCTGCGGGACGTCCGGGACGGGGCCGTCCACCGGCTCGTCGGTGAGGCCGACCAGGACCCGCCCGTCGGCCTGGGGCAGGACCAGCGCGAACCGGTCGCTCTCCCCCGGGATCGGCACGTGCAGTCCCGCGACCAGGCCGGGCAGCGTCCCGGGACGCAGCACCAGGTGGGTCCCGCGCGAGGGGCGCATCCGCAGGCCGGGGTGCAGCCCGGCGGCCCAGACCCCGGTCGCGTTGATCACGGCCCTGGCCCGGACGGTGAGGGTCTCCCCGGTGAGCTCGTCGCGGACCAGCGCTCCGTCGCCGGAGACCTCCAGCGCCCGGCAGCGGGTCAGCACCCTGGCCCCGTGGGCGGCGGCCGTCCTGGCCACGGCGAGCACCAGCCGGGCGTCGTCCAGCAGCCGGCCGTCCCAGGACAGCAGGGCGCCGCGCAGCCCGGCCGGGCCCAGCGGCGGGGCGAGGGAGCGCGCCCGCCCGGAGGAGATCCGGCAGGGGCCGGGAAGCAGGCGGCGGGGAGTGCGGGCCGCGGCCCGCAGGCCGTCGCCGAGCCGGTAGCCGGTCATGACCAGCGCCGCCTGCCGCCGGGAGACCTCCGGGACCAGCGGCAGCAGGTAGGGCTGCGCCCGCACCAGGTGCGGGGCGATCCGCCCGAGCAGCAGGCCGCGCTCCACCGCGCTCTCGTACGCCACCCCGACCTGCCCCCTGGCCAGGTAGCGCAGCCCGCCGTGGATCATCTTGGAGCTCCACCGGGAGGTGCCGAACGCCAGGTCGTGCGCGTCGATCGCGGCGACCGACAGGCCGCGGGAGGCCGCGTCCAGCGCCACGCCCGCGCCGGTGGCCCCCAGCCCCACCACCAGCACGTCCACCACCAGGCCGGGTACCTCGGCGAGCTCGCGGGCACGGCGGGCGGCGTTCAGGGAGGAGTTCACGGTCGCAGGTACCTTTCCAGGAGGGTGGCCAGCTCGGTGTCGAGGTCGTCCTCGGTGAGCGGGCCGAGCATGGTGGCGCCGGAGAGCAGGAACGACTGCGCGGTCAGCAGCACCGCGGCCGACAGCCCGGCCGGCTCGCCCGCGCGCACGGTGCCGAGCCCCTGCCCCCGGACGATCGCCGACTCGACCAGGGCGAGCATGGCCTCGTGGCTGGCGCCCCGGCGGCGCAGCAGGTAGGGCAGGAGCAGCTCCGGGTCCACCTCGACGATCTTCCGCCAGAGCGGGTGGACGCGCAGCGCCCGTACCGTCGCCACCGCCGCGGTGACCGGGTCCTCGGTGGCGAACCCGTCCGCGACGCGCACCCACTCGCGGGTCATCAGGTCGGCGACGAGGCCGCGCACGTCGGGCCAGCGGCGGTAGATCGTCATCCGGGAGAGCGCGGCCCGCCGGGCCACGTCGGTGAGCGTGGTGCGCCGCACCCCGACCGCGAGGATCACCTCGCGGGCCGCGTCGAGGACCTGGTCGCTCCCGGGGGCGCCTGTGTTGTGACGAATGGACGTCATATGTCACAGTGTAGACGTGGAACATCGAACAGGGAACGCGGATCCCATGCTCTGGTCCGGCTGGGGCGACCCCGCCAAGGCCGTCGACCTGCCCGAGGCGGTCCGGGGGCTGCTCGGCGACCTGCTCGGGGTGCGCCCGCCCCGGGCCGGGGTCGCGGGCATGGACGAGGTGCGGCTGCCGCCCGTCGCGCTGCCCGAGCCGGTCCTGGCCGGGCTGCGCGACCTGGTCGGGGCCGACCACGTGCGCCTCGACCACGACGCCCGCGTCCGGCACACCCGTGGCAAGTCCACCCCCGACCTGCTGCGGATGCGGGCCGGGGACGGCTCCGACGCCCCCGACGCGGTGGTGCTGCCCTCCTGTCACGACGAGGTGCTGGCCGTGCTGGCCGCGTGCGCCGCGCACCGGGTCGCGGTGGTCCCCTTCGGCGGCGGCACCTCCGTGGTCGGCGGCCTGGTCGCCTCCCGGCGGGGCTTCGCCGGGGTCGTCGCGCTGGACCTGGCCCGGCTCGACCGCTTGGTCGCGGTGGACGCCGAGTCGATGGTCGCCGAGCTGGAGCCGGGGCTGCGCGCCCCCGAGGCCGAACGCCTGCTGGCCGGGCACGGCCTCACCCTGGGCCACTTCCCCCAGTCGTTCGAGTACGCCACGCTCGGCGGTTTCGCCGCCGCCCGCTCCAGCGGCCAGGCCTCGGCCGGGTACGGGCGCTTCGACGACATGGTGGTCGGCATGACCGTGGCCACCCCGCGCGGCACCCTCGACCTCGGCCGGGCGCCCCGGTCGGCCGCGGGCCCCGACCTGCGCCAGGTGATGCTCGGCTCCGAGGGGGCCTTCGGCGTGATCACCTCGCTGCGGCTGCGGGTCCGGCCCGTCCCCGCCGAGCGCGTCTACGAGGGGTGGCGGTTCGCGTCGTTCGCCGAGGGCTCGGCCGCGCTGCGGGCCCTGGTCCAGCGGGACGCCGCGCCCACCGTGCTGCGCCTGTCCGACGAGACCGAGACGATGATCGGCCTGGCCCGGCCCGCGGAGATCGGCGCGCCGTCGGCCGGGACGGGCTGCCTGGCCGTCACCGGCCACGAGGGCACCGCGGCCGAGGTGGCCGCCCGGCGCGAGCGGACCGCGGCCGTGCTCTCCGGGCTCGGCGGCGTCCCGCTGGGCACGGACCCCGGCCGGGCGTGGGAGCACGGGCGCTACTCCGCGCCCTACCTGCGCGACGCGCTGCTCGCCGCCGGGGCGACCGTCGAGACGCTGGAGACGGCGGGCTTCTGGTCGAACCTGCCCCGCCTGTACGACGCCGTACGGCTCTCGCTGGCCGGCTCGCTCGGCTCACCGCTGGTCATGTGCCACATCTCGCACGTCTACGCCACCGGCGCCAGCCTGTACTTCACGGTCGTCACCGCGCAGACCGGCGACCCGCTCGGGCAGTGGGAGTCGGCCAAGCGGGCGGTCGGCGAGGCGATCGTCGGCGCCGGCGGCACGATCTCGCACCACCACGGCGTCGGCCGCGACCACCGGGAGGCCCACGCGGCCGAGGTCGGCGAGCTGGGCGTGGAGATCCTGCGCGGGATCAAGGACCGGCTCGACCCGGAGGGCGTCCTCAACCCCGGGGTCCTGCTGGCGGCCGAGGGGCCCGGGGACTGAGACCCGTCCCGGCCCGCCCCGTTCCCCCGGGCCCGCGCGGAGATCCGGCGCCAGGGACCCGGGGAGGTCACCCGGTGACCGCGAGCTCCTCCATGGCCTTCCGGAGCGGCCCGGGGATCTCCGCGGGGCGCCGGCTCTCCCGGTCGACGAACACGTGGACGAAGTGGCCCTCCGCCACGACCGTCCCGCCGTCCTCACGGAAGAGCCCCAGCTCGTACCGGACGCTGGAGCGGCCCAGGTGCCCGACGCGCAGCCCGACCCTGACGGGCTCGGGGAAGGACACCGAGGAGCGGTAGACGCAGTGCGACTCGACGCACAGGCCGATGACGTCACCGTCGTGGACGTCCAGCCCGGCGACCCTGATCAGCCACGAGTTGATCACGGTGTCCATCATCGAGTAGTGGACGGCGTTGTTGACGTGGCCGTAGACGTCGTTGTCCTTCCACCTGGTCGGAACGGTCTCCCAGTAGGCGTACACGGTAGAACCATATTCCAGAGCGGGTGTCCGGGCACCCCCGGATCGGCCGCCTTCGCCCGGATCGGATGCGACTTCCTATGATCATTGCCAAGATATGGTCATGGTCGATGTCGGGCGGGCGGCGGAACGCGGGCGTGAGGTCTCCTCCCGGGTGTCGGAGGAGGGTGCGGGTTGGTCCTGTACCCGGATCGGCACCTTCAGGGACCTGCTGCCCGGCAGGGAGCCCTTCTCCTGGCTCGACCTGCGCACGATCTGGCGGTCGAGGAACGAGGTGCTGGCGGCCCTGTTCGGCGACCCGTCCGGGCAGGTCCGCGCCCAGTGGACGGCCGCGCAGCGCGAGCGGGGCGTCGACCCCTCCTTCCGCATCCCGGTGGACGTCGGCCCGGAGTTCTCCTTCCTGCTCCTCGGCGACACCGGGGAGGGCGACTCCTCGCAGTACGCGGTGGTGCCGGGCATGCTGAGGATCGGCGAGGGGACCGCCTTCGCGGTCGTCGCCAGCGACGTGGTCTATCCCACCGGATCCGGCAACGAGTACGAGGACAAGTTCTTCCGCCCGTATCAGGACTACCCCGCCCCGATCTACGCCGTCCCCGGCAACCACGACTGGTACGACGGGCTCGGCGGCTTCATGCGGGTCTTCTGCGACACCCCCGCGCCGAAGGGGTTCAACCCCGCGCCCTCGGGGCTGCGCGGCCTGCTGTGGAGCAGGCCGGAGCCGATCGACGAGGCCCGGCTGGCCAGGGCGCGCGAGCGGCGCTCCGGGCCCGGCCAGCGGGCCGTCCAGCCCGCGCCGTACTGGGCGATCGAGACCCCGAGCCTGGTGCTCGTCGGCGTGGACACCGGCATCCGCGGCGACATCGACGCCGAGCAGACCGCCTGGCTGCGCGAGGTCTCCCGCGACCCCAGGCCCAAGGTGCTCATCACCGGCAAGCCCATCTACACCCGCAACGAGTACAAGCCGTCGAGGCTGGCCGGCGGCGGCACCGTCGACGACATCGTCACCGACCCCGCGCACAACTACGTCGCGGCGATCGGCGGCGACGTGCACAACTACCAGCGCTTCCCGATCAGGGTGGGGGAGCGGACCGTCCAGTACATCGTGGCGGGCGGGTCGGGGGCGTTCATGCACGCCACCCACACCATCCCCCGCGTCACCGTCGCGGGCCTGCACGAGGACGACTACCGCTGCTACCCGCTGCGCGGCGACTCCCTGTCGTTCTACAGCAGGCTCTACAGCGACCGGCTGCGCATGCGCTGGCTCTACCTCACCCCCGCCGAGAGCGCGGCGCTTATGTCCAAGCGGATCGGCAACACCCCGGTGCGCGACATCCCGCCGGTGCCGATCACCCGCCGGATGCGGTGGGCCGCCCGGATCCTCGGCGGCTGGCCGATGCCGTTGCGGCTGCCGGTGGGCAGGACCTTCCACCGCTACCTGTCGGAGCTGTCGGACTGGGACACCCCGCCGTTCTTCAAGAGCTTCCTGCACGTCTCGGTGACGCCGGAGACCCTGAGGATCCGCTGCTTCGCCGCGACCGGCTGCCTGCCGCAGGAGGTCGAACCCCCGCTCGAGGACGAGATCGCCATACCGCTCGTCTGAACGAGAATGTCGGGGCGGCGTGGCACTGTTGGGGCATGAACGTGTCGGTCGCACCCGCCGCAGGGGGCGGGGGCGTGCTCCGCGCCGACGGCGAGCCCGCCAGGGCCGTGACCGACCTGGCCGCGGAGGTGCGCCGGCTGGAGGGGCGGCGCCCGCGCTGGGTCTGGGCCGACACCCGGGAGGTCTACCCGGCGCTGCTCGCCGCGGGCGTGCGGCCGGCGCGCTGCCACGACCTGGCGCTGACCGAGGGCCTGCTCCTGGCCCACGAGGAGCGTTTCGGCGAGCCCCGGTCGGCCAGGGCCGCGTACGCGCGGCTGCACGGCCTGCCGGTGCCGGACGACCCGCACGGCCCCCGGGCGCGGCAGGCGACCCTGTTCGAGGAGGAGGCGCCGGAGCCGGACGCGGACCTGGTCGCCGAGGTCCACGCCGACCAGCTGCGCCGCGTCGAGCGGACCGCCGACCCGCACCGGTTCCGGCTGCTGGTCGCCGCCGAGTCGGCCGGGGCGCTCATCGCCGCGGAGATGGCCCGCGACGGCATCCCCTGGCGCCGGGACGCGCACGACGAGCTGCTGACCGGGCTGCTCGGCCCGCGGCCGGTGCACGGCATGCGACCGGCCAGGCTGCAGGCCCTGGCCGACGAGGTGGCGGCCGCGTTCGGCACGGCGTTCAACCCCGACTCCCCGCAGCAGATCCTGCGGGCGTTCAAGGCGGCGGGCGTGCCCGTCGCCTCCACCCGGGCCCGGGACATCAGGCAGGCCGACCACCCCGGGGTCGGGCCCCTGCTGGCCTACAAGGAGATGGCCAGGTTCTACAGCTTCCACGGCTGGGCCTGGGCCGACCAGTGGGTCCGCGACGGGCGCTTCCGCCCCGAGTACGTGGTCGGCGGCGTGGTGACGGGCCGGTGGGCCACCAACGGCGGCGGCGCCCTGCAGATCCACAGGCTGATGCGCAAGGTGATCGTGGCCGACGACGGCTGGACGCTGGTGGTCGCCGACGCGGCACAGCTGGAGCCCCGGGTGCTGGCCGCGATGGCCGGGGACGGCGGCCTGGCCAGGGCGGCCGGGCAGACCGACCTCTATCAGGCGCTGGCGCAGGTGTTCGGCGGCGAGCGGGACAACGCCAAGATCGCCATGCTCTCGGCGATGTACGGCGGCACCAGCGGGGACGCGTCCAAGCTGCTGGCCGTGATGCGCAGGCGCTTCCCGCTGGCCTACCGGTTCGTGGAGGACGCGGCCCGCGCGGGGGAGGAGGGCAAGGTGGTCCGCTCCTGGCTGGGCCGCACCTCGCCGCCGCCCTCGGCGGGCTGGCGGGAGCTGGTCTCCGGTCCCGAGGGGGGCCGGGCGGCCCGCGACCGGGGCCGCTTCACCCGCAACTTCGTCGTCCAGGCGACCGCGGCCGAGTGGGCACTGGTGCTGATGGCGGTGCTGCGCGGTCTGCTGCCCGATCCGGCCCGGCTGGTGTTCTTCCAGCACGACGAGGTCATGGTGCACTGCCCGGCCGAGCAGGCCGACGAGGTGATCGCGGCGGTGGGCCGGGCCGCCGAGGAGGCGGCCCGGCTGCTGTTCGGCGCGACCCCGGTGCGCTTCCCCATGCAGGCGGTCGCGGTGCGCTGCTACGCCGACGCCAAGTGAGCCGTGCCCGCGAGCCGTGCCCGCGAGCCGTGCCTGTGAGGCGTGCCTGTGAGCCGTGCCGTGAGGCGTGCTCGTGAGGCGTGCCCGTCACGTTCCGGCGGATCCTCTCCCGTGTGGCCCGCCGGACGTCCGGGAACCGTCGCGTGCCCGGTGCCCTCCCCGCGGACCTTCCTACGGGACGCGACCGGCCGGGCGGGACGCCGTCCGCAGCAGGGGCAGGACCAGCCACAGGCCGGTGACCGTCACCATGACCCCGACGGCCGCGCCGAGCACCCCGAAGGACAGGCCGCCGACGATCAGCCCGGCCAGGACGGTCCCGGTCGCGCCGCAGACGTTCATCAGCAGGTCGGACAGGCCCTGCACGGCCGTGCGGTGCTCCAGCGTCACCGACTCGCTGAGCATCGCCGAGCCGGCGATCAGCGTGCAGGACCAGCCCAGGCCGAGCAGGAACAGCCCCGCGGTCACCGGGCCGACGTCGTGCGCCCCGGCCCCTCCGGCCAGGACGACGGAGGCCAGCAGCAGGCCCATGCCGACCACCAGTACCACCACCCGCCCGGCCCGGTCGGTCAGCCAGCCGACCACCGGGGAGAACATGTACATCCCGGCGATGTGCAGGCTGATCACGACACCGATGACCGTGTACGTCGCGCCGCCGTGGTCGAGGTGGACCGGGGTCATGGACATGACCGAGACCATGGCGGTGTGGCCGACCGCGATCGCGGCCAGCGCGCGCACGGCCGCGGGCGTCCGGCGCAGCACCCGCCATCCGGTACGGAACGTGCCCCCGGTGCGGGCGGGGGGCTCCGCCGGGGAGGTGCCGGTGCCGGCGGGGCCGGACGACGCCGGCGCGGTGGCGGCCTCACCGGTGGCCCCGGTGACCGCGGTGACCCCGGTGACCGCGGTGATCTCGGCGGGGCCGGTGACCCCGGTGGCCGCGGTCGTCCCGGTGGAGTCGTCCCCCCGAGGGGGCGCCGGCCGGGCCAGCGAGCGCGCCAGGAGCAGCGGGTCGGGGCGCATCCCGGCGAGGACGACCCCGAGGGCGATCGCGAAGCTCACCAGCGCCAGGGCGAACGGGCCGCTGCCCGGGGCCAGGCCGAGTTCGACGCCGAACCGCTCGACCGGTTCGGCGAAGTTCGGGCCGGTGACCGCCCCGATGGTGGTGGCCCAGACCACCAGCGACAGGTGCCGGGCCGAGTGTCCCGGCGGGGACAGGTCGGTCGCGGAGTAGCGGGAGGACAGGTTGGCCGCGCTGGCCGCGCCGAACAGCACCAGCCCCGCCAGCAGCAGGAGCCAGGAGTGCACGGTCACCGCGAGCAGCGAGACCAGGCAGCCGGCCAGGGCGCACCCGTAGGCCAGGGTGAGCCCGGCCCGCCGTCCCCCGCGCCCGGACGACCTGGCGGTGGGCAGCGCCAGCAGCGCGGCGCCCAGCACGGTCGCGGTGCCGGCCAGCCCGCTCAGCGCCGTGGAGCCGGAGAGCCGCTCCACGGTCACCGAGCTGAACGTGGCCCCCACGGCGACGCCGATGCCGCCGCTGATCTGGCCGACGGACAGCACCGTGAGCGTCCGCCGCTGCACGGAGGCGACCCGCGCCCTGTCGCCGGGGGATATGTCGGTGTCTGCGTCATTTGTGATCACGAGTGAAGTCTGTCATCACCCGCGACCACGTCACGAGGGCTTTTCGGACGGTCAGCCGGCCGGGGTGAAGGTGGCGAAGAACGTCTCCAGGGACCCCGCGCTCTTCTCCCAGTCCAGGTCCTGCGTCCTGAACGTGATCTGGTAGGCGGTCCGGCCGTCCACGGTGACGTGGCGGGTCAGCCCGTGCATGGGGACCCCGTCGGGCCGGACGTAGGTGTACTCCCAGTCCGCGGCCTTCCAGCCGCGGTAGTCGACCGCCGCCACGCCGACCTCGGTGTACTCGTCGAGGTCCTTCCTGCTGGCCCGGCCGAGCGCGGTCACCGGGTCGGCGACCGGCACCTCGACGACGGTGATGCTCCGGCCGCCGCGCCTGGGCCCGGAGAAGACGGCCGCTCCGTCGCCGCCCGTCCTGACCGTCCAGCCCTCGGGCACCGCCCCGGAGACGCCGCCCGCGCTCAGCCGCTCGAACCCGCCGGGGACCTCCGCGGCCGCCCGCAGGGGCGAGGGCGCGGCCGGGACCGAGGCGGACGTGACGGCCCCCGTGCCGGTGGCGTCGGAGTCGTTCCCGGTGAGGAAGACGAGCAGCCCGGCGACCACGATGGCCAGCACGCCGCCCACGCCGAGCATGAGCAGGCGCAGGTCGGGGCCGCCCGGGGAGCGGGCGTCGCCCCCCGGTGACCGTCCGCCGGCCCGGGTGCCGCCGCGGAACGGTGAGGTGGACCGGGAGTCCTGGGCGGACCGTGCCGCCCGGCCGCCCTCCGGCACGCCGGGGGCGGACCGCCGCGACCCCTCGCGAGCGGGCGCGGCCGGGCCGGGTCCGTCCGCGGGACCGCGCGGTGAGGTGGTGGACGGGCGGCCGTGCAGGTCGCCGGGGAACACGGGCGACGCGGTGAACGGGTCGACCGGGAACGGGGACGACGTGGCGAACGGGTCGTCCGGGAACGCCCGCGGCGCGGACGGGCCCTCGTCCGGCACGGTCGCCGGGGCGCGCAGCGCGTCGTAGCCGCGCAGGTGGCCGCCGGACAGGCTGACGAACCCGGTGTCACCCGCCCGCGGGACGGCGGGCGGGTCGGCGGAGGGCGTCCCGAAGGAGACGGCGCCCTGCTCGTAGGGCACCCGGATCGGGCCGGAGGGCGTCTCGATGATCCTGGACGGCATCGGCCCCGGCGGCACGTCCAGCGGGGGCATCAGGTGCATCGGCATGGAGTCGCCGGGGAGCGGCATCGACGAGGGCGCCGACGAGGGCACCGGGCTGGGCGTGAGCGTGGTGGTGGAACCGTGGCTGCGCAGCACCCGCTCCAGCAGCTCCGCGACCTGCGCGGCGGTCATCCGCTCGGCGGGGTCCTTGCGCAGCAGGCCCTCGATGACGGTGATCAGGGCACCGGCCCGCTGGGGGCGGCCGGGCTCCTGGGTGAGGATCGCGCCGAGCACCGCCATCGCGTCCGGCCCCTCGTAGGGGGGCCGGCCCTCGACGGCCGCGTAGAGCGTGGCGCCGAAGGACCACAGGTCGGAGGCCTGCGTGATCGGCCGGCCCGACAGCCGCTCCGGCGGGACGTAGGCGGGCGAGCCCATCATCAGGCCGGTCTGGGTGATGGCGACGTCGCCCTCGATCGCGGCGATGCCGAAGTCGGTGAGCACCACCCGGTCGGAGGTCAGCAGCACGTTGCCCGGCTTGACGTCGCGGTGCATGATCCCGGCGGCGTGGGCGTGCCGGAGCGCGTCGAGCACCCGCACGCCGATCTCGGCGGCCTGGATCACCGGCAGCGGCCCGCTCTGCCGTACGGCCTGCTCCAGCGACCAGGCGCGGACCAGCTCCATCACGATCCAGGGGCGGCCGTCCTCCTCGACGACGTCGTGCACGGTGACGATGCCGGGGTGGCTGAGCCGCGCCGCCGAGCGGGCCTCGCGGAGCATCCGCCGGTGCGCGCCCTGCTTGCCCGCGTGGTCCAGCCCGAAGGGGAGGATCAGTTCCTTGACCGCGACGTCCCGATCGAGCAGCACGTCGTGCGCGTGCCACACCACGCCCATCCCGCCCCGGCCCACCGGCGACACCAGGCGGTAGCGCCTGCCCACCAGCCTGCCCTGGCCCTCGGACGCCGCTCCGGGGGAGCCGCCGCCCTCGGGTCCGTTGGGGGATCTCCCGAGCAAGCGATCGGTCATAGTACCCCGTTCCCCATAACCAGCCTTTTCGTGAGGGTGGACACGATAGCGGGATGTCATTCCGTTATGGAAGTTTGACATGACGAATGGCATGAAGTGATGTATGTCGGTTATCCGTGTCCTGTGGATCACCGACCGTGAGCCCGCCTCGACGTCGCCGCATGCTATCGGCGGGCGCCCGCCTTGTCAGCCGCGCCTTTCGCGCCCTTGACCCGGCTCGCCCGATCAGCCCGTCCTGCCCGATCCGTCCGGCCCGCCTGGCTGTGGGGAGTTCCTGGACCCGCCCGTCCCCGCGCTCCTAGCCCTGCCCGTCCCCGGGCTCGGCCGCGGGGTCCCGGACCTGCCCGTCCCCGGGTTCGGCGGCGCGGGCCAGCGCGTACAGCGCGGCGGTGAAGGCCGAGGCGGGCGGGCTGACCAGCCCCGCGCCGACCTGGCCGGTCCCCGCCACCCGCCCGGCGATACCGGTGTTCACGGTGGGCAGCAGCCCGGTCCTGGCGACCAGCGTGACGTCCACGCCGACCGGCGTGCCCCGGAAGCCCAGCCCGGGGATCTGGTACGCCGGATGCTCGGCCAGGGTGATCTCGTACATGGACCGGGTGGCCGCGGTCGCGTCCGACACGTCGCCGCCGACGAACCTGACGATCGCCGGGGCCGCGGCCATCGCGAAACCGCCCAGGCCCGCCGTCTCGGTGATCGTGGAGTCGCCGATGTCGGGGTTGGCGTCGTCCGGCCCGTACGCGCCGAGGTAGAGACCGTCCGGCACGCCCGCGGGGCCGGTGAACCAGCGGTCCCCCAGCCCGGAGACCTGGACCCCGAAGTCGGTGCCGTTGCGGGCCATCGCGACGACCATCGTGGAGCCGGGGACGTCCCTGGCGGCGTCGGCGGCGACCTTGCACGCGGCCATGCCCGGGTTGAGGAAGAAGTGGTCGTTGCCGTTGATGAACCGCAGCACCTCGGCGGCGCGGCCGGGGGCGGCCTCCACCACCTCGGGGGCCAGCTCGCGCACCAGCAGCGAGGTGGCGGCGCGGTTGCGGTTGTGCAGCTCGTCGCCCATCTGCAGGGCCTGCGCGGCCAGCGACCGCAGGTCCAGCGGGCCACTGCGCTCCAGGGTCGCCTGGAGCACCGGGCCGAGCACCTCGGCCATCCAGCGCAACCGCTCCAGCACCTCGGGGCCGTACGCGCCGTAGCGCAGCACCTTGCCCAGCCCCTCGTTGAGCGAGCAGTAGGCGGTGCCTCCGTGCTCGGCGTCCCGTACCTCGAACATCCACATCGACGGGGTGACCACGCCCGCCATCGGGCCGACGGCCCGGTGGTGGTGGCAGGAGTCCAGCCGGGCCCGGCCCGCGGCCAGCCGTTCCCCGGCCTCCTCGGCGTCGGCGGCCAGCCCCTCCAGCAGCATGGCCCCGATCAGCGCGCCGCGCAGCGGGCCCGAGGCGCGCTCCCACTCGATCGGCGGCCCGGCGTGCAGGAACGTGCCCTCGGGCAGGTCGAGCACCTCGCGGGCGGGCCGCACGCCGACGAGCTGCGGCCGTGCCGAGACCAGGCGGCCCACGGCCGTCGCGTTGGCGCGCTCCCTGCGCGGGTCGGCCAGCACCCGGGCCAGGTCGGCCTCGGTGCCGGGCATCGGCGGGCGCCAGTCCACCCGGGTGCGGGGGACGGCCTGCGCGTCGAGCGCCTCGCCGAGCAGGTCGGTCCCGACCGTGATCACTTCCGGCTCGCCGGAGAGCATGGGCAGCGTCATGGGCGGCCTCCTGAACGGGTGACGGCGGCGGTGCCGGTGCTGTCTGTGTCTGTGTCGGTGGCGGTGGCGGCGCCCGCGAGTTCCGCGGCGTGCCGGGCGGCCCGGGCGTTGGAGGTGAACACCGCCGCGCCCGCCGCGTTCAGCGCCTCGGCCTGGGCGTTGAGCCCCTGCGGGTCGCCCTCGGAGCCGACCAGCGCGACGACCACCGCGACGCCCCGGGCGACGGCCCCGGCGATCGCGGGCGCCAGCCGGGCCGAGGGGTCGGGGTCGGCGCCGTGGCCGAGGACCACGTCGAGCAGGGCCACGCCACCGGCCGGCACCGCGGCCAGAGCCTCCAGCCGGAGCGCCGGGTCGATCATCGGGTGCGCGCGGCCGACCGTGTAGGCGTCGTCGCCGAAGTCGGTGAACTCCCCGCTCCCCGCGATCAGCCGGGCCTCCACGCAGAGCGTCCCGCCCGAGTAGATCCCCCGCGGCCCGCCCGCGCCCTCCGCGCCGCCTCCGGACGGGCCCGCGGTCCCCGGGGCGCCGTCACCGGGCCCGCCCGCGCCTTCCGCGCGGCCGCCGGACGGGCCCGCGATCTCCGGGGCGCCGTCACCGGACGGACCCTCGGACGGGAAGGACGGGTCCACGGGCCGGAAAGGGAAGGGCGCGGGCCAGTACGGCCAGTCGGGGACCGGGACGCCGAGGGCGCGCAGCGCGGCCTCGGCCGCCGAGGTCAGGTCGGCCCGGCCCGCCTCCACGGGACCGAGCAGGGCGTTCACCACGGGCGTGCGGAGCCCGGCGACGGCCTCGCCGACGACCCGCGCCACCTCCGGAGCCGGAGGCTTGGAGATCAGCACGATCAGCTCGGTCGCGGGGTCGGCGTCCAGCGCCTCCAGGGCGCGCAGCGTGGACAGGGCCCCCACCTCCGCCGACAGGTCGCGTCCGCCCACGCCCAGCACGTGCGAGACGCCCACGCCCGCGATGTCGAGCAGGCAGGTCACCTGCTGGGCGCCCGTCCCCGAGGCCGCCACCACCCCGACCGGGCCGGGCCGCAGCACGTTCGCGAAGCCGAGACCGGCGCCGCCGATCACCGCGGTGCCGCAGTCGGGACCCATGACCAGCACGCCGCGCTCGGCGGCCCGCCGCTTGAGCAGCACCTCCTGGCCGACCGGCACGTTGTCACTGAAGATCATCACGGACAGGCCCGCCTCGATCGCGTCCAGCGCCTCGGCGAACGCGTGCGGGCCGGGCACCGAGACCAGCGCCAGGGTGGCGGCGCGCCCGCGGGCCGCGGCGCGGACGGTGCGCGGCGGGTGCTCCACGGCGGCTCCACCGGCGGCGGGCGCGGAGAGCCCGTCCAGCAGCCCGTCCAGCGCGGCGACGGCGCCCTCCAGGGCGTCCGCCTCGCCGCGCAGCGCGATCAGCAGGTCACCCGGACCGGCCGGGCCCGACGGGCCGGGCGGCGGCGGGGCGAACCCCAGGTCGGCGGCGATGCCCAGGTTGAGCCCGGTGGCCATGGCGACCACCGCCACCTCCACCCCCGGCAGGTCCGCCGCCGCCCGGCTGACCCGCATCAGGCTCACCGAGTCGTGATAGACGCCCGTCCGTATCCGGACCACATCGGTGCTCAACTGACCCCGCCTTCCAGATCGATCACCGCCGCGAGCCCGATGCGCAGCCCCCACGCCAGGTCCGCGCCGGAGGTGTGCCCCAGCCGGAGCAGCCGGTGCAGGGCCGGCTCCAGGGACTGCCGTCCCGCCAGTCCCCGCAGCACGGCCAGCACCTCGCCGCTGGCCTCACCCCGCGCGGCGCACTGCAGCAGCGACGCCGAGATGGGGGTGGTCCTGCCGCGCACGTCGAAGGTGACCGCCGCGGCCAGCCAGTCGGCCAGCCACACGGCCCGTCCCGCCCCCGCCGCCCCGCCCAGGTGGCGCAGCGCGACCAGCAGCCCGGCGAGCACGTCGTCCCCGCTCGGGGTGAGGCCGGGTCCCAGGCCGACCAGCTGCTCGGCGGCCGTCACGCTCTTCAGCAGCGAGCCCTCGGCGCACCCCTGGGCCAGCAGAGCGGCCGCGCCGTTGCCCTCCAGGCCGGGGCGCCGCGCCGACCGCTCGCACAGCCCGGTGAGCGCGGGCAGCGAGCGGGCCAGCCGCTCCACCGGCACCGGGCCGAGCGGCGGGGCCGGATCCCACCAGCGGTGGGCCCTCAGGCTGAGCCGTCCCAGATCGATCGAGCCGTCGCCGACGCACGCCTCGTCGCCCACCGCGACCCCCGGCATCGGCCCGGTGATCACCATGGCGTTGGGCAGGCGGGTGGCCTGCCCGGTCACCACCGCGATGACCTGCGGCTCCAGCTCCGTCCGTACCTCAAGGTAGACGCCGGCGGGGAAGGCCGCCAGCACCCGCGCCGGGCTGCGGGGCGCCTCCAGCATCCGGCGCAGCGTCGTGCTGGCCGCGCCGGTCGCGTGCGTGCGGACGTGCACGCGCTGCGCCCGGGGACGCGTTCCAACGGTCATGAGCGCTCCTTCGCCGGCCCCGTGAGTATGGATGGGCGTGCATGGGTACGGAGGTGCTCGCGGCTGTTCGCCCCGTCACGGATCTCCCCCGTCCATTGAAGCCGACCGTAGGGCCGGTGCAGGGGAGGCCGTACGGAGAAAGATGCCAACAGTCCGCCCAAAGGTTGGCTCTTCCTGACAGACGGGTCCATAAGTCACAATCACCTCATGGAACCTCCCGTGCGGCCGGCGAGTACCGGAACGATCATTCACGGCGTCGCCGTCGGCGAGGTCCTCGGAGTGTCGACGCTGGCCGGTGCACGGCTGATCGCGGGGGAGCGGGGGCTGGACCGCGTCGTGCAGCGGCTCAACGTGATGGAGGTGCCCGACGTCCTGGCCTGGGTCAAGCCGCACGAGCTGCTGCTGACCACCGGCTACCCGCTGCGCAACACCCCGCAGTCGCTGGGCCGGCTGGTGGCCGACCTGGACGAGCGGGGCCTGGCCGCGCTGGCCGTCAAGCTCGGCCGCTACCTCGACGAGCTTCCCGAGGAGATGGTCGAGCAGGCCGACCGGCTGGGATTCCCGCTGATCCAGCTCCCCGACGACGTCGGCTTCGACGACATCCTCAACCAGGTCCTCACCGACATCCTCAACCGCCAGGCCGCCGCCCTGGCCAGGGCCGAGGAGGCGCACCGGGCACTGGTCCAGGTGGTGCTCGCCGGGGGCGGGCTGCGCGAGGTCACCGCCGAGGTGGCCGGGCTGCTGGACGTGGGCGTGGCCGTCCTGGACGGGACCGGCCACGTGCTGGCCGCCGCCGGGCCCGCCGAGCACGTGACAGTGCTGCGCGCCGTCCCCGAGGGACGCCACACCTCCGTACCGGTCGTGGCGGGCGGGCACCACCACGGCAGGATCGTCGCCTGCGGCCCGGTCGGGTCCATCGCCGAGAGCGACGTCGGCATTCTGGAACGTGCCGCCACGGTCGCCGCCCTGGTGGTGACCCGGCAGGAGGCGGTCAACGCCGTCGAGAGCAAGTACCGCGCCGACTTCCTGCGCGACGTGCTCACCGGCAGGGCGGGCGGCTCCGACCGGGTGGCCTCCCGGGCGCGGGCCTTCGGCTGGGACCTGCAGCGCCCGGTCACCGTGCTGGTGGCCGAGCTCGACCCCGAGGGCGACGAGCGCGTCGCCCAGGACCGCCTGGTCACCTGCTGGACCGGGGCGATGCGCCGCCACGACGCGCGCGGCGCGGTGGCGGGCTTCTCGCACGAGGTGGTCACCATCGTGGACGCGGGCGTCGACGCCGGACGCCTGGCCAAGGACGCCGCAGCCGCCTTCGCCGAGTCCCTGCCCGCCACCTTCTCCACCGGCGCCAGCCGCACCGCCGTCGGGGCCGAGGCGCTGCCGGAGGCGTACGGGCAGGCGCTCAAGGCGGCGCGGGTGGGCCGCCAGCTGCACGGCCACGGCGCGGTCGCCCACTTCGACCAGCTCGGCGTCTACCGGCTGCTCTCCCTGGTCAGCGACACCGCTGAGCTGCACGCCTTCGTCCGGGAGACCCTGGGCCCGCTCGCCTCCGACGACGACGCCGAGAACTCCGACCTGCGCCGCACGTTGCAGGTGCTGCTGGAGACCAACCTCAACGTGGCCGAGACCGCGCGCAGGCTGCACTTCCACTACAACACGCTGCGCTACCGGATCGGCAAGCTGGAACGCATGCTCGGCGGGTTCACCGAGGACGCCCACCTGCGGCTGAACCTGACCCTGGCGTTGCACGTCCTGCGGATGCGCGGGATCTGACGGGATCTAAGCTGTTCGGCGTGAACGAGACCTTCGCCCTGGAGACCGAGTACATCCCGCTGTGCGACCTGCTGAAGTACTGCGGCGTCACCGAGACCGGCGGTCAGGCCAAGCACTTCATCGCCGACGGCAACGTGCTGGTGGACGGTGAGGTGGAGCTCCGCAAGACCTGCAAGATCCGCGGCGGCCAGGTGGTGAGCGGCGACGGCTTCGAGATCCGGGTGGTGGGTGCGGGGGGCTGAACCCGTCCCTCACCGGCCCCGGCGGCCGGTGTGCGCGAGCCGTCCACTGGTCGGCCGCTCAGATTTGGCAGATCATGACGGTGTACGGGTATGACGTCGGTCCTAATGTGCCCGCAACGGTTGTGAGGGAATCGCCGGAGGATGCCCGCGGGGGCGGTCGCCGACCGACGGCCCGGTGAAAGGTGAGGCTCGATGGTTGTTCCACGTTGGACCAGGCACGGCGACGGCAGGACGCTGGCCCCCGGAGAGGTGGTCGGTCCCTCCGAGCGGCTGTCGTGGCCGCGGATGGTGGGCTTCGGGGCGCAGCACGTCGTCGCGATGTTCGGTGCCACGTTCGTCTTCCCCCTGGTGATGGGGCTCGACCCCAACGTCGCCATCATGTTCTCCGGCATCGGAACGATCATGTTCCTGCTCATCGTGAAGGGGAAGGTCCCCAGCTACCTGGGCACCAGCGCCTCCTTCGTGGGCGGCGTGCTCGCCATCCGGGGGCTCTTCGGCGGTGACACCCCCGCCTCCGACGCGATCGTCACCGGCGCCATCCTGGTCGCCGGCCTGGTCCTCGCGCTGGTGGGCCTGGCCGTGCACTTCCTGGGCGTACAGGTGATCAACCGGGTCTTCCCGCCGGTCGTCACCGGCGCCGTCGTCATGCTGATCGGCTTCGGCCTGGCGTACGTGGTCGCCGACGTGTACTGGCCGCAGGACCAGTGGATCGCGCTGATCACGATGGTGGTGACGTTCGTCCTCATCGTGGCCTTCAGGGGCTTCATCGGCCGGATCGGCATCCTGCTCGGCCTGATCGCCGGCTTCCTGCTCTCCTGGGTGGCCGACCGGCTCTTCGGGAACATCACCGCCTTCAACGCGGGCACCGGCGCGGTCGACACCCACCCGCGGGTGAACTTCGACGCGGTGGCCTCGGCCGACTGGATCGGCCTGCCGAACATGCACTTCCCCGACGTCAGGTTCTCCGCCGTGCTGCTGGTGCTGCCGGCCGTGATCGCGCTGGTCGCCGAGAACGTCGGCCACGTCAAGGCCGTCGGCGAGATGACCGGCACCGACGTCGACCCGTACATGGGCCGGGCGATCATCGCCGACGGCGCCGCCACCGCGGTCGCCAGCGGCTTCGGCGGCTCGCCGACCACCACCTACGCCGAGAACATCGGCGTCATGGCCGCCACCCGCGTGTACTCCACGGCCGCGTACTACATCGCCGCGGTCATCGCGATCCTGTTCGGCCTCTGCCCCAAGTTCGGCGCGCTGGTCGCGGCCACCCCCGGCGGCGTGCTCGGCGGCATCACCGTCATCCTGTACGGCATGATCGGCCTGCTCGGCGCCAGGATCTGGATCGAGAACCGGGTCGACTTCTCCGACCCGGTCAACCTCGTCCCGGTCGGGGCGGGCATCATCCTCGCCATCGGCCCGGTCAAGCACATGATCGGCTCGAACTTCACGCTGGAGGGCATCGCCCTCGGCACCATCGTGGTGGTGGCCGGCTACCACCTGCTCCGGGTCATCGCGGGCCGCGGCACGGGTGCCGGAGGCACCGCCGGCCCGGGCGCGTCCGAGCCGCGACGAGAGGCCACCGGGTGAAACCAGCCCCCTTCGAGTACCACGCCCCCCGCTCCCTCGACGAGGCGCTGCAGACCCTCGCCGACGCCGGAGAGGGGGGCAAGGTGCTCGCCGGAGGACAGAGCCTCATCCCGCTGCTGAACATGCGGCTGGCCGCCCCGGCGCACCTGGTCGACATCAACCGGCTGGACGCCCTGGCGGCCGTCGACGTCGAGGCCGGCGGCGTCCGGGTCGGCGCCCTGGCCCGGCACGCCCAGGTGGAGCGCTCCGCCCCGGTCGCCGCCGCCCAGCCCCTGCTGCGCCGGGCACTGCGCCTGGTGGCCCACCCGGTGATCCGCAACCGGGGCACCGTGGTCGGCAGCCTGGCCCACGCCGACCCCGCCGCCGAGCTGCCCGCCGTGCTCACGCTGCTGGGCGGGTCGGTACGCCTGGCCCGGACCGGCGCCGTCCGGGACGTGCCCGCCGCCACCTTCTTCACCGGCCCCCTGGAGTCGGCGATCCAGCCGGGCGAGCTGGCCGTCTCCGCGTTCTTCCCGGCACCGCCCCCGCGCTCGGGCACCGCGTTCCACGAGCTCGCCCGCAGGCACGGCGACTACGCGCTGGCCGGCATCGCGGCCCTGGTCGTCCTGGACGACGAGGGCCGGATCGCCTCGGCCACGGTCGCGGGCGTGAGCCTGGGCCCGGTCCCCGTCCTGCTCGACGTCACAGAGGCCCTCGGCGGGAAGCCCGCCGACTCCGCGGACTGGGCCTCGGCGGCCCGCGCCGTACGGGACGGCATCGACCCGGAGGCCGACATCCACGCGACCGCCGACTACCGGCGCCACCTCGCCGGGGTCCTCGCCGAGCGGGCACTGCGAGACGCCGCCAGGGAGGCCGCGGATGCATGAGATCACGCTGACCGTCAACGGGACCGTCCGGCAGGCCAGGGTCCCGGCCCGGCGGCTGCTGTCGGACTGCCTGCGCCACGACCTGGGCCTGACCGGCACCCACGTCGGCTGCGAGCACGGCGTCTGCGGCTGCTGCACGGTACTGCTGGACGGCGAACCCGTCCGCTCCTGCCTGACGTTCGCGGTCACCGTGGACGGCCATGAGATCACCACCGTGGAGGGCCTCGCCGCGCCGGACGGCACGCTCTCGCCGGTGCAGCGGGCCTTCGCCGAGTGCCACGGCCTGCAGTGCGGGTTCTGCACCCCCGGGTTCCTGTGCACGGTGACCGCGCTGCTGCGGGAGAACCCGGCGCCCACCCGGCAGGAGGTGGTGGAGGGCGTCTCCGGCAACCTCTGCCGGTGCACGGGCTACCAGAACATCGTCGCCTCCGTCCACCGGGCCGCCGAGATCATGGCCGAGGAGTCCTCGACGTCCGAGCGGATCGAGCGGATCGAGCGGACCGGGGAGAACGAGGGGCGGGTGCGGCGGTCGTGACCACGAAACTGTTCGGCGAGCCGGTCAGGCGGCGCGAGGACCCCCGGCTGCTGACCGGCCAGGGCCGCTACGTCGACGACCTGGGCGCGGGATCGCTGGAGGCGGCCTTCGTCCGCTCCCCGTACGCGCACGCCCGGATCCGCGACATCGACGTCTCGGCCGCCGTCGAGATCGAAGGGCTGGTGGCGATCTACACCTGGGAGGACCTGCCCGGCGCGCTCGCCCAGCCGCTCCCGCTGCTCATCCCGCATCCGGCGCTGACCCACGGCCGCACCGCGTACCCGCTGGCCCGGGAGATCGTCAGGCACGTCGGCGAGCCCGTCGTGATGGTCGTCGCCCGCGACCGCTACCTCGCCGAGGACGCCTGCGCGCTCATCGAGGTCGACTACGAGGTCCTCGCGCCGGTGGTCGGCGTGGAGGAGGCGATCCGCTCCGACCTGCTCGTCCACGCCGACGTGCCCGGCAACGTCGGCGCCCACCTGGTGCAGGAGGTGCCCTCGGCGGACGGCCTGGGCGCGCGCCAGGCGATCGACGCCGCCCCGCACACGCTCTCCTTCCGGCTCGACATCGAGCGCAGCGCCTCCATGCCGCTGGAGGGACGCGGCGTGCACGCCCGCTGGGACGCCGACGACCGCTCGCTGCGCGTCCACTCCAGCACCCAGACCTCCACCAGCGTCCGGATGGCCATCGCCGCCAAGCTCGGCCTGCCGCTGCCCAAGGTCGAGGTCGTCGCCCCCGACGTGGGCGGCGGCTTCGGCGTGAAGATCATGCACCCCTGGCCCGAGGAGGTCCTCGTGCCGTGGGCGGCGATCACCCTCGGCCACGAGGTCAAGTGGACCGAGGACCGGCGCGAGCACTTCGTCTCCTCGGCCCACGAACGCGCCCAGGTGCAGACCGTCCGGGTCGGCTTCGACGACCAGGGACGCGTCCTGGGCCTGGACGTGGAGATCCTGCACGACCACGGCGCCTACACGCCGTACGGGATCATCGTGCCGATCATCACCGCCACCCAGCTCCTGGGCCCCTACCGGATCGGCGCCTACCGGGTCGAGTTCTCCTCGGTCTACACCAACACCGTGCAGGTCACCCCGTACCGGGGGGCGGGCCGCCCGCAGGCGGTCTTCTGCATGGAGCGGACCATGGACCACATCGCCGAGTACCTGGGCGCCGACCGCACCGCGGTGCGCGCCGCCAACTTCATCCAGCCCGACGAGTTCCCCTACGACCAGGGCCTGATCTTCCAGGACGGCCGCCCGCTCATCTACGACAGCGGCGACTACCCCGAGTCGCTGCGGATGCTCAAGGAACTGATCGGCTGGGACGCCTTCGGCGAGCTCAAGGCCCGCGCCGCCGCCGAGGGCCGCACCATCGGGATCGGCATCGGCTGCTACGTCGAGGGCACCGGCGTCGGTCCGTACGAGGGCGGCCACGTCCAGATCACCTCCGACGGCCGGGTGCACGTCTCCACCGGCCTGACCTCCCAGGGCCAGGGCCACGAGACCGTGTTCGCGCAGATCGCCGCCACCGAGCTGGGCGTGCCGATGGAACGCGTCTCGGTCGTCACCGGCGACACCCGCAGGTTCGGGTACGCGGTCGGCACGTTCGCCTCCCGGGCCGCGGTGATGAGCGGCAACGCGATCGCGCTGGCCTGCCGCAAGGTCAGGGAGAAGGCGCTGCGGATCGCCGCCGACGCGCTGGAGGCCGACCCCCGCGACCTGGAGATCGTCGACGGCGAGGTGCGGGTGGCCGGGTCCCCGGGCGCGGCGATCCCGCTGTCGACCGTGGCGGTGCTGTCGAACCCGCTGCGCTACGCCTTCGACGAGGAGGCCGCCAGGGCCACCCAGTTCGCGGGCGCGTCGTCGTTCGACCGGCCGCCGGTGGCCGAGGGGGAGGAGCCGGGGCTGGAGGGCCGCGACTACTACTCGCCGATCCGCTCCACGTTCGCCTCCGGCATGCACGCGGCCGTCGTGGAGACCGACCCGCTGACCGCGGAGATCCGCATCCTGCGCTACGCGGTCGTGCACGACTGCGGCAACCTGATCAACCCGATGATCGTCGAGGGCCAGATCCACGGCGGCGTCGCCCAGGGGGTCGGCGGCGCCCTGTACGAGAAGATGGTCTACGACGGCCACGGCCAGCTGCTGAACGCCTCCTTCATGGACTTCCTGATGCCCTACGCCACCGAGGTGCCCGTCGTCGAGACCGCGCACCTGGAGACCCCGTCGCCGCTCAACCCCCTGGGCATCAAGGGCGCGGGGGAGGCCGGGGTCATCCCGGTCTCCGCGGTGATCGCCTCGGCGATCGAGGACGCGGAGGGGATCAGGATCGACCGGATGCCGATCTCCCCGTCGGACCTGTTCGCCCTGCGCGGTACCGCTTCCGGCTGATCCGCGAACCCGGCCGGGGCAGGGACGCACCGGGCCTCCACTCCCGGGTGATGTCCCGCATGGGGGGACGTTCGTCTCTCTTTTGTGGTTCGGCACAATCGCCGGTATGAATCCGCGTCTTGACGACACGAGGCACCGCGCCCGATGGCCCGGTTACGCCGCCGCCGTGTGGGGTTTCGTGTTCGCCGTCCCGAGCTTCTACTGGGCCATGGGCGGTACGGCCGGTGTCGAGTCCACCATCTCGCCACAGCTGGTCGAACTGGCGCGGCGGCAGGACCCCGGCATGCTCGCGGTGCTGTGGGTGACCGGCGTGCTCAAGGTCGTCGGCGGCATGCTGGGCCTGGCGCTGGCACGCCGCCGCCCGTGGGGGCCCGGAATGAACCGCCTCCTGCAGCTGATGGCGTGGGGTGCGGGGGTGCTGCTGGCCTGGCACGGAGCGCAGTTCATCGTGCAGGGACTGCTCGTCCAGGCCGGCCTCGTCGAGATCCCCCCGGCGGCGCTGCCCATCCTCCGCTGGTACACCTACCTGTGGGGACCGTGGTTCGTGGCCGGCGGGGTCGCCTTCATGCTCGCCGCGCGCGCCCACCTGCGGACGGTGGCCGACCGCCGGTACCCCCAGATGGCGGGGGTGGCCGGCGGGCTCGGCGCGCTGGTCCTCTCCGTGGTGGCGCTGATGGCGGGAATCGGGTGAACCGCTCGGGACCGCCGCCGGTCCGCCCTTCGCCGACCACGGACGGCGACCCCGGGTGCCGAAGGGGCTCACCCCAGGAGGAGGGCCGTCAGCTCGGCCGGATCGCCGACCGTCACCCCGGGAGGGCCCAAGGACGGCCGCCCAGCGCGGCGAGCGCGCCGGGCACCTCCTGGTAGGTCCGCAGCCGCTCCCACCGCGCCTGCATGTACGTCTCGTACACCTCCCGGGCAAGCCCCGCGTCGGAGATCCCGCACTCGGCGACGGCCCGCCGGAAGGAGGCGAGGCGGATGCTCTCCATGGTCCGCCCCCGGAACTCCTCCCGCCCGGAGACGTGGTCGCGGACCTCGCGGAGCCAGCCGGCGGTCACCGGCCCGCCGGGACGGAAGGCGCCCGCCTCGCGGAGGAGGCGGGCCGCGTCCTCCAGGGCCTGCCGCATCGCGGAGTCGAAGTCCCACGGCGTGCCGTCACCGTCGAACGAGAGAGCGCCGTAGGAACGCCGCACCCCGGCTCTTGACGTCATGGGGCGACTCCATCACGGAAAAGGAGGCGCGTGCCGGGAACCTCCGGGCGCGTGTCGTCCGCAGCCGTCCGTGACGCGCTCTCCGGGGCGGTTCCCCGTGCGGAGGGTCGCCGATCGTCACCGGCGGTGATGTGACACGGTGGGATACGTCTCATGGAACGCCCGCGCCCGCCTGGTGGCGAGGGCGCCGCGCAGAACAGGAGAGACCATGTCGAAGCCGCCGCTTCCCGAGGAAGCAGTCGCCATGCTCAAGAAGCCGAACCCCGCCGTCATCACGACGCTGCGTTCCGACGGCCAGCCCGTGTCCACGGCCACCTGGTACCTCTGGGACGACGGCCGGATCCTGGTCAACATGGACGGGGCCCGCAAGCGGCTGGACCACATCCGCAACGACCCCCGGGTCACCCTGACCGTGCTCGCGGAGGGGGACTGGTACACGCACGTCAGCATCATCGGGCACGTCGCCGAGACGCGTGACGACGAGGGGCTGACCGACATCGACCGGCTGGCCCGGCACTACCTCGGGGACGCCTACCCGCGCCGGGACCGCGAGCGGGTCAGCGCCTGGATCGAGATCGACCGCTGGCACGGCTGGGGCAGCCTCAAGGACAACGACCAGGTCGGCTGACGTCCGTACCCCCCTCGGTGGACGGGAGACCCGGGCGGGTGCCGGGCGAGAAGGGAATCTACATTGTAAAGGGGCCGGGTCGGTACGATGAATGACAATCGCAACCGCGCTCGTTCTCCCCTCACCGGAAATCGTGAAACCGTCTCCACCGGACGTGGGACCGTCTCTGCGGAAAGCGAAAAAGGAGGCCGCGGAAAGGCCGGAATCAGGGTGGGGGAATGGCGTCGAAGGCGCCGTTGACAGCCTGCCGGCATCTCACGATCATGGAAGGATCGTTCGAGGCTCCGCGCCGGGTGCCTTTCTCCTTTTCCCAGAGGACGTGAGATCTCGTGGACGACGAAAAGGCGCCCGCCGCCTCCCTCGACCCGGCGGTGCTGGGCATCGACCCGGACGTTCCCAGCGTCGCCCGGATCTACGACTACTACCTCGGAGGCAGGGAGAACTTTCCCAGCGACCGTGCGAAGGCGGAGGAGATGATACGTCTGGCTCCCGGCGCGGTGGAGGCCGCACGGGAGAATCGCGCCTTTCTGGGCCGGGTCGTGCACACTTTGGCCGCGGAGGGCGTACGGCAGTTCATCGACATCGGAGCCGGTCTGCCCACCCAGGAGAACGTGCACCAGATCGTCCAGCGGATCGACCCCGACAGCCGCACCGTCTACGTCGACTTCGATCCCGCCGTTCTGGTCCACGCCCGGGCGCTTCTGACGGAGGCGGACAACGCCGTCGTCGTCGAGGGGGACGCGCGGCACCCGGCGGCCGTCTTCGGCGATCCGGCACTGAGGGCGCACATCGACCTGACGCGGCCGGTCGCGGTGTTGCTGATCGCCCTGACGCATTTCCTGTCCGACGAGCACGCCGACGCCCTCGTCGGCCACGTGCGCCGAGCGGTGCCCTCCGGCAGCTACCTGGCGATCACCCAGATGTTCCCCGGCGACCATCCTCCCGAGTACGTCAAGGAGGCCGCGGCCGTCTACTCCGGCACCAACACCGGAGGCGTGGTGGGGCGCGGCCGCGCGCACATCGCGTCCTGGTTCGACGGCATGGAGCTGCTGGAGCCGGGGGTCGCCCGGGTCGAGTCCTGGCGTCCTCCGGCGCGGGAGGGCGGGCCGGCCGGGGAGGCCGACGAGGGGGCGCCGGGCATCCTCGGAGCCGTCGGACGGATCCCCTGACCCGTCCCCGCGGAAGCGGCCGGGCACCTCGCACGGCCCCCTGCAGAGACCCGGCCTTTCTGCAAAGACCCGGGCCCCCTGCAAAGACCCGGACCCCCTACCAAAGAGACGCCCGCCGTATCCGTCGGACGATGTGAGGACGCCCGCCGGTGATCCAGGGTGGGCGTCATGTCACGGCCGGACTCGGCCGCCCACCCGGGCGGCACCTGGAGAACCCCCGCCCTCGTCCACCACAACGCCTGGTTCCCGGGGCGGCTCGTCGGGGGAGCGGCGCTCGTCCTGGCGCCCCCGGTGTGGTCCGCCGGGCTGCTCCTGCGCCACCTGGCGCCGGAGTCGGCGGGCTTCACGCCCGCGCAGGTGGAGGAGTTCGGCAGGCGGCCGTTCGCCGCGCCCGCGCAGCTGGCCGCGTACGCGGAGAGTCCCGCGGTGGTCACGGCCGGGTACGCGTGTTTCCTCCTGGGCGTCATCCTGCTCTGTCCCGCCGTCGTCACGCTCGCCCGGATCGTCGCCGCGAGGTCCCCGCGATCCGCCATGGTGGGCGGCACGCTGATGGTCGGCGGTCTCCTCGCGCGCGTGTACTGGGCGGGGGTCGACCAGACCGCCTTCCGGCTCGCCGGCCGGCTGGGCCTCGAACCGGTGACCGCGGCCGTGATGGACACCTACGTGGACATCTCCTACGGGCCGTGGGCGATCGTCGCCGCGGCGGCCCTGGGCCTGTACGCCGGGACGCTCGTGCTGGCCGTCGGGGCCTTCCGGTCGGGCACGTTCGGCACGGGGCGTCTCCTGCTGTTCCTGTGGCCGGGGACCTTGTGGACCGGCGTGCTCAAGGAGAGCTCGTTCCCCGACGCCGTCGCGGCGGGCGCGCTGTGCCTGGTGCTGGTGCCGCTCGGGGTCCGGGTGCTGCGCGACGCCGTCCCCGAGCTGCGGGCCGAGCCGCTGCCCGACCCCGGCCGCAGGCCGCTGCGGCCGTTGAGCTGGTGAGCCGGTGGGCCGCGCGTACCGGCCACCGCTGTCTAGGCTGACCGGGTGAGAGCCGAGGGGGTACGCGATCGCCTGACGGCGGCGGCGCTTCCCGTCGCCGCCTTCTGCGCAGCCTTCGTGCCGGACCCGAGGCCGTACGCCTTCTTCGACCTCGCGTCGGTGCCCGCGTACCTTCAGGGCGTGGTGGTCGGCCTGGTGGCCGCCGCCACGGCGTGGGCGTCACCGCGACGGCACGGGCCGCTGCTGCTCGTGGTGGCCGTCGACTCGGTGGTGCGCTCGCCGGGGTTCCTGCTGTCGGTGGCGTCCTACGTCGTGGCGACCACGTGGCGGCGTCCCTCGCACCTGGCGTTCTTCGCGGTGGCCGCGAGCCTCCTGGCGGCGCTGCCCAGGCCCGGCGCCGACCTCCTCTCCTCCCTGGGCGGCGCGCCGCTGTTCGTCTGGTTCCCGCTGGCGATCGGGCTGTGGACGGGGGCGCGCCGCCAGGTGGTGGCCGGGCTGCGTGAGCGGGCCGAACGGCTGGAGCGGGAGCAGGCCGCCCGCGCGGCACGGGCCCGCGCGCAGGAACGCGCCCGTATCGCGCGGGACATGCACGACGTGGTGGCGCACCGGGTGTCGCTCATGGTCCTGCGGGCGGGAGCGCTGGAGATCGGCGCCGCGGACGCGAGGACGGCGGCGGAGGCGGAACTCATCCGGGTCACGGGCAAGGAGGCCCTCGAACAGCTGCGGGCGGTGCTCGGCGTCCTCACCGACGTTCCCCGGTGCCGGGCGGAGAGCGGTGAGGAGGTCCTCGGGCCCCGGCCGACGCCGGCCGACCTCGACCGGTTGCTCGACCTGTCGAGATCCGCCGGAGTCCCGGTGGAACGGCGCGACGAGGGGACGGTACGGGAGGTGCCCGTCATCGTGCAGCACGCGGTCCACCGGGTGGTGCAGGAGGCACTCACCAACGTCCACAAGCACGCGGGCACGGCCGCCACCCGGGTCGTGCTGCGCTACCTGCCCTCGGCGCTGGAGGTCACCGTCGCGAACTCCGCGCCGGTGGACGGCGCGCGGGCCATGCCGGGCAGCGGGCTCGGCCTGATCGGCCTGCGGGAGCGCGTCGAACTGCTCGGCGGCGGGTTCACCGCCGGGCGGGAGGCGGACGGGGGATTCCGCGTGTCCGCGAGGTTGCCGACGTGATCCGGGTGCTCGTCGCCGACGACGAGGCCCTGGTACGGACCGGGCTGCGCATGATCCTGGAGGTCGCCGGCGACATCGAGGTGGTCGCCGAGGCGCAGGACGGGACCGAGGCGGTGGCCGCGGTCGCGCGCCACCGGCCGGACGTCGTGCTCATGGACGTGCGGATGCCCGGCATGGACGGGGTGGCCGCGCTCAGGGAGATCAACCGGTCTCCCGGCCCGCCGAGGGTGGTGATGCTCACCACCTTCGACCACGACGAGTACGTCCACGCCGCCCTGCGCGCCAGGGCCGCGGGGTTCCTGCTGAAGGACACCGCGCCGCGCGACCTGATCGCCGCCGTCCGTGCGGTGGCCGGTGGCGGCGCCATGCTCGCGCCCACGGTGACCAGGCGGATGATCGACGCCTTCGCCGGGCGGCGGGCACCGGACGTCCACGCCGCCCGCGAGCGGCTGGCCGTCCTCACCGGCCGCGAACGGCAGGTCGTCCGGGCGGTGGCCCGGGGGCTGGCCAACGCCGAGGTCGCCCGCGAGCTCGCGATGAGCGAGATCACGGTCAAGGCCCACGTCAGCCGCTCCCTCGCCAAACTCGGGCTGGTCAACCGGGTGCAGATCGCCCTCCTGGTCCGCGACGCCGATCAGGACCCGTTCTGAGACCGGACGTCTCGGGCGGGCACGTCACACGCGGCCCGCGGGACGTGCCCGTCCGGGGGCCGTCAGGCGGGGGTCGTGGCGACGTAGACGGTGTTGGCCGACTCGCCGCCCGTCAGGGGGTTGGGGAAGGTGACGACGTGCGCGCGTGAGGTCGCGAAGACCTCGGCGAGCACGGCCTCGAACCCCTCCTCCGGAGGGTCGTCCGACCACAGGGCGAAGACGCCGCCCGGGGCCAGGTGCCCGGTGAGCCGGCGCAGGCCCGCCGGGGTGTAGAGGGCGGCGTGGCTCGGATGCAGCACGTTGCGCGGGGTGTGGTCGATGTCCACCAGGACGGCGTGGAAGCGCCGTCCCGGCGTTTCGGGGTCCAGACCGGCGTCTGTGGAGACCATCGCGAAGAAGTCACCGCGGACCAGGCGGCAGCGAGGGTCGGCCATCAGCCGGGCGCCGACCGGCAGCAGTTCCCGCTCGTGCCACTCGATCACCTCGCCGAGCGTGTCCAGCACGACGAGCGAGCGCACCCGGGCGTCCTCCAGCACGGCCTGGGCGGTGTACCCGAGCCCGAGCCCGCCCACCGCGACGTCGAGGCCGGTCCCCTCCAGCGCGGCCAGCCCGAGCCGGGCGAGCTCGATCTCGGCCACCGTGAACAGGCTCGACATGAGGAAGTCGTCGTCGAGCTTGATCTCGTAGACGTCGACGCCCAGCGAGGGCTCGCGCCTGCGCCGCAGGCTGATGTCACCGATCGGCGTCGGACGCCAGTCGAGCTCCTCGAAACGCGCGCTCATCGCATCCGTCCGTTTTCGTCGTGGTCGATCTGGTACGTGCCGGGTGGTGGCCCGGCTCCGCGCCCGTCCGGTGCGGGCAGGACCGCTCCGGGGACCCGTCATGGAGAGCATCTCGCACTTCACCGGCCCCGCGGACCACCCCGGGGTCTCATGGCAGGCCGCTCAGGCCGCCGACCCCGCCGCCCGGCCCGAAGGCCCGCCGCCCGGCTCAGTGCCGGGGGGAGCGGCGCGGCCTGGAGGGGCCGCCGTCAGGAACACGGTCCGGGACACCGTCCGGGGTGCCGTGGGGAGCGTCGTCCGGGACGCCGTCCGGGACGTCGTCGGGGGCCAGCTCCTGGACGATCCGGCAGGAGCCGTTCGCCGGGTCCAGGGCGTCGGTCCCGGCGGCCAGCCTGCGCAGCAGCTCCCGGAACACCGGCCGGTCGGCCGCCTCCAGCGGGGACAGGACGTGCTCCTCGGCGTGCTCCAGCCCGGTCTGCGCGTCGGCCCAGACCGCCCTGCCCCGCTCGGTGGCCACGACGCGCTTGTTGCGCCGGTCGGCGGGGTCGGGGCGGCGCTCGACCAGACCGGCCTTCTCCAGGTCGTCGAGCAGGTACGTCATGACGGTCCTGTCGACGCCGAGCCGCTGGGCGAGCGCCCCCTGGCCGCCGGGCAGGCCCTGGGTCGCCGCGGCGAGCACCTGGTAGCCACGAGGGCCGCCGGGGAGGTGGTCGACCAGCGCGTTCACCGTCCTGACGTAGGAGCGGAAGACCACCCCGAGCGTCCAGCCCAGGTCACCGTCCAGGGCCTCTGCGGTCTCCGCGCCGGGACGCGGGGTCACGGACGGGCCGGGTGTGGCGGGCATGGCGGGCACACGGCCAGGCTAGCAGAATCCACGGTTCCAGAGACCTTCTGTTTGACAATTCATCTGCTTTACATACGATCTGTCGCACGACGTGTCGCGATCCGCGCACCCGGGACGACGTACCAGGAGAGACATGGCCGACCACGGGCACGAGCTGTTGTTCGGGACCTTCCTGACGCCGGTGGCCGCGGAGGCCGACAGGGTCGTCGCGCTCGCCCTTCTCACCGAGCAGGTCGGCCTGGACCTGGTGACCGTGCAGGACCACCCGTACCAGGCGCGCTTCCTCGACACCTGGACGCTGCTGTCGGTCATCGCCGCGCGCACCTCCACGGTGCGGGTGTCGCCGAACGTGGCGAACCTGCCCCTGCGCCCGCCCGCGGTGCTGGCCCGCAGCGTCGCGACCCTGGACATCCTCAGCGGCGGACGCGTCGAGCTCGGGCTCGGCGCGGGGGCCTTCTGGGACGGCATCGCCGCCCTGGGCGGCCCCAGGCTGACCGCGGCCGAGGGGGTCGGCGCGCTGGAGGAGGGCATCCGGGTCATCCGCGCCCTCTGGGCGGAGGGGGGAGCGTCCGTACGGATCGACGGCCGTCACCACCGCGTGCACGGCGCCCATCCCGGCCCGGCGCCCGCCCACGACGTCGGGATCTGGCTGGGGGCCTACAAGCGCCGGATGCTCGGCATCACCGGCAGGCTCGCGGACGGCTGGCTGCCCAGCAGCGCCTACGCCGCCCCGGAGACCCTCGCGGACATGAACGCGATCATCGACGAGGCCGCGCTGGCCGCGGGACGCTCGCCCGCGGACGTGCGGCGCCTGTACAACATCTCCGGCGGCTTCAGCGGTTCCGGCAGCACCTTCCTGCGGGGACCCGCGGACGTCTGGGCCGAGCAGCTCGCCGAGCTCACCCTGGAGGAGGGGACGAGCGTCTACATCCTGGCGAGCGACGACCCCGACGACATCCGGCGCTTCGCCGCCGAGGTCGTCCCGGCCGTACGCGAGCTCGTGGAGGCCGAACGCGCCCTCGCCGGCTCGTCCGGGGCGGCCGGGCCCGAGAGGGCCGGGTCCGAAGGGGCCGGGGGAGAGGTGTCCGGTGCCGGGAAGGCCGGGAATGCGGGGAAGGCCGAAAACCGGGGGAGTGCGATCCCCGCGCTGGGGGTCACGCCGACCCCGGACGACGGTGTCCGGCTCGCCGACGTCCAGGTCTGGGACGAGTCCACCCGCCCCACCGGCCCCGCCCCCGACCCGGACCGCACGTACACCCCTCGCGAGCGGGCGGCCGGGCGCCACCTCGTCGACGTCCACGACCACCTGCGGCGGGAGCTCGCCGAGGTCCGGCGGCTCGTCGAGCAGGTCACCGACGGTTCCATGGACCCCGGCGCCGCGCGCTCGCACATCAACACGATGACGATGCGGCAGAACAACTGGACGGTCGGCACCTACTGCGAGTCCTACTGCCGCGTCGTCACCACCCACCACACGATCGAGGACCAGAGCCTCTTCCCGGGCCTGCGCCGCGCCGACGCCAGGCTGGTGCCCGTCATCGACCGCCTGGAGCAGGAGCACCACGCCATCCACGACGTCCTGGAGGGAGTGGACCGGGCGCTGGTCGCCTTCGTCGCGGGCCCGGACGGCCGGGCGGCCCTGCGGTCGGCCATGGACCTGCTGACCGACACGCTCCTGTCCCACCTGTCCTACGAGGAGAGGGAGCTCGTCGAGCCGCTCGCCCGGCTCGGCATCCTCTGAGACGGCCGGAGCGGGCGACCGGGCCGGTCAGGACACCTCGGCGGTCAGCCGCTTGCGGAAGACCCAGTACGACCACGCCTGGTAGCCCAGCACGAACGGCAGCGCGATCAGCCCGATCCAGGTCAGCACGCCCAGCGTGTACGGGCCCGAGGCGGCCTCGGCCACGGTGAGGCCCGGCAGCGGGGCCGGCCACAGGGCCCCGAACAGCGCGGCGGAGCCCAGCGCGATCGAGGAGGCGGTGGCGGCGAAGGCCCAGCCGTCCCGGCCGCGCCAGGTCAGCGCGACCCCGGCGGCCAGGGCCGCCATCGCGACGAGCGCGGCGCCCCACAGCCACGAGGCGGGCTCCGGCGCGGCGCCCTCCGTCCCCGCGACGGGGATGTTCGACAGCGCGACCACCGCGGCGGGCAGCGCGACCGCGGCGGCGACCACGGCGGCGCGCCGGGCGCGGGAGCGGACCGGGCCCGAGGTCTTCAGGGCGACGAACACCGCGCCGTGCAGCAGGCAGAGCGAGAGCGAGAACACCCCGCCGACCATTGCGGCCGTCGCGCTGCCCCGCAGCAGGTCGGCGAAGACGGCGCCCCACAGGAAGGCCGGGAGCGCGCTGCCCACCAGCACGCCCAGGTCGCACCAGGCGCGGTCGGAGGCGTGGCGGACCTTGCCGCGCCACTCCAGCCCGACGCCGCGCACGATCAGCCCGCTCAGGATCAGCAGGATCGGCAGGTAGAACGAGCTGAGCATCCCGGCGTACCAGGCGGGGAAGGCGGCGAACATGGCGCCGACCGCGGTGATCAGCCAGACCTCGTTGCCGTCCCAGACCGGGCCGATGGTGCCCAGGACCTGCTTGCGCTCGGCCTCGTTCCCGGCCAGTACCGGCACCAGCATGCCCACGCCGAAGTCGAAGCCCTCCAGCACGAAGTAACCGGTCCACAGGAACGCGATGACCGCGAACCAGAAGGTGGTGAGTTCCATGTCGTCACCCGTCGTTCTCAGTACATCAGGGTCGGCTGGAGCCGGGCGTCCACGGGCGCGTCGTCGCCGCCGGAGGGCGGGTCGAGCGCGGGGACGGGGACGTCCGGGGCGGCGGGTTCGGGACCCGCCTTGACGTGCCGGACGAGCAGGACGGCCTCGGCCAGCGCGAGGGCGCCGTACAGGGCGGTGAAGACCGCCAGCGAGATCGCCACCTCGGTGAGGCTGACGCCCGGGGAGACACTCGCGGCGGTGAGCAGCTCGCCCTGGACGGTCCACGGCTGGCGGCCGATCTCGCTGAGCAGCCAGCCGGCGATCATCGCGATCGTGGGCAGCGGCAGCGCGAGCACGCAGGCGCGGGCGAACCAGGCGGGGACCCGGCGGGGCGGGCGGGGGTCGCGGCGGCGTCCCCGGGTCAGCCAGAGGCCGAGCACCGACAGGCCCACCGCGGACAGGCCGAACACGATCATCACGCGGAAGGACCAGAAGATCGTCGGCAGGTCGGGCCGGTAGTCGGCGGGGCCGAACCGCTCCTCGAACCGGGCCTGGAGGTCGTCGGTGCCCTGCACCACGGCGTTCGGGTCGTTGGTGGCCAGGAAGCTGAGCAGCAGGGGCACCTCCACGCCGGGGACGATGGAGAACGGCGCTCCGGCGGTGTCCTGCCGCAGCCCCTCGGCCGCGGCGAGCTTCATCGGCTGCTGCTCGTACAGGAGCTTGGCCGACATGTCGCCGCTCCCGGCGACCAGGGCGCCGGCGATCGCCGTCATCACCAGCGCGGCCCGCATCGGGGTCCGCCAGATGCTCGTGCCGTCACCGGAGGCGCGGTGCGGCGCGGCGCCGGAGCGCCGGTCGCGCCACCGGCCCCGTCCGGCCCGGTCCTGTGCCGTCCGGGCGCCGGCCGTCGCGTGCCGTTCCTCGCGCCGCTCCCGCAGCAGGTGGTGGCCGCAGACCGCGAGGACGAAGCCGCCCGCGACCACGAAGGCCGCCGCGATCACGTGCGGTACCTGGGCGAGCGCGGTGGAGTTGGTGAGCACCGCCCACAGGTCGGTCATCCGGGCCCTGCCGTCGACCACCTCGTAGCCGACCGGGTGCTTCATCCAGGCGTTGGCGGCGAGGATGAAGTACGCCGACAGGTTGGAGCCGATGACCGCGGCCCAGATGGTGGCCAGGTGGACGCCCCGGGGCAGCCTGTCCCAGCCGAAGATCCACAGGCCGATGAAGGTCGACTCCAGGAAGAACGCGAGCAGGGCCTCCAGGGCCAGCGGGGCGCCGAAGACGTCGCCGACGAAGATCGAGTACTCGCTCCAGTTCATGCCGAACTGGAACTCCTGCACGATGCCGGTCACCACGCCCATCGCGAAGTTGATCAGGAAGAGCTTCCCGAAGAACTTGGTGAGCCGCAGGTAGTGCTCCTTGCCCGTGCGGTACCAGGCCGTCTGCAGCCCGGCCACGAAGACGCCCAGGCCGATCGTCAGGGGTACGAACAGAAAGTGGTACACGGTGGTCACCCCGAACTGCCACCGGGCCAGGTCTAGTGCGTCCATCTTCCCCTCGCGGGTCTGAAGCTCTACAACCGGTAGTGCTACTTCTAGTAGTACTACGACTTGTAGAGCAATGGCGCGGGATGGCGCCGCGAGCTGCTGCGATCTTCGTCACACGGCCCGGACCGGGACCGCACTTCCCGGACGGGCCGAGATCGCCCCCCTTGCCCGCGGCGCCGGTCCTCCCCTGTCACCCGGGGTTCCCCGCCCTCGCGTCCCCGGTGGGACGGCCGTCCCACCGGGTGCGGCGCCCCTGCGTCACCCCGTGCGGGCGACGGCTCCATGGTGGGGCAGGCGGCCCGGCCGGGGCGTCCCTCTCCGGGGGGATCCCCGGGTACGCCGGTCGGCGGACCCGCGCGCGGGCCCCGCCGCCGGGGCCGTCGCGGGAGACCGGCCCCTCCGATGGGGTGTAAACGCCTCGCAAGCACCTCGAAAGCGGCTGTAAGCGGCGATACGGGGGCCTGCAAGTACCGGCCCATAGAAATGAGTCACTCCAGGGGGAAATCGGCAAAAGCCGGTTCGGGGAGGCAAGAGGAGAAACCATGATCAAGAAGCTGTCCACCGCCCTGCTCGCCACCGCCGCCCTCGGCGCCGTCGCGCTCGCCGCACCGGCCACCGCGCACGCCGCCACCGCGGCCGCGCCCGTGGCCGCGCCGGCCGCCGCGACCGCCCAGTCCGGCTACGACTACAGCGAGAACTGGGGGCACTACTTCTCGTCCAACCACCGCGCCAAGAGCCGCGGCTGGATCGGCGTCGAGTGGGACCACCACCAGAAGTGGAACCGGGTGGACGTCAAGGGCAAGCTGTACGACCTCGACCACCGCACGTACAAGCAGGGCGGCAAGTGCGCGTACGTGAAGTTCGCGGTCCACCACTTCGGGGACAAGGGCCACCAGTGGTACGACGGCAAGTCCTACCGCTACTGCGGCGCGGGCGGCGCCAAGCACTTCGCCTTCGGCAAGCACAAGGTCGACAGTGTCCGCGTCAAGGTCTGCCAGATCGGCCTGCGCTCCTCCCACCCCACCCGCTGCGGTGACTGGGAGTACATCTACACCGCCGAGAGCGAGTGACCACGGGTTCCCGGACGGCCCGTCCCCCTCGCGGGGGGCGGGCCGTCCGTCCGTGTCCGGGCCGCCCGCTCACACCGGTCCGACCGTGTCCGGGCCGGGCCGTCCTGACCTGTCCGTCCGGGCCGGTCCGCTCGTGACCCGGCCCGCTCGTGACCCGGTCCGCCGGTGAGCCGGCGCGCTACCGGCCGGCGTCCGTGTGCCCGGTCCGGCGGAGCGCGGCCCGCAGGTAGGCGTGCAGGTCGCCGAGCTCGAAGCCCCGACGTTCGATCTTGGCGACCAGGGTCGCGAAGTCGCGCGCCAGGTTCGGGCGGAAGTGCAGCAGCAGCACGTCACCGGGGCGGAGCCGCTTGTCGGGCACCTGGTAGGCGATCTTCCCGCCCGGCTGCACGGTCGCGGTCCACAGCAGGAGCGCGTCGATGCCGCACGCCTTGGCGGCCCGCCGGGTCACGGTGTCGTGGTTGCCGAACGGCGGGCGGAACAGGGTGGGCACGGTGCCGGTGTGCCTGCGGATCGACCGGGAGGCGCCGCAGATCTCGGCCCTCTGCCCCCGGTAGCCGAGCAGCGGCAGGTTCGGATGGGTCAGCGTGTGGTTCTCGATCGTCGCTCCGGCGTCGCGCAGGTCGCGCACGTACCCCCAGTCGCCCGTACCGGGGAACCTGCCGCCCCGGGCGGCCGGGTCGGCCGCGCCCCTGCCCTCGACGGCGTCGCGGGTGACGAAGGCCGTCACCGGGATGCGCCGGTCGCGGACCTGGGCCAGGAAACCGGGGTCCTGCTCCCAGCCGTCGTCGATGGTCAGGAAGACGACCTTCCTGCGGGTGGGGATGGAGCTGATCACCGGGGGCAGGCCGTCGCCGGGACGGGGGATCCTGCCGACCTCGCCGGGCCGGGGTGGCACCCCTACCGGCCCGGACGGTCCCGCCCGGCCGGGCGACGCCGAAGGGGTCGCGAGGGCGTCCCGGGAGGAGCCCGGCACCGGGACGGGGGTGCCCGCGGCCCCGGACCCGCCGTCCGATCCGGTCGCGCATCCGGCGCCCGCCACCAGGGCCGTGATCACCACGGCCGTTCTGATCGTCCGGTACGTCCCCGATGTCATGGGCGACCATCCTGCCAGCCACCGGTGGCCCTGTCGGCCGGATGCCGGAGAGGACGACATGAACCGCCCCGCCAGGACCCCTTGATCGCAATAGTCATAGGGGTAGGGTCAGCACTACCACGAGCCGGGGTGAGAGCGGGGGTCCGCCGGCAGGGTGACCGCGAGATCCTGGAAAGGTCGTCCTGTTCGGCTGACGCCGACCCGTGGCGCTGCCGGCTGATCCGATCATGTCGAGCCATCCGGCCCACCAGAGGAGAAGCGTGACCAACTCAACCGCGATCGACGACGCGGATCTTCCCGTCGTCCCCGGAACCGGTGAACGAGGCAGCGATTTCGCCCGGCTGTCCCGCCGGATCGCCCAGGCGGGGCTGCTGGACCGCCGTCCCGGCTACTACGCCGTACGGCTGACCCTGGTCACGGCGGCCTTCGTCGGTGGCTGGGCGGCCTTCTTCGCCCTCGGGGACTCCTGGTACCAGATGCTGGTCGCCGTCTTCCTCGCCGTGGTGTTCGCCCAGATCGGGCTCGTCGCCCACGACCTGGCCCACCGCCAGGTCTTCCGCTCCCGCCGCTCCAGCGAGATCGCCGGGCTGGTGGCCGGGAACCTCGCCATCGGCATGAGCTACGGCTGGTGGATGGAGAAGCACACCCGCCACCACGCCAACCCCAACCACGAGGACCACGATCCCGACGTCGCCCCCGACTTCCTGATCTGGTCGCACGAGCAGGCCGCCGAGAGCAAGGGGCTGCCCAGGTTCCTGGGCAAGTGGCAGGCGTTCCTGTTCTTCCCGCTGCTCACCCTCGAAGGGTTCAACCTGCACGTCTCCAGCGTCCGCGCGCTGCTGCGGCCGGGGACCAGGCACCGCGCCGTGGAGTCGTCGCTCCTGGCCGTGCACGCCGTCCTGTACCTGGGCGCGCTGTTCGCGGTGCTCTCGCCGGGCAAGGCCGTCGTCTTCCTGCTGCTGCACCAGGCGGTCTTCGGCGTCTACCTGGGCTGCACCTTCGCGCCCAACCACAAGGGCATGCCGATGTTCAGGGGCGAGGACAAGCTCGACTTCCTCCGGCGCCAGGTGCTCACCTCGCGCAACGTGCGGGGCGGCCACGTCCTGGACGTCGTGCTCGGCGGGCTCAACTACCAGATCGAGCACCACCTGTTCCCCAGCATGCCGATGCCCAACCTGCGCCGCGCGCAGCCGATCGTCAAGGCGTACTGCGAGGAGCTGGGCGTGGACTACCTGGAGTCCGGGGTGATCAGCTCGTACGCGCAGGCGCTTCGCCACCTGTACGACGTGGGAGAGTCGCTGCGGGCCCGCAGCACCCCCGTCCCCGGCTGACCCGGCATCGAAAGCCGGTGACCGGCGGGACCGGTGGTGGCCGGTGGTGGCCGGTGGTGGCACTGACAACGGCGGGGTGGCCCGGCGGGCAGATGTTGCTGTTATCCGACCGGCCGCCGATTGCCTAGGGTGCTGGGTGTGAAGCTCGCAGGCAGTGCCGTGCTCGGCATCGACAGAGACCGCGTGTGGTCAGCGCTCCAGGACCCGGCCGTGCTCGTACGCACGATCCCCGGTTGCGAGCGCCTGGAGGAGACGGCGCCGGACACCTACCAGATGACCGTCACCGCCGGGGTGGCCTCCATCAAGGGCGTCTACCAGGGGGAGGTGGCCCTCTCCGAACCACGGCCCCCCGAGCGGTTCGTGCTCAGGGCCAGGGGCCAGGGCGCCCCGGGCACCGTGGAGGCCACCGTGGAGGTCCGTCTCAGCGAGGCCGAGGGCGGCACCCGGATCGACTACGACGCCGAGGCCGTGATCGGGGGCATGATCGGCGGTGTCGGGCAGCGCATGCTCGGCTCCGTCGCCAAGAAGACGGCCGGGGACTTCTTCTCGGCCGTGGAGAGGCACCTCGTGACCGAGCAGGCCCCCGTCCCCGTCCCCGTCCCCGCCGGGACCGGCCCGGCCCCGGTGGACGCCACGCCGTCCGGGACCTCCGCCGAGCCGGGATCCCCGTCCGTCCGGACCGCCGTCCCGGCCGCGCAGGTCTTCGAACGCCCGGCCGAACGCCCGGCCGACCGGCCCAGGGCCGCGGTACCCCCGTGGTCGCTGCTGGCCGCGTTCGGCATGGGCGCGGGCGTCGCGCTCGGCAGCGCGGTGATCGGCTGGCTGCTGGGCCGTACCGGCGGCAGGCGGTAGCACCGGGCCGGTCCCGGGCCGCGTCGGCGGCGGGGTCTTCTCACCGGGTGGGGCCGCGCCCGCGGTGGCGCTCGCGCCCAAGGATCTCCCGGCGTACGGTGTCGGTATGCGTGAGGCACGTGCGGAGGATGCAAGGGCCGAGGCCAGACGACTGATCCGGGACCTGCTGGGCGAGGAGCGGCCGGAGGCGGCCCCGCTGCTGCGTCAGGCGGGGGAGGCGCTGGGCGCCGACCGCGTCGCGCGCGCGGTCGAGCTGGCCCGTGGCGCCCCCCTCACCCGCAGGTCCACCGAGCTCGCCGCGCTGGCCGCGCTCCTGGTCGGCACGCGCGAACTCGGCGAGGGATGGTGGCGGCGCGAGCGCGGTGGCAAGCTGCCCGCGCCCGACGAGGTGCTCCAGACCTCCACCGCCGTCGACCCGTGGACCGACCTGACCGTCCTGGAGATGCTCGCCGCCTGGATCGCCGACGACGCGGCCGACCGGGCGTGGGGACGCGCGACCGCCGTCACCGACCTCAACTCCTGGCAGGCCGAGGACCGGGTCGAGCTGCCCGCCGACGCGCGCCCCGGCACGCGGATCGTGGTCTCCTTCGACGCGGGCGGCAGGCTCGACGCGGTGGTCGTGGAGCGTCCGGACGGCGGGCTCGGCTCCGACCTGGACTTCGACTCCCTGCGCTACTCCCGCCCCGCCGAGGCCCAGTGGAGCTGGGGGGTGGCGGCCGGGCTCGGACCGCACCGGCTCGACGAGCGTCCCGACCCCTACGAGCAGCCGGTCGACGACGAGGCCGCCGCGGCCCTGCACGCCTGGGCCCTGCGCCACGGCGCCTCGGCCGTGCAGGCGGGCGAGGCGTGGCGGACCCGGGGCGACGTCATCGCCGCCATCGAGCGGATCGACTGGATGTGGCGCAGCGGTGAGTGGTTCGCCTGGTGGAGGGGCGTGTCCGCGCTGATCGACGGGGAGCCCGAGCAGCTGGCCGCGCGCCTCGCCGAGATCGCCGACGCTCCCTAGCTCCTCGCTCCCCGGCTCCCTCGCTCCCTGGCTTTTCGCCACGGTGAGACGACCGGGCTCAGGTGCGTTGCGGTGGTCCGCCGGAGGAGGACGTCCCGTCGTCACCCGTCCCGGGTCCGAACCGGCGCCGGTAGGCCGACGGGGTGATGCCGGTCGTACGGCGCATCAGCGCGCGGAGGTTCGCGGCGGTGCCGAGACCGCTGCGCCGCGCGACCATCTCGAAGCGGGACTCGCCCCGCTCGATCAACCGGCATGCCAGGGCGAGCCGTTCCCCGGTGAGCCACGTCAACGGCGTCGTGCCCAGCTGTGCCCGGAAGCGGCGGTGCAGCGTCGCAGGGCTGATCGCCGCACGCGCCGCGAGGCCGGAGACCGTGAGCGGCGAGTCCAGCCGTTCCTGGGCCCAGGCCAGGACGGGGGCCAGGGACTCGTCCGGCAGGTCGGGTACGGGGCGCTCCACGAACTGGCGCTGGCCACCGTCCCGGTGCGCCGCGAAGACCAGGCGCCGGCTCACGGAGTTGGCCACCTCCGCCCCGTGGTCGCGGCGGACGAGGTGCAGTCCGAGGTCGAGGGCGGCAGCGCTCCCCGCCGCGGTGAGAATGTCACCGTCGTCCACGAACAACACGTCCGATTCGAGCCGGACCGAGGGGAAGCGGGCCCGGAAGGCGGCCGCCCACTGCCAGTGCGCGGTGGCGCGGCGTCCGTCGAGGACCCCGGCCTCCGCGAGCGTGAAGGCACCGCTGCAGAAGCCGACCAGGCGCGCACCGCGCGCGTGCGCCCGTCTGACGGCGTCGAGCACGGCCCCGCGGCGGGGCACCTCGACGTCGGGGCGGTTGGGGACGATCAGGGTGTCCGCGGCGTCGGCCGCCTCCAGATCGCCGACCCCCGTGAGCGTGAAGAATCCGTCCCGCATCAGGGTGCTCGGCTCGGGGGAGCAGAGCCTGAAGTCGTAGAGATCACGGCCGATCTCGGGCCTGCGGAGGCCGAAGACCTCGGTCGCGCAGCCGAGCTCGAAGGGGTTCGAGTTCTCGTCCACGATCACGACGACCCGATGGACGTCCGCCGCGCGGCCCGGGTGCGAGGATTCTTTCGCCATGTGCGATTCATAGCACTCACGCCGACCGGGCGGGACGGCGAAGGATGGGCTCGTGAGCAACGAACCGATCCTTCTCGGCGATGCCCTGGCCTCCTTCGACGCACTGTGGAGCCCCCGCATCGTCACGCGCGTCAACGACTACGACGTCCGCATCGCCAAGGCCGAGGGCGAGCACGTCTGGCACGTCCACGACGACACCGACGAGTTCTTCCTCGTCCTCGACGGGGAGCTGCGCATCTCCCTGCGCGAACCCGCCGGGGAGCGCACGGTCCTGCTCCCGCGGGGCGCGGTCTTCGCCGTCCCCCGAGGCACGGAGCACCGGCCGTACGCTCCGTCCGGCGCCGCCGTCCTGATGTTCGAGCCCACCGGGACACCGTCCACGGGCGATCGCCATGACGAGATCCCGGACCACGTGGACTCGACGGTCGGGCACGCGCTCGGGACCTGAGCCGCGGGTCCCGGGCGGGTCCCGGGGGGATCCGTGGCGAGTGAACCGGGGACACGGGGACACGGGGACACGGTACGTGTGTCGTTTGCACCTGTCAGACGCGGGTGTGATGCTGTGCCCATGCGGAACCCTCATGATCGGCGGACGCGGTCCGGGAGTCCTGCCCCCGGCAAGGCGGGGCCCGCGCTGTTCGCGCTGATCCGCCACTGGTCGCGGCGCTGGCCCCAGCAGATCGCCGGTAACGGCGCCGAGAGCGGACACGTCTCGCGCGTCGTGGTCGTCGACATCATCGGCGGCACCGGTGACATCGGTGACATCGCCGGGGACGTCGGAGGGGACGCCGGCACCGGGGGAGTGGACGCGACCGGCGGGGGCGGCAGGGCCGGGCAGGCCGACGAGAGCGGCCGGGCCGACGAGAGGGGCCGGGCCGACGAGAGCGGCCAGGGCGACGAGGGGGAGCGGGCCGGGGGGAGCGGCCGGTCCGATCGGGTCGCGCGCGTCGGGGTGCGGGACGTCGCCGAGGCGCTCGGGGTGGACCGCTCCGTGGCCAGCCGCATGGTCGCCGACGCGGTGGCCGCGGGCCTGGTGCGGCGCGGCACCCTGGAGGGGGACGCCCGCCACGCCGACCTCGTGCTGACCGCGTCCGGCCGCGAGCTGCTGGCCGCCGCCCGCCGCTGGCAGGACGAGGCGTTCGACACCTTCACCGAGGACTGGTCCGCCGAGGAACGGGAGATCTTCGCCACGCTCCTCGTCCGTTTCGTCGCGCGGGCCACCGCGACCACCCGGTGACCCGGGACGGGTGACGTCCCGGCGACGGCCCGGCGGCGGTGATCGGACGACGGTGACGACCGTCCGGTCGCGGACCGTGTTAAAAGATCTCCCCTCCGCCCGGCACCCCCGGGAACCCCGTCCCGCACGGCGATCGCGTCCCCTGGGCGGTCCTCGTCACAGGGCCGCCCCCACCCGCCCCCGGTAATCCACGTCACCGGGGGAAGGTCTCCCAAGGACACCGGTACCGAGCGGAGGAACGGCGGCACCGGACGGACGGCGGCACACGCCGGGGACCGGCGGATCCGGCCCGCAGGAGCACGCGACAGGAGTTCCTCACGATGCGCCAGATCCGAATCCGCAAGCGTTCACGGCGTCCCGCCCGGGTCACGCTGGATCTGCGGACCCCGTCGGGGCGGCCGATGCCCTACTGAACCGGGGGCGCTCCCGAGCCCCGTACGCTCCGGCCCGTGGTCCCACGCTCCCCGGAATCCCGCCGGTCCCTGGAAGACACCGGGCCCCGAGAGGTGTCGCCTACGAGGCGGGGACCTCCTCCGAGTCGGAGACCCGAGGGGAGGCGCCGACCGGCAGGCCGAGATCGCCGGAGCGGTGGTGGCGTCGGCACAGGACCTGGTAGCGGATCTGGTCCGTGCCGGTGTCGCCGATGACGACCTGCTCGCCGGTACGGGCCATCCTCCCCCCGACCACCCGGGCGTTCAGGTGGCCCGGACGCCCGCACCAGCACAGGACCTCGACCTGGAGACGGTTGATCTCGTCGGCGAGCTCGAACAGCCGCTGGGCCGCGGGGAACATCTGCGAGCGGAAGTCGGAGGCCAGCCCGAAGGCGTACACGTCGACCCCGTGGTGGTCGGTGAGGTCGGCGAGCTGCTCGATCTGGTCGACCGTGTAGAAGCACGCCTCGTCGCAGATGACGTAGTCGATGGGCTCGTGCGCCCGTACCAGGGCCACCAGGTCGAGGTCGTCGACGACCTCGACGGCGTCGCTGCCCAGGCCGATCCGGCTGGTGATCTTGGGACCGCCCGAGCGGTCGTGCTTGGTCAGCACCAGGCCGCGTCTGCCCTGGCGTCCGTGGTTGTAGTTCATCTGCAGGGCCAGCGTGGACTTGCCGCAGTCCATCGGGCCGAAGTAGAAGCGCAGCACCCCGTCCCGTGAAACGGCGGGAACGGCGGAGAGGGCGGACGGTTCGGTCACGGGGGGCCAGCCTAGTACCCGGTCGCGGACCCCGCCCTCCCGGTGGGCGGCCGGTTCAGAGCTCGCCGCTCTCGATCGCCTCCTTCAGCCCGGCCTGCGTCCGCTGGTGGGAGGAGACGCCGTTCGTCACCGTGAAGTCGATGAGCAGGACGCTCGCCTCGAAGACGAGGTGCTCGGTGACGCGGGTCCGCCCCTGGCCCAGATCCTCGAAGACGATCTTCTGGTGCGTGACGACGTTCGGCAGGGTCCAGGTGTCGGTCTCGTAGAACAGCGCGTCGCGGTGGAGGCGCTGCTGGGCGTGCGTCTCGGAGGTGACGGGCACCCCGGCCACCGGGACGTCCTCGACGGCGGTGAAGTCGACGAGGCGGACGCCGTTCTCGGTGCGGTCCCGGTGGGTGATGACCCGCCGCAGGAACGGATGGATGCCGAGGTGGTTCTCGATGTCGGAGTAGACGTCGAACACGTGCTGCACCGGGGCGTCGATCTCGATGGAGATGTCGCGTTCGGCGCGGCTCCGGCCGGTCACCGGGAGCGGGGCGGTCAGGCACTCGTAGAACCGGTAGGTGTCCCACGCGACCTGCCACCGGGCGGCGACCAGCGGATCGGACTCGGCCCGTGCGGGCGCCGGGAGGAGGGCCAGGAGAAGGAGCAGGGCGACCGGCAGCGAGGCCGCGAGGCGTCGGGGGAACGTCGTCACGGGGGACCTCCGGGGAGGGGACGGAAGAGGTGAACATTCTTCTATCCCGCCCCGGCCGCGGTCCGGTACCGCGGTCCCGAATCGTGATCTCGACGTTTCCGGGGGCACCCGCGAACGGGCGGGACGTTACCCGAGGAGACCGGGGGGCATATGCGGCCCTTCGGGCGGATGATGCCCTGCTGGGGAGGCTCTTGGCGGGTGCGGCCCGACTTGGCGTGACGATGAAAAGCGTGGGAGATTCCTTTTGGCCTATCGAAAAGTGGGAGAACCTGTGACGACCACCAACAACTCCGCCCCGCCCGTCGGCAAGACCCCGGCCACCGTGATCCCGGGCCCCTCCGGGACGGAGACCACGGAGATACCCGCGGCGCTCGCGGTGATGATGACCGAGGACGAGGCCGTCGCCGCGCAGGCCGAGGCGGCGCGCTGGCGGTACGGGTTCTACGTCGTCGTCATGGGGCTCCTGGTCATCCTGGTCGGCTTCGTGGTGATCGCGTTCCGCAACGGGGACACGGCCGCGCCGTTCGCCGGGCTGGTCGGGGTCTCCGGAGCCATCATCGGCGCCTACTTCGGCGTCCAGGTCGGCCAGTCCGGCAAGGACCGGGTCGAGGCCGAGCTGCGCCGTACGAACGAGATGGCCATCCGGCTGGCCGCGAAGGTGCACGCGCACGACGCCGACGCGGTGATCAACACCACGATGGGTCCCCGCCGCCGTTAGAACTCTTGACAGAGTGACTCGTTGGAGTTGCCCCGGTTCGGTGGACACAGAGGCTGCCGCCACCTGGCCGGCCGAGCGGTCTCCACGCCGGCACGGCGCGACGATCTCGGTCCTGAACGCGCGGGTGAACGAGCGACGAGGACGCGGTTTCTTCTTCCCCATGCTCCCCGTCATGGACATCCTTCCGGGGACGGTCCCCTGATCTCGGATGTCCGTCGAACCGGATCAGGCCCACTCCCCGCGTCAACCTCTCCGGATCCCGCGTCGAAGCTCGGTCAGGGTATGGCGTGGGCGCCGATGACCGCGAGCAGCTGCAACTTCTCATGGCTCTCGCTGCCCGGCTCGGCCGTGTAGACGAGGAGACGATGGGACTGGTCCGGGTCGAGGAGTGTCTGACAGTTGAGTTCGAGCATCCCGACCTCGGGATGTGCGAAGCGCTTGAGCCGAGTGGGGCGGATGCCCACCTCGTGACTGTCCCAGAGGTCGCGGAACTCTTCGCTCTGCTCGCGGAGCAAGGCGGCCAGCTGCTCCGCCTTCGAGTCCGGACCGCGCAGCGCGGCAACCTCTCGCAGCCCGGCGGCGTAAACGCGAGAGAGGAACAATCGCTCCTCGGGCGGATACGCCGCTCCGGCCGTGGGATCGGTGAACCACCGGTACCCGAGGCTGCGTTCCGGGCCGGTGAACCGCGTGGCGTCACCGGTGAGCGCGATCGCCGTTCTGGTCTGCCGGAGGGTCTCGCCGAGCTCGGTGACGATCTCGGCCGGCGTGTCGTGGAGGCGGTCGAGGATGCGCAGGAGACCCGGACCGACGTGATCGCTGGTCGCTCCGCGGGAGGGCGGGTTGTGGCCGGACAGCCGGAACACGTAATCGCGTTCATCCAGTGACAGATGCAGACCCTGCGCGATCGACGCGATCATCTGCTCCGACGGTTGCGGCCCTGTCCCTCGTTCCAGACGGGCGTAGTAGTCGGTCGACATGTGGCAGAGCGCGGCGACCTCCTCACGCCGCAGCCCGTCGGTCCTCCTTCGTGGTCCGCGTGACAGCCCGACGTCCTCCGGCTGCAGTGACTCCCGTCTGCGTCGGAGGAACGTCGCCAGTCTTGCGCGATCGATCATCGTGTTCCCCTCGCCCATGCTCGTGTGTTCGGTTCGTGTCGTTTCTACTCTCCTGATGGCGCGACAGCCACGACCTGTCGGTCCGCCCCTCACCACCCTGCTTCCTCCTGGTCAGGGAACCAGGCATGGATCGGCGATCAGTGGATGAGGCAGCCCTGAATCCGCCGGCGACAAGACGGCAGTCTGGTTCTCACACGCCGACCCGTGGCTGATCGCCACCTGACCAAGGAACCCACATGGCGCGCACAACGGACATGACGATCCCCGACTTGACCGGCAAGCTCGCCGTCGTCACGGGCGCGAGCGATGGAATCGGGCAGGTGATCGCCGCCCGCCTCGCCCGGGCGGGCGCCGAGGTGATCATGCCCGTGCGCACCCCTGCGAAGGGAGAGAGTGCCGCGGCCCGCATCCGCTCGCAAGTGCCGGGCGCGACGGTCACGACTCGAGCCCTCGACCTGTCGTCGCTGGACTCCGTCGCCGCGCTGGCCGATCGGCTCAACAGCGAAGATCGCGCGATCGACATCCTCGTGAACAACGCGGGCGTGATGACACCCCCGAATCACCAAACGACGAAGGACGGGTTCGAACTGCAGTTCGGCACCAACCACCTCGGCCACTTCGCGCTCACCCTGGGCCTGCTGCCACTGCTGAAGGCAGGTGGAGCGCGGGTCACGCATCAGACGAGCATCGCGGCCAGAAGCGGTGAGATCAACTGGGCCGACCTCAACTGGGAGACCGGCTACGACGTCATGAAGGCCTACAGCCAGTCCAAGATCGCGGTGGCGCTGTTCGCCCGCGAACTCGACGCCCGCAGCCGGGCCGCCGGCTGGGGCATCTCCAGCAACTTCTCCCACCCGGGTGTCTCGCCCACCAACCTGCTCGCCGCGCAGCCGGGCATGGGCAGGGAAAAGGAGACGGGCGGGCGACGCATGATCCGCGTCCTGTCGCGGTTCGGCATCACCGGGACCGTGGCCGGCGCCGCGCTCCCCGCGGTGATGGCCGCGACCGACCCCGCGTCGCGAGGGGACCAGTTCTACGGTCCGAAACGCACGATGGGCGGACCGCCGGTTCTGCTGAAGCAGCCGTGGCCGACGATGCGGAGCATGGACGACGCGCGCAAGCTCTGGGAGGAATCCGAGCGGTTGGCCGGCGTGCGGTTCACCGCCTGACCCCCACAGGGCGGATCGCCGGCAGTACTCCGGGTGCTGCCGGCGATCCGTCCGGGCGGTCGCCCAGTCCCGCAGAGCGGGTTCGCGGACACCGCTCGAGAGAGCGACAAAGCCCTGACGGGTTCTCGTCGGGGCTTTCCGAAGCCGCCGGCCCTTCTTCACACTCCGTCCAGCGACCGATCATGCTCCCCCGACGCGGGCAGCCTCATCCCGTCAAGAGTTCCTGTCGCGGCGCGGCCCGTCCGCCGCCTGTCGCCGCGCATGCCTCCCGTCAACACTGCCAAGGATCGGGCGAAGCTTCGGCAGGGTCCGCCGATTTGCCGGATCGCCTGAACTGGGTAGACACGGGGGCATGCGCAGCGTCCGTATCGGGGTCGACACCGGAGGCACGTTCACCGACGTGGTCGCGGTGGACGAGCAGACCGGTGAGATCACCACGACCAAGACCCCCTCCACCCCCGCCAACCCGGCCGACGGGTTCATGGAGGGGGTGCGCAAGGTCCTGCGGAAGGCGGCCGGGACCGGAGGGGAGACGGACCTGTCGGCCGTGTCGGCCGTCGTGCACGGCACCACGGTCGCCACGAACCAGCTCCTCGAGGACCGCATCGCCGACCTGGGCTTCGTGACCACCGAGGGCTTCGAGTTCATCCTGGAGATCGCCCGCCAGAGTGTGCCGGACGGTTACGGCAACTCCTACTTCTGGGTGAAGCCGCCCCGTATCGTCCCGGTGCACCGGGTCAGGACCGTCGGCGGGCGGCTGGACCACACCGGGGCCGAGGTGCGGCCGTTCGACGAGGAGCAGGCCGCCGAGACGGCCCGGTGGTTCCGCGACCGGGGCATCACCGCGATCGGCGTCTGCTTCCTGCACTCCTACGCCAACCCCGCCCACGAGCAGCGCATGCGGGAGGTCCTGGAGAAGGAGCATCCGGACGCGGTGATCTCGATCTCCTCCGACGTGCTGCGCGAGTACCGCGAGTACGAGCGGTCGGTCACCACGCTGGTCGACGCCGCGGTCAAGCCGACCATGCGCCGCTACATCGCCAACCTGGCCGAACGCCTGGAGGCGGCGAGCCGCTCCCCGCGGGCGGGGGCCGCGGACGCCCCCGGAGGCGGCGCCGGGAACCCCGAGGACCCCGAGGCCACCGGGAACACCGGGGGCACCGGGGACGCGAAGGGCGCGGGGGACGCCGTGGGGGGTCGCGCCCGAGGGCCCGGGGGCATGCCCTTCTCGATCATGAAGAGCAACGGCGGCGTGCTGTCCGCCGCCGAGGTCGTGCATCAGCCGATCACCACCGTGCTGTCCGGGCCGGCCGCGGGCGCGCTCGGCGCCGCGCTGATCGCCGGTACCGCCGGGCACCCCTCGGTGATCACCCTTGACGGCGGCGGCACCTCCACCGACGTCGCCGTGGTCGTCGACGGGGAGCCGTCGCTGACCACCGAGGGCAACGTCGGCCGCTACCCCTGCAAGATCCCGATGATCGACATCGTCACGGTCGGCGCCGGGGGCGGCTCCGTCGCGTGGATCTCCCCCGAGGGCACTCTGAAGGTGGGTCCCAGGTCGGCGGGGGCCGACCCCGGCCCGCTCTGCTACGGCCGCGGCGGCACCGAGGTCACCGTCACCGACGCGCACGTCTTCCTCGGCCGCGTCCCGCCGCACCTGCTCGGCGGGGAGATCCCGCTCGACGCCGACGCCGCCCGCGAGGGGATCGAGGCGCTGGCCGCCACGATCGGGCTGACCCCCGAACGGGCCGCCGCGGGCGTGCTGGAGATCAGCGCGTTCAACCAGTCGAACGCCATCCGCCAGATCACCGTCAAGCGCGGCCTGGACGTGCGCGACTTCCCCATGGTCGCCTTCGGCGGCTCCGGGCCGCTGCTGGTGTGCAGGCTCATCGACATCCTCGGCCTGCCGTCGGTGATCGTCCCCCCGGACCCGGGCAACGTCTCGGCGTTCGGGCTGCTCACCGTGGACGTCAAGAACGACTACGTGCGCACCTTCGTCACCCGCGACCTCTCCCTGGAGACCGCCGCGGAGATCTTCGGCGAGCTGGAGGGCCGGGCCGCCTCGGCCCTGGACCGCGAGGGCTTCCCCGCCACCGAGCACGTCTACGCCCGCAGCGCCGACCTGCGCTACTACGGCCAGGCCTACGAGGTCAGGGTGCCCGCCCCGGCAGGTCCGCTGGACGAGGCATGGCGGGCCGAGGTGCTGGAGCGCTTCCACACCGAGCACCGCAAGCTCTACGGGTACGGCTACCGCGACGACCCCCGCCACGGGGTGGAATGGGTCAACCTCCGCGTCTCGGGCATCGGCCCGATCACCCGTCCCACCCTCGGCCGCAGGCCGGACGGCTCGGGGCGTCCCGAGCCGGTGGCCTTCCGCGAGGTCTTCTACGACGAGTGGGGCCCGGCCCCGGTCCATCGCCGTTCCGGACTGCCGGCCGGGGTGCGGATCGCCGGACCGGCGGTCATCGAGGAGTACGGCTCCACCCTGCCCCTGCACCCCGGCTTCACCGCGACCACCGATGCGTTCGGGAACCTGGAGGTGCGTCGTGCGGCCGACCCGGCACGGTGAGATCCGGCCCGGCACGGTGAGACGGCGCGACACGGTGAGACGGCCCGGCAGACCGGGCAGGCCCGGCACGGCGAGGTCGTGCGGACGGCCCGGCACGGCACGGCACGGCACGGCACGGCACGGCGAGAAGGGAACCACGCAGATGAAGGACACCGAGGGCGTGACAGCCACGGCCGACCCGGTCCTGGTCGAGATCGTCGAGGGGACGCTCGCCTCGGTGGAGATGGAGGTCGAGACGGCCATCGCCCGTACCGCCCGCTCGCCCATGATCCGCGACGCGCACGACTTCCGCGCCGGCATCCACGACGTACGGCTGCGCAAGCTGACCGGCAGGTCCTACTCGGCGCTGGTCCAGCCGATCGTCAGGGACTTCCCGGTGGGCGAGATGAACCCCGGTGACGTGTTCTTCCACAACGACGTCTACCTGTCCGAGGGCGGCATCGGGCACCTGCCGGACCTGTGCGTGACCGTGCCGGTCTTCCACGACGGCGAGGTGGTCGCGTTCGTGCAGGCGTTCGGCCACCACGACGACATCGGAGGGGCGGTGCCCGGCTCCATGCCGAGCAACGCGCGCAGCGTGTTCGAGGAAGGGCTGATGGTCCCGCCCATCAAGCTCTGGGACCGGGGCGTGCCCAACCGGGCGGCCCTCACGATCATGACCAGGAACTCCCGGATGCCCGACTCGCTCGCGGGCGACCTGGACGCCGAGTGCTCGGCCTGCCTGATGGGCGCGCGCCGGCTGGCGGAGCTGTTCGACCGGTACGGGCGCGAGGCGGTCGAGGCGTGCTTCGACGCGATCATCTCCAACACCACCGAGACGTTCCGCAGGGAGCTGCTGGCCAAGATCCCCGAGGGCACCCACGTCTGGGAGGACTACGCCGAGCACGACGGCGTCGACCCGCCCCGGCTGCACACCCAGCGGATGACCCTCACCGTCGACCACTCGGCCCCGGCGCCGCTGGTCATCGACTTCACCGGCACCTCGCCGCAGGCCAAGGGCCCGATCAACCACGCGGGCGACTACGCCGACGGGGTGTTCCTGAAGAAGTGGCTGGCCCCGATCCTGCGCAACCTGGCCGACACCCCCGAGCGGATGGCCGAGCTGGACGTCAACGAGGGGGTCGTGCCGCTCATCGAGATGCGCTTCCCCGGCAAGGGCACCCTGCTCACCCCGGTCTTCCCCGCGCCCACCAACGCCCGCACGTTCGTGATCCTGCGCCTGCTGGGCGTGCTGGCCGGGGTGCTGGCCAAGGCGACCGGCGGACGGATGCCCGCCGACCAGGAGACGATCCGCTACACCGGCGTGTACGGCGAGGGACTGGACGGCACCCCATACCTGATGCGCGAGGTGCTCGGCGGCGGTTCCGGCGGCCGGTGGTACGCCGACGGGGAGGACACCATCCACGTCGTGCCCGACTCGCGCAACATCCCGGTGGAGTTCGCCGAGTCCCGCTGGCCGTTCCGGGTGGAGCGGCTGGGCCTGGCCCGCGACTCCGGAGGCCCGGGCCTCTACCGGGGCGGCCTGGGGTACGACAAGCACCTGCGGATGCTCCGCGACGCCTCGTTCATGTCCATCGCCGACCGCTCGATTCTGTCCTGCTGGGGCGTCAACGGCGGCCGGGCCGGAAGCCCCTTCGTGGTGGAGATCGAGGGCAGGCCGATGGAGGGGCTGGTGGACGACTCACCGGTCCGCGCGGGAGAGGTCATCCGGGTCCGTACCACGGGCGGGGGCGGCTGGGGATCCCCGCTGGACCGGGATCCCGCCCTGGTGGCCGCCGACGTCCGGGACGGCAAGGTGTCGCCCGAGGGCGCCCGCGACGACTACGGCGTCGTCCTGACCGGGCCCGGTGACGACCCCCGGGTGGACGCCGGGGCCACCGAGGCCCGCCGCGCCGGGCTCCGCGAGCTCCGCGGGCTCCGCGGGCTCCGCGGACCAGACGCCCTCCCGGAGGCGGGCCGGCCCTTCTTCGACCGGGGGCCGGGCTTCCCGTCACTGTCGGGAGGACTGCCGCACGCCGAGGTGGACCTCCTGTGACGTCTCCGCCGGCGCCCCGGACGCGGCCGGGACGGTGAAGATCCGGTCCAGGTGGTAGTCGACGGTACGGCGGACCTCGGCCACGGTACGCCGCCCGTGGAGCACGTCCATGCCCAGCCCGGAGACCCCGCCCACCAGGAGGTCGGCCTCGTGGCGCGGGTCGAGCCCCGGCGCGGCCTTCCCCTCCCGCTGCGCCCGCCCGACGATGCCGGCGACGAGGTCCTCGAGGGGCTGGCCACCGTGCAGGAAGACCGCGGCCAGCGCGGGGTCGGTGAGGCTGCGGACGTAGTACGCGAGGAGCACCCGCAGGGTCGTCCGGCTCCGGTCGTCCAGCGGCAGGAACTCCGTCAGGATCACCCACAGCAGGGCCCGGAGGTCGGAGGGGTCGGGCACGGCCTCGATCCGCGCCCGGGCACGGCGCTCACCGTCCCGGTGCAGCAGCCGGAGCGCGGTGACGAGCAGCTGGTGCTTGCCGTCGAAGTGGTACTGCACCACGCGCAGGGAGACCCCGGCCTCGGCGGCGATCTCCCGCATGCTCGCCGCCTCCAGGCCGCGCTCGGCGGCGATGCGCCAGAGCGCCTCGACGATCTCCAGGCGCCTGGACGGCCGCCCGGCCGGTGGGTCGGGCTCGGCCGCGGGGGGCGGGTTCTTCCGCCGCCGGTAGGCCCGTGCCTGGCAGGCACGGGAGCAGTAGACCGGGGGCCGTCCGCGCGTCGCTGCGGGCAGCGGGGCCCGGCAGACCCGGCAGGACGATCCGCTTTCGTCACGCACCGGCCCAGTCTATTGCCGATGATCCGTGATGGAAGGCTGAAGGATGGCCCTCACCAGCCTGTTTCCGGTGGTCACGATTGATACTGCCGTAACCCCGGCCCGTGCGGCGCGTCGTGATCCCGGGGGAGCCGGCCGGGGTCGCCGCCCCGCGCAGGCCCGCCGACGCCGTCGCGGGCCGTCGCGGGCAGGTGCAAGCCGTCGCGGGTCGGTGCGGGTCGGTGCGGGTCGGTGCGGCCGTCCGCGGGAGGTCATCGAGGAGTCTCCGGGCCCCGTCCCGGCCGGGTCTCCGGAAACGTCCAGGGGGGTGGCCGGCCCCGCCGTTGTGCGATCGGTGCGCGAAGGTGCTACGCTGAACTCAGTTGCGGTTGTGGTACCCATGAAACTTTGTGTGCACCTGACGGATAACCCTTCAGGTGCATTTTGTTTTCCCGGTCATCTCCGGATGGGCTCATCGCGGCGACGCAGGATTCGCGAGGTGCGGGTTCTGATTTTGCCACCTATCGAAGGAGATCGAGATGGCAACGGGAACTGTGAAGTGGTTCAACGCTGAAAAGGGCTTCGGCTTCATCGAGCAGGACGGCGGCGGCGCCGACGTCTTCGCTCACTACTCCAACATCGCGGCGCAGGGCTACCGTGAGCTCCAGGAAGGCCAGAAGGTCTCCTTCGACGTCACGCAGGGCCAGAAGGGCCCGCAGGCCGAGAACATCGTTCCCGCCTGACGTAGCAGCACGCACGATCACGGGCCGGGGTCCGCACCTTCATGGTGCGGGCCCCGGCCTGCTTTGCGTCTCCCCGCGTGTCCCCGGGCGCGGCCCCGCGTCTTCCCGCATGTCCTCGGATGCGCGCCCCCGCGTCCCGCCGCGACCCTCGTGTCTTCCCGCATCCCCGCGTTCCCGTGTCTTCCCGGGTCCTCGTGTCTCCCCGGTATTTTCCGCGTCCCCGCGTCTTCCCGGCACGCGACCCGTGAGCCTCCGTGTGCCCTCACGTCGTCCTCACGTCGTCCTCGCGGTGCCCCGTGTGCGGCCCCGCGTCCCCCCGCATGCGGCCCCGTGTCAGGTTTCCGAGTCAGATTCCCTGCGTCCGTACGCCGTGGTCCCGTGGCCGGCCGGGGTGAAAAATCCTGATCTCACCCCCGGGCGCCCACGGGGTGGTGTCATGAGGGATCATGGGGTTCCCGCGTCCGGGCACCGTGCCGGGTGGTCTCATGACAGGCGGCCGGGGAACGGTGGATTCCTTCCGGCCGGGCCCGGCAACCACGTACCGGAGGTTGATCTTGCAGGGAGCACTCGGCGACATCGTCGTCCTCGACCTCTCCCGCGCGCTCGCGGGCCCGCACGCCGCGCAGATGCTCGGCGACCTGGGAGCCCGGGTGATCAAGGTGGAGCATCCCGGGGGAGGGGACGAGTCGCGAGGCTGGGGCCCCCCGTTCGTGGGCCCCGACGGCGACATCTCCACCTACTTCCTGGCGGCCAACCGCAACAAGCGGTCGATCGCCGTCGACCTCAAGTCCGCCGAGGGCAGGACGCTCATCGAGCGCCTGGTACGGCAGAGCGACGTCCTGGTGGAGAACTTCCGCACCGGCGTCCTGGACCGGCTGGGCTTCTCCATGGAGCGGCTGCACGAGCTCAACCCCCGCCTGGTCATCCTGTCGATCACCGGCTTCGGCCACGACGGCCCCGAGGGCGGCAGGCCCGGCTACGACCAGATCGCGCAGGGCGAGGCCGGGCTGATGAGCCTCACCGGCCCCTCGCCCGACGAGCCGTACCGGGTGGGCGCCTCGATCGCGGACCTGCTCGGCGGCATCCACGGCGCGTACGGGGTGGTCGCCGCGCTCTACGAGCGTGAGCGGACCGGGCGGGGCAAGGTGGTGCGGACCTCGCTGCTGGCCGCGGTGACCGGGGTGCACTCCTACCACGGCACGGCCTGGACGGTCGGCGGCAAGGTGCCCGGGGCGGGCGGCAACCACCACGCCTCCATCGCCCCGTACGGGGCCTTCCGCTGCGCGGACGGCATGATCCAGATCGCGGCGGCCAACGACGCGCAGTGGCGCAAGGTCGCCGCCCTGCTGGACATCGACCCCGACATCCCGAAATATGCGGTCAACAGGGAACGATTCGCGCATCGGGACGAGCTGATCGCCGACATGGAGAAGGCGCTCGCCGCGCACGACAGGGCGCACTGGCTGGCCGCGCTCGGCGAGGCCGGGGTGCCCGCCGGGGCCATCAGGTCCATCGACGAGGTCTACGCCTGGGACCAGACCCGCTCGCAGGGCCTGGTCGTCGAGGTGGACCACCCCGTGCTCGGCGTCATCGAGCTGCCCGGTCCGCCGCTGCGCTTCGACGGCGACCCGCCCGTGCGCCACACCGCCCCGCCCGCGCTCGGCGAGCACGGTGACGAGGTCCTCGCGTGGCTGGAGGAGCGCGAGCGATGAGGCGACCGCGGACCCCCGGGCACCGTCCCCGGGCATCGTCGCGCACGCGTCCCGCCGCGTCCCCGCGGGGAGCGCGGGCATGACCCCGGCGCGGCCCGACGCGCGCACGCTGATCGACACCTTCCTCGACCCGGGTACGTGGTCGTCGTGGGACACCCCGCCCGCCGACCCGGCGCCCCCCGGGTCGGACTACGCCAGGGAGCTGGCCACGACCCGGGCCAGGACGGGGTACGACGAGTCGGTGATCTCGGGGGAGGGGCTGCTCGACGGCCGCCGGGTGGCGGTGGTCGCGTGCGAGTTCTCCTTCCTGGCCGGTTCGATCGGGGTGGCCGCGGCCGAGCGGCTCACCGCCGCGATCGAGCGCGCCACCGCCGAGCGGCTCCCGCTGCTGGCCGCGCCCGCCTCCGGGGGGACCCGGATGCAGGAGGGGGCGATGGCCTTCGTGCAGATGGTGAAGATCACCGCCGCGGTGGCCGCGCACCGCGCCGCGGGCCTGCCGTACGTGGTCTACCTGCGTCATCCGACCACCGGCGGCGTCTTCGCCTCCTGGGGCTCGCTCGGGCACGTCACCGCGGCCGAGCCGGGCGCGCTGATCGGCTTCCTCGGCCCGAGGGTGTTCGAGTCGCTGCACGGTTACCCCTTCCCCGAGGGCGTCCAGGTCTCGGAGAACCTCTTCGCGCACGGGCTGGTCGACGCGGTCGTGTCGGCCGAGGACGCCCGGAGGGTCGCCGTACGGGCGCTCGCCGTGCTCTGTGCCCCCCGCCGGGGACTGGAGCCGGGGCCCGAGCCCGGCGGGCCGATCCCGCCGATCCAGGCGTGGGACGCGATCGGCCGCTCCCGGCGCGACGACCGCCCCGGCGTACGGGCGCTGCTCAAGCTCGGCGCCCGCGAGGTGACCCCGCTCAACGGCACCGGTGTGGGCGAGAACGACCCGGGACTGATCCTCGCGCTGGCCCGGTTCGGCCGGGCTCCGGCGATCGTGCTCGGCCAGGACCGCAGGCGCCAGCGGATCGACGCCCCCCTCGGCCCGGCCGGGCTGCGGGTGGCCAGGCGCGGCATGCGGCTCGCCTCCGAGCTGGGACTGCCGCTGGTCACCGTGATCGACACCGCCGGGGCCGCGCTCTCCAAGGCGGCCGAGGAGGGCGGCCTGGCCGCCGAGATCGCCCGCTCCGTGGCCGACCTGGTGATGCTCGACGCGCCCACGGTCTGCCTGCTGCTGGGGGAGGGCGCGGGCGGTGCCGCCCTGGCGCTGCTCGCCGCCGACCGGGTGCTCTGCGCCCAGCACGGCTGGCTCTCGCCGCTCTCCCCGGAGGGCGCCTCGGCGCTGCTGTACCGGAGCGTCGACTTCGCCCCGGAGATCGCCGCCGCCCAGGGGGTGATCTCCACCGACCTGCGAAGGGACGGTCTCGTCGACCGGATCATCCCGGAGTCGCCGGACGCCGCCTACGAGCCGGAGGCGTTCTGCCGCCGAGTCTCGCGCGTGCTGGAGTACGAGATCGCCGGGCTGCTCGCCCAGGAGCCCGAGGACCGCCTCGCCGCCCGGCTGGCCCGTTACCGCGCCCTCGGCCTCGGTTTCACCGGAGGGAACGGCTAGTGCTGTGACCGTAAACGTTCGCCGGGTTGAGGATCACGCGGCGGGCGGAAGAGTGCGTCCGCCGAAGCGGATGCCCTTTTCGCTGCGGACGCGGGGCGTTCACTGTATTGGGCGGCCAGAAGGGTGGGGTGGCGGGTGGAGCGCACCCGCAGGTTCGAGCCGTCGGCATAGGCAGCTCATGGTGAGGCTGGGGTTGATCGACAAAAGAACGACCGGTGGCGGTAGCGGTGTTCGCCTCGCTACCGCCACCGGTCGTTGGGATACTGCGTTCCGACGCTATGTCTGGCTGAGCGCTGCCCGGCGGTGGGGGGGGCGGGCGGCGCCACTGGTCACTCGGTCGGTTCGAGGACCGTGACGACGTGGCTGGCCTGCGCCGGTCCGATCCGGTCGTCGCCAGCCCAGTGCGCGGTGTAGGTGTACTCGCCCGCATTCGGTATGTCGGCGAACCTGTACGACGCACGGGTGTCGATCCCTACCGGCCACTGCACGGTTTCACCGTCATCGCCGCTGCGGGTGCGCCTGACGGTGAGCCAGCCGCTGCGCGGCGCGGTGGCGCCCGCCACCTGAACCTGGCCGCTGAACACGAGCCTCGTACCGGCGACCGCGCTCGTGGGCCCGGTCAGCGTGAGCGTGGTCGCGTATCTGACCGCTGTGGTCAGGGAGGCCCTGCTCCAGCGGTGGCTCTCGTCGCCTTTCCAGAGCACGGTGTAGGTGTACTTTCCGCCGATCGGTGGCGTGTCGGTGACGGTGAAGGTTCCGTCCGCCGCGGTGGTCACGCTGGGTAGTTCCGTGCTGGTTCCATCGGGCAGAGTGCGGGTCACGGTCAGTGGTTGCGCGCCCGGTACGGTTCCGTCGTCGAATGCCAGCCGTCCCGCCAGGGTGAGCGGTTGCTGTGCGGTCGCGCCGGGCCCGACCGCCAGCGTCAATGTGGAGGCCGGCAGGTTCACGTCTTGGAGCCGCCACAGGTGGAGGTGGTCCGAATCCGTCTTCAGCAGGCTGAAGACATCGCGGCCGGAGAAGACGGCGCTCCCGTCGACTATCTCACCTTCCGGGGGGCTGGCAGCATAGATCTCCGCACCCGAGGCCGTGTTGTACAGCGCCATCTCACCGACGGAGAACTGATTGCGCCCGCCCGCGACGTAGGCGCCGTCCGGGCTGACAGCGACGGTTGCCGGGTATCCCTCAGCCTCGGGACCTTTTTCGTAACTGTGCACCCGGGCCAAGGTCATGGCGTCCCACATCTCGAAGGCGTCCGGAAGCATGAACGCCGAGATCACGTGCGAGCCGTCCGGGGTGACGGCGACATCGTTCAACCGCCCGTGGACGTAGGTGTGCCCGTCGATCTCACCGCGGAAGACGGGAGCGGCACCGCTTACGTCGTAGACGAACAGGTCAGCCGGACTGCCGCCCCCTTCGCCGACCACCAGCGTGTTCCCCGCCGCCGCGAGGTACGGGCCCGACTTCAGAGGAACCTCGAACGGTGCCGGCTCCGGCGTCGTTACCGACAGATCGAGACGGAGAGCGCCGGACGTACCGCCGCAGCCGCCATAACCGACCCACAACCGTTCTCCGGTGAGCGCCAAGCTAGATGGGCATCCGTAGGCGGTGAGGTCGATGCGCCGGGTGACCTCCAGCGTGGAGGTGTCGATCTCGGCCACCTCTCCCGAGCCCGTCAGCGCGGCGTACAGGCGGGTACCGTTGGGTGTCATGGCCAGGCCGTGCGCGCCGGACAGGCCGGTGACGGTGCCCTCGACCTCGCCGGTGGTGTCCGCGATGACGATGCGATCGTCGATCGAAACGGCGACCTTGTTGCCTCCGACGACCAGGTCGGTGAGGTAGGAGAAGGCGCCGAGATCGGTCACGGAGTCCTCGGCCGAGGCTGCGGGGACTGGGGCGATGAGGAGGCCGGCCGTCAGGGTTAGGACGCCGGCTAGCGCGCCCGTCCATGGTAGAGCGGGTCTACGAGGTTTCGCGGGTAAGAAGCGCACGTGAAGCTCCGCTCGTAAGAGGTCAGGATGAGCCCAAACCTCTTGATCAAGCCAGAAAGGCACATCCGAAGTCAAGATCGATTATGAGCGGTCACCGATGACAAGGCCGTATGCGTCCTCCACCGTGTCGACTTCTGAGAGTTCCTTGAGGGCAAGGCCGCAATCGGGTACGCCGGTGTTGCAGGGGACAGTGGTCGCGGTTGACATGGTTCGGTGCTCCGGGCAAGACGAGGTGGACCTAGTGTCGTGACCGGAAACGTCGGCCGGTTTAGGTGGTCAGGCGGCAGCTGACAGTGGTCGGCCGCCCCAGCGGACGCGGGCGCGTTCACGGCGCTGGGCGGACAGGGCGTCGGGGTGGTGGCCATCTGGATGACGAGGACTTCCTCGTCGTCACTCAGCAGGCGGGGACGGCCTCCCGCCCACCGATGGTCCAGGCAGGCCAGCCCCATCTCATTGAACCGGTGAATCACATCGCGGACGATGTCCTCATCAGCGGCCACCAGGCGCGCGATCACCGGGACGGTGTTACCCCCGGCTGAGGCCGGCAGGATCATCACTCGCCGATACCGGACCGAACTGGTGCTGCCCCGGCGCAGGATCTGCTGCAACTTCTGACCTTCGGCGTTCATCAGTCTTCGTACTCCGACCGGTTCTCCCGCCGCGCCTCCTCGCGCCAGCCGGACGTGTACGACGCATCCAACCGACGCCGGCGGCTACACGCGAGACCGGCAAAGGTTTCCGGTCACAGCACTAGTGTGATGCGCCGCAAATTCAGAGGGTAAGTTGCTACCATTTTCGGGTGTCGCATCCTGGACCTTCTGCCGTGGTGATCTCGCTGTCTGAGG
>NZ_JBITFY010000022.1:0-138792 GCF_044456585.1 Streptosporangium sp. NPDC050855
TGCCCGGCCGGCTGTGTGTGGTGTGGGTTGACGCGCGCCCCCCCCCGCCGGGGCCGGGGGGGGGGGGGGCCCCCCCCCCCCCCCCCCCCCCCCCGGGTCTCAGAGGGTCAGCTCGACTTCGCCAGGACCTTGTTGGCCTTGGCCTCGGCGTCGGCCAGCAGCTTGTCGATGTCGGCGTCCTGCCGGGTCAGCACCGCCGACATGGGCACGTCGAGGATCGCGTACAGCTCCTGGGACTTGGGCGGCTCCAGCTTGTTCTGGATGGCGCCCGATCCCTCCACGAAGGGGGTGAAGTTCTCCACCGGGACGGTGGCGTTGGCCTTGCGCAGCTCGACGATCTCCTTGCCGGGCGCACTGTCGCCGTACAGGTCGGGGATCGGCAGGCCGACCGGGCGGCCCTGCTTCTTGCTGCGGGCGTAGTTGAACTGGCCCTGGCCGGGGGTCAGCTCGTGGAAGTCCAGCCACAGCATGGCGGCCTTGATCTTCTCGGGCGTGGCCTTGGGGTTGATCATGTAGCCGTCGCCGCCGTTGAGGGAGGCCTTGGCCTCGGGCATCGAGGTGACGCCGTAGTCCTCGAACTTGCCCTTGAAGTCGTTGTTGACGGCCTGGACGACGTCGGGGGCGCCGATCATCATGCCGAGCTTGCCACCGCCCATCATCCGCATCAGGTCCTCCCACTGCAGGAGCTGCTTGGTGCCCATGCTGTTGTCGGTCCAGCGCATGGTCTTGAGGTTCTCCAGGACGGCCTTGCCCTCGGGGCTGTTGAAGGCCGCCGTCTTGCCGTCGGGGCCGACCATCTCGCCGCCGCGCGCGTACAGGGAGGCGGCGAAGTGCCAGCCGCCGGTGTTGCCGGCGCTGTACTCACCGAAGCCGACGTAGCCGGGGCCGAGCGCGGCGATCTTCTTGGCCGCGGCCTGCACCTCGGCCCAGGTCTTCGGCGGCGCGGCCGGGTCCAGGCCCGCCTGGGTGAACAGCTTGCGGTTGTAGACCAGGCCCATGGAGTAGTTGTTGCGGGGAAGGCCGTAGAGCTTGTCGCCCTCCTTGAAGATGCTCATGACGTCGGGCCGCAGGTCGTTCAGCCGCTTGACGGTGCCGACGTAGGGGGTGATGTCGGCCGCCTGGCCCGCCGCGATGATCTTCTTGACGTCGGTGTAGTAGACGTAGAAGACGTCCTCCATCGTGCCGCCGGCCAGCTTCGCCTGGAAGGTGTCGGGGTTGATGCAGGGGAAGGCGTCCTTGCTGTCGATCGTGATGTGCGGGTGCATCTTCTTGAACGCCGCGACGTCCTCGTCCCAGGCGGTGCGCTCCAGCGGGTTGCTCTTGGGCGGCTGGCAGCCCACGGAGATCGTGACCGGAGCGTCGGCCCCGGCGGCGCCCGGCGTGGTGTTCGCGGCCTTGGATCCGCTGTCGTCGTCGCCGCACCCGGCGGCGGTGAGCGCGAGGGCCGCGGCGAGCAGCATCGCGAGCTTGGGGGATTTCATCCGGGGGCACTCCTTGGCGGGTCGGTTGCGAGAAACATATAGATGCGTGCAGGAAGTAGCAAGAGCCCGTCAATCTAGATGCAAAAAAGTGACAGTGATCGCTCATCCATGGCCTCGTAACGTGATCGCCGTTCGTGCGCACCCGCACCGAGCTGCGGTGACGACGGGATGACACGCGGCGGAGTCGCCCGCTTGCGGATCGATGCCGTACGACGTCAGGAATCTGACGGAATTTTCACGCCGGTTTCAGCGGCACGCCCGCCGGTGCCCGTCGGTGCCCGTCGGTGCCCGTCGGTGGCAGTCGGTGGCAGTCGGTGGCAGTCGGTGCCCATCGGCGTCCGTCAGGAGAACGACCGCCGGCACCCGTCAGGAGGACGGCGGGGGCGCGGTGGAGGCGCGGACCACCAGCTCGGGGTCGAAGAGCAGCTCGCCCCCGGGCCTGGCGGCGGCGTCGATCTGCGCCACCAGCAGCTCCACCGCGGCCCGGCCCATGGCCTCGATCGGCTGGCGCACCGTGGTCAGCGGCGGGTCGGTCCGGTTCATCAGGGAGGAGTCGTCGTAACCGATCACCGAGACGTCCTGCGGCACCCGCAGGCCCTCGCGCCGGACCGCGCGCACCGCGCCCAGCGCCAGCAGGTCGCTGCCGCAGACCAGCGCGGTGACGCCGGCCCCGACCAGCCGGGCGGCGGCGGCCTGGCCGCCCTCCATCGAGAACACCGCATGCTCGACCAGGCGCTCGCCGCCCACCAGGCCGCGCTCGCGCGCATAGGCGGCGAAGGTGTCCAGCTTGCGGCGCGAGGGCAGGTGGTCGGCGGGCCCCAGGATCATCCCGATCCGCCGGTGGCCCAAAGCGTGCAGGTGCCCGGCCGCCAGCCGGGCTGCGGCGACGTCGTCGCAGGAGACCCTGGAGAACCCCAGGTGGCCGACGGCCGCGTTCACCAGCACGGCCGGCAGGCGCCGCTCCCGGATGCGCTCGTAGTGCTCGTGACCGGCGTCGGCGTCGGCGTAGGCGCCGCCCGCGAACAGCACGCCCGAGACGTGCTGGGCCAGCATCGCGTCGACGCGGCCGGCCTCCCGCGAGCCCCCCGGGGTGCGCGTGCACAGCACCGAGGTGAACCCCTGCTGCGCCAGCGCCCCACCGGCCACCTCGGCGAACGCCGGGAAGACCGGGTTGCGCAGGTCGGGGAAGACCAGGCCGACCAGGCGGGCCCGGTCGCGCCGCAGCCGGGTCGGGCGCTCGTACCCCAGCGCGTCCAGCGCGTCGAGCACGGCCCGCCTGGTGGCCTCCGAGACGCCGGGCCTGCCGTTGAGCACCCGGCTCACCGTCGCCTCGCTCGTCCCGACCCTTCGGGCCACCTCGGCAAGCCTTCGCGTCATGCCCGCAAGCATACGGTCGAAGTAGCAAAATTTTTACATACTTTTTGCGAGCTAATTTCATCGCGTGTTCGACATGGCCGCCACCTGCCGTGTACTCCCCCGGTCGTAGCGGCGTCCGCCCGCCGTACTCCTCCTACACCGGGCGACGTAGGGCCGATGACCTTCCCCGGGGTGACGACGGCGCCGTCGCGACCGGGAAGCCTGGGCGGCGTGATCCAACGGAGGTTCCCATGATTTCCCCGGCCCCCCTGACCGGCCCGCCCTCGGTGACCGGCCCGGCTCCCCCGGCCGCCCCGGCCCGCCTGCCCGCCCGCACCCTGTGGGCCCTGCGCGTCACCGCCACCGCGCACCTGCTCACCGTGCTCGGCCAGGCGGTCATCGGCGGGCTGTTCGTCACCGGCGAGGTGGACCTGCTGACCCAGCACAACGTGAACGCCACCGCCGGCACCGTGCTGGCAGGCCTGCAGTTCATCGCCGCGATCGTCCTGTGGCGGCCCGGCCGGGGACCGGCGTGGCCGCTGTGGGTGAGCGCGGCCCAGGTGGCGCTGATGAACGGCCAGATCCTGCTGGGCATGGAGAGGGCGGTCGCCCTGCACATCCCGCTCGCGATGGTGATCTTCGGCGTGGCCGTGTGGATGACCGCCTGGACCTGGCGCGTGGGACGGGAGCGGGCATGATCTCCAGAAGACGCTTCCTGGGCGGGCTCGGCGCCACCGGCCTGCTCGCCACCGGATGCGGCGCCGTGTCGGCCGAGACCTCGGGGCAGACGCTGACCAGCGCGCTGCCCCTGCCCCGGCCGTTCACCGTCCCGCTGCCGATCCCCGCGCAGGCACGCCCGGTGCGGCCGGGACACTACGAGGTCGTCCAGCGCCCGGCGCGGATGGAGATCGTCCCCGGCACCTCGACCGAGGTGTGGGGGTTCGACGGCACGTTCCCCGGGCCGACCTTCCGGCTCAGGCGCGCGGACCCGGTCACGGTCCGGGTCCGCAACCGGCTGCCCGTGCCGACCTCCACCCACCTGCACGGCGGGGTCACCCCGCCCGGCTCCGACGGCTACCCCACCGACCTGGTGGTGGGCGAGGGGCACGCCTTCCGCCCGCCGGCCGGCGGGCACGCCCGCCACGGCACGGCGGTCGAGGCGTCCGGCTGGACCCTGCACCAGGGGTTCCGGGACTACGCCTACCCGCTGGACCAGCCGGCCGCCACGCTCTGGTACCACGACCACCGGATGGACTTCACCGCGCCGCAGGTCTGGCGGGGCCTGGCCGGGTTCGCGATCGTCGAGGACGACGAGGAGGACGCCCTGCCGCTGCCCGGGGGCGAGCGGGACGTGCCGCTGATGATCTGCGACCGGGCCTTCGACGAGGACGGCTCCTTCCGCTACCCGTCCAAGGACCCCGGCCTGCTGGGGAGCCCCGGGGTCGAGGACGCCTACATGGAGGGCGTCGAGGGCGACGTGATCCTGGTCAACGGGGCCCCCTGGCCGGTGCTGGAGGTCTCGGCCACCCGCTACCGGCTGCGGCTGCTCAACGCCTCCAACGCCCGCCGCTACCGGCTGCGGCTGACGCCCGGCGGCCGGTTCACCCAGATCGGCAGCGACGCCGGCCTGCTGGCCGCGCCCGTGACGCACGAGGCGATCACGATCGCCCCGGGCGAGCGCTTCGACGTGGTGGTGGACTTCTCCGCCCACCCCGTCGGCACCGACGTGACGATGGTCAACACGCTCGGCTCCGGCCGCACCCGCGACGTGATGCGCTTCCGCGTGGCGCGCCGGGCCCGCGAGGACGCCGCGGTGCCCGCCCGGCTCGCCGTGTCCGCACCGGCCGGACCGGCCCTTCGCCCCGCGTCCGCGACCACGCGGCGCTTCGACTTCCGGCGGACCGGGCAGGGGGCGGGGGCCGCCTGGACGATCAACGGGGTGCCGTTCCGCCCCGGCAGGCCGCTGGCCCGCCCCCGCCTCGGCAGCACCGAGGTCTGGCGCCTGACCAGCGACTTCCACCATCCGGTGCACGTCCACCTGGCCCACTTCCAGGTGCTCTCGCGCAACGGCCGCGCCCCGGCGGCGACCGACGGCGGCTGGAAGGACACCGTCGACGTCCGGCCGTACGAGACGGTGGACGTGCTGGTGCGCTTCGCGGGGTTCCGCGGGCGCTACATGATGCACTGCCACAACCTCGAGCACGAGGACATGGCGATGATGGCCGACTTCGAGGTGGTCTAGGGGCGGTACGGGGAGTCGTTCGAACACCTCCGGACGGGGAAGCCGTACCATCGGCGGTCTGCGGCGGAGGCGGGGGACGATGACGGAACGACTGGTGGTGATCGGCGGCGACGCCGCGGGGATGAGCGCGGCCTCCCAGGCCCGCAGGAGGCGAGGGCCGGACGACCTGCGGATCGTCGCCTTCGAGAAGGGCGCGCACGCCTCCTACTCGGCCTGCGGGATCCCCTACCTGGTGGGCGGCGAGGTGGCCGATCCCGAGGAGCTGGTCAGCCGCCGCCCGGAGGTGTTCCGCGACGAGTTCGACATCGACCTGCGGCTGCACAGCGAGGTCGTCGAGATCGACCTGGACCGGCGCGCCGTGGCCGTCCGCGACACCGACGGCGGCGGCGGGGCCGGGGGCGGGGGCGGGGGTGCTCCCCGGTGGGAGCCGTTCGACCGGCTCGTGGTGGCCACCGGCGCCGTCCCGAACCGCCCGGACGTGCCCGGCGTCGAGGCGGAGGGCGTGTACGGCGTGCAGACCCTGGACGACGGCACCGCACTGCTGGACGCCGTGGCCGAGAAGCCGGAGCGGGCGGTCGTGGTCGGCGGCGGCTACATCGGCCTGGAGATGGCCGAGGCCCTGGTCCGGCGCGGCATCCGGGTCTCGCTCGTGGACCTGGCCGAGCAGCCCATGAGCACCCTGGACGCGGACATGGGCGCCCTGGTCGCCGACGCGCTGCGCGACCTGGGCGTGGAGCTGCACCTGGGCGAGCGCCTTGAGGGCTTCGAGGTGTCCGGCGGCCGGGTCGGCGCGGTCCGCACCGAGAACCGGGCCCTGCCCGCGGACCTGGTGGTCCTCGGTCTCGGCACCCGGCCGAACAGCGCGCTGGCCGAGGCCGCGGGCATCCCGGTGGGCGAGACCTCGGGCATCAGGACCGACCGCAGGATGCGGACGGCGGCCGAGGGCGTCTGGGCCGCCGGTGACTGCGTGGAGACCTTCCACCTGGTCTCCCGGCGGCCGGTCGCGATCGCGCTCGGCACCCACGCCAACAAGCAGGGCCGCGTGGCGGGCATCAACATCGGCGGCGGGTACGCCGCCTTCCCCGGCGTCGTCGGCACCGCGATCTCCAAGGTCTGCGAGTACGAGGTGGCGCGCACCGGCCTGTCGACCGCCGAGGCGCTCAGGGCAGGGTTCGAGCCGGTCGGCGTGGTCGTGGAGTCGACCACGCGGGCCGGCTACTACCCCGGCGCCCTGCCGATGAAGACCAAGATGATCGCCGACCGGGCCACGGGCCGTCTGCTGGGCGCGCAGATCGTCGGGCGGGAGGGGGCGGCCAAGCGCATCGACACCCTGGCGATCGCCGTCTGGCACGAGATGACGGTGGAGGAGATGACCGGGCTCGACCTGTCGTACGCTCCCCCGTTCTCGCCCGTCTGGGACCCGGTGCTGATCACCGCGCGCAAGACCGCCCAGCGCCTGGAGGAGCTGCGCGGGCGGGACTGACCCGGGGGCGGACCTGCGGGACCGGGATCGCCGCCGTGCTCGTGATCCGGCAGCGGGCGCGGCGATCGTCCATGACCTCTCCCCGCCCGTTCTCCCGCGTTCCGCCGGGCCCGCGGGCGCGGCGTTCCAGGACGAGGGTATGGACGTGATCCACCGCGGTCGGGCGGGGGACGGTTGGGGCCGGTGAGAGCGGGCAAGGGCCGAGAAAGCGCAAACCAGACAAGGGGGAACAATGCTCACATTGACGGATACGGCAGCTCAGGTAATCCGGGGCATCAGCGCGCAGGTGTCGGACGCTCCCGAGACCGGTATGCGCATCTCGTCCGAGAGCGACGGTACCGGCTCGCTCGTGCTCTCGATCGCCGAACACCCCGAGTCGGCCGACCGGGTGGTGGAGTCGGGCGGGGCACGGATCTTCCTCGACCCGCAGGTCGTGGACATGCTGGACGACAAGTCCCTGGACGCCGACGTCGACGAGGGGGGCGGCGTGGAGTTCCTGGTCACCGACCGGCCCGGGTGACCGGCCGGTCCGGGCCGACGACCGATCCGGAGCACCGGCCCGGAGCACCGGACTGAGTGACCGCCCTGCCCGGACGACCGGCCGGACGCGGACGGTCCGGAACGTCGGCGGGCCCCGGCCCCCACGTGGGGGCCGGGGCCCGTCCGTCCGCGGCCCGAGCCTTCGCGGGCCCGCCCGGCTCACCCGCCGTCCGGACCGTGCGGGCCGTGCTGGCCACCCGGCCGCGCCGGGACCGCAGGGTCCGGACGGAGGCGTTACGCCTTCGCGCTGCTCAGCGCGAGCGGGTCACGCGGCGCGTCGGCCTTGGCCTTGGCCATCTGCTCGCCCAGCTCCTGGAGCCTCTTGCGTCCCATGGCCTCACGCACCTGCGGGAACCACTCCTCTTCCTCCTCCTCGACGTGGTGACGGACGTTCTCCATCAGCACGCTGACCTTGGCGTCGAAGCGCTCGTCCTTGGGGTCGAGGCGGGTCAGCTCCGAGAGCATCCAGACCACCACGTGGTGCTCCTCCACGCTCTCCAGGATGTGGTCGGAGGTGTCCGGGGCGCCCTCGCGCGCGGCCGGGTAGAAGATCTGCTCCTCGATGTAGGCGTGCGTGGTGAGCTCCTCGACGATCTTCGCGACGATCTCCTGCTTCGTCTTGTACGCCTGCTCGCCCGCCTTCTCGAACTCCTTGAACAGCTTCTCCACCGTCTTGTGGTCGTCCTTCAGCAGCACGATCGCGTCCATTGCCGTCCTCTCGTCGTCTGTTGCGTGGGTCAGGGGTTGAGCAGGACCTTGACGGCCCCGTCCCGTTTCTTCTGGAAGATCTCGTAACCGTGCGGGGCCTGGTCCAGCGGAAGGCGGTGGGTGGCCAGGTCCATGACACCGAGCGGGTCGGCGTCGTCGGTCACCAGCGGCATCAGGTCGTCGATCCAGCGCTTGACGTGGGCCTGGCCCATCCGGATCGTGATGCCCTTGTCGAACATCCTCAGCATCGGCATCGGGTCGGCCATGCCGCCGTAGACGCCGCTGATCGAGACCGTGCCGCCCCGGCGTACCGTGTCGATCGCCTGGTTGAGCGCGGCGAGCCGGTCGACGCCCGCGCTGGTCATCAGCGGGGCGGCCAGCGCGTCCGGCAGCAGGCCGGTGACGGCGTGGGCGAACTTGGCCACCGGGGAGCCGTGCGCCTCCATGCCGACCGCGTCGATCACCGAGTCGGTGCCCCGCCCGCCGGTCATGTCCCTGACCGCCTGGGGGATCCCGCCGGTCACCGCGGCGTCGAGGACCTCGATCCCGTGCCTGCGGGCCATGGCCAGCCGCTCCTGGACGCCGTCGACGCCGATGACCCGGTAGCCGAGGTGCTTGGCGATGCGGCAGCACATCTGCCCGATCGGCCCGAGGCCGAAGACCGTGACGCTCCCGCCCTCGGGCACGTCGGCGTAGGCCACCGCCTGCCAGGAGGTGGGGAGCACGTCGGACAGGTAGACGAACCGCTCGTCCGGCGGCCCCTCGGGGACCTTGATCGGGCCGAACTGCGCCTGCGGGACGCGCAGGTACTCGGCCTGCCCGCCCGGCACCTCGCCGTACAACCTGGTGTAGCCGAACAGGGCCGCGCCCATGCCCTGGTCGCGGACCTGGGTGGTCTCGCACTGGGCGTACAGCTGCATGCCGCACATGTGGCAGTGGCCGCAGGAGATGTTGAACGGGATGACGACCCGGTCCCCCGGCACGAGGCCGGTGACGTCCGGGCCGACCTCCTGCACCACGCCCATGGCCTCGTGGCCCAGGATGTCGCCCTCCCCCAGGAACGGCCCCAGCACCTCGTACAGGTGCAGGTCCGAACCGCAGATCGCGGTGGTGGTGACCTTGATGATCGCGTCGTTCGGTTCCTTGATCACTGGATCGGGGACCTCGTCGACGCGCACGTCGCGCTTGCCGTGCCAGGTGAGGGCCTTCATCGCGTACCTCCGTGTGGAGTTCCGGGGCGTACGGCCCCGGAGAGGTGTCCGGGTGTTCCTCCTGTTCGACCTGCCGCGGGGCGCGGCGGGGGGCGGGCCCGCCCGGCGGGACCGGGCGGGCCTGTCGGTCAGCGGAGCCGGGGCAGGACCTTCTCGGCGTAGAAGTCGAAGAAGGCGTCCTGGTCCTGGCCGATCTGGCTGATGTAGACCTCGTCGAATCCGGCGTCCACGTACTCCTGGATCGCCTTGATGTGGACCTCGGGGTCGGGACCGCAGGGCGAGCCGACCTCGTCCTCGCTCACCATCTCGGCGAGCTCCTCGAAGTGGCGGGGCAGCGGCAGGAGCTGCGACGCCTCGCCCTGGATGCCCTGGGTCGGCCACAGCCTGTGCACGGTCTTGCGGGCCTCGGCCTCGTCGGGGCCGTAGCAGACCTTCGTGCCGGCCTGCGAGGGCTTGCCCGCGCCGCCGGCCTTGTGGAACTTGTCCACCAGCTCGGCGCTGGGGGAGGTGCAGATGAAGCCGTCGGCGATCTTCCCGGCCAGCGTCACCGCCTTCTCCCCGAACGCGGACATGTACACCGGCGGCGGCTCGTCGGGCAGGGTGTACAGCCGCGCGGTGTCGACCCGGTAGTGGGTGCCCCGGTGGGTGACCAGGCGGCCGCTCCACAGGTCCCGCATGAGCTCGACGGCCTCCTCGAGCATCTCCAGCCGCTCCGCGGCCGGGGGCCAGCGCGAGTCGAGGATGTGCTCGTTGAGCGCCTCACCGGTACCCACCCCCAGCGTGAACCGCCCGCCGGTCAGCGCCGCGGTGGTCGCGGCGGCGTGGGCGATGATCGCCGGGTGGGTGCGGACCAGCGGGCAGGTGACGGCCGTGGTGATCGGCAGCGAGGTCGCCTGGGCCACCGCGCCGATCACCGTCCAGACGAAGGGGCTCTGCCCCTGCACGTCCAGCCAGGGATGGAAGTGGTCGGAGATCCACAGTCCCTCGAAACCCGCCCGCTCGGCGAGCTTGGCCTGCCGTACGAGCTCGGCCGGGCCGTGCTCTTCACTCGACAGAAAATATCCGAATTTCGTCATGTTCGTCCTAACTCCATCCCCTGAGCTGCGGCAACGACCTCCTACCCCGTGCGCGGAGGTCAAACGACCCCTTCGCGGCCCGGCCGGGCGGCGGCGCGGCCGGGGTCGGTACGGCCGGGATCAGTACGGCCAGGTCCAGTCGCGGATCTCTGCGGGGTCCTCGCCGAACGCGCGGGTGTGCGCGCGGGCCGCGAGCCGGGAGTCGACCATGTGCTGGCGCAGGTACGCCGCCCGCTCGGCCAGGCCGGGCACCCGGTCGATGACGTCGATCACCAGGTGGAAGCGGTCGATGTCGTTGAGCATGGCCATGTCGAACGGCGTGGTGGTGGTGCCCTCCTCCTTGTAGCCGCGCACGTGGATGTTGGCGTGCCCGGTACGGCGGTAGGTCAGGCGGTGGATCAGCCAGGGGTAGCCGTGGAAGTTGAAGATGACCGGCTTGTCGGGGGTGAACAGCGTGTCGAACTCGGCGTCGGACATGCCGTGCGGGTGTTCGCCGGGCGGCTGCAGCCGCATCAGGTCCACCACGTTGACCACCCGGACCTTCAGCTCGGGCAGGTGCTCGCGCAGCAGCGCGGCCGCGGCCAGCGTCTCCAGGGTGGGCACGTCGCCCGCGCAGGCCATGACCACGTCGGGTTCGGTGCCGGCGTCGTTGCCCGCCCACGGGACGATGCCCAGGCCGCGGGTGCAGTGCGCGATCGCCTCGTCCATGGTGAACAGGTCCAGGATCGGCTGCTTGCCCGCCACGACCACGTTGACGTAGTCGCGCGAGCGAAGGCAGTGATCGGCCGTCGACAGCAGCGTGTTGGCGTCCGGCGGCAGGTAGACGCGCACCACCTCGGCCTTCTTGTTCATCACCACGTCCAGGAAACCGGGGTCCTGGTGGGAGAAGCCGTTGTGGTCCTGGCGCCAGACGTGGGAGGACAGCAGGTAGTTCAGGGACGCCACCGGACGCCGCCAGGGGATCTTGCGGGAGGACTCCAGCCACTTGGCGTGCTGGTTGAACATGGCGTCGATGATGTGGATGAACGCCTCGTAGCAGTTGAACAGGCCGTGGCGGCCGGTCAGCAGGTAGCCCTCCAGCCAGCCCTGGCACAGGTGCTCGCTCAGCACCTCCATCACGCGCCCGCCCGCGCCCAGATGGTCGTCGCCGTCCAGGAGCTCGGCGTTCCAGGCGCGGTCGGTGGCCTCGAACACCGCCGACAGCCGGTTGGAGGCGGTCTCGTCGGGGCCCATCAGGCGGAAGGTCTCGGGGTTGGCGGCGATGACGTCGCGCAGGAACGCGCCCAGCACCCGGGTCGGCTCGCTGGAGTGCGCGGCCGGGGACTTGGTCTCGACCGCGTAGGCGCGGAAGTCGGGCAGCACCAGCGGCCGCAGCAGCTCCCCGCCGTTGGCGTGCGGGCTGGCGCTCATCCGCCGCGTCCCCGCCGGCACCGTCGCCAGCACCTCGGCCACCGGGCGGCCTTCGCCGTCGAAGAGTTCCTCGGGGCGGTAGGAGCGCATCCACTCCTCCAGCATCGCCAGGTGCTCGGGGTTGTCGCGCATCCCGGCCAGCGGCACCTGGTGCGAGCGCCAGGTGCCCTCCACCCGCACCCCGTCCACCTCCTTGGGGCCGGTCCACCCCTTGGGGGTACGCAGCACGATCATCGGCAGCCGGTCGGCGCGCCCGGCCCGGTAGTCGGCGATCTGCTCGAAGACGGTGTCCAGGGTGCGGGCCATCAGCGGGTGCATGACCTGCGGGTCGTCGCCGGAGACGATGTGCGGACGGTAGCCGTAGCCCTCCATGAGCTTGACCAGCTCGTCCTCGGGGATACGGGCCAGCACCGTCGGGTTGGCGATCTTGTAGCCGTTCAGGTGCAGGATCGGCAGCACCACCCCGTCCCTGGTCGGATCGAGGAACTTGTTGGAATGCCAGCTCGCCGCCAGCGGACCGGTCTCGGCCTCACCGTCGCCGATGACGCACGCCACCACCAGGCCGGGGTTGTCGAACGCCGCCCCGTAGGCGTGCGCCAGCGCGTACCCCAGCTCGCCGCCCTCGTGGATCGAACCGGGCGTCTCCGGCGCCACATGGCTGGGGATGCCGCCGGGGAAGGAGAACTGCCGGAACAGCCGCCGCATCCCCTCGGCGTCGCGGGAGATCGCCGGGTAGCGCTCGGTGTAGGAGCCCTCCAGCCAGGCGTGCGCCACCGCCGCCGGACCACCGTGCCCCGGACCCGCGATGTAGATCATGTCCTGGTCGCGTTCGGCGATGATCCGGTTCAGGTGCGCGAAACAGAAGTTCAGCCCCGGCGTCGTCCCCCAGTGCCCCAGCAGGCGCGGCTTGATGTGCTCGGGCCTGAGCGGCTCGGCCGGCAACGGGTTGTCCAGCAGATAGATCTGTCCCACGGACAGGTAATTGGCCGCCCGCCAGTACGCATCGATCCTTTGAAGTTCATCCATACCCCGACAGTTCCTCCCCTGAGGCGTTCGAACCGGAACCCGGCGTAAAACCCCGGGGAACTCGGCGGGCACGGGACCCTCCGGGCGTGCCGGGGCCGTGCCGGGCGGTCGTGACCCCCGGCTCCCGCTCCCGGGACGCCGCCTCGTCCGGATCACCGGTCAGGATCACCCCCCTACCGTTATGGAGGGCGATATAGGAAGATCTCCGGATGATCCGGCGAATGATCTGATGACGCCGTGATGATTCGAGGCGCGGTGGGCCCCATCGCGGGAACGTCGGGAGTGAGCGATGAGGTTCGTCGGGTTCCGGGACGGCCGCCGGGTCCGGGTCGGGGTGCTGACCGGCGGTGACCGGGTGGCACCGCTGGCCGAGGTGGGCGAGTTCTACGAGGACCTGCCCGGCTGGAGCGCACGGGCGCGCGAGCTCGCCGACAGTGCCGCCGGTGTAGGCGGTGTCGCCGGTGAGCTCGCGCTGGGCGAGCTGGAGGCGGCCCCGGCCGTGCCGGACGCGGCGCGGGTGGTGTGCGTCGGGCTGAACTACCGGGCGCACGCCGCCGAGGGCGGGTTCCCGATCCCGGAGACCCCTGCGATCTTCGGCCGCTGGACGGCGTCGCTCGCGGTGGACGGGACACCGGTGCCGGTGCCACCGGACGAGGCCGGCCTGGACTGGGAGGTCGAGCTGGCCGCGGTGGTCGGGACGAGCCTGCGGTGCGCGGACGAGGAGACCGCGCTCGCGGGGGTGTTCGGCTACGCCACCTTCAACGACCTGAGCGCCCGGCGGGCGCAGCGGCTGACCGCCCAGTGGACGCTCGGCAAGAACTCCGACCACAGCGGGCCCATCGGGCCGATCGTGACCGCCGACGAGGTGGGCGACCCCGCGGACGGGCTGCGCCTGGTCACCCGGGTCAACGGCGAGGTGGTCCAGGACGGCGACACCAAGGACATGATCTTCTCGGTGGGGCGGGTGCTGGCGCACCTGAGCCGGACCATGACGCTGCGTCCCGGGGACGTGGTGGCGACCGGCACCCCCGCCGGGGTGGGTCACGCCAGGACCCCGGTGTGGTTCCTGCGGCCCGGTGACGTGGTCGAGGTGGAGATCGACCGGCTGGGCGCGGTGCGCAACCCGATCGTGGCCTGGCCGGAGGACTGAACGATGCCGCAGGCGGATCACGCGCATTCCTCCTCGCCGGGTCCGGGTCCGGAGCCGGGTCCGGGGTCGGTCACGGGTCCGGGACCGGAATCGGGTCCGGGACCGGAATCAGGTCGGGGACCGGGCCTGCCGGGGCACGGGTCCGGAAAGGCCGGCCGTCCGGGCGTCCACCACCACGACCGGGGCCACGACCGTGACCGCGACCAGGGCCGGGTGCCGCGTTCCGGGCTGGAGGAGCGGCCCGGCGACTTCAACGTCACGCTGATCACCTTCGCGGCGATGGCCCTGTTCGACGCCCTGGACGGCGAGCAGCGCGCCCGGGTGCTGCTGCCCTTCACCGACGCCGACCGGTCGAACTGGAACTTCCTGCCCGCCTCGGGGCGTGCCGGGCTGCCGCTGCGGGACCTGACCTTCGACCAGGGCATCCTGGCGCACCGCCTGATCGCCCAGTGCTGCTCGGAACGGGCGTACGCGCAGGTGGTGCAGGTGATCTCGCTGGAGCACGTGCTGCGCGAGCTGAACCTGGAGCGGTTCGGGCACGTGGCCAGGGAGTTCCGCAACCCGGGCATGTACTTCCTGACCTTCTTCGGCCAGCCCAATCCCGACTCGGTGTGGGGGTGGCGCCTGGTCGGCCACCACCTGTCGGTGAACTTCACCGTCGTCAACCAGGACCACCTGTCGGTCACCCCGTTCCTGCTGGGCTCCGAACCGGCGCGCTTCGGCCCGTACCGGGTGCTGGGCGAGGAGGAGGACCTGGGGTTCGCGCTGCTGCGCTCGCTGGACGACGCGCGGCGGGCGAAGGCGATCATCCATCCGGTGCCGCCGGCGGACTTCGTCACCCGTACGGTGCCGCGGATCGGCGAGGTGGAGCTGCCCGACCTGCACGGGGTCGGGCGCAGGGACGCGATGATCACCGAGGCCGACCGGCAGGCCCTGCGTTACATCAGGTCCCACCCGCGCGGGGTCGGTGCCGCCGAGCTGACCTCACCGCAGCGGCGCGCCCTGGACGAGCTGCTGGAGTGCTACCTGCAGCGGGCCAGGCCCGGCCAGGTCGCCGCCGAGATGGACCGGATACGCGCCGCGGGCGACGACGGGCTGCACTTCGCCTGGGCCGGCGCCGACGACCACGGCCTCGGGCACTACTACCGGATCCAGGGCCCGGTCACGCTGATCGAGTTCGACAACACCGAGGACGAGGCCAACCACGCCCACAGCGTGTGGCGCGACCCCACGGGCGACTTCGGCGAGGACCTCCTGATGAGGCACCTCGTGGAGGAGCACCGCGGCGCGGCGCGGACGCCCTTCGAGGAAGGAACCCCCGAGTGAGGATCGCCATCGTCGGCGGAGGTCTGGGCGGGCTGACCACCGCGCTGCTGCTGAGGCAGGCCGGTGTCGAGGCCGTCGTGTACGAGCAGGCCGCCGAGCTGCGCGAGGTCGGGGCCGGGATCGTGGTGGGCCCCAACATGGCCCGGCCGCTGGTGCGGGCCGGGCTCGGCGAGCGGCTGGCCTCCTTCGCCGTCGCGCTGGAGACCGCCTGGGAGTTCCGGCGCTGGCAGGACGGCCGGGTGCTGTCCTCCCAGCGGATGGGCGAGGAGTGCCGCCGGCTGTACGGCACCGACTGCTACGTCGCGCACCGGGCCGACCTGCTGGACATGCTGCGGGACGCGCTGCCGGACGAGACGGTCAGGACCGACCGGCGCCTGACCGGGCTGCGGCAGGACGGCGACGGGGTCGAGCTGGTCCTGACCGACTCCGGCGGGCGGAGCACGACGGTGACCGCGGACGCGGTGATCGGCGCGGACGGCATCCACTCGGCCGTACGGCAGGCGGTCGTCCAGGAGGAGCCGCCGCGCTTCTCCGGCCTGTGCGCCTACCGCTGCCTGGTCGACGCCCGCCGGGCGCCGGAGCTGGCGCTGCGGCGGGTGCAGACGCTCTGGCTGGGTCCGGGCCGTCACTTCGTGCACTATCCCATCCGGGACAGGGAGCTGATCAACATCGTCGCGATCGTCCCGGCCGGCGAGTGGCGCGTCGAGTCGTGGACGGCCGACGGCCGGTTGGAGGACCTGGCCGCCGAGTTCGAGACGTGGGACCCGCGCCTGGGAGGGCTGATCGCCGCGGCCACCGAGACCAAGCGCTGGGCCCTGTACGACCGCGGCCCCCTGGAACGCTGGACGTCCGGGCGGGTGGCCCTGCTCGGCGACGCCGCCCACTCGATGCTGCCCTTCTTCGGCCAGGGGGCCGCCCAGGCGGTCGAGGACGCGGTGGTCCTGGCCGGGTGCCTGCGCGAGGCCACGGCCGGGACCGTGGCCGGGGCACTGGCCCGCTACGAGGAGATCCGCAGGCCCCGGGCCTCGCAGGTGCAGCTGATGAGCCGCGGGCGCGAGGTGCAGAACCACCTGCCCGACGGGCCCGCCCAGGTGGAGCGCGACGCCGCGCTGGCCGCGGGCGACCCGCTGCGGCAGAGCGCCTGGCTCTACGGCCACGACGCCGAGGCCGCCCTGACCGGCCGGGCGGTGCCGGAGCGGAGATAGGCTGCCGGGGTGGAGGCGTCGTTCACGCCCGTCCCGCGGTGAACGGCACGCCCGGCCCGCAGGATCCGATCCGCACACTCGCTCAGCAGGGGGATGTCGCACGTTGTCCGAGGAACGTGAGCACGCGGGCCCCGTCCCGGTGAGGGAGCGCCAGGACCTGCGGGCCGACTGCGCCGACTGCTTCGGCCTGTGCTGCGTGGTGCCGGCCTTCGCGGCCTCGGCGGACTTCGCCATCGACAAGGGGGCCGGGCACGCCTGCCCCAACCTGGGGCAGGACTTCCGCTGCGGCATCCACACGCGCCTGCGGGAGAGCGGCTTCCGGGGCTGCACGGTCTACGACTGCTTCGGCGCGGGGCAGAAGGTCTCGCAGGTCACCTTCGGCGGGCGGGACTGGCGCCGGGCTCCGGGCACCGCGAAGCGGATGTTCGAGGTGTTCCCGATCATGCGGGACCTGCACGAGCTGCTGTGGTACCTGACCGAGGCGCTGGCCCTGCCTGCGGCCCGCTCGCTCCGCGACGAGCTCGGCGCCGCGCTGGAGGAGACCGAGCGGCTCACCCGGGACGAGCCCGAGGCCCTCGCCGCGCTGGACGTGGAGGCGCACCGGCGGAAGGTCAACGCCCTGCTGCTGCGCGCGAGCGAGCTCGCGCGGGCCGGGGCCGGCCGGCGCAGGAAGGACCACCGCGGCGCCGTCCTCATCGGGGCCAGGCTCAAGGGCGCCGACCTGCGGGGGGCCAGCCTGCGGGGCGCCCAGCTCATCGGCGCCGACCTGCGGGGAGCGGACCTGAGGGGGGCCGACCTCATCGGGGCCGACCTGCGGGGCGCCGACCTGCGGGGCGCCGATCTCACCGGGACGATCTTCCTGATCCAGTCCCAGCTGGACGCGGCCAAGGGCGACGCCTCGACCGGGCTCCCGGCCTCGCTCGTCCATCCGGCGCACTGGTGATCCGCCGGTCCCCTGTGTTCCGCCGCTGTGTTCCGCCGCGTTCCACGGACCCGTGTTCCGGTGACGTACCGGCGCCGTGTTCCGGTGACGTGCCGTCGGCGCCTGCTCCGGTGAGGTACCGGTGGTGCCGCGGGACGCGTGAGGCTAGCCGCGCGCCTCGGCGCGCAGTTCGGCGAGCAGCTCTCCCTGCCCGGCCAGCAGCTCGGTCAGGATCGACCGCGCCGCGAACATCAGGTCGGCCACGTCCGGGGTGGACAGGGCGTACACGACGGTGGCGCCCTCCCGGGTGGCGGTCACGATCCCCGCGCGGCGGAGCACCGCCAGCTGCTGGGAGAGGTTGGAGGCCTCGACGCCGATGGCGCTCAGCAGGTCCCGCACCGGCAGGGGGCCGTCCTGCAGCAGCTCCAGCACCCGCACCCGTACGGGATGACCGAGGGTGCGGAAGAGCTCGGCCTTGGCCTGGTGCAGCGGCACCGGCATGTCACACCGCTCCGCCGCCGGGCCCGCCGCCCGCGTGGCGGACGTCGACGCCGTGCCGCTCGGCGATGCGCAGCAGGTTCTCCAGCCGCCCGGACAGCACCTCGATCGAGTGATCGTCGAAGGCCTGGCGCATGAGCTCCAGCTCGCCGTCGACATCGGCGATGCGCGCTCGTAGCTCGGCCTCGAACTCGCTCATGCCCCACCCCCCTGGTCGGACCGCCCCGTACTGACCGGTTTACCGATACACCGGTCCTCATCATGTGTCAAATTGCTTAATTCTTCAAATCATAATGACGTTGGCTATGATGGCGACGGCCGTTTTCCAACAGGACCCGCGACCGATTTGATCCCGACCGATGACGGATCAGCCGGGAAGCGGGATACTTGGTGCGGCTACCGCGGGCTGACCTGCGGCGTCAGAGCACGCCAGCCGGCGATGCGACAGTGACGAGAGGCCGAGCACGGCCTGCGCGAGGGAGTACAGCCAATGGGACGGGGCCGAGCCAAGGCGAAGCAGACGAAGGTTGCTCGCGAGCTGAAGTACAGCAGCCACGACATGGATCTTGACCGGTTGCGCAAGGAGCTGGGCGCCGGTGACGATCCCGCGCCGGAGAGCGAGGCCGACGACATCGGCGAGCCCACCGGCAGGTAGTGCGCGGCCCCCGGCACGGCCGAGGGTCCGCACCACCGGTCACGGGTTCGCGGCACCGGCCGGTCACCGTGCCCCGACCGGCCCTCGCGGCCCGGACCCTCGTCAGGAGGGGACGTCCCTCCGCGGAGGGGCGTCAGGAGGCCAGTGCCAGGGCGGCCAGCATGCCGCACCAGGCCGCCCCCAGCCCGGTGGCGATGCTCCCGGCGACGTTGAGGAGCGCCGTCAGACGGGCACCGGACCCGGCCAGGCGCACCGTCTCGTAGCCGAAGGTGGAGTAGGTGGTCAGCACTCCGCAGAACCCGGTCCCGGCCAGGGCCGTCGTCGCGTCCCCGGCCGGAAGCGCGATCAGGAACCCCAGCAGCGCCGACCCGGACACGTTGACGGCGAAGGTCCCCCACGGGAACCTCGCGCCGTACCTGGCCTGGAGCGCCCGGTCGACGAGATAGCGCAGCGGGGCGCCCAGGGCGGCGCCCAGCGCGACCAGCAGCACGCTCACCGCTCGCCCGCCGCGCCGTCATCGCCGCCGCCGTCACCGTCGTTGTCGCCGTCGCTTTCGCCGGAACCGGGACCGGGACCGGGACCGGCGCGGAGGATGAGACGGCCCAGCGCGATGCCGGTCCAGGTCGCCGCGAGCGCCGCCGTCACCGTGCCGAACAGGTACCCGAGCGCGACCTGCGGGGCGCCCGCGGCCACCAGCCGCCCGATGTCGATCACGTAGGCGGAGAAGGTGGTGAAGCCGCCCAGCACCCCCACCCCCAGGAACGGGCGGAGAAGCGGGTGGACGCCCCGCGCCTCGGTGACGAACACCATCAGCAGGCCGATGAGCAGGCACCCGGACACGTTGATCGCGAACGTCGCCCAGGGAAAACCGTCCGGCGGGTGCGGGAAGGCGAGGACGAGCCCGTGACGGGCCAGCGCACCGGCCGCCCCACCGGCCGCGATCACCCCCAGCGTCGCCCAGGGGATCCGGCCCGGCCCGGCACCCTGGCCGGGAGCGGCGGGATCGACGTCACGGCCGGTGGACACGGCCGGACCGGAGGCGGGGACGGCCGGACCGGAGGTTCCGGTGGGGTGACGGGCGGGCGGCTCGGACATGCTCTCCCCCTCCCGTACCGCCCCCTGCCGACGTGGCAGGGGACACCCGGCGGGCCGGCTCGTTCACGATCATCGGTGGAGGGTCCACGGACCGGCGGACCTCGCCCGGCGAGGGCGGTCCCCAGCATATCGACCGGCCGGCGGGGAACACCGTGCCCGTCCCCTCGCGTCCTTCGGTGTCCGCGCCGCCGCCCCGGCCGCGTGTGACACGGCGGCGGGTTCCGCGCAACATCGTGCAACATCGTTGAAGGCGCCGCGGGCGGCTGTCTACCGTCACGACTAGCGCGCTCGGCCGGACGGCGGAACCGCGCCCCCAGTGCACGACGGAGAGCTCTGGCGGGTCCCACATCGTCTCACGGTGACCGGCTCCCCCCTTCCCGCCGGCCACCGGGACCCGCCGGTCCATGCGCCGTGGCCCCGGGACGAATGGCCGGTCCCGCGCGAGGCAGGGTCGTCTCGCCCGGACGGAAGGTCTCCCTGGGTCACGGCCACCATCCCGGCCCTCGCGCCCTTCGGACTTCCGCGTCCGGCGGCTCCCGGACGGGAATCGCCGGGTCGTCGGGGGTCGGCGGGGGCCGGCGGGTCTCTTGGACGGCCGCGGGGCGCGGTGATCCCCGGGAGGGCTACCTGGCCCTGGGGCGGTTGCCCCACCTGGGCTTGCGGAACAGGTCGCGCCGCTCCAGCAGGTAGACGAGCCTGGCGGCGGCGGTCCTGACGGCCTCCTCGTGCCGGTGCCGCTTCTGCGGGACCGTGGCGCTCCAGCGTTCGAGCAGCAGGGCGATCTCCTCGGCGAGCTCGCCGATCACCCGGTAGCGGGTGCTGAAGGCGTAGAGGTCGCCGTGCACCTCCTCCACCAGGTCCTCCTCGACCCGGTGGGCGAGCGGCCTGACCCTTCTGAGGATCCCGGCCTCCATCGCCGGGGTGACCGGTGCCCTGCGGGCGTCGCCCTCCGGAACCATGATCAGGGCACGTACCCGTGCCACGGCCAGGGCGCGCTCGGCCTGCGGGGTCGAGGGATGCTCGGCAAGATCCAGCAGACGGCGCAGGGTCTCCTGCGTCTTGTCGTCGAACATGGAATCCCGTTCCGCCTTCGCGTCCGCGTCCAGCCGGGCCGGGAGGGGCCACGGCACCGGCACCCGCGCACACCGCGCACGTGCCGTCACATGGTATTCGACCACCGGGACGTGGCAGGTCCGGCCCAAGATGGTAAAGGGTGAGGAGCCACGTTTCACCTGTTTCTTCGGATCCGGTATCCGACGGCCGTCCAGCCCGGTTTTTTACGCCAATAGCCTCACTTGGTCTTTTTTCTCCGAATAAAGTCCGTCTTTGTCGGACGGCGCCCCTCCTTCGCGGCAGGGCGGAGGAGATGGACGGGGTGGCTCACGGCCATGGATCCGATCGGTGACGATCTGCTCAGGACCATCAAGACCGAGATCGGGTACCGGGAGGGACCCGGCCGGCAGAGCAAGTTCGGCGAGTGGTACTCGGTCAACGTGGTCAAGGACCCGCAGTACAGGACGGCCCCCTGGTGCGGGATGTTCATCGCCTGGGCCGCGGAGAAGGCGGGCGTGCAGCAGTACGTCGGGCAGTTCGCCTGGACCCCCTCGCACGGGCGCTGGTTCGAGACGAACGGCGCCTGGTCGCGTACGCCCGAGCCGGGGGCGCTGGTCTTCTTCGACTGGTCGGGCGGCAAGGACATCGGGGGGATCGACCACGTCGGCGTGGTGGAGCGGGTCGAGGGTGGAACGATCCACACGATCGAGGGCAACGTCGACCGGGTCTGGCTCAAGCGCAAGAAGCGCGACCAGGACAAGGTCGTCGGTTACGGCCTGCCGCGTAAGGTCAAGGAGCACCTGGCCGGTGCCGTGCCCGGCGACGACGGCGCTCCCGGGCAGGTCGCGGATCGCATCGAGGTCCGCCCGCAGCTCGTCCGGGAGGCGGTCGTCCTGACCGAGGTGCCCGGGGCCTCCCCCGTCCCGGTGGAGACGGCCGTGATCGCCGGGCTGCTGACCCTCGTCCTGGGCATGACGTTCGTGCTGTCCAGGCGGCGTCCGCGGGTCTCGGCGGGACGGCACCGCAGGAGGGACGGGCGGCGGAGGGCCGCGGACGCGCCGATCGAGGCGACGGGCCCGCACGAGCGGACCCCGGCCCGCGGGACCGGCTCGCACGAAAGGACCTCTGCCGGCGGGACCGGGTCGCGCGAGCGGGCGTCCCTGGCGCGACGGACGCCGTCCCCGGACCGGTCCGGGGGGCCGGCCGTGCCGGCGCACCTGTACGAGGCGGTCCGGGTGACCAGGCCCGGCTGGGCCCACGACCCGTACCGGCCCGGGACCCCCGTCGCGGCACGCAGACCGGCACTGGAACCGGCGCGCAGACCGGCATCGGAGCCGGCGCAGGAATCGGCGCAGGAATCGGCACCGGAGCCGGCGCAGGAATCGGCGCGGAGGCCGATGCCCGCGCCGGTACCGGCGCCCGCGGGGACGGTGACGGCCCCGCTCGCGGAGGATCCGCGCGAGGTGGAGCGTGCCCGGACGGCACCGGTGGCGCGGCGCGCGGCGTGACAATCGCGACATTCAAGACAGCCGAGAAGTTGATAATTAAGGTTAGGCAAAGCTAAGTTGCTGGGGACGACATCCCTCGGCGAAGGCGGCACGATGACAGCGGGCAGCGAGCAGACCCTTGAGCGCGCGGCGGAGGTCCCGGCCTACCGCTGCCACGATGTGAGGGTCGTGCGCGTCGCGCGGCTCAGCCCGAGCTTCCTGCGGATCACCTTCGGCGGCGAGGACCTCGCGGGCTTCGCCGACCACGGCTTCGACCAGCGGATCAAGGTGATCCTCCCGCTGCCGGACGGCGGGATCACCCCCCTGGGCGACGACGCCGACTGGTACCGCCGCTGGAGGGCGCTGCCCGACGAGCTGCGCAACCCGATCCGCACCTACACCGCGCGCGCGGTACGGCCGCACCTGCGGGAGCTGGACGTCGACTTCGTCCTGCACGGCGAGAGCGGCCCGGCCTCGCGCTGGGCGACCCGTGCCGCGCCCGGCGACCGGGTCCTGGTGGTCGGCCCCAACGCCGCCCACCCCGGCCCCACCGGTGGCCAGGAGTGGGCGCAGCCGGCCGGTGCCACGCACCTGCTGCTGGCCGGGGACGAGACGGCCGTGCCCGCCATCACCTCGATCGTCGAGTCGCTCTCCGGCGCGGTACCGGCCACGGCGCTGCTCGAGGTCCCCGAGGCCGCCGACGAGCTCCCGCTCGACCTCCCGCCGGGCGTGCGGGTCGTCTGGCTGCCGCGCGAGGGGGCCCGCCACGGCGACCTGCTCGTCCCCGCCGTCCACGAGGTCCTGCGGACGCTCGTCCCGCCGGCCGCCGCGCCGGCCGGGCCCGCCACCGGCGGCCTGGAGGACGTCGACGTGGACGCGGAGATCCTCTGGGAGGTGCCGGAGTCCTCGCCGGGTGAGGGCCTGTACGCCTGGCTGGCCGGTGAGGCCGCGGTGGTCAAGCTGCTGCGCCGGCACCTGGTCCAGGAGGTCGGGATCGACCGCTCCTCGGTGGCGTTCATGGGCTACTGGCGGCTGGGCCGCTCCGAGAACAACTGACCGGTCCGTCACCGCCGGGCCGCTCCACGGGAACGACCCGGCGGGACCGGATCAGGCGCCGTCCTCCAGGTCCCCCTCGGACTTGAGGTAGACCTCCTGCAGGTCGCGCAGGACGTCCGGGTCGGGGTGTTCCCACATGCCCCGGTTCGCGGCCTCCAGCAGCCGCTCGGCGATCCCGTGCAGCGCCCAGGGGTTGGACCGGGCCATGAACTCCTGGTTCTCCGGGTCCAGCACGTAGGTGGCGGCCAGCTTGTCGTACATCCAGTCGGCGACGACGCCGGTGGTGGCGTCGTAGCCGAACAGGTAGTCGACGGTCGCGGCCAGCTCGAAGGCGCCCTTGTACCCGTGCCTGCGCATGGCGGCCAGCCAGCGCGGGTTGACCACCCTGGCGCGGAAGATCCTGGAGGTCTCCTCCGACAGGGTGCGGGTGCGGACGGCCTCGGGCCTGGTGCTGTCGCCGATGTAGGCGGCCGGGGCCTTGCCGGTGAGCGCCCGGACCGTGGCGATCATGCCGCCGTGGTACTGGAAGTAGTCGTCGGAGTCGGCGATGTCGTGCTCGCGGGTGTCGACGTTCTTGGCCGCCACCGCGATCCTGCGGTAGGCGGTCTCCATGTCCTGCCTGGCCGGCACCCCGTCCACGTCCCGGCCGTAGGCGAAGCCGCCCCAGACCGCGTACACCTCGGCGAGGTCGGCGTCGTCGCGCCAGTTGCGGCTGTCGATCAGCGGCAGCAGACCGGCCCCGTAGGCGCCGGGACGCGAGCCGAAGATGCGCATGGTGGCCCTGCGCTCGTCGCCGTGCACGGCGTGGTCGGCGAGCACGTGCGCGCGCACGTAGTTGAGCTCCTCGGGCTCCTCCAGTCCGGCCGCCAGCCGCACCGCGTCGTCCAGCATGGCCACCACGTGCGGGAAGGCGTCGCGGAAGAACCCGCTGATCCTGACCGTGACGTCCACCCGGGGCCGGCCCAGCTCGACGGCCGGGATCGGCTCCAGGCCGGTGACGCGGCGCGAGGCCTCGTCCCAGACCGGCCGCACGCCCAGCAGCGCCAGCACCTCGGCCACGTCGTCCCCGGCGGTGCGCATGGCGCTGGTGCCCCAGACCGACAGCCCCACCGAGCGCGGCCAGTCGCCGGTGTCGGCGCGGTAGCGCTCCAGCAGGGAGTCGGCCATCGCCTGCCCGGTCTCCCAGGCCAGCCTGCTCGGCACGGCCTTGGGGTCGACCGAGTAGAAGTTGCGGCCGGTGGGCAGCACGTTGATCAGCCCGCGCAGCGGTGACCCGCTCGGCCCGGCGGGGACGTAGCCGCCGTCGAGGGCGTGCAGGATCGCGTCGATCTCGTCGGTGGTACGCGCCAGCCTCGGCACGACCTCCAGCGCGGCGAACCGCAGGATCTCCTCCACCGTCCGTGGGTCGGCGGCGCGGGCGCCGTCCGTCCCGGAGACACCGGCCGCACCCGCCGTACCGTCCGCGCCGGTGGGACCGGCAGGGCCGGGGAGGCCGGCGGGGCCGGGAAGGTCCGTCGCCGGGCGCAGGACCGCGGCGGTCACCTCGGCGGCGGCGGACACCTCCCAGCCGCGTTCCTCCATGCCCTCGACCAGGGCGCGGGCCAGGGTCTCGGCCTCGTCGACGCCGATCCGCGCCGCGCTGCCGTCCTCGGCCAGGCCGAGGGCCTCGCGCAGGCCGACGAGCGCCTGGCCGCCGGCCCACATCTGCCGGGCGCGCAGCATGGCCAGCACCAGGTCCACGCGCGCCGCGCCCTCGGGGGCGGCGCCCAGCACGTGCAGGCCGTCGCGGATCTGGACGTCCTTGACCTCGCACAGCCAGCCGTCGATGTGCAGCAGGAAGTCGTCGAACTCGGCATCGTGCGGCCGGTCGGCGACGCCGAGGTCGTGGTCCAGCCGGGCGGCCTGGATCAGCGTCCAGATCTGGGCGCGGATCGCGGGCAGCTTGGCCGGGTCCATCGCCGCGATGGAGGCGTGCTCGTCGAGGAGCTGCTCCAGCCGGGCCATGTCGCCGTAGCTGTCGGCGCGGGCCATCGGCGGCACCAGGTGGTCGACCAGGGTGGCGTGCGCGCGCCGCTTGGCCTGGGTGCCCTCGCCGGGGTCGTTGACCAGGAACGGGTAGACGAGCGGCAGGTCGCCGAGCGCGGCGTCCGGCCCGCAGGAGGCCGACAGGCCCGCGGACTTGCCGGGCAGCCACTCCAGGTTGCCGTGCTTGCCCACGTGGACCACGGCGTGGGCGCCGAAGCCGTCGGCCAGCCAGCGGTAGGCGGCCAGGTAGTGGTGGCTGGGCGGCAGATCGGGGTCGTGGTAGATGGCGATGGGGTTCTCCCCGAAGCCGCGCGGCGGCTGCACCATCACCACCACGTTGCCGGCGCGCAGCGCGGCCAGCACGATCTCGCCCTCCGGGTCGGCCGACCTGTCCACGAACAGCTCCCCGGGGGGCGGTCCCCAGTGCCGCTCCATCCCCTCCCGCAGGTCCGCGGGCAGCGTGGCGTACCACTCGGCGTAGCGGGTCGCCGCGATGCGCACCGGGTTGCCGGCGAGCTGTTCCTCGGTGAGCCAGTCCCGGTCCTGACCGCCCGCGGCGATCAGCGCGTGGATGAGCGCGTCACCGTCCTGCTCGGTCACCCCGGGCAGCTCGCCCTCGGCGCCGATGTCGTAGCCGCGCTCGCGCATCACCGCCAGCAGGCGCACCAGGCTGGCGGGGGTGTCCAGGCCGACGGCGTTGCCGATGCGGGCGTGCTTGGTGGGGTAGGCCGACAGCATCAGCACCAGCCGTCGCTCGGCGGGCGGCACGTGCCGCAGCGCGGCGTGGCGCACCGCGATGCCCGCCACCCGCGAGGCGCGTTCGGGGTCGGCCACGTAGACGGTCAGCCCGTCCTCGTCGATCTCCTTGAAGGAGAACGGCACCGTGATGATGCGCCCGTCGAACTCGGGGATGGCGACCTGGGTGGCGGCGTCCAGCGGGGACAGGCCGTCGTCGTTCTCCTCCCAGGAGGCGCGGCTGCTCGTCAGGCACAGGCCCTGCAGGATCGGCACGTCCAGCTCGGCCAGCGCGCCAACGTCCCACGCCTCGTCGTCCCCGCCGGCCGACGCGGTCGCCGGGCGGGTGCCGCCCGCGGCCAGGACCGTCACCACCAGGGCGTCCACCGTGCGCAGCGCCTCCAGCAGGCCCGGCTCGGCCGTGCGCAGGGACGCGCAGTACAGCGGCAGCGCCCGCCCTCCGGCGTCCTCGATCGCCGAGCAGAGCGCCTCGACGAAGGCGGTGTTGCCGGCCACGTGGTGGGCGCGGTAGTACAGCACGCCGACGACCGGCCCGTCCTGGTCGCGCGCCTCGCGCTCCAGCGTCCCCCAGGTCGGGGTGGGGGCGGGCGCGGCGAACCCGTGCCCGGTGAGCAGCAGCGTGTCGGACAGGAAGCGGTACAGCTCGGTCAGGTTGGCCGGGCCGCCGTGCGCGAGGTAGGCGTGCGTCTCGGCGCACACCCCTCCGGGCACGGTGGACAGTTCCATCAGCTCGGCGTCCGGGGCCTGCTCGCCGCCGAGCACGACGACGGGACGGGGACCGGCGAGCAGGGCGTCCAGCCCCTCCTCCCAGGCGCGGCGCCCGCCGAGCAGCCGTACCACGACCACCTCGGCGCCCTCCAGCAGCGGTGGCAGGTCGGCGACGCCCAGGCGGGCGGGGTTTCCCAGGCGGTAGTCGGCGCCGCTCGCGCGGGCGCTCAGCAGGTCGGTGTCGGAGGTCGAGAGCAGCAGGATCACGCGCCACACTCCATCGGCGGGGTCGCACTGCGGTGGGGGAACGGCGAAAAGCGCACGGAGCATCCTCCCTCGGGGTCCTCGCCCCGGGTCGTCGTCGGCCGCGACGGCTGGAGTCTCCTGGCTCCCGGATCGGTGCTCGCCCCGGCCTTCCCGCCCGTCGCCGGGCAGTGGCCCGGTTGAGGTTCGCTCCCCGGTCACAGTGGCGGGACCGCGCCGGAATCACACCGGCTTCCTCCCAACGCCATCGCCACCGATGACACTACGGCAGTCCGGCTCCCCGCAAGAAACTGGCACTAGCATCCCGTGAGTGGACATTGCCGACTTTCATGGACGATCACGGCCTGACGCATGTCCCGGAGCGCTTCAGGTCCACGCCGCCGCCGACGGCGGCCTGGCCCGCGTCCGCGTGCCCGGGGGCCGGCTCACCCCCGCCCGGCTGCGCGAACTCGCCACGGCGGCGCGCCTTCACGGTGACGGCGCCGTCGAGCTCACCTCCCGGGCCAACGTGCAGGTACGCGGTCTCGCCCACGACGACGACCCCACCGCCCCGGACGACGGGTTCGCCGCGCGGATGGCGCGGGCGGGACTGCTGCCCTCGGCCACCCACGAGCGGGTCCGCAACATCCTCGCCTCCCCGCTGACCGGCCTGGACGGTCCCGGCGGCGGGGTCGCCGACGTCACCCCGCTGATCGGCGAGCTGGACCGGCGACTGTGCGCCCGGCCCGCGCTGGCCGCCCTGCCCGGCCGGTTCATGTTCGCCCTCGACGACGGGCGCGGCGACGTGGCCGGGCTCGGCGCCGACGCGGCGGTCCTGGCCGTCGGGCCGGACCGGTTCGCGCTGCTCCTCGCCGGGACCGACACCGGCCTGCGCGTCGGGACGGACCAGGCCGTGACCGCCCTGCTCGCCGCCGCCGAGGCGTTCCTCGACGAGCTGGCCGCCCTGGACGTCACCGCCTGGCGGATCTCCGAGCTCCCCGACGGGCCCGCCCTGGTCACCGCCCGCGTATCGGCCGCCCTCCCCGCGGACCCCACCGCGGATCGCACCGTCCAGGCGCCCCCCTCCGAGCCGGTACGGCCGCGGCCCGTGGCGCTCGGGCCGGTGGGGCTCATCGGCACCGCCGCACCCCCCGGCACCGCCCGGAGCGGCCCCGCGCGGGTCGCGCTCGGGGTGGCGGTTCCCCTGGGACGGCTGACCTCCGCCCAGGCCGAGGTGCTGGCCGACGTCGCCTCCGGCGGGGAGATCCGCCTGACCCCCTGGAGAGGCGCGGTCCTGCCCGGCCTGACCCGAGCCGAGGCCGCGGACGCGGCCGGCCGGCTGCGGGCCGCCGGCCTGGTCGTCGACCCCGGCTCGCCGTGGATCGGCGTCACGGCCTGCGCCGGACGTCCCGGCTGCGCCAAGTCCCTGGCCGACGTGCGGGCCGACGCGACCGCCGTCGTCGCCCTGGCCCCGCCCGCCCGGGACGCGTCCCGCACCGATACGCTCCCGGTGCACTGGGCGGGGTGCGCCAGACGCTGCGGCCGCCCGAAGGGGCGGGTCGCCGACGTGGTCGCCACCGGCCACGGCTACCGCCTGGAGCTGGACGGCACCGGCCTGACCTGCTCGGGCATCGAGGAGACCGCGGCCGCGGTGACGGCCGCCAGAGGGGAACTGTGATCGACTACGTCCGCGACGGCGCGGAGATCTACCGCCGCTCCTTCGCCACCATCCGCGCCGAGGCCGACCTGGACGCGCTGCCCGCGGACGTCGCCCGGGTGGCGGTCCGCATGATCCACGCCTGCGGGATGGTCGACCTGGTGGACGACCTGCGCTGGTCGGCCGGGGTGGTGTCGTCGGCCCGCGAGGCGCTCCGCGCGGGCGCGCCGGTGCTCTGCGACGCCATGATGGTCGCCTCCGGGGTGACCCGGCGCCGCCTGCCCGCCGGCAACGAGGTGATCTGCACGCTCGGCGACCCCCGGGTGCCGGAGCTCGCCGCGGAGCTGGGCACCACCCGCAGCGCCGCCGCCCTGGAGCTCTGGCGCGACCGGCTCCAGGGCTCCGTGGTCGCGATCGGCAACGCGCCCACCGCGCTGTTCCGGCTGCTGGAGATGGTCGAGCAGGGTGCCGGGCGCCCGGCCGCCGTCCTCGGCGTCCCGGTCGGCTTCATCGGCGCCGCCGAGTCCAAGCAGGCCCTCGCCGAGCATCCGGCGAACCTGGAGTACCTCGTCGTGAGCGGACGCCGGGGTGGAAGCGCGATGACCGCCGCCGCGGTCAACGCGATCGCGAGCGAGGAAGAGTGAGCGACGACGTGACCGTACGCGCGACCGGACGGCTGTGGGGAGTGGGACTGGGGCCGGGCGACCCCGAGCTGGTGACCGTCAAGGCCGCCCGCCTGATCGGTGAGGCGGACGTGATCGCCTTCCACAGCGCCCGCCACGGCCGGAGCATCGCCCGTTCGGTGGCCGCCCCCTACCTGCGCGAGGGCCGGATCGAGGAACCCCTCATCTACCCGCTCACCACCGAGACCACCGACCATCCGGGCGGCTACCAGGGGGCGATCGACGACTTCTACGCCGACTGCGCCGAGCGCCTCGCGGCCCACCTGGACGCCGGTCGCGACGTGGTGGTGCTGTGCGAGGGCGACCCGCTCTTCTACGGCTCGTACATGCACATGCACAAGCGCCTGTCGCACCGCTACACCACCGAGGTCGTGCCGGGCGTGACCTCGGTGAGCGGTGCCTCGGCCGTGCTGGGGCGCCCGCTGGTCGAGCGCGACGAGGTGCTGACCGTGCTGCCCGGGACGCTCCCGGCCGAGGTGCTCGCCGAGCGTCTCGCGGCCACCGACTCGGCCGCGGTGCTGAAGCTCGGCCGTACCTTCACCAAGGTCCGCGACGCCCTCGCCGAGGCGGGGCGCCTGGACGAGGCGTGGTACGTCGAGCGCGCCACCACCGGGCAGCAGCGCATCGCCCCGCTGGCCGAGGTCGACCCGGACGGCGTCCCGTACTTCTCGCTGGCGCTGATCCCCAGCCCGGTCAACGCGGCCCCTCCCGTTCCCGTCCCCTCCCCCGGGGCCGTCACCGCGTCCCCGATCCCGTCCCCGTCCCTGTCCGCGGACGCGGTGCCGGTCTCGGACGCGGTGCCGGTGTCGGGCGTGGGCCGGGCGCGCGGCGAGGTGGTGGTGGTCGGGCTCGGCCCGGCCGGACGGCCCTGGCTGACCCCCGAGGCGCAGGAGGCACTGGCCGCCGTCGACGAACTCGTCGGGTACGGCCCCTACCTCGACCGCGTCCCGCCCAACCCGCGCCAGCGCCGCCACCCCACCGACAACCGGGTGGAGGCCGAGCGGGCCGCGCACGCGCTGGAGCTGGCCGCGGCCGGGTCCCGGGTGGCGGTGGTCTCCTCGGGCGATCCCGGGGTCTTCGCGATGGCCAGCGCGGTGCTGGAGGTGGCGTGCGAGCCGAGGTTCACCGGCGTGCCGGTCCGGGTGCTGCCCGGCCTGACCGCGGCGCACGCGGTGGCCAGCAGGGCCGGGGCTCCCCTGGGCCACGACTACTGCGTGCTGTCGCTGTCGGACCTGCTCAAGCCGTGGGAGGTGGTCGCCGGGCGGATCAGCGCCGCCGCGCGGGCCGACCTCGTCCTGGCGATCTACAATCCGGCCTCCCGGAGCCGCACCTGGCAGGTGGCCGCGGCCCGCGACCTGCTGCTGGAGCACCGCGCGCCGCACACGCCCGTGGTCATCGGCCGTGACGTCGGCGGCGCCGCCGAGAGCGTGACCGTCACCACCCTCGGCGACCTGGACCCGGACGCGGTCGACATGCGCTGCCTCCTGCTGGTGGGCTCCTCCACCACCCGGGTCACCGAACGGGACGGCGGCCGGGTGGTCTTCACCCCCCGGCGCTACCCGGCATGATCTCTCCCGCCGGGAACGGCCGCGCCCTCCAGCCAGGCGAGCGCGGCCGGCACGTCCCCCACCGCGGGCACCCCGGTGGGCGCGGGCGGGCGGTCCACGACCACGACCGGCAGGCCGAGCTCGCGGGCGGCCCTCAGCTTCGCCGTGGTCATCTCACCGCCGCTGTCCTTGGTCACCAGCACCTCTGTCCGGTGGGTGCGCATCAGGGCCGTCTCCCCCTCCACGGTGAACGGCCCCCGGCTGAGCAGCACCTCCGTGCGGCGCGGCATCGGCGGCTCGGGCGGGTCCACCGACCGGGCCAGGAACCAGTGGTCGTCGAGGCCGGCGAAGACCGGCAGGCTCCTGCGGCCGGTCGTCAGGAAGACCCGCTTCCCCAGCGAGGGCAGCAGCGCGGCGGCGGCCTCCAGCGACGGCACCCGGCGCCAGTCGTCACCGGGCCCGGCCTGCCAGCCCGGCCGGCGCAGGATCAGCAGTGGCAGGCCGGTCCGGGCCGTCGCCTCGACCGCCGAGGCGGTCATCCGGGCCGCGAACGGGTGCGTGGCGTCCACCACCGTGCCGATCCCCCGCTCCACCAGCCAGGTCGCGAGCCCGCCGGGGCCGCCGAAGCCGCCCTCGTGCACCTCGCCCACCGGCAGCCGCGGATCGCGCACCCGGCCCGCCAGCGACGACACCACGTGCGTGCCGTCGCGCCCGGCCAGCGCGGCGGCCAGCCTCCTGGCCTCGTCCGTGCCGCCCAGGATCAGGATGTTCGCCACCCCGCCACCTCTTTCCGCCCGTACCGTCGGATGCTTGGGTCATGAGCACTTCCCTGCGGCACGGCTGGACCACCGGTGCCTGCGCGACCGCGGCCACCGCGGCCGCGTACACCGCCCTGCTGACCGGCGAGTTCCCCGACCCGGTGCGGATCACCCTGCCCGGTGGGCGGCACCCGTCCTTCGCCCTGGCCACCGAGGGGCTCACCGGCGCCGCCGCGACGGCCGCGGTGGTCAAGGACGCCGGTGACGATCCCGACGTGACGCACGGCGCGCTGATCTCCTCGACCGTACGGCACGGAGCCCCCGGCACCGGGGTGGTCTTCGGCGCGGGCCCGGGGGTCGGCACCGTCACCAAGCCCGGCCTGCCGCTGCCGGTGGGCGAGCCCGCGATCAACCCCGTCCCCCGCGCGATGATGCGCGAGCACGTGGCCGAGGTCGCGGCCCGGCACGGCGGGAGCGGCGACGTGTTCGTGGAGATCGCCGTGGAGGGCGGCGAGGAGCTGGCGAAGAGGACCTGGAACCCGCGCCTGGGCATCCTGGGCGGCCTGTCGATCCTCGGCACGACCGGGATCGTGGTGCCCTACTCGTGCTCGGCCTGGATCGACAGCATCCGCCGCGGCATCGACGTGGCCAGGGCCGCGGGCCGTACCCACGTCGCCGGTTGCACCGGCAGCACCTCCGAGAGGGTCGCGGCCGAGCTGTACGGGCTTCCCGAGGACGCGCTGCTGGACATGGGCGACTTCGCCGGGGCGGTGCTGAAGTACCTGCGCCGGCACCCCGTTCCCCGGCTGACCATCGCCGGGGGCGTCGGCAAGCTCTCCAAGCTCGCCGACGGTCACCTCGACCTTCACTCCGGGCGCTCCCAGGTCGATCCCGCGATGCTGGCCGGGCTGGTGCGCTCCGCGGGCGGGGACGAGGACCTGGCCGGTCGCGTCCTGGAGGCCAACACGGCGCTGCACGCGCTGCACCTGTGCCAGGACGCGGGCCTGCCGCTGGGCGACCTGGTCGCCGAGGGCGCCCGCCGTACCGCCGCGGGCGTGCTGCGCGAGGCGCCGGTGGCCGTGGACGTGGTGGTCATCGACCGCGCCGGCACCGTCGTCGGCCGCGCCGGCTGAACCCGCCCGCCCTCCGGCCCGCGTCCGCGTGGCCATGGTCCGTCCGATCTCGTCCGGTACGGCCCGCGCGGCCGGACGGCCCGGAACGGGTCAGTCACGGCGGCGCGCGGCCGAGTACAGGTGGCTGTCGGGGAACTCCGAGGCGGTCAGCACCCGGCCCACCACGATCACCGCCGTCCGCAGGATCCCGGCCCGGCGGACCTGCTCGGCGATGTCGTCCAGGGTCCCGCGCAGGATCACCTCGTCGTCGCGGCTGGCCCTGGCCACCACCGCCACCGGGCAGTCGGCGCCGTAGTTGGGCACGAGCTCGGCCGCCACCTCCTCGATCCGCTGCACCGCGAGGTGCAGCACCATCGTGGCCCGGCTCCGGCCCAGCGTGCCGAGATCCTCCCCCTCGGGCATCGGGGTGGCCCGCACCGACGTGCGGGTCAGCACGATCGTCTGCCCCACCCCGGGCACGGTGAGCTCGCGCCGCAGCGACGCCGCGGCCGCGGCGAACGCGGGAACCCCGGGCACCACCTCGTACGGCACCCCCTCGGCGTCCAGCCGCCGCATCTGCTCGGCCATCGCGCTGAACACCGACGGGTCGCCGGAGTGCAGCCGGGCCACGTCGTGCCCGGCCCGGTGCGCGGCGACCATCTCCGCGACGATCTCCCCCAGCGCCATCCTCGCCGTGTCGACCAGCCGCGCGCCCGGCGGGCAGGACTCCAGCAGCTCCCGGGGGACCAGCGACCCGGCGTACAGGCAGACCGGCGCGGCCTCGATGGCCCGCTGTCCCCGTACGGTGACCAGGTCCGCGGCACCGGGCCCGGCACCGATGAAACGCACCGTCATCGCTCTTCCCCACTCCGCGAGCACGTCCAGATCGTGACCGGCATCATCGGCCGCCAGCCGGTGAACCCCCCCACCGGGGCGGCCCTGCTGACCGCCAGCCGCACCAGCTCCCCTCCCAGCTCGCCGTGCCGGGAGGCCAGCACGGCCTCCGACTCGACGGTCACCGCGTTGGCCACCAGCCTTCCCCCCGGCCGCAGCGCCTCCCAGCACGCCTCCACCACTCCCGGCAGGGTCACCCCGCCGCCGATGAAGACGGCGTCGGGCCGCTGCAGGCCGGCCAGCGCCGCGGGGGCGGCGCCGGTCACCACCTCCAGGCCGGGAACGCCCAGCGCCGCGGCGTTGCGGGCGATCGCCGCCGCACGGTCGGGGCGGGACTCCACCGCGACGGCGCGGTTGTCGGGGTGCGCGCGCATCCACTCCACGCCGATGCTGCCCGCACCCGCGCCGACGTCCCAGAGCAGCTCACCGGGGACCGGTGCCAGCCGGGAGAGGGTGACCGCGCGCACCTCCCGCTTGGTGAGCTGGCCGTCGTGCTCGAACGCCTCGTCCGGCAGGCCCGGCAACCTCGGCAGCGCCACCGTCCCGGTGCCGGCCCGGCACTCCACGGCCACCACGTTGAGGTCGTGGGCCGCCGGCAGGGACCATCCGGCGGCCGTGCCGGTGACCATCCGCTCCTCGGCGGCGCCGAGCCGCTCCAGGACCGTCACCGAGCTGGCCCCGTACCCGCGGGCGACGAGCAGGGCGGCGACCGTGGCCGGGGTGCGCCCGTCGGCGCCGAGGACCAGGACGCGCCGGCCGTCGTGGACGGCGGGGTGCAGCACCTCGGCCGGGCGCGCCACCAGGCTGACCACCTCGACCCGGTCGAGCGCCCAGCCCAGCCGGGCACAGGCCAGCGAGGCCGACGACGGGTGCGGCAGCACCCGGACCCGGCCGGTGCCGAGCAGCCGTACCAGGGTCGTGCCGATCCCGTGGAACATGGGGTCGCCGCTGGCCAGCACGCAGATCCTGCGGTCCCGATGGGAGGCGATCAGGCCGGGCAGCGCCGGAAGCAGCGGCGAGGGCCACGTCACCCGCTCGGCACCGGATTCGGGAACGAGCGCGAGCTGCCGCGCGCCGCCCATCAGCACCTCTGCGGCGTGCAGCTCCCGGCGCGCCGCCTCCGGCAGGCCGGCCCATCCGTCCGCCCCGATCCCGACCACGGTCACCGGGCCGGCCGCGGGACCGGTCACGGGGTCGGTCGTGTGGCCGGTCGTGTGGCCGTTCGTGTGGCCGGTCGCAGGATCGGCCACCGGGTCAGACATTGCCCCGCACCCGGGTGAGGTGGATCTCCACCACCACGCGGGCGGGGTTCTCCCTCGGCACCTGGTAACGCTCGGCATAGCGACGCTCGGCGTCCGCGACCGACTCCGGGTCGGTACGGATCACAGCCCGTCCCTCCAGCGTCGACCAGCGCCGCCCGTCCACCTGGCAGACCGCGACGGCCGCGCCCTCCTCACCCGCCGCCAGCACGTGCCGGACCTTGTGCGACCCGCCCGACGTGATCACCCTGGCGATCCCGGAGTCGGCGTCCAGCGTCACCCCCACCGGGACGACGTGCGGCGTGCCGTCGGCGCGCACGGTGCTCAGCGTGCACAGGTGACGCTCCCGCCAGAAGGCGCGGAGCTCCTCTCCGAGATCCTTCAACGCCCCGCCCCTCCCGACGCCGTTCCATCGGGCGACATGCTAGCCCTGCCCCCGCGGCCCCCGTGGACCGCACCGGCCGACGCGCGGTTCACCGGCCCGTCGGGGACTCCCCTGGCACCGGCGGACCGGCGTTCCGGCCGGTGCGCGGCTCACGGGCACTCCCGTGACGCCACTGGACCGGCCCATGGTTCACCGCGCCGCCAGGCACTCCCGCAGCGCCGCGACGAGCCGTGCGGCCCGGCCGTCGCCGTGGCCGATCATCCGGTTGGCGACATAGCCGAAGCCGACGCCGTACTCGTCGTCGCCGAAGGCGAACTGGCCGCCCGCGCCGTCGTTGCCGAAGCTGCGACGGCCGAGCATCGGCCGGAACCCGGGCGCGTCGAGCAGGAATCCCGATCCCCACCGGGCGCCCAGGTCCGGGAATCCCGACCACGACGTCCCGGCCGACAGCTCCCGTACGGCGTCGGTGACGGTGTCCGGGGTGAGGAGCCGCTCCGCTCCGCCGACCCCGGTCGCGGCCGCGGCGTACAGCGCGGCCAGGCCGCCCGCCGAGGAGACCGCACCGGCCCCGGGGAACTCCGCGCCGAGCATCGCGGGGTCGTTCCAGCCGTGCGGCTCGTCCAGGCCCGGGAAGACGAGTGCCCCGTTCATCGTCACCGTGCGCATGATCAGCGTCTCCGGGCCGGGCATGGCGGGGCGCCCTTCGGCCTCGACGAGCCGGGCCAGGCTTCCGGCCTCGTCCCGCGGCAGGCCGATCCAGGTTCTCAGGCCCAGCTCGTCACCGACGGCCTCGCGGAAGTACGCGCCCGGGGTGAGGCCGGTGATCCGCCGGATCACCTCGCCCAGGAGGAAGCCGAAGACGTGCCCGTGGTACTCGTGGGCGCCTCCCGGCTCCCACAGCGGCTCCTGCTCCTCGATCGCACGGATCACCGGTGTCCACCCGACGATCTCCTCGAAGCTCAGCGCGCGGTCCAGGACGGGGAGCCCGGCGCGGTGCCCGAGCACCATGCGCGAGGTGATCGCCTCCTTGCCGCCCCGCGCGAACTCCGGCCAGTACCGGCTCACCGGGGCGTCCAGGTCGAGCAGTCCCCGCTGGGCGAGGAGGTGCACGCAGACGGCGACGACGCCCTTGGCGCAGGAGAAGACCGGGACGACCGTGTCCCGCTCCCACGGCCGGCCGTCGCGCTCGTCGGCGACGCCGCCCCACAGGTCGACGGCCTTGCGCCCGCCGACGAACACGGTGACGGCCGCGCCCAGCTCGCCGCGGTCGTCGAAGTTCCGGCGGAACGCGTCCGCGACGGCCCCGAACCGTTCGTCGGCTCCCCCGTCGTGCTCCATGGTGTTGCCCCCTTCCCGGCATCACGCGCTCCCCGCGCGCCGACGACGCGGAACGCTACATCCCCTAGAGCCATTAAGTAAATACCTTGGATATCTAGGAAATGTTAGGGTGACGCATGGCACGTGCGGGACTGACGGCGGAGCGGGTGACGCGGGGGGCCGCCGACCTGGCGGACGCCGTCGGGTTCGAGAACATCACCGTGTCCGCGCTGGCGCGGAGTTTCGGGGTCAAGGACGCGAGCCTGTACTCGCACGTCCGCAACCTCCAGGACCTGCGGGAACGCGTCGCCCTGCTGGCCGCGGGCGAACTCGCCGACCGCATCGCCGCGGCGGTCGCGGGCCGCTCGGGGAAGGAGGCCATGGTCGCGTTCGCCGACGCGTACCGGGAGTACGCGCTGGCCCACCCCGGCCGGTACGCGGCGACCCAGGTCCGGCTGGACCCCGCCGTCCTCGCCGGATCCCCCGCCCACGCCCGCAACGTCGAGCTCACGTACGCGATGCTGCGCGCGTACCGGCTGGTCGAACCGGACCTGACCGACGCGGGACGCCTGCTGCGCAGCACCTTCCACGGATACGTCACCCTGGAGGCCAACGGCGGGTTCGGCCACTCCCGCGAGGTGCGGGCCTCCTGGGAACGGGGTCTGGACGCCCTGCACCTGCTGCTGGAGAACTGGCCCGCGGACCCGTCCGGCCGGCAGGCGGGAGCATCCCCGCCAGGCGGCATCCTTGAGGCATGAGTCATCACATATGCCTGGTGTGCCTGGGGAACATCTGCCGCTCCCCCATGGCCGAGATCGTGCTGAGGAAGGCCCTGGCCGACCACGGGCTGGGGGATCTCGTCACGGTCGACAGCGCGGGCACCGGCGACTGGCACAGCGGCGGCCCGATGGACGCGCGGGCGGCCGCCATGCTCGCCGACCACGGCTACGACGGCTCGCAGCACCGCGCCCGGCAGTTCCTGCCCGACTGGTGGGAGCGGATCGACCTGGTGCTGGCCATGGACGCCCGCAACCTGAGCACGCTGCGCCGCCTCGCCCCGGCGGGCGCGGACGTGCGCCTGTTCCGCTCCTTCGACCCCGCGGCCCCGCCGGACGCCGAGGTGCCCGACCCGTACGACGGCGAGCGCGAGGACTTCGCCGAGGTGCTGCGGATGGTCCAGGCCGCCTCCACCGGCCTGGCCGACCACCTGGCCCGTACCCTCGGGTGACTCCTGCTCCTTCGTGATCATATGAACCCGGGCACCCGCCTTTACAAAGTAAGTCGAGTGGGGGTCGGCCCGGAGGATGACGTCCCGCGGGTGGAGGTGGGAACGCGAGCCCGGAGGATACGGTTCCACCGTGGACCTCACCGTGGGCGACTCGCTCTTCCTGCGCCGCTGGAGCCGGAAGCGGCTCGTCCGCCTCGACGCCCTCGCCGCCGCCGGGTACGCGGCCGTCCTGCTGCTGATCAACGGCGGGCCCCCGGACCCGTCCGTGCCCGCGTGGGTCTGGGTCCCGGCGCTGGCGGCGTTCACGCTGCCGCTGGCGGTGCGGAGGCTGTGGCCGCTCACCGTCTTCTGCGTCGTCCTCACGGCCTCCCTGACCTGCGTCGTCCTCGACCTGACGCACGACGGCTTCGTGGCGGCGGCCTTCGCGGCCTACATCGTGGCGCTCACCCGGCCGCGGCTCCGCCGGGACCCCACCCTCGCGATCGGCGCCTGCGGCGCGGTGGCCGTCCTGCTGCTCTCGGCGGTGGGCACCCCCGGCCCGTCCCCGGCGGCACGTCTGCCCGGCCTGCTGCTGGGAGGGGTGGTGCTCCTGGGCGGCGCCTGGATCGCCGGCCGCGCCGTGCGCGAGCGGCGTGCCCACGCGGCGCGATCGGCCGAGCAGCTGGCCGGCCGGGCGGTCGCCGAGGAGCGGCTCAGGATCGCCCGCGAGCTGCACGACGTGGTGGCGCACAGCATGAGCCTGATCGCCGTCAAGGCGGGCATCGCCAACCACGTCGCCGCGGCCCGCCCGGAGGAGGCCGCGGACGCGCTGCGCGTCATCGAGACCACCAGCCGGAGCGCGCTGACCGAGATGCGCCGCCTGCTGGGCGTGCTCCGCCCCGACCTCGACGCCGCACCCGACCTTCTCCCCTCCCCCGGCCTGGCGGATCTGACCGCCCTGGCCGGCCGCGCTGAGACGGCCGGGGTCCGGGTGGAGCTGGACGTGCGGGCCCGCGGGCTGCCCGAGGGGGTGGAGCTGTCGGTCTACCGGATCGTCCAGGAGGCGCTGACCAACGTCGTCCGGCACGCCGCCCCCGCCCGGTGCCGGGTCTCGGTCACGACGTCGCGCGGCGAGGCCGGGGACGAGGTCGCGATCGAGGTCGTCGACGACGGCCCGGGCGGGCCGGTGCCGCCCGCCGGGCCCGGGCACGGGCTGATCGGGATGCGCGAGCGGGTGGCCGTGTACGGCGGGAGCTTCACCGCCGGGCGCCGCCCGAGGGGCGGCTTCGGCGTCCTCGCCCGCATACCGTACGGGGAGGCGCCGTGATCCGGGTGCTCGTCGCCGACGACCAGGCGCTGGTCCGCGGCAGCTTCCGGCTGCTGGTGGACACCGCGCCCGACCTGGTGGCGGTGGGCGAGGCCGGGACGGGGGCCGAGGCGGTGGAGCTGGCCCGCACCGAGTCGCCGGACGTGGTGCTGATGGACGTGCGGATGCCGGAGATGGACGGCATCGAGGCGACCCGGCGCATCTGCGGCCCGGCGGGCGTGCCCGGGGCGCACGTGCTGATGCTGACCACGTTCGACCTGGACGAGTACGTCTACGCGGCGCTGCGGGCCGGGGCCGGCGGTTTCCTGCTCAAGGACACCCCGCCGGCCGACCTGCTCGCCGCGATCCGGGTGATCGCCTCCGGTGAGGCCCTGCTCGCCCCCACGGTGACGCGCCGGCTCATCGCCGAGTTCTGCCGGCGCCCGGAACCCGCGCGGCCCGCCGCGCACGGGCTGGACGGGATCACCGGCCGGGAGCGCGACGTGCTGGAGCTGATCGCGCGGGGGCTGTCCAACACCGAGATCGCCGACCACCTGACCCTGAGCCTGGCGACCGTGAAGACGCACGTGGGCCGCCTGCTCGGCAAGCTCGCCGCGCGCGACCGGGCCCAGCTCGTCATCGTCGCCTACGAGACGGGCCTGGTCACGGCGGCCCGGCCGCCCCGCCGAGGACCGCCCGCGCCGTCGCCGTGACGGCGACGGGATCGCCACGACGGCGACGGCGACGGCCTTGTGCGCCGGGCGGGCCGGGCGCATCGGACGGGCGGGGCTCCGGGGGTGCCGGCAGCCGTTCGGCCTGGTGGACGACGTCCTCCAGGTAACGGCGCGTCGCGGCGGGGTCCCGCGACGAGGCGGGGGCGATGAGCATGCGGTACATCGCCGCGCCCACGACCATGTCGATCACCGTGTCGACCGGCCACGGTCGGCGGAGCAGTGGCCCGGCGGAGCATCGGCTCGGCGGCCGGGCGTCACGTCCGCGGTCGCGGGTTCATCTCCCGGGCGCCGTGTCCGCGGTCGTGCCCGCCGGCCGGCCGGTTCCGGCCGCATCGCCCGAGGGTCCGGCGCCGGTGGTCCGGGGCGGGCGGGGGGAGACCGGGCCGTGCTCGGCGGCGGCGGCCACGTTGCGCAGCATCCGGCCGAAGATCAGGGTGTGGAAGGGCGAGACCGACCACCAGTACAGGTGCCCGGACAGGCCGCGGGGATGGAAGACGGCCCGCTGGCCGTAGACGGTCGCTCCCTCGTGCTCGAGCACCCGCAGCTCCAGCCAGGCCAGGCCGGGCAGCCGCATCTCCGCGCGCAGCCGCAGCAGGCGGCCCGGCCGGACCTCCTCGACCCGCCAGAAGTCGACCGAGTCGCCCACCCGCAGGCGCCGGGGGTCGCGGCGTCCCCTGCGCAGCCCCACCCCGCCGACCGCGCGGTCCATGAGGCCGCGCAGGTGCCAGGCGATGGGCAGGGAGTACCAGCCGGCCTCGCCTCCGATCGCCTCGACGACCTCCCAGAGCTGCTGCGGGGAGGCGTTGACCCGGCGGGCGCGCGCGTCCAGGTAGAGGCTGCCGCCCGCCCAGCCGGGGTCGGTGGGCAGCGGGTCGCTGGGCGCGCCCGGGGTGGAGGCCGAGGACCAGCGGGTGGCCACCTCGGCCTCCTTGATCTTCTTCAGGGCCAGCTCGACCGCGCGCCTCAGCCCGATCAGGCCCTCGGGCGGGTCGGGGACGTACCGGGCGACGTCGTGCTCGCCGCAGACCGCCTCGTTGCGCAGCGACTCCACCAGCGGGCGGGCGAGCCCGGCCGGGACCGGGGTGACCAGCCCCACCCAGTGGCTGGACAGGCCCGGGCTGAGCAGCGGGACCGGGATGATCAGACGGCGGGTCAGCCCGGCGACGTCGGCGTAGACGCGCATCATGTCGGCGTAGGTCAGCACGTCCGGGCCGCCGATGTCGAAGGAGCGGTTCACCTCCCCGGGCACGCTCGCCCAGGCCACCAGGTAGCGCAGCACGTCGCGGATGGCGATGGGCTGGGTCCTGGTGGAGACCCAGCGCGGCGTGGTCATCACCGGCAGCCGCTCGGTGAGGTAGCGCAGCATCTCGAACGAGGCGGACCCGGAACCGATGATCATCGCCGCCCGCAGCACCACCGCGGGCACCGCGCCGTCCAGGAAGATCTGCCCCACCTCGGTACGGGAGCTCATGTGCGGCGAGAGCTTCCCGTCGGGCGCCAGGCCGCCGAGGTAGACGACGCGGCGGATCCCGGCCCGCTCGCACGCGGCGGCGAAGGTGGTGGCCGCCTCGCGGTCGGCCGCGGCGAAGTCCCTGCCGCCGCCCATGGTGTGGATCAGGTAGTAGGCCACGTCGACGCCGTCGAGGGCCCTGTCCACCTGCGCGGCGTCGGTCGCGTCGGCCTCGGCGACCTCGACCCGGGAGGCCCACGGCTGGTCGCGTACGCGGCCGGACGAGCGCACCATGCAGCGGACCTCATGACCCGCGTCCAGCAGTTCGGGGACCAGCCGCCCCCCGATGTACCCGGCCGCGCCGGTCACGAGACATCTCATTCATTCATCTTCGTACGGCTCCCCCGGCCGGTTGCGGCCGGACTCGCCGGGAGCCTTCGCGATCACCCGGTACACCGGGGGCACCGCGCCCGTCAGGGCCGGTGAGGGGGCGTCCTCACAGGGAGCGCCGGTAGTCCTCGCGGATGCCCAGCAGGATCTCCCGGGTGCGCGTGACCGGCTCGGCCTCGATGCACAGCCGCTCCATGACCTCCAGGTAGCGGTCGACGTCGTCGCGCTTCTCCAGGTAGACGGCGCTGGTGAGCTGCTCCATGTAGACCACGTCGGGCAGGTCGGGCTGGGAGAACCGCAGGATGCTGAAGGGCCCGCCCGCCGCGGCGTGGCCGCCGACGCTGAAGGGCACGACCTGGACGGTCACGTTGGGCAGCTCGATCGCCCGCAGGATGTGGTCGATCTGCTCGCACATCGCCTCGGCCCCGCCGAGCGGGCGGCGCAGCACGGCCTCGTCCAGCACGGCCCACAGGTGGGGCGGGTCTGGGCGGCGCAGGAGCCGCTGGCGCGCCAGGCGCAGCCGTACCCGCCGGTCGACCTCGGCCGGGGAGGCGGAGGAGAAGCCGAGCTGGACGACGGCCCGCGCGTACCCCTCGCTCTGCAGCAGGCCCGGCACGAACTGGACCTCGTAGTTCCGGATGCCGGTGGCCGCCTCCTCCAGGCCCACGTACGTCTCGAACCAGGCGGGCAGCACGTCACCGTAGTTGTGCCACCAGCCGGCGAGGTTGGCCTTCTCCACCAGGGAGAGCAGCGGCTCGCGCTCGGCCTCGTCGGTCACCCCGTACAGGGTGAGCAGGTCGGCCACGTCCCTGAGCCGGAAGCCGACCCTGCCGAGCTCCATGCGGCTGACCTTCGAGTGCGAGGCGCGGATGGTGTACCCGGCGTCCTCCAGCGTGATGCCGCGCTGTTCCCGCAGGCGGCGCAGCTGCGCGCCCAGAACGATCCGCAGCACGGTGGAGCTGTCCCTCGGCGCGGTCATCGGGCGGGGCCCGGCCGGCCTGCCGGCGGCGTGAGGTGTGGTCATCTGCAGTCCTTCGGGCGCGGATACGAACCGTCGCCCTTCGTTCACGGCGATCGCGATCCTTCACGGTACTCCGCGGGTGACGCACAGACCATAGATGAGTTCATTCTTCAACCATGTCGCCCGCCGGTCAGGCGATCAGGTCGTCGAACTCCCCGCCCTTCACCGCGCGGACGAAGGCGTCCGTCTCGCGGCGGCTGTAGACGAGCGCCGGCCCCTCGGGGTCGCGGGAGTTGCGCATCGCGACCCTGCCGTCGGGAAGCTCCGCGAGTTCCACGCAGTTGCCGCTCGGGTTGCTGAAGTGGCTCTTGCGCCATACGACGCCGTCCATCTGGGCGGCCGACATGCCGTTGTACGGCTGGTTCATCCTCGCCTCTCACCGATCAGGGAGGGTCATAACATGATGAGCATAGGGCTTTTGTGCAGATGCACGTGCATCTGTACTTGCCTATGCACATAACGGCGTGCAAGATGGCTAAAGGATCTCTCGCCCCCGATCACCCACCTCCCCAAGGTCTCCGATGACTGGTTACCGAAGACACGAAGCCACACCCGTCCGATCCCGGATCGGAGGGTGGGAACGGTGGTTGTCGATGCTCGATCACGTGCTCCCCCCGGGCGGCCTGCCCTTCTGGTCCGACGGTGAGGGCCGCGCCGGCCAGATGCAGATGGCCGTGCGCAGCCTGCGCCACGACCCGCGCGCGGCGCGGACCGCCCGCGAGTTCGCCGTCCGCTCCCTGCGCGCCTGGGAGCTGGAGCCACTGATCGACGACACCGGTGTCGTGGTCTCCGAGCTGGTGACCAACGCGCTGCGCCACGGTACGCGGGGGGTCCTGCACGCCCTCCCCCTCCCCGAGGTCAAGGTCATCCTCTGCCACACCGAGCACGCGATGCTCTGCGCGGTCACCGACCCCAGCGACCAGGGCCCGCGCCTGCGCGAACCCGACTACGAGGCCGAGTGCGGCCGGGGGCTCCAGTTGATCGACGGTGTCAGCCAGACCTGGGGATGGGCTCCGCTGGAGGACCGCGGCAAGGCGGTGTGGGCGGCCTTCGCGCTGCCCCCGGGGAACGGGCGGCACCGGGAGTCCTGCCACTGACCGTGCCCGGCGGGTACGCCGCCGGTGACGGGCGGGCGACCCGGTGACGAGAGATATGACATTTCACGGTACAGATGGAGGAAGACCGACAGAAAAGAGGTCACGCTGCGGGTGAAAGGCCGATAATGTCCGCTGCAGGCCGTATCGCTGGACGGAGGACATGATGGCGTCGCCACAGCCCGAACGCCTCAGGTTCGATCCCGCGACCCCGAACACGAGCCGGATGGCCGACTACTACCTGGGCGGCAAGGACAACTTCGCCGCCGACCGCGAGGTCGCGCAGATCGCGCTGTCGCTGGCCCCCGAGCTCCCCGCCATGGCGAGGGAGGGCCGCGCGTTCCTCGGCCGCGTCGTACGGTTCCTCGCCGGGGCCGGCATCCGCCAGTTCGTCGACATCGGCTGCGGCCTGCCGATGCCGGGCGGCACGCACCAGGTCCTGCGCGACCTCGTGCCCGACGCGCGGGTCGTCTACGTCGACAACGACCCGATGGTGGTCGTGCACACCCAGGCCGTGCTGAAGGAGGGCGACGCGGCCACGGTCGTCGAGGCGGACCTGCGCGACCCCGAAGGGCTGCTGGCGCATCCCGGCCTCACCGGCACGATCGACCTGGACAGGCCCGTGGCCTTCCTGCTGCTGTCGGTGCTGAGCCACCTCCCGGACGACCTCGAGGCCGCCCAGGTGGTGGCCGCCCTGCAGAAGGCCATGACGCCCGGCAGCCATCTGGCCGTCTCGCACGCGGTCTCGGACCTGCGCCCGGAGACGACGGCCAGGCTGGCCGCCCTCTACCAGGAGCGCGGGTCGATCACCGGCCCGTACCGGGCCAACCTGCGCACCAGGGCGGAGGTGGAGTGCTTCTTCGACGGGCTGCGGCTCGTCGAGCCGGGCCTGGTCTACATCCCCGAGTGGCGGCCGGACCGGGCCGCGCTCCACTCGACGGAGTCCATCTGGACGGTCGGCGGGGTCGGTGTCAAGGAGTAGTCCGCGCCGCGTGCGGGCAGGGGACGGGTCCCGGCACGGGGCTTGACAGCTCTTCACCGGTCGTGCGGTTCTTTAGTGTCACAGGTAACGGAGGGACGACGTATGAGCGACGCGGTTCGGCGGCCGGGGCCCGCCGCCCTGAACACCAGCGCGCCCAACGCCGCCCGGATGGCCGACTACTTCCTCGGCGGCAAGGACAACTTCGCCGCCGACCGCGAGGCGGCCGAGCGGGTGCTCGCCGTCGCACCGGAGATCAGGACCATGGCCCAGGAGTCGCACGCCTTCCTGGGCCGGGTGGTGCGCTACCTCGTCGGGCAGGACATGAGGCAGTTCGTCGTCCTCGGGTCGGGGCTGCCCACCCGCAGGAACGTCCACCAGGTGGCCCAGGAGATCGCGCCGGAGACCCGGGTGGCCTACGTCGCCACCGACCCGGTCGTGCTCTCCCACGCCCGCGCCATGCTCGCCACCGACGCGCGCACCACCGTCGTCGAGGGCGACGTGCTGCACCCCCGGGAGCTGCTCACCGACCCCGGGCTGCGGAGCCTGATCGATCTGGAGGAGCCGGTGGCCGTCCTGATCCTGTCGGCCCTGCAGTTCATCCCCGACGAGGACGACCCCCACAAGAACGTGGCCGTCCTGCGCGAGGCCGTGCCGGTCGGCAGCCACTTCGCCATCGGCCACGTCGTCTTCGACACGCGCCCGGAGGCGGCCGGCCCGCTGGTCGACATCTACCGGCAGGTCCTCGGCCGCCACGAGGACGCCTCGCGCACCAGCGACCAGGTCCTGCGTTTCTTCGACGGGCTGGAGCTCGTCGAGCCGGGCCTGGTCTACATCCGTCACTGGCGCCCCGACAACCCGCTCACCACGCAGGGCCGCGACAGGACCTGGTCGATGGGCGGGATCGGCCGCAAGACCGAGGGCTGACACTCCGCGGCCGGGGCGGAACCGGACCGGCCGGGGACGCACGGAGCGGGACCGCGGACGGACGAGGCCGGGGCGCGTGGAGCGGGACCGGCGGGCGAGGCCGGGCCGGTCACCCGGCGACGAGCAGGTCCTCGCGCTCGACGGCCTCCAGCGAGAGCGTCTTGTAGCCGACCTCGTCGAACAGCACGGTGATCCGGTCGCTCTCCCTGCTCATCACCATTCCCGCACCCCAGGCGCTGTGCCGCACCCGGGCGTGCATCGCGAACGGCCCCTCGGCCTCGGCCTCGGTCTCCTCGGGAAGGCCCGCCCGGCAGGTGTCGCAGGCGTCACAGGTACGGTCGCGCGGCTCGCCGAAGTACTCCAGCAGGAACCGGCGCCGGCAGCCGGTCGTCTCGGCGTACCCGCGCATCATGTCGATCCGCGAGTCGTCGATGCGGCGGCGGGTCTCGTCCAGCTCGACGGCGCGGGCGGTGGCCGCCTCGGGCTCGGGCGCGCCGGGCAGCCGGCGCAGGTCGCCCTTGCGGGTGACCTGGACGCTGCCCGCCCGTTCCAGCAGGTTGACCGCTCGGGTCAGCCGGGTGGCGCCGATGTCGAGCACGCTCCGCAGCTCATCGGTGGGCACGGTGCCGCCGTGCTCGCTCACCAGCGTGGCGATCCGCAGCAGCAGCTCCTCGTCGGCGCGTCCCCCGGCGAAGAACCTGCGCAGCCCGAGGTCCTCCGGGCGGTAGAACAGCACCGCGGCGGCCGGTTCCCCGTCCCGTCCGGCGCGGCCGATCTCCTGGTAGTAGGAGTCCGGCGACTCCGGCGGGGAGGCGTGCAGCACGAACCGCACGTCCGGCTTGTCGATGCCCATGCCGAACGCCGACGTGGCCACGACCACGTCCAGCTCGTCGTCGCGGAACATCTCGTGGATCCGGTGGCGCTCGGCCGCCTTCATGCCCGCGTGGTACGGCTCGGCCCTGCGCCCGGCCTCGCGCAGCGCGGCGGCGTACTCCTCGGCGGCCTTGCGGGTGGCCACGTAGACGAGACCGAGGCCCTCGCGGGAGGCGGCGTCCTCCACCAGCGCCCTGCGCAGGTCCTCCTGGGTGATGAAGCGCCGCACCTCCAGGTCGATGTTGGGACGGTCGAAGCCCCGCACGATCTGGCGGACGTTCCTCAGGCCGAGCGCGGCGACGATCTCCTCGCGCACCGAGGGGGTGGCCGTGGCGGTCAGCGCCACCACCGGGGGGTGGCCGAGCCGCTCGATGACCTGTCCCAGCCGCAGGTAGTCGGGCCGGAAGTCGTGACCCCACGCCGACACGCAGTGCGCCTCGTCGATGGCGATCAGCGAGGGACGCGCGGCGCGCAGCCGGTCGACCGTCTCGGGCTTGGCGAGCTGCTCGGGCGAGAGGAAGACGAACTCGGTGGTCCCGGCGCGTACCTCCTCCAGCGAGGCGTCCGCCCCGGACTGGGCGGAGTTGACCGCGACCGCTCCCCCGGCGTCGGTCTCGGCCAGCCCGGCGACCTGGTCGCGCTGCAGGGCGATCAGCGGTGACACGACCACGGTCGGGCCGTCGAGCAGCAGCGCGGGCACCTGGTAGACGGCCGACTTGCCGCTGCCGGTGGGCATGACGACGAGGGCGTCACCGCCGTCGAGCAGGTGACGCATGGCGTCGAGCTGGCCGGGACGCAGTTCCTTCCAGCCGAAGACCTTGCGGGCAACCGTCCGCAGCCGCCGCGCCCGCGGCCCGAACCTGTCCTTGATGCTCATGCCTCCGCCTTCCGTGTCCCGCCCCAGTTACCCCATGATCGGCGCGATAGTCCCCGCCCGCCGGAGCGTGGGCCGGGGTCGCGGGCATGAGCTGGGCGGGAACGGCGGCATCGGGGTGCGGGACGGGTGGGACGGAGGGAGCGGAGGGGGCGGGCGGGATCGGGAACGGCCGGGGAGGGCGGCGGACATGGGTGAGGGGCGCCTCCCGTGGGCACCCCTCCGTCGGATCGCGGGCCCGGCCGGTCGGATCGGGATCCGGCCGGCGTCGCGGCCCGGCCGGTCAGGCCGCGGCCGCCTCGGACGTCGTGGTCACTTGGGCATGAGCACCGTGTCCACCAGGTAGACGACGGCGTTGGAGGTCTGGACGTTGCCACAGACGATCTTGGCGTCGTTGACCGTGTACTCCTGACCGGATCCCTGGACGGCGAGCGTGCCGCCCTGCATGGTGGTCAGCTCGCCGTCGGCGAGGTCCTGCTGGGTCTTCTTCCCTTCGACGACGTGGTAGGTCAGGAGCTTGGTGAGCTGCTCCTTGTCGGCCAGGACCTTGTCGAGCGTGTCCTTCGGAATCTTGTCGAACGCGTCGTTGGTGGGCGCGAAGACCGTGATGTCCTTGGCGGAGTTGAGCGTCTCGGTCAGGCCGGCCTGCTCGATCGCCTGCGAGAGCGTGGACAGTTCGGGGTTGGACGCGGCCGCGGTGGCGACCGGCTGGGTGGCCATCTCGGCCGGGCTGCCCGGCCCGCTGGTGGGCAGGGACGCGCAGGCGGGGCCGAACGGTTCGCCCGCTGCGCCCGCCGACGGCGAGGCGCCGTCCGTGGGCATGACGGAATCCGTGGGCGAGGGGCTCTCCATCGGCGGGGAGGTCATGTCCGTGGGAACCGGCGTCGGCGAGAGCGTGCGGGCGAAGGCGCCGGTCCCGGCCTCGGCGGCGACAGGGGCGGCGGTCAGCGCGAGCACGGTCAGGGCCGATGCCAGAAGAGACTTCTGCTTCACGGTTATCTCCTTGTTCGGGCGGATGAGCCATCCGGACCCGGAGGGGTCCCGAACCACTCATGTGCTGTATTGGAGATCAATTCCCTGAAATTTGATGACAAATGCCCCATTAGAACACTCTTGACCACATATCTCCCAAGAAAGATAGCTATTTTCCATTCGTCGGGGCGTGAATACGGGTTCGTCCCACCCACGTACAGTGGGAACATGAGCCCCAGGATCGCCACGAACGACGTCGTCTCCCGTGACCGCCTGCTGGAGTTCCTCCGCGACCGCCACCGCGCGCTGGTCATCACGTCACGGCGCGACGGCAGGCCGCAGGCGTCCCCGGTGACCTGCGGTCTCGACGCCGAGGGCCGCGTCGTGGTGTCCACCTACCCTGAGCGCGCCAAGGTCCTGAACGTGCGCCGCGACCCCCGGGTGAGCGTCGTGGTCCTGTCGGACGACTTCGACGGCCCGTGGGTGCAGGTGGACGGCACGGCCGAGATCCTCGACCTGCCCGAGGCGCTCGAACCGCTGGTCGAGTACTACCGGTCGATCTCCGGCGAGCACCCCGACTGGGCGGAGTACCGCGAGGCCATGACCCGGCAGGGCAAGTCGCTGCTGCGCGTCACCCCGGAGCGCTGGGGCCCGATCGCCACCGGCGGTTTCCCCGCCCGCCTGGCCTGAGCCCCGCGCTCACCACCGCACCGCGCTCACCACCGCGCGCTCACCACCGCGCGCTCACCACTGCTCGGCCAGTACGGCGTCCGCAGCCCTTCGCCCGGAGACCAGGGCGCCCTGCTGCGAGCCGGTGTCGCGGTGGTCACCGCACACGTAGCGGCCCGGCCCGAGGCGGACCGGGTGGCGCATCGAGAACGGCGGCGTCATCGCGGGCAGCGCCCCCTCGACGGCGTACGTCGCCAGGTGCTCCCAGCCCGAGGCGTCGGCGTCGTAGATCTGCGACAGCCGCTCCCGCACCCGGGGCTCGTCGGCGTCGGAGAGCATCCCCAGCACCGACGTGGAGATCAGCGCGCGGCCCGGCGGGGCGTACGCGGGCGCGGTGTTGCTGATGACCAGGGTGTCGGTGATCTCCCCCTGCACGTCCACGAACTGGGTGGCGTCGTCCGTGGGCGGGCGGGAGGCGGCGTGGTAGAAGGTCGTCACCGAGCGCATCCGCGGGATCTCCAGCCCCGGGCAGAGCGCGGCGGCCATGGCGGGGTCGGTCGCCACCACCACGGCGCGGGCCGGGATCGTGCCGCCCCCGGCCGTCTCCACCCCCTCCTCGGTCACCGCGATGACCGGGGTCTCCAGGGTGACCGCCTCGTCGGGAAGGCGGGAGGCGAGCTGGCGGGTGATCTCGCCCATGCCGAGCGCGGGCACCGCGATCGTGCCGCGCGCGAAGGAGCGCCAGATCAGGTGGAAGAAGCGGCTGGAGGTCTCCAGCTCCCGCTCCAGCACCACGCCCGCGAGGAAGGGACGGAGCAGCTTCTCCACCATCTTGGGCGAGACGCCCCAGTGCTTCAGTTCCTCCAGCGTGGTGCGCTCGCGCCCGGCGCGCAGCCTGCTCGGCGGCATCACGATGTCGCGGGTGGTCAGCGCGGCCAGGACGGCCTTGTCCACCGGGGTGCCCACGTCGGCCAGCACCCCGCTGAACGCCTGGCTCGGGTGGCGCCAGGGCAGCATGAGCCGCTCCCGCCGTCCCCTGTCGAAGGAGATCACCCCCGACGGGATCGCGCGCAGGTCCAGGGCGCCGAGGTCGAGGACCCGGGCGGCCTCGGGGTAGGCGGTGTTGAACACCTGGAAGCCGCGGTCCAGCCGGAAGCCGTCCACGACGTCGGTGCGCACCCGGCCGCCCACCTCGGCCGCCGCGTCCACGACGCGCACGTTCACCCCGGCCGCGCGCAGCCGCAGGGCGCACGCGAGACCGGCCAGGCCCGCGCCGACGACGATCACCGTGTCCGGCATGACAATCCCCCTGAGTCCGCGACCTCACGGCTCCGGCGGATCCGGGAACCGTCGCCTGTGTCTTCGGACGGCGGGCGCCCGAGGTTGCGCCCGCCGCCCGTTCTTCACAGGCTTCCCGGGGCCCTACCCCAGCTTCACGGTGATCTCTCCCCCGAGCCGGAACCCGCCGGTCAGCTCCAGGTCGTCACCGCTCCAGAACCGGCCCGGGTCGTACCAGTTCGGGCGACGCCCGCCGGGCAGCAGGCCCATCGCCTCGTAGGTGACCGCGACGACCTCGGCGCAGTACGCGCTCTCCAGGGCGCTGTCCTGCGCGGCCCGCCGGAAGAGCGTGGGCACCCGCCCCTTCAGCCAGCGACCGGCGAGCCTGCTGGTGGACGGGAAGGGGGTGCCGTCCAGGCGCGCGACGGTGCGCAGGACGGCGTCCTCCATCTCCCGGGGAGGCTCCGGTGACAGCTGCCGCAGCCAGCCGCGCTGGCCGTAGCGGGTGGCCCAGACCGTGACGGCGTCGCGCAGGTCGTGCAGCTGGACGCCGCGCTGGTGGGTCCCCGACCACAGGTCGGGCAGCGACCGCCCCAGCTCGGCGTGCCACATCAGCGGGGGCATGTCGTCGATGACGACCGACATGCCGACGTGGTTCACCGGGCTGTTGGTCACGGTCTGGATGGCGCGATCGGGCACCGTTCGGCCGCGGAACAGCCACACGTCGCCGGTGCGGGTCAGGTTGACGGCCTCATCGAGGCTGATGCTCTTGCCGGACATTCCGATAGCGTAGGCACATGCGATGGTGGAAGGTACTGGGTCTGGCCGGTGTCGCGGGGGTCGCGGCCACGGGCGCGGTGATCGCGCGGGCGGAGCGCCGCCGCCAGGCCTACACGCCCGACGAGATCCGCACCCGCCTGCGCGCCCGGCTGGAGGAGCCGCCCGAGGACGACCTCAAGCCCGCCGACGCCCCCGCCGGCCTGTCCGCCGGCGCCTTCTCCGACATGCCCGCGGCCCCGGGCGACCGCCGGTCGCTCAGCGGACGTCTGCGGGATCGCGCGGACCAGCTGCGGTCCCGACTGCGCCCCCGGCTGCGTTCCCTGCTGCGGCGGGAGGGCGGGTGACCGGTCCCTGCGCGCTGCCCGCGGGCTCGTGCGGGACGTCCCCGGGCCCGCGGCGGGGCCCGGGTCCGGGCGGGCCCTCCCCGGTCTCCCCCGCGTCGTCCCGCAACGGGCGGTAGAGCGCGGAGCGGGGGTCGTGAAGCCCGGCGTACGCCTGGTGAACGTTCATGATCACCAGCATCAGGACCGAGAAGATCGCGTACTGCGCGCCGCCCAGCCCGACGGCCAGGTCGATCGGGAGGGTCAGGGCGACCACCGCCCGGACGGCCGCGTCGGCCAGCGCCCCGATCCCCCAGACGGCCGTGGAGACCCGCCATATACGCCGGAAACGCGGCGAGGTCTCCCACAGTTCGTCCCAGGACGCGCGCCTGTCGCCGGTCCGCCCCTCCAGCAGCGGCCGGGAGAACCGCAGGGCCAGCGGGCTCGGCCCCCGCGCGGTGGCCAGGAACCAGCCACCGGCCACGACCATCAGCAGGGCGCCCTTGAGGAGCAGCAACCTCGGGTCGTTCCCGAGGAACGACAACGCCGCGCTCAGCAGCATGAGGCCCGTCATGAAAAGCCCCAGGGAGTCCAGGCGGCGCTCCCTGACGAGGGTGACCACCATCCCGGTCCCGGGCACGAGGGAGCTGACGACCAGGGAGGCGACGTAGCCGACGCCCGCAGCGCGCAGGACGTAGTAGAGCCCGACGGGCAGCACGAAGTCCACCAGCATCAGCACGGCCGCGGTGCGGCGGCGGCTCGCGCTCACGCCCCGCTCCGGGTGGCCAGGTCGAAGATGGTCACCAGCTCGGCGGCGTAGCGGGCGGTGTCGACGTCCGCGCCGCTCTCCAGCAGGAAGGGCAGCCCGTCCACGGACCGCTGGATGCTCATCGCCATCACCCTGGGCTCGAAGTCGCGGAACTCGCCCTCCCGCTGCCCCCAGCGCAGGATCTCCTCGATCTGGGACAGGACGCCCAGGTCGGTGGCGGCGTCGTAGGACCCCTCGCCGTTCTCGGGGCGGTGGTTGACGAAGATCTCGTACAGCGCCCTCATCCGGGCGCGGTGGGTCGCGATGAACTCGACGGTCCCGGTGATGTAGGCCCTGATCGTCCCGGCGGCCGTCGTCTCCGCCCGGAGCCGCGCGGACATGAAGTCCCCCATCTCGCCGTGGACCTGGGCGACGATCCGGGCGATCAGCTCGTCCTTGCCGCGGAAGTGGTACGAGATCAGGCGGGTGCTGCTGAGCCCGGCCCGCTCGGCGATGCGGGCGAAGGACGCGTGCCCGTAGCCCAGCTCGGCGATGGTCTCGACGGCCGCCTCCACGATCTGCGCGCGCCGTGCGACGGCCGCGGGGCCCGGAGATCTCGTTACTTGCATGAGTAAAAAGTAACTCAAGTGAGTAACGACCGCAACGGCACGCGGCACGGGCCGGGCCCCCGTCCCGCGGATCGGCGAGGCCCGGCTCCCGTGTGCCCGGGGTCAGCCGAACCGGATCGTGGCCGGGTCCCACCCCCGCGGCAGCGGTTCCGGCACCGGGCAGCCGCTGCCGACCTCCACGAACTCGGCCCGTTCCGCGGACTCGGCGATGGCGATCATCGTGTCCAGGACGTGCAGGCCCAGCTCGCCGGTGGCGCGGTGCGGCCGTTTCCGGCGGACGGCCTCGGCCATGTCGAGCACGCCGAGACCGCGACCGGCCTCGGTGCCCTCGGTGGGCACCGGCGTCCAGTCGTCGTCGCCCGCCCGGCGCAGCCGGACCTCACCGCCGAAGGTGTTGGGGTCCGGCACCCGCATGGTGGCCTCGGTCCCGGTGATCTCGATGAACCCGGTCCGGTGGAGCGGCGAGTCGAAGGTGAACACCATCGTGGCGGCCTGCCCTCCGGCGAACTCCACGAGCGTGGTCACATGGGTCGGGACCTCGACGGGGAACCGCGTCCCGGCCCTGGGGCCCGAGCCGACGACCCTCTCGTCCCTGGCCCTGCGGCCGACGGCGGCCACCCTGCGCGCCGGGCCGAACAGGGTCGTCAGCGCGGTCAGGTAGTAGGGGCCCATGTCGAACAGCGGCCCGGCCCCCGGCTGGAACAGGAACTCCGGGCTGGGGTGCCACGACTCGGGTCCCGGCCCCTGGAACAGGGTCAGCGCGCTGAGCGGCCTGCCGATGCCGCCCTCGGCGACGACGCGGGCGGCGGTCTGCAGCCCGGCGCCCAGGAAGGTGTCGGGCGCGCTGCCCAGCAGCACCCCGGCCGACGCCGCGGCCTCGACCAGCACCGCGCCGGACTCCCGGTCCGTGGTGAACGGCTTCTCGTTGTAGACGTGGCGCCCGACCCGGACCGCGGCCAGCGCCACCCGCGCGTGCGCGGACGGGATCGTGAGGTTGACGACCAGCTCCACGTCGGGGTGGGAGATCACCTCCGACGAGGTGGCGGCCACCGGCACACCGTACCGCGCGGCGACCTCGCGGGCGCGCTCCAGGTCGAGGTCGGCGCAGGCCACCACCCGCACGCCCGGGAAGGAGACGAGGTTGGACAGGTACTGGTGGCTGATGGTGCCGCAGCCGACGACCGCCACTCCGAGGGGTCCGGTCACCGGCTCACCCGTCCGCTCGCGACCAGGTCGGTCAGGTAGGCGTGGCTGTCGGCCAGCGCCCGCAGCATGTCACCGGCGCAGTGGTCGAGCTCCACGATCCGCACCGCGTCCGGCGCGGCCTTCAGCGCCTCGACGACGGGCACCCGGCCCGCCCCGACCGCCGTCATCGGCCCCTCCCGCGTGGCGGGGCCGTCCTTGACGTGCAGGTGGCTCACCCGGGCGCCCAGCCGGGTCAGCAGCTCCGCCGGGTCGACCCCGCCGGTCGCCGCCCAGTAGAGGTCGACCTCCAGCAGCACCGAGGGGTCCAGCAGGTCGGCCAGCACCTCCAGGGCGGGGCGGCCGTCCACCCGCTGCTCCAGCTCCCACCAGTGGTTGTGGTAGCCGAGGCGCAGGCCGTGGTCGGCGGCCTCGCGGGCCGCCTCGCCGATGCGCGCGGCAGCCAGCTCCACCCCCTCCCGGTCGGCGAACCACTCGCCGGGCGCCGCGGGCACGATGACGGTGTCCGCGCCGACGGTGACCGCCGCGGCCAGCGCCGCCGCGCGCCCCTCGTCGAGCAGCGGGGCGTGCACGCTGCACACGGTGAGCCCGGCCTCGGCGAGCTCGTCCCGCAGCCCCTCGGGGTCGAGGTGGGCGTCGTAGGGCTCGACCGCGCCGTACCCCATCTCTGCGATCGCGCGCAGCACGGCGGGGCGGCCGGTGGCCGCCTCCTCCCGTACGGAGTAGAGCTGGACGGCGAGTGGGCTCATGGGCACGGTCCCTTCGGCGTTCTGGGTGCTGGATCCGACCTGCGTCGGTGGTCTTCTCCTTCGGAGACGTCCGGCCCGCCCGCGGGGTTCACCGCCCCGGAGGCGTCCGATCCGCGGGCGGGGTCCTCGTCCCGGCGGGCAGGACCAGGGCCGCGGCCCCGTACAGCCCGGCGTCGCGTCCCAGCGAGGTGCCGGCGACGGTCATGCGGCGCAGGAAGCCGAGGCCCGCCTGCTTGGCGACCGCCTGGCGCAGCGGGGCGAGCAGGGTCTCGCCGGCCCCGGACACGCCGCCGCCGATGACGACGTCGTCGATGTCGAAGAGCGCGCCGGTGGTGAGGATGCCGACGGCCAGCGCGTCGGCGGCCCGCTGGAAGGCCGTCCGCGCGACCGGGACGCCGCGCTCGGCGTCCCGTGCGAGCGCCCGCGCGTCCGGGGCGGGCCCGGCCGGGCTCCAGCCGCTCGCCAGGGCCCAGCGGACCATGCCGGGACCGCTGGCGACCACCTCCAGGCAGCCGAACGCGCCGCACGGGCACGGCTCGCCGTCGCGGTCCACGCAGATGTGCCCGATGTGCCCGGCGTTCCCGGTCGGTCCCAGGTACGGCACGCCGTCGAGGACGAGCCCTCCCCCCACGCCGGTGGAGACCACGATGCCCAGCAGGGCCCGGGAGCGCGAGCCGTGCCCGCCCCGCCACCACTCCCCCAGCGCCATGCACTGCCCGTCCCCGGCCAGCGCCACGGGGACGCCGGGAAGGAGCGCGCTCACCGCCTCGACCAGCGGGAACCCCCGCCAGGACGGGATGTTGACCGGGCTCACCGTGCCCGCGACGGCGTCGAGGGGTCCCGCGGAACCGATCCCCACCCCGATCAGGTCCGCGGCGGGACCGGCAGGTCCGTCGGGGTCGGCGGGGTCCCGCACGCCCGCCACCTCGCGGACCAGCGCGGCCAGGGTCGCCGAGGGGTCGGGGCCGACCGGCGTCTCCAGCCTGCGCGTCATGGTCCCGTCCGGCCCGACCAGCGCCGCGGCGAACTTGGTGCCCCCGATGTCGATCGCGAGGGCGGTCATCCCCGGCCCCCCGGGACGCTCGGCACGGTGGCGGGACGGGCGGCCGGGGCCGGCGCGCGACTGGGCAAGGGAATCCTCCGGCTGCCGAGGGTCGTGAGACGTTCTCCTACCCGACGAGCGGGCAAACAGGCTGACGGTACGACGGCGATGACAACGTTGTCAACGACGTGCCGGAGGGACGGCGGGTTCGCGGGGACGGCGGGGACACCCGCCGGAAGGAGGGCAGCGAAATCGCAGGAATTCAGAGGAACGCTGTGGGTTGCCGAGACCTGTCCGGATTCAACGTGGATACGGTTAGCCCAGGAGCGATGTGAGGAGATTGCGATGACGCACGAACGCGCGGGGCGGCCCGCCGAACCGTCCGACCTGGTCGACGTTGCCCGCCTGGTGACCTCCTACTACTCCCTGCACCCGGACCCGGGCGAGGTCGGCCAGCGGGTCGCCTTCGGGACGTCGGGGCACCGGGGCTCCGCGCTGAACGTGGCGTTCAACGAGGACCACATCCTCGCGACCAGCCAGGCCATCGTGGAGTACCGGGCGGCGCAGGGCGTCGACGGCCCGCTGTTCCTGGGCGCCGACAGCCACGCGCTCTCGGAACCGGCCCGGGTGTCGGCGCTGGAGGTCTTCGCCGCCAACGGCGTGACGGTCATGATCGACGACCGGGACGGCTACACCCCGACCCCGGCGGTCTCGCACGCGATCCTGGCGTACAACCGCGACCGGACGACCGGGCGGGCCGACGGGGTGGTGGTGACGCCGTCGCACAACCCGCCGGGTGACGGCGGCTTCAAGTACAACCCGCCGCACGGCGGCCCGGCCGACACCGACGCCACCTCCTGGATCCAGGACCGGGCCAACGCGCTGATCGCCGGCGGCCTGAAGGAGGTGCGGCGGATCCCCTACGCAAGGGCACTGGCCGCCGACACCACCGATCGCTACGACTTCCTCGGCCGCTACGTCGACGACCTGCCCTCGGTGGTCGACCTGGACGCCGTCCGCGAGGCGGGGGTGCGCATCGGCGCCGACCCGCTGGGCGGGGCGAGCGTCGCCTACTGGGGCGAGATCGCCGAGCGGCACCGGCTGGACCTGACGGTGATCAACCCGCTGACCGACCCGACGTGGCGGTTCATGACCCTCGACTGGGACGGCAGGATCCGGATGGACTGCTCGTCGCCGTACGCGATGGCGTCGCTGATCTCCAACCGGGACGCCTTCGCCGTCTCCACGGGCAACGACGCCGACGCCGACCGGCACGGCATCGTCACCCCCGACGGCGGGCTGATGAACCCCAACCACTATCTCGCCGTGGCCATCTCCTACCTGTACTCCCACCGGCCCGGCTGGCCCGCGGACGCCGGGGTCGGCAAGACGCTGGTCAGCAGCGGCATGATCGACCGGGTGGCCGCCGACCTGGGCCGCCGGCTGATGGAGGTGCCGGTCGGGTTCAAGTGGTTCGTACCGGGGCTGCTGGACGGCTCGCTCGGCTTCGGCGGCGAGGAGAGCGCGGGGGCGTCGTTCCTGCGGCGGGACGGCTCGGTGTGGACCACCGACAAGGACGGCCTGATCCTGGCGCTGCTCGCCGCGGAGATCATCGGCACCACCGGCCGCTCGCCGAGCGAGCACTACGGCGACCTGACGGCCAGGTTCGGCGACCCGGCCTACGCCCGCGTCGACGCTCCCGCCACCCGGGAGGAGAAGGCGGTGCTCGCGAAGCTCTCGGCCGAGCAGGTCACCGCGGACACCCTCGCAGGGGAGCCGATCACGCAGGTGCTCACCTCCGCCCCCGGCAACGGGGCCGCGCTGGGCGGGCTCAAGGTCTCCACCGGGAGCGCCTGGTTCGCGGCCCGCCCCTCCGGCACCGAGGACGTGTACAAGATCTACGCGGAGTCCTTCAAGGGGCCCGAGCACCTGGCCCGCGTGCAGCAGGAGGCCCGCGACCTGGTCTCGGCCTCGCTGGGCTGACCTCGGAGGCGCCCGGGCCGGTCACCGGCCCGGGCGGCCCTCAGTCTCGGGCGAACATGCGCCAGGCCTCGGGCACGACCGTCCAGCGGCGCCGGCCGACGTGGCCGGTCAGCTCGCCGTCGGCGTTCACCGGGACGGGCTCGCCCTCCACGGTCACCTCCCTGCCGCGCACGGTCACCACGTCGCGCAGCGTGGGATGGGTGCCGCGGCGCAGGTGGAGGGCGTAGACGAGCCTGCTCAGCGGGCCGGTCGCCAGCGAGACGACGACGTCGGCCATGCCGTCGTCCGGCCTGGCCCGCGGGGCCAGCGGGGTGCCGCCGCCGATGGTGATGCCGTTGCCGAGGCCGACCATGAGCACCTTGCGCCCGCCGTCCAGGCGCCTGCCGTCCACGGTGACGCGCAGCCTCCAGCCGGGGCTGCGCACGCCGGCCAGCAGCGCGCCCACCGAGTACGCGATCCGCCCGAGCACCGGCTTGAGCGGTGTGGCCTGCTCCGACGCCTCGGCGCCGATGCCGAGGTGGACCACGTTGACCACGACCCCGCCCTCGTCGTCCACCATCAGGTCGAGCGGGCGGGGCCGTCCGGCGAGCACGATGCGGGCGGCCTCCGAGGGGTCGAGCGGGATCTTCGTGCCGCGGGCGAAGTCGTTGCCGGTGCCCAGCGGGACGAGGCCCACGGTACGGCCGCCCAGCTCGCCCCTGCGGTGCAGGGTGGCGACCACCACGTGCAGCGTGCCGTCGCCGCCCAGGACGACCACGTCCCTGCCGGGCCAGGCGTCGAGCATCTCGTCCAGGTCCTTCTGTCCGGCGGGCGCCTCGACCACGTCGGCGCCGCCGTCGCGGAGCGTCCGCAGGGCCGCGTTCCTGGCGTCGTCGCCGGCGCTCCCCGCGTGCTCGTTGTAGATCGCCAGCAACTCTGCCATGTCACTCCTCGTCACTCCTCCGCGTGATCGTCGCTACGGTCCTGCCCACGCGGGCCCCGATCACGCCGGTTCCGTTCCAGCCGCCACCGGCGCAGGGCCACCCAGGCGCCGCACGTGACGCCGATCAGCACGGCGATGGCGTGGACGACGCCGACACTCGTGTCGGAGGTGTAGCCGTTCCCCGCGACGAGGATCGCCATGAGCAGCGCGGCCAGCAGTGCCGCGCCCACGCCGCCCACGAGGCCGAGCCATCCGGCCCTCAGCGCGAGCGACAGGGCGCTCAGCGAGCGGGGCGCCGGTGTCAGGACGCCCATCAGGCGGCCCACCACCACCTCGGGGTCGTCGTCGACCGTACCGGCGACGAGCTGCACGGTCGTCCCGCCCCGTTCCGGCTCGCTCAGGCAGATCCAGCGCCGGCCGTCCAGGAAGACGGTGGCGCCTCCCATCCCCGGGACGGTCAGCCAGATGAACGGGCTGCCCTCGGGGAACGCCCTGACACCGTGCCTGGCCATCGGCGCGTGCAGGTCGATCGCCGCGCCCAGGGCCCGCAGCGCCATCTCCTGGCCGGATATCCCCATGGCCGCCTCCCCTCCCTCGTCCACTTCGTAACGTGTGACGCGACGGTTGCCGGGGGGAGGGCCTGCCCGTCGCGGGGCCCGGCCGGAAGGTTCACCGGCCGGGCGACGGCCCGTGGGGGGCCGGGACCCGCGGGTCCCGGCGGACGGCGGGGGCGGGTCTCACCCGGGGGATCCGCTGAGGGAGGGGCGGCTCGCGGACCGGGCCCGCGAGCAGACCTCGTCGAGCATCCGGCGGAGCCGCTCGCGGTGGTCGCGGTCGGTGAGCCTGCCCTCGGCGTCGAACGGCTCGGGCGGCGGGCCCGACGGTGAGATCAGCAGCTCCGCGCCGTACACCACGGCTCCCGCCGCGCCCAGGGCGCGTCCGAGCTGGATCTGCGTCCACATCGCCTCGTGCGTGCGCGGGCAGGCGGTCACCACGCCCACGGGCTTGCCCACCAGCACCGCTCCGCCGCGCGCGGACGCCACCCAGTCCAGGGTGTGCCCGAGCTGGGCCGGGAGGGTGCTGTGCGCCGGGGCGGCGATCAGCACACCGTCCGCGGCGGAGAGACGGTGCCACAGGTCGCTCACCGGCCGTGGAAGCTCGCCGTCCTCGAAGGGAGGAACCTGCTCCAGGCCGGACCAGATCTCGAAGTCAACCGTCGCGGGCAGCTCCCTGGCCGCCGCCTCCAGAAGCCTCCACACGTAGGCCCCCGGCAGGAGGCTTCCCGCGATCCCGACGATCCTCATCACCAGGCCCCATCTCTGTCGCGTCATCGCGACGTCATGAGCGAGGAAGATCCGACTCCGACCGAGCGGCCGCGCGCCCGCGGCCATCCGGTCCGGACCCCCTCCGAACTCTTCGAAAACCGCTGCACACCGCCACCGTGCCGTGATGGCGCGGGTCCGTCCGGGCCGCCCTGGAGATCGCGGCCACCGGAGCCCTCGGGACGGCGACCGCACCCTCCCGGGACGGTGCCGCGGGAGCGGTGCCGGCGAACCTCACACTCCATCACATCCGAGCCCTGCCCCCGGTTGGCGGGGACGAACATGATCGGACACATCCTTCGCGAAAAATATGGTCATCGCTCCGCCAAGGACGGCGTGCCCGCTCGGTGTCAGGGCCGCGCCCGCGCTAGGGAACCGGGCCGCGCTCCACGGGCCGGTCTCCGGTACGGACTCCCGGCCCCCGTCGGCCACGGAGATCACCACCGGATCCTGGATCTTCGTGAAGCCCGAGGGAGAGCGCTCTCCAAGCGTGCTATAAAGCTCTCATGAGCAGCGAAGATCCCCAGCCGGCCCCGGCGTCGCCCACCCTGGAGGACGTGGCCCGGGTGGCGGGGGTCTCCCGCGCGACCGTCTCGCGCGTGATCAACGGGATCCGCAACGTCGACCCGGAGATCCAGGAGAAGGTGCGCCAGGCCGTCGCCACCACCGGGTACGTTCCCAACAGGGCGGCCCGCTCGCTCGTCACCCGCAGGACCGGCTCGATCGCCCTGGTGGTCTCCGGGGCGGGCGGCGAGGGCGGGGCGGAGGACCCCTTCCCCAGCCGGGTCTTCGGTGACCCGTTCTTCGGCCGGGTGGCGAGCGGCGTGCTCGGCTTCCTGCGGCCGAGGGGCATGCACCCGGTCCTGATGCTCGCCGAGACCGCCGAGGCCCGCGAGCAGGTGATCTCCTACCTGCGGCAGGGCAACGCCGACGGCGCGCTCCTGGTCTCCACCCACCCCGCCGACCCGATGCCGAAGCTGCTCGTCGACGCGGGGACGCCCGCGGTGCTGTTCGCCAGGCCGTCCAGGCCGACCCCGATCAGCTACGTCGACCTCGCGCACCGGACGGGCGGGGTGCTGGCCGCCGACCACCTCGTCTCCCTGGGCCGCCGCCGCGTCGCGACGATCACCGGCCCCCTCGCGCTGCCCGCGGGCCAGGACCGGATGGCCGGTTTCCAGGAGGCGATGGCCAGGCACGGCCATCCCTACGTCCCCGTGGTGGAGGGCAACTTCACCCACGACAGCGGGGAGGCGTCGATGCAGCGGCTGCTGGCCGAGCACCCGGACGTCGACGGGGTGTTCGTCGCCAACGACCTGATGGCGCAGGGCGCCCTGGTGGCCCTGCGCGAGGGGGGACGCCGGATCCCCGAGGACGTGGCCGTGATCGGTTTCGACGACAGCAGCGTCGCCCTCGCCTGCCGCCCCCAGCTGACCACGGTCCGCCAGCCGATGGAGGACATGGCCGCGGAGATGGCGCGCCTGCTCCTCGCCCACATCGAGGAACCCGACCGGCGCGCGACCTCGGTCATCTTCGAACCCACCCTGGTGGTACGCCAGTCCGCCTGACGGGAACCGCTCCCGGCTTCCCCGCTTCCCCGCTCCCGATGGCGCTTCCCGCGCGCCCGGCGGCCCGGGACCGCCGGCACGACGCCCGGGACCGGTCATGGGCCGTACGCCGTCCACGAGTCGTGCCGTTCACCGGCCACGGGGCACCACCGGCCGCGGCTCGCGGCTCGCGACGGCAAAGAGGACAGAAAGCTACTAGACCGACATTTGGCGTGAAGGAAAATACCATTGACGGGTGGTGGTCCTGAGGCGCGTCACGCGACGGAGAGGGGGACCGGATGTCCCACCACAGCTCCGGCCTGGCGCGATCGGCCATGACCGTCCTGCAGCCCGGCTTCGCGGGCACCGAGCCTCCCACCTGGCTGCGCCGCGCTCTCGCCGACGAGGGCCTCGGCGGCACCGTGCTGTTCGCGCGCAACCTGCCCGACCCCGCCCGGACGGCCGGCCTGGTCGCCCGGCTGCGTGCGGAGAACCCCGCCGTGGTGATCGCGGTGGACGAGGAGGGCGGGGCGGTCACCCGCCTGCAGGCCACGACCGGGAGCTCCTGGCCAGGCAACCGGGCTCTGGGCGTGGGGGACGACGTCGAGCTGACCCGGCTGGTCGCCCGGGAGATAGGACACCTCCTTCGTACGGCCGGGATCACCCTGGACTACGCCCCGGTGGCGGACGTGGACGCGGGCCCGCACAACCCGGTGATCGGGGTACGTTCCTTCGGTTCCGATCCCGGTCTCGTCTCCCGGCACACCGCGGCCTGGGTCTGCGGGCTCCAGGAGACCGGGGTCGCCGCCTGCGCCAAGCACTTCCCGGGCCACGGCGGCACCGTCACCGACTCCCACCGGGCCCTGCCCACCGTGCACGCCTCCCTGCGGCTCCTCGCCGAGCGCGACCTGCCGCCCTTCCGCGCCGCGGTGTCCGCCGGGGTACGGGCGATCATGTGCGGGCACCTGCTGGTGCCGGCGCTCGACCCGGATCGTCCCGCGACGTCGAGCCGGCGGATCATGAGCGAATTGCTCCGCGAGGAGCTGGGCTTCGACGGCATGATCGTCACCGACGCCATCGAGATGCGCGCCGTCGCGGCCCGCCATTCCCCGGGTGAGATCGCGGTCCGTGCCCTGGTGGCCGGCGCGGACGCGATCTGCGCCGGTGTCTCCTCACCGGACGGCCGGAGCGTGTACGCGCTGCGCGACGCGATCGTGGACGCCGTACGGGAGGGAAGGCTGCCCGAGGAACGGCTGGCCGAGGCGGCCGCGCGGGTGCTCGCCCTGTCCGCCTGGCACGCCCGGAACGGCGGGAACGGCGGGAACGGCGATGACGCCGCCGCGCGGGCCGGGGCGGGAGGGGAAGGGCGCGCGGGGGCCGGTACCGGGTGGGGTGCGGGAGGCGTCGAAAGTGAGGAACTCGGGCTGAGGACGGCCCGCGCGGCCCTGCGCGTGATCGTCAGGGACGCCTCGTCGGGACCGCTCGGACAAGAGCCGTCCGGGCAGGGGGCGTCCGGCTCGCGCCTCTCCGGGCCGGTGCCGGAAGCGGCGACCGGGGCAGAGGTGCGACCGGGGCGGGGACCGATGCTGTCCGCTCCCCCGCTGGTCGTCGCCATCGCCCTGCGCGGTGATCGGACGGCCGCCCCGGCCCCGGTGGACCCGGCGGAGCGAGCAGGAGCGGACCCGGCGGAGCAAGCGGGACCGGAGGATCCGGCGGAGGGAGCAGGACCGGAGGATCGGGCCGGACACGCCGGCCCCGCCGAACCCCTCGCCGAACCGGCCGCGCCCACCGAGGCGATCAGCCTCACCGCGATCGCCGACGCCCTCGCGGAGGTGCTGCCCGGGACCGTGGGGCACACGGTCACCGCGCGGGCACCACGGCTGCCCGGCCTCGGCGGCCCGGAGCGTCCCCTCGTGCTGGTGGTGCACGACGTCCGGCTGCACCCCTGGGCCGGGGAGCTGCTGGCGCGGGCCCTGGCGCTCCGTCCCGATGCCGTGGTGGTCGAGACGGGACTCCCCGGGGAGCCCGCCGGAGCGGTGTACGTGACCACGAACGGCTTCTCGCGTGCCTCGGCCCGCGTCCTCGCCCGCCGGTTGACCGGTGGCGAATAGGCTGGCCCCGACGCGAAAGGTGTTCCATGAACGTCCCCGACGAGTCCGCGCCGGCGAACCCGGTGGCAACGGTGAGGGCCGTCCTGCCCTCGCTGACCCCGGCCGCCCAGGCCATCGCCCGCCTCATCCTCGACGATCCCGGCATGGTGGCGCGGAGCACCATCACCGAGTTCAGCGCGGCCTCGGGGACCAGCGAGGCCACGATCGTGCGCACCGCCAGGGCCCTGGGGTTCGCCGGGTACTCCCAGCTGCGCTTCGCGCTGGCCGCCGCGGTGGCCAGGCACGAGCCCGAGCGGCTGATCCCCGGCGACCTCGGCCCCGACGACCCGCTGACCGACGTGATCGCGAAGGTGGCCAGGGCCGAGTCGCAGGCGCTGGCCGACACCGCGGCGCAGCTCGATCCGATCCGGCTGGGCGCGGTGGTGGGGGCCGTGGCCGGGGCGCGCAGGGTCGACGTCTACGGGGTCGGCGCGTCCGGGCTGGTCGCGGCCGACATGGCGCAGAAGCTGATGCGGATCGGCCTGTCCGCCCATGCCTTCGCCGACGCGCACCTGGCGCTGACCAGCGCGGCGCTGGCGCGCCCGGAGGACGTCGCGGTGGCGATGAGCTGCACCGGGGAGACCCCCGACGTGCTGGCGCCCGTGCGCGTCGCGCGCAAGGCGGGCGCGACGACGGTGGCGATCACGAACAACCCGCGCTCGACGTTGGCCGAGCTGGCCGACCACGTCCTGGTCTCGGCGGGCCGGGAGACGGCCTTCCGCCCGGGGGCGCTGGCCAGCAGGATCAGCCAGCTCCTGATCGTCGACTGCATCTTCGTCGGCATCGCCCAGCGGACGTTCGAGACCTCGGACGCGGCGTTGCGGGCCACCCGGGAGGCCATCGAGGGCTTCAGGGCCGACCCACGCCGCAGGAGCAGGCCGTCCTGAGGCCCCCGCCCTTCCCGGGAGGGACCGAAAACAACCATGGAAGCGTCCGGGATCCCCGGAAAGGGCGGCCGAGCCGGAGTTCCCGGGAGAATAGGGCAGGCCGGAAGAACCGATTTCTGGCGCCGCCATGGGCTTTTGGGTACCCTCGATGACGAAGTCGAGAGGCGCTGCAACGGGTCCATGACCCGCCACGCTCGACCTCCATGTTCACCAAGGGCGCCTCCCGATAATGGGAGGTGGTCCAATGAACGATTCTTCGAACCATGGTGCCGGGCAGGTCCTCACCGAGGGTGGTCACACCGGTGCCGCGACGGCCTCCGAGCGCGTACGGGCCCTGCGGGAGCTGCTGGACAGTCGGATCGCGGTGCTCGACGGGGCCTGGGGCACGATGCTGCAGGGCGCCTCGCTCACCCCGGCCGACTACCGCGGCGACCGCTTCCTCGATCATCCGCGTGACGTGACCGGCGACCCGGACCTGCTGAACCTGACGCGTCCCGACGTCATCCTCGACATCCACCGCCAGTACCTCGCGGCGGGCGCGGACATCACCACCACGAACACCTTCACCGCGACCTCCATCGGCCAGGCCGACTACGGGCTGGAGTCGCTGGTCCACGAGATGAACCTGCGCGCCGCCCAGCTCGCGCGCCAGGCCGCGGACGAGGCGGGCGGGCGCTTCGTGGCCGGTTCGATCGGCCCGCTGAACGTCACGCTCTCGCTCTCCCCCCGCGTCGAGGACCCGGCCTACCGGGCGGTCTCGTTCGACGAGGTCCGCGCCGCCTACGCCGAGCAGATCCGGGCGCTGGACGAGGGCGGGGTCGACCTGCTGCTGATCGAGACGATCTTCGACACGCTCAACGCCAAGGCCGCGGTCGCCGCCGCCCGCGAGGTCGCCCCGCACCTGCCGCTGTGGATCTCGGTGACGATCGTCGACCTGAGCGGGCGCACGCTGTCCGGGCAGACCGTCGAGGCGTTCTGGAGCGCGATCAGGCACGCCGACCCGCTGGTGGTCGGGGTGAACTGCTCGCTGGGCGCGGAGCAGATGCGCCCGCACGTCGCCGAGCTGGCGCGCTTCGCCGACACCTACACGGCCAGCCACCCCAACGCGGGCCTGCCCAACGCGTTCGGCGGGTACGACGAGAAGCCGGAGGAGACCGCGGCGCTGCTGGGCGAGTTCGCCACCTCGGGGATGGTCAACATCGTCGGCGGGTGCTGCGGCACCTCCCCCGCCCACATCGCGAAGATCGCCGCCGCGGTGTCCGGCCTGCCGCCCCGGCGGATCGCGCAGCCGCCGGTCCGTACCCGCTTCAGCGGCCTGGAGCCCTTCGAGATCGGCCCGGACACCGGGTTCGTCATGATCGGGGAGCGCACCAACGTCACCGGATCGGCGCGTTTCCGCCGCCTGATCGAGGGGGGCGACCACCAGGGCGCCGTCGACGTCGCGCTGGAGCAGGTACGCGGCGGGGCCAACCTGCTCGACGTCAACATGGACGCCGACCTGCTCGACAGCGTGCAGGCGATGACGACCTTCCTGAACCTGATCGCGACCGAGCCGGAGGTCGCCCGCATCCCCGTCATGATCGACAGCTCGCGGTGGAGCGTGCTGGAGGCCGGGCTCAAGTGCGTGCAGGGCAAGGGCGTCGTCAACTCGATCAGCCTCAAGGAGGGCGAGGGCCCGTTCCTGGAGCAGGCGCGGATCATCCGGGACTACGGCGCCGGCGTGGTCGTCATGGCCTTCGACGAGGAGGGCCAGGCCGACACCGTCGAGCGCAAGGTCTCGATCTGCGCCCGCGCCTACGACCTGCTGACGCAGAAGGTCGGGTTCCCGGCCGAGGACATCGTGTTCGACCCCAACGTGCTCGCGGTCGCCACCGGCATCAGCGAGCACAACGGGTACGCCAAGGCGTTCATCGAGGCGCTGCCGCTGATCAAGGAGCGCTGCCCGGGGGCGCGGACCAGCGGCGGCATCTCCAACCTGTCGTTCTCCTTCCGCGGCAACGACGTCGTGCGCGAGGCCATGCACTCGGCGTTCCTCTTCCACGCCGTGCGGGCCGGCCTCGACATGGGCATCGTCAACGCCGGGCAGCTCACGGTCTACCAGGACATCCCCGCGGACCTGCTGGAGCTCGTCGAGGACGTGATCTTCGACCGGCGTGAGGACGCCACCGACCGGCTCGTCTCCTTCGCCGAGACGGTGAGCGGCTCGGCCACGCGCCGGGTCGTGGACCTGGCCTGGCGGGACGCGCCGGTGGAGGAGCGCCTGTCGTACGCGCTCGTGCACGGCATCGTCGACTTCATCGAGGCCGACACCGAGGAGGCCCGCCAGAGCAGGGGACGTCCCCTGGAGGTGATCGAGGGCCCGCTGATGGACGGCATGAAGATCGTGGGCGACCTGTTCGGGGCGGGGAAGATGTTCCTGCCGCAGGTGGTCAAGAGCGCGCGGGTGATGAAGCGCTCGGTCGCCTACCTGGAGCCGTACATGGAGGCGGAGAAGGAGCTGGCGCGGCAGGAGGGGCGTGCCGAGACCGAGCGCGGCCAGGGCAAGGTGGTGCTCGCGACCGTCAAGGGCGACGTGCACGACATCGGCAAGAACATCGTGGGCGTCGTGCTGGGCTGCAACAACTACGAGGTCATCGACCTGGGGGTGATGGTCCCGGCCTCGGTCATCCTGGACACCGCGATCGCCGAGGGCGCCGACGTCGTCGGGCTCTCCGGGCTGATCACCCCGTCGCTGGACGAGATGGTCACCGTCGCCGCGGAGATGCAGCGCCGCGGGCTGAAGCTGCCGCTGCTGGTCGGCGGCGCCACGACCTCGCGCCAGCACACCGCGGTCCGCATCGCCCCCGCCTACGACAACACCACGGTGCACGTGCTCGACGCCTCCCGCGTCGTCGGCGTGGTCTCCGACCTGCTGGACGGCGACCGGGCCCAGGAGCTGGACGTGAGCAACCGCGCCGACCAGGAGCGCCTGCGCGACCAGTACGCCAGCAAGCAGCGCACCGCCCTGCTGACCGTCGAGCAGGCCCGCGCGAACCGCGAGCGGGTCCCGTTCGACGAGCTGCCGGTCCCCGACTTCACGGGCGTGCGCGTCGTGGAGCCGGACCTGAACGACCTCCGCGCGATGATCGACTGGCAGTTCCTCTTCCTGGCCTGGGAGCTGAAGGGCAAGTACCCGGCGATCCTGGACCAGCCGGTGGCGCGCGAGCTCTTCGACGACGCCAACACCATGCTCGACCAGATCATCGCCGAGGGGAGCTTCCAGGCCCGGGGCGCGTACGGGTACTGGTCCGCCCGTTCCGAGGGCGACGACATCGTGATCGACGACCCGGCGGCGGGGCCGGGCGGCCTGCGGCTGCCGATGCTGCGCCAGCAGACGGTCAAGCCCGAGGGCCGGCCCAACCGGTCCCTGGCCGACTACGTGGCCCCGGCCGGGGACCACCTGGGCGGGTTCGCCGTGGCCGTGCACGGCGCCGAGGAGCTCGCGGCCGTCCACGAGGCCCGGCAGGACGACTACCGGGCGATCATGGTGAAGGCCCTGGCCGACCGGCTGGCCGAGGCGTTCGCCGAGTACATCCACCTCGAGGCGCGGCGGGCCTGGTACGAGCCGGACGCCGATCCCAGGATCGAGGACCTGCACGCCGAGCGGTTCCGCGGCATCCGTCCCGCGCTCGGCTACCCGGCGAGCCCGGACCACAGCCAGAAGCAGGACCTGTTCGACCTGCTGGAGGCCGAGAAGCTCGGCATGGGGCTGACCGAGTCGTTCGCGATGACCCCGGCGGCCAGCGTCAGCGGACTGCTGTTCGCCCACCCGGCGTCGCGGTACTTCACCGTGGGGCGCATCGGCAGGGACCAGGTGGAGGACTACGCGCGGCGGCGGAACATGAAGCTCTCCGAGATCGAGCGCTGGCTGCGTCCCAACCTCGCCTACGAGCCCGAGTAGTCCGGGCACGGACGCCCCGGGAGCGCACACCCGGGGCGTTCCCCGACGTCAGCCGCCGTCGCGGCCGGCCGCCTCCATGGCCGCCTCCAGCCGGTCTCCGTGCCGTTCCAGCAGCAGCCGGGCCCCGGCCGCGTCGAGGCCGTGCTCGATCATGAGCACCGCGGCCTTCACGTGCCACCCGGCGGACTCCAGGGTGGCACGGGCCACCGCCGAGGCCGCGCCGGTGAGGTCGCCGACCATCCGGGCGGCCCGGTCGGCCAGCTTGGAGTTCATCGCGGACACCTCGATCATGGTGTTGCCGTGGGTCCTGCCGAGCCGGACCATCGTGATCGTCGAGATCATGTTGAGGACCAGTTTCTGCGCGGTCCCGGCCTTGAGCCTGGTGGAGCCGGTCACCACCTCGGGGCCGACGATCACCTCGATGGGGTGCAGCGCGGCCGCCGACAGCGGGGTGCCGGGGTTGCAGGAGATCGCGGCGGTCAGGGCGCCGCGCCGGCTCGCCTCGGCGAGCGCGCCGAGCACGAAGGGTGCCCGCCCGCTCGCGGAGACGCCCACCACGGTGTCGAGCGCGCCCACCCCCCGCTCCGCCAGGGCGGCGGCGCCCGCGGCGTGGTCGTCCTCGGCCCCCTCGACCGAGCGGGTCAGCGCCGGCGGGCCGCCCGCGATGACGCCCTGGACGAGTTCGGGGTCGGTGCCGAAGGTGGGCGGGCACTCGGAGGCGTCCAGCACGGCCAGCCGTCCCGACGTGCCCGCGCCCACGTAGAACAGGCGGCCTCCCGAGCGCATCCGGTCCACGATCGCGTCGATCGCGGCCGAGATGGCCGGGACCGCCTCGCCCACCGCGGCGGGCACGGCGGCGTCCGCGGCGTTCATCAGCCGGGCCACCTGCTCGGTCGGGAGCCGGTCGATGTCGCCGTAGCGGGGGTCGCTCCGCTCGGTCGGCAGCGCCGACAGGACGTCCTCGGACATCCGAGGAACGCCGGGCGCCTGAGGGACGCCCGTCGCCGGCGGTGACCCGGGATCCGGGAGACCCGGGGACACCGGGGACACCGGGGACACCGACGAGGCCGACGAGGCCGACGTGGTCGGGGAAAGGGCCGATGGATCAGTCATGACATCCCATGTCGCTGGTTCTCCTGTCCCGCCACGCTCGGGCAGGCGGTCGTCCTTCGCCGGGCGCGTCACGGCCGTCTCCCCCGTCGCAGTCCCGTCCGCGGGTCCGTCGCCCGCGGGTCCCTCCCCGGGTCCGTCGTCGGGTCAGTCGGGTCAGTCGGGTCAGTCGGGTCAGTCGGGTCAGTCCGCGGGCCCTTCCCCGGGTCCGTCCCGGCGGCCGTGCCCTCCGGGGTCAGGTCCCGGCGGTAGAGCCAGAAGACCCGTTCGGCGTACGCGCCGAACGCGCGGGCGTAGAAACCGAGCGGTCCGGCCCAGCCGATCTGGGCGCTCGCCAGGCCGGCCGCGCGCTGCTCGGCCAGGCAGCGGCGCGCGAGCACCCGGCCCACGCCCAGGCCGCGCGCGGCCGGCGCGGTGCCCATCGGGCCGAACCAGGCGGGCCGCGTCCCCCAGGCGGCGAAGCCGAGGATCTCCCCGTCCCTGGCGGCGTAGTGGCAGCCGGTGGCCCGCTCGGCCTCCCAGGCCCAGCCGTCGTGCCACTGCTCGGCGACGAAGGCGCGGACGGCGGCGCGGTCACCCGGGGCCGCGGCGTGCACGGTGATCCCCTGATCCGCCAGCGCCGCGAGGTCGGCCTCGGCGGACGGACCGGCGGACGGGTCGTCGGTGAGGTCGGCGGTCATGTTCCAGGCGACGTGGTAGCGCCGGTAGCCCAGGCTCTCGGCCAGGCAGGCGGCCGGGGTGTAGCGCACGTCGACACCGGGCCAGGCGTAGCAGGGCGGGTTCCCGGCCAGCCGGATCTCGGCGGCCCCCCGGTCGCGCAGCCAGTCCTCGGCCGCGACGAGCAGCGCCCGGCCGAGACCCGCGCCCTGGGCGGCGGGGCGCACGGCCAGCAGGTCGACGTGCCCGACGCGCGGGTCGCGCCCGGACAGGGAGGCGAACACCGCCCCGTCGAGGTCGCGCGTCACCAGCGCCGTCCAGCGCCGGTCCGCGGGCGGCTCGGCGAGCCGGGCGACCAGGTCCGCCGCCTCGGCGACGTCGTGGACGAGCGCGTCCCGGGCGATCCCGGCGAGGGCCGCCGTGTCGGCCGCACCGGCCGCGCCGCCCATGACGGCCTCGCGGACGGCGGTCGCCGCACCGGCGCCTCGCGCACCGGAGGCGTCCCCGGACGGCGTCCGCCCGCCGGGAGGGCGCGCCCGCGGAGCGTTGCCCGCCGGGGTCACGACCGGCCCGCAGGGACGGCGACGACGTCGCGGGCGGCGGGATGGAAGCAGGCGTGCTCCTGGGGCGTACCCCCGTCGTGGCCCAGTACCGGGCGTTCCGACTCGCAGCGCCCGGTGCGGAACGGGCAGCGTCCGGCGAACAGGCATCCGGCGTCGGTGCGGCTCTCGTCGTGCGGCCCGGTCGGCGTCACCGCCTCCTCGCCGGGCCGCTCCAGGCCGTGCAGCACCGGGATGGCCGACAGCAGCGACTGGGTGTACGGGTGCACCGGGCCGGAGATGATCGTCTCGACGTGGCCGCGCTCGACGACCTCTCCCCGGTAGATGACGTACAGCTCGCCGTCGTCGCCGATGTAGCGGGCGGTGGCCACGTCGTGGGTGATGAAGAGCACGCTCACCCCCAGGCGCTCGCGCAGGTCCTTCAGCAGGGCCAGGATGCCCAGCCGCAGCGACACGTCGATCATGGAGACGGCCTCGTCGGCGACGAGCATCTCGGGGTCGACGGTGAGGGCGCGGGCGATGACCACCCGCTGGCGCATGCCCCCGGAGAGCTGGTGGGGGTAGCGGGACAGCACGTAGCCGGGGTCGAGCCCGACCAGCTCCAGCAGTTCCCGGGCGCGCCCGTCCGCCCACGCCCGCGACCGGCCGGTCTGCCCGGCCCGCAGCGAGAGCGGCGCGTCCAGCGTCTGGTGCACCGTCCGGGTCGGGTTGAGCGCGGAGTAGGGGTCCTGGTGGATGAGCTGGATGCGGCGGAAGTACGGCTGCCGCTGCCTGGGGCGCAGCGACGACATGGGGGTGCCGTCGATGGTGATCTCGCCGGAGTCGTGGGTCTCCAGCCCGGCGATGATCCGCCCGAGCGTCGTCTTGCCGCAGCCCGACTCGCCGATGAAGGAGGCCGCCCCGCCCTTGGGGATGGCGAAGTCGACGCCGCGCAGCGCCGGGACCTCCCGCCCGGCGAGCATGCTCCCCCGCTGCCTGAAGGTCTTGGTGACGCCCTGTCCGGTGATCACGCCTTCTCCTCCCCGTTCCCGTACGCCCCGCCGTTCCGTCCGGCTCCCGCCGGGACCGCGGCGCGCCCGTAGCCCATGGAACTCGCAGGGCCCGCGGAGCCCGTGTCGTCGGTCACGTCGGTCACGTCGGTCACGTCGGTCACGTCGAGCACTGCGCTGCGGCACCCGCTCCCCTCCGCGGCCCGCGCGGCGCTCCGGCCATCGGTCACACCGGTGCCCGCTCCCGAGCCCGCGTCCGTCCCCTTCGCAGAGCCGTTCACAACACCGTTCACAGAGCCGTTCACAGAGCCGTTCACCGGGCGCCCCGTTCCCGCGTCCGCCCTCGCGTCCGTCTCGGCGTCGCGGGCGGCGACCGCGTGGCAGGCCACGACCGACGCGCCGCGGGTGACCGCGGGCGGCTCCTCGGTCTCGCAGACGTCCATGCGCCACTCGCACCGTTCCCTGAAGACGCATCCCGTCGCCGGGACGGTGCCGAGCGTCGGTGGCCGGCCGGGCAGCGCCCTGGCCTCGCCGATGTCGCCGACCAGGCGCGGGATGGCCCGGATCAGGCCCTGGGTGTAGGGGTGGCGGGGGGCGCCGAGCACCTCGGCGGTCGGCCCCTGCTCCACCACCCGGCCGCCGTACATGACGGCCAGCCGGTCGGCGACCTCGGCGACCACGCCGAGGTCGTGGGTGATGACGAGCGTGGTCAGGCCGCGCTCCTCGTGGACCTCCCGGATGATCCGCAGGATCGTGGCCTGGGTGATCATGTCGAGGGCGGTCGTGGGCTCGTCCAGCACGACGAGGTGGGCGTTGAGGACCAGCGCGAGCATGATGCCGACCCGCTGGCGCATCCCGCCCGACAGCTCGTGCTGGTGGGAGTCGAGCACGCGCGCGCCGTCCATGCCCATCCGGCCGAGCAGGTCCCTGGCGTCCGCGACGAGCGCGCGCAGGTCCTCGATCCCGTGCGAACGGCCCAGGTCGAGAAGCTGCTTGCCGACGGTCTTGAGAGGGTTGAGGGAGTTCTGGGCGGCCTGGAAGACGTACCCGATGTGCCGGCCCCTGGCACTGCGCAGCGCGTCGCCCCGCAGCGCGGTGACGTCGCCGAGCCCGTCGATCTCCACGCCGCCCGAGCTGATCCTGCCGGGCGGCTGGACCGCGTTGAGCAGCGAGAGCGCCAGCGTCGACTTGCCCGACCCCGACTCGCCGACCACCCCGGTGATCGTGCCGGGGAGAAGCTCCAGGTCGACCCCGCGGACCGCGGGGAGCTCGCCCGCGCCCGTGCGGTAGACGACGGACAGGCCCCCGACGCGCACCCCGGGAGGCCCGTCCCGGCCCGCGTCCACGCCGGTCGCGCCGGGGGACGGCCGCCCGCCCGGTGTCACGGGCACCTTCTTCTGCGTACGTGCGAACATCGTCACTCCTCCCGCAGGCGGGGGTTGAAGATCTCGTCCATGGCGTCGACGACGAGGACGATGCCCAGGGTGAGCAGCAGGATCGCCAGCAGCGGCGCCAGCATGTACGGCAGCGCGGCGGTCGTCGTCAGCGCGCCGCCGCCGAACACGGCGAGGTTGAGCATGACGCCCCAGTTGTTGGCGTCGAACGGCAGGACGCCCAGGAAGAACAGGCCCACCTGCGCGTAGACCGCGCCGGTCACCGCGATGAGCATGTTCATCGCGATGAACGGGGCCATGCTGGGCAGCAGTTCCCTGCCGATGATGTGCCGGGTGGACAGCCCGAGCCCGCGGGCCGCCTCGATGAAGCCGCGCTCGCGCAGCGAGAGGGTCTGCGCCCGTACGGCGCGCGCCACCCCGCCCCAGCCGAGGAGTCCCAGCACCAGGCCCATCTGGAGCGGGCCGGTGAACTTCCACACGGTCGAGAGCACCAGCAGCAGCGGCAGCGCGGGGATGGTCAGCTTCATGTCGGTGATGCGCATCAGCACGCTGTCCCAGCGTCCCCGCCTGAACCCGGCGAACAGCCCGACCGAGGTGCCCACCGCGACCGTGATGACCGCGGTGACCAGGGCGGTCAGCAGGACGTACCGGGCCCCGGTGACCACCAGCGCGAGCACGTCGGTGCCCTCGAAGTCGGTGCCGAACGGGTGCGCCCAGCTCGGCGCCGCGTAGAGGGCGTCGTCGTCGCGCGGCAGCCGCGCGGGGTACAGCAGCGGCCCGAAGATCCCCATGAACGCGAACACGGCCAGGATGGCCACGCCCACGATGCGGCTGGGCTTGCGCCGCAGGACCCGCAGGACGCCGCGCCGGAAGTTGCGCCGCTGCGTGGCGCGGGCGCCTGGGGTGCCGGTGCCCGGCACCTCGGCGGTGCCCGGCGCCTCGGGCGTGCCGGACGCCCCGGGGATCACGGTCGGTGCGGTCATGAGGCCCCCTGTCCCGAGCGGACGCGCGGGTCGATCGCGGTGTAGAGCATGTCCGCCACGATGTTGGCGATGACGATCGCCACCGTGATCAGCAGGAAGGCCCCGCCCATCAGCGCGTAGTCGCGGTCGGTGACGCTGTTGAGCAGCAGCAGGCCCAGCCCCGGATACGTGAAGATCCGTTCGATGAAGATGGCGCCGCCGAAGAGCAGGCCCAACGAGAGCGCCAGGATGGTGAAGAGCGGCAGGATGGCGTTGCGCGCCACGTAGCGGAAGATGACGCCGCGCCGCATGCCGCGCAGCTCGGCGGCGAGGATGAAGTCGTCGCCCAGCACGGTGACCACGCTCGACTTCATCGCCAGGATCCAGCCGCCGTACCCGGCCAGCGCGTACGTCAGCACCGGCAGCGTGGCGTACTGGATCAGCGAGCCGACGTAGGCGGCGTTGAGCCCGGGCTCCAGCATGACGTCGGCCGTCCCGCTCGCGGGGAAGATCGGCAGCAGGGTGGTGAAGGCCGCGCTGAGCAGCAGCGCCAGGACGTACTGCGGCAGGCCGTGCAGGAGCGAGCCGGTGACGGCCAGCGCGTCGCCCAGCCTGCTGGAGCGCTTGATCGCCGCGTACACGCCCAGGATGATCCCGACCGTGAAGCTGAGCAGCGTGCCGACGAGCACCGGCAGGATCGTCCAGGCTGCGGCCGAGGCGAGCAGGGTGGTGACCTCGGCGCCGGGGACGCTCAGCGACCGTCCGAGGTCGAGGTGGAGCAGTCCCCTGACGTAGTCGGTGTACTGCTCCCACATCGTGCCCCGGGGCATGAAGCCGTACATCGCCGCGGTGGCGCGCTCGGCCTGCTCGGGCGACATGCCCTGCTCGACGAGCTTTTCGTAGCGGGCCCGCATGGGGTCGCCGGGGATGCTCCTGATGATCACGAAGCTGATCGTGGCGACCACCAGGATCATGGCGAACCCGCGGGCGAGGTGGCCCGCGAGGCGGCGTGCGATGACCGTCATGTGCGGCTACTTCCTCTTGATCATGCCGAGTTGGAGCCAGACCCCCGAGGTGAGGCGCAGCGCGTCGCTCTCGTCGCCGGGGAAGCCGCCGAACCGCGTGGTGTTGACCACCTGCGTGTTGACGTAGTCCCACAGCTGGATCACCGGCAGGTCCTGGTTGGCGGCCCTGGCCAGGATCGAGACGATCCTGCGCTGCTCGGCCTCGGGCGCGGAGTTCAGCCTGACGGCCAGCGCGCCGGGGTCGATCCTGCCCTCGCCCGCGACCTCGACGGTCTCGGCGCCGCCCATCCAGTTGCCCTCGGTGCCCGCGGGGACGTGGCGGAGCCTGCCGCCGAAGAGCTTCCAGCCGTTCTGGGCGCCGTACAGGCGCTGGAAGATGTTGTACGGCGCGGGGCCGAGCGCCACCAGCCAGAAGCCCACGTCGTACTTGCCGGCCGCCATCTCCTCCAGGTAGAGGGGGTAGTCGGCGGTGGTGACGACCTCGGCGTCGATGCCGGCGTCGTTGAGCTGGCTGGTGACGGCCTTGGCCCCGGCCAGCCAGTCGGAGAAGGACGCGGGCACGTTGATGGTCATCTTCCACGGGGAGCCGTCCGGCAGCGTCCACCTGCCCTCGGTCTTGCGCATGCCCGCGGCCCGCAGCTCGGCCTCGGCCCTGGCCGGGTCGTGCCGGTAGGGCTCCAGGGCGCCCACGCCGCCACCGCCGACCCCGCCGACCCCGCCGACCCCGTCGCCACCGTCGCCGCCGTCGCCCAGCCAGGCCTGCGCGGCCCGCTGGTGCAGGCCGGAGGTGGTGACCGAGGCGGTGCCGCCCTCGGGGGAGGCGACCTTGGTGACCTGGGCGCGGTCGATCAGGTGGGCCAGCGCGCGGCGGACGTGCACGTTGTCGTAGGGCTTCCTGGACTGGTTGAACGCCAGCGCCTCGCTGACCGGCGAGTATCCCCTGACCACGACGTTGCCGGGCGTGCGGGCGATCCTGCGCATCACCCCGGCCGGGACGGCGGTGAAGGGCGCGTGGTCCAGCCTGCCCGCGACGAGGTAGTTCCAGACCTGCTCGTTGCCGGTGTAGTTGAGGATGCGCACCTGGTCGGCGGCCACGGCGGCGGCGTTGTGGAAGTACGGGTTCTTGACCAGCAGGGCCTCGCCCGGGTTGACGCGCTTGAGGACGAACGGCCCGGCCGAGACGTCCCTGGGCGGGGCGAAGGTGATGACCTTCTCGGCGAGGGCGGTGATCCCGGCCCGCGCCGCCCCGGCCCCGGGGGCGTCGCTCTGGGCGACCTTGAGCCGCTGCCAGAAGTCGGCGGGCAGCACGGAGGACCAGACGTGCTTCGGGACGATGACGGTCTCCATCACGCTGCGGACGAACGTGGCGCTCGGGTTCGCGGCCGCCTGGGTGATCTTGATCGTCCGCTCGTCCAGGATCGTGATGTCGGAGGCGGTGCCGGCCGCGGAGGGGTCGAGGGCGTAGGCGGTGCCGCCCTGGGTGTAGGCCACCCCGATGGAGAACCTCACGTCCTCGGCGGTGATCGGCCTGCCGTCGGACCAGCGGCCGTCCGGCTGGAGGTGCAACGTGATCGAGGACTGGTCAGGGGCGATCTGCCAGCTCCGCGCGACCCCCGGGTAGAACAGGTTCGGATCGGTCAGGTGGTTCTTGGTCCACCCGAGCCACTCGGCGTTGTACCCGCGGAACGCGTTGCCCTTGGGGTTGTACGGGTTGATCGGCGCGTTCGCGTCGATGCCCGGCTTGAGCGCGTCGATCGTGGTGAAGACCGCACCGGCGGGGTTTCCGGCGCCCCCGGCGGCTCCCGGGGCGTCCCCGGCACCGCCGCCGCACGCGGCGGTGACGGCGGCGAGGCACAGGGAGGCCGCGGCCGCTGCTGTTCGCTTCATGAACCGCTCCGTGGGGTCTTCGTCGAGGTCAGAGGCATGGCGAGGGGGGTGGGGGTGTTGTCTCGGACCCTACGTTCGACCGGGCGGCTTCGTCAATTATCTCCACTCTGACGACAAAGCTTGTAACTTTCCTTCATAATCGCCCGGCGGCGCCCGGCGTCCCCGCGGCCCCGGCGGGCACGGGGCTGCGGGCGGATCGCTCGACCCGGGACCGGCCTCCGGCGGCCTCCGTCCCGGCACCCCGCCGGCCTGCGGGCAGCGCGCCGCCCGGACGGGCGCCGGGGCCCCGCCCGCCCCGCAGGGGATTCGACGGGGTACGCAGCCCCGGCCTGTCGTACGGTCGTGGGGAGCGCCGAACCGGAGGACTGGCACGTGTCCGTTGAGCCCCGCCCGCACCATTCCCGCCGCCCCGCCCCGTCGGACCCGCCGATCCCACCGGACCTACCGGACCTACCGGACCCGGACGGCATGCTGGAGGACCTGCGGGAGCTCGTCCTGTGCGAGTCCTTCTCCGCCGACCACGGGGCGGTGGCCGCCAGTGCCGGGGTCGTCGCCGGGCAGGGACACGGCCGCCTCGGCGCGCGGCCCGAGACGATCGTGATCGACGGGGTCACCCACCTGCGGTGGACGTTCGGCACGCCCAGGGTGCTGCTGCTGGGCCACCACGACACGGTCTGGCCGGTCGGCACCCTGCGGACCCACCCCTGGTCGGTCACCGGCGGGATCGCCCGGGGGCCGGGTGTGTTCGACATGAAGGCCGGGCTGGTCCAGATGTTCCACGCGCTGGCCTCGCTGCCGTCCCTGGAGGGGGTGTGCGTGCTGGTGACCGGGGACGAGGAGGTCGGGTCGCCGTCCTCGCGCGCGCTGGTCGAGGAGTCGGCGCGCGCCTGCGCGGCCACGTTCGTGCTGGAGGGCAGCGCCGACGGCGGCGCGCTCAAGATCGCGCGTAAGGGCACGTCGATGTACGAGGTCGTGGTGCACGGCCGGGGCGCGCACGCCGGGCTCGATCCGGAGAAGGGCGCGAACGCGGGCGTCGAGCTCGCCCACCAGATCCTCGCCGTCGCCGGGATCGCCGGCCGGGTGAACGGCGCCTCGCCGGGGACGGCGGACGGCCCGGAGCCCGGCAGGACGACCGGCCCGGAGCCGGGGACGGCGGGCGGCCTGGGACCGGTGACCGTGACGCCCACCCTGCTGTCGGGCGGGACCACGACCAACACCGTGCCCGCGCTGGCCCGGTTCGCGGTGGACGCCCGCGTGCCGACCCTGGACGCGCAGCGACGGGTGGACGAGCTGATGAGGGCGCTCCGCCCGCACGTCCCCGGCACCCGGCTGGAGGTCCTGGGAGGTCCGAACCGTCCCCCGATGGAGCACGCCTCCTCGGCCGGGTTGTTCGACCTCGCCCGGCGGATCGCCGCCGGGGCCGGGCTCGCCCCGCTCTCCGGTACCGGCGTGGGCGGGGCCTCCGACGGCAACTTCACCGCCGGGGCGGGGTGCCCCACCCTCGACGGGCTGGGCGCGGTCGGCGGCGGCGCCCACGCCGACGACGAGCACGTGATCGTGGCCGAGATGCCCGTACGGGCGAGGCTGCTGGCCGGGCTGGTCGGGGCGGTGCTCCGGTGAACGCCACCCCCGCCACCCCCGTCACCTCCGGCACTTCCGACATCTCCGGCGGCACGGGCTCCCCCGGCCTTCCCACCCTCTCCGGCGGCACGGGCTCCTCCGGTTCTCCCGCCCCCTCCGGCGGCCCCGGTGGCCTGACGCTGCGTGAGCTCCACTCGATCGAGGAGTTCGAGGACGCCTTCGGGCTGTTCGACGCCATCTGGCGTCCCGACCCCGGCGCCGCGCCCGTCAGCGTGGAGATGATGCGGGCACTGTCGCACGCGGGCAACTACGTGGCCGGTGCCTATCTGGACGGCCGGCTGGCCGGCGCGTCGGTCGGCTTCCTCGCCGCCCCGGCCGGGCAGGTGCTGCACTCCCACGTCACCGGCGCCACGACCGGGCGCGGGATCGGCCTGGCCCTCAAGCTGCACCAGCGCGCCTGGGCGCTGGAGCGCGGCCTGGACCGGATCACCTGGACCTACGACCCGCTGGTGCGCCGCAACGCCCACTTCAACCTGGTCAAGCTCGGCGCCCTGCCCGAGGAGTACCTGCCGTCCTTCTACGGCGTCATGGAGGACGCGATCAACGCCGGGGACGAGTCCGACCGGGTGCTCGCGGTCTGGCGGCTGACCGAGCCGCACGTCCTGGCCGCCGCCGGTGGACGGCCGCACCTGCCGCGGGTCCCGGCGGACGCGGTGGTCGGGCTGGGCGAGCGGGACGGCCACCCGGTCGCGGGCCGGACCGACGCCGCGACGGTGCTGGTCACGGTGCCCGGGGACGTGGAGGCGCTGCGCCGCGGCGACCCCGGCGCCGCCGCGTCCTGGCGCCGCGCCGTGCGCGACGTGCTCGGCGGCCTGCTGGCCGAGGGCGCCCGGGTGACCGGCTTCCATGACAGGTCCTGCTACGTCCTATCGTGTCGCCCGGACGGCGACGGCACCGAAGGGAGACGCGGCGCGGGCCGCAGACCATGAGAATCACCGGAATCGAGCTCAGGCGGGTCGCGATGCCGCTGGTCGCGCCGTTCCGCACCTCGTTCGGCACCGAGACCGAACGCGACGTGCTGCTGCTGCGGGTCGTCACGCCGGAGGCCGAGGGCTGGGGCGAGTGCGTGGCCATGTCCGATCCGCTCTACTCCCCCGAGTACGTCGACGCCGCCGCCGACGTGCTGCGCCGCTTCCTCGTCCCGGCGCTGCCCGCCCGGGTCGACGCCCAGGGCGTGGGCCGCGCGCTGGAGCCCTTCAAGGGACACCGGATGGCCAAGGCCGCCCTGGAGAGCGCCGTGCTCGACGCCGAGCTGCGCGCCGCGGGCCGGTCCATGGCCTCCTTCCTGGGCGCCACCGCCGACCGGGTCCCGGCCGGGGTCTCGGTCGGCATCATGGACTCGATCCCCGAGCTCCTGGACACCGTCGCCGGTTACCTCGACGAGGGCTACCTGCGGATCAAGCTCAAGATCCAGCCCGGCTGGGACGTGGCCCCGGTCCGTGCCGTGCGCGAGCGCTTCGGCGGCGACGTGCCGCTGCAGGTGGACGCCAACGCCGCCTACACCCTCGGCGACGCCGCGCACCTGGCCCGGCTGGACGAGTTCGGCCTGCTGCTCATCGAGCAGCCCCTGGCCCACGACGACATCGTCCAGCACGCGCGGCTGGCCCGGAAGATCACCACCGCGATCTGCCTGGACGAGTCCATCGAGTCGGCCGCGCACGCCGCCGCCGCGATCTCCCTGGACGCCTGTTCGGTGGTCAACGTCAAACCGGGCCGGGTCGGCGGCTACCTGGAGGCCCGGCGCATCCACGACCTGTGCCGGGCCCACGGGATCGCCGTCTGGTGCGGCGGCATGCTGGAGACCGGCATCGGCCGGGCCGCCAACGTGGCCCTGGCGGCGCTGCCCGGCTTCACGCTGCCCGGCGACACCTCGGCCTCGCGCCGCTACTTCACCACCGACCTCACCGAGCCGTTCGAGCTGCGCGAGGGCCACCTGGACGTGCCCACCGGTCCCGGCATCGGTGTCGAGCCGATCCCCGCCGTCCTCGACCGGGTCACCGTCTCCACCGAGTGGATCACCCTCTGAGGTCCGCCCGGGTGAGACCGGCCGGGTTCAGGCCGGCGGCTCAGGCGACCCTGGGCGTGGCGCGTACGCCCATGTGCATGTAGGGGGTGCCGTCGGCGAGCTCGTAGAAGACGACCGACTGCCACTGGGGGTCGCCCTCGGGGCGGCCGACGAAGGTGGTGCCGTCCACCGGGATCAGGTCGAGCTCCATGGGCGGGCGCAGCCCGGCGAGGCCCCCGGTGACCTCCCCGCGCAGGAGGAGCCCGCCGTCGCGGGCCGTCAGCGTCATCCGCATGCCCGTCCGTTCGTAGACGCCGGCGTGGCGCTCCACGTCGGCCGCGAACGGCTCGGCGGGCGGTCCCGGCGCGGGCGGCACCGTCAGGCCGAGCAGCTCGCCGAAGAGCTCGGCGGCCACGGCCTGCCGGAAGGCGGCGGAGTGACCGCCGTTGGCCAGCACGCACGCCACGGTCTCCTCCTCGGGGACCGTCCAGAGCATGGCGCCCTGGCCGATGGTGTTGCCGCCGTGGGACAGGACCCGCCGGCCCTGCCACTCGTCCAGCACCCAGCCGAGCCCCCACTGCCGGCCCAGCGTGTACGGGTTGGGGATGTCCACCTGCGGTTCCCACATGGCCCGGGGGTCGGCGAGCAGGCCGGTGCCCAGGTGGGCGCGGGCGAAGGCGACGACGTCGGCGGGACGCGCGCAGATCAGGCCGGCCGGGCCGCAGGAGCGCATCAGTCCCCAGGCCGGGGCGGGCGCGCCGTCCAGGTGGCCCATGGCGGCGCGGAAGCGCAGCACGTCCTCGGGCAGGGTCCAGGTGTGGGTCAGGCCGAGCGGTTCGATGATCTGCTCGCGCAGCGCGGTGTCCCACACCGTGCCGGTGAGGCGCTCGACGACGCGGCCGGCGATGACGAAGCCGGAGTTGCAGTAGGACTGGGTGACGCCCACCGGGTGGTTCTGCGCCAGGCCCGCGCAGGCCGCCACGTACCTCTCGACGCAGTCGTCGCCGCGGCCGGTGTCGAGGAACAGGTCCCCGTCGATGCCGGAGGTGTGCGAGAGCAGGTGCCTGATCGTGACCGTCGCGGTCGCCTCCGGGTCGGCGACCCGGAACTCCGGCAGGACCCGGGAGACGGGCGTGTCCAGGGTCAGCTCACCGCGTTCGACGAGGAGCATGATCTGGGTGGTGGTCCACACCTTGGTGATGGAGCCGATCTGGAAGAGCGAGTCGGTGGTCGCCTCCACTCCGGTGGCCACGTTGAGCACGCCCGCGGCGAACTCGTGGACCTCCCCCTCGTGCAGGAAGGCCAGGCTCGCGCCGGGGACCTCGTACTCGGCGATCAGCTCGCCGAGCCGGGCGTGCCATCGGGCGGGGTTCACCGTCTCTGCCATGGGGAGGGTCCTCGTCGGTTCCGGGAGCGGGCCGTCCTGCGGGCTCCCGGTGGCGGCGGGCGCCCCGGGTTCCTGGACGTCGGGTCGTGACGAGAACCTACCCCGCCGACCGGCCGGGAGGATCGATCGCTCCCGTCGCGGACCGGCCGCGGGGAGGGGGGGCACCGGCCGGGGGACGACGACGGCGACGCCGGCCCGGAGAGGGGGACGCGGGACGAGCGGGGGCGCCGGTCGTTGAAAGTTACACCTCCGGCGGTGATCGCGCCGCAGGTCGGCCCGGTCCCCGGGGCGGCCTGCTTCCCGTCCCCGCCGAGGCCACCTAGCATCGGCCCTCCATCGAGGCGGGAGCGGGAGATGCGAAGGACGACACGCGGGGGGAACGCGATTCTGGCGGTCATCACGGCCGTGACGACCGCGGTGGCGGCGCTGGGGTTCGTGCTGGCGAGCACCGCCGGGCCCGCGGGCGCGGCGACCGTCAGGATCATGGCGCTCGGGGACTCCATCACCGGTTCACCGGGCTGCTGGCGGGCCACGCTCTGGAACCGGCTGGTGAACGCTGGGCACACCGGCCTGGACTTCGTCGGCACGCTGCCGTCGCAGGGCTGCGGCGTCGCCCACGACGGGGAGAACGAGGGTCACGGCGGGGCGCTGGTCACCAACGTGGCCGACCAGAACCAGCTTCCCGGCTGGCTCTCGGCGACCCGTCCCGACATCGTGCTGATGCACTTCGGCACCAACGACGTCTGGAGCAACCGCCCGACCGCCACGATCCTGGCCGCCTACGGCAAGCTGGTGGACCAGATGCGGGCCCAGAACCCCGGCATGAAGGTGCTGGTCGCCCAGATCATCCCGATGAACCCGAGCACGTGCGGCGAGTGCGCGCAGCGGGTCACCGCGCTCAACGCCGCGATCCCCGGCTGGGCCGCGTCCAAGAGCACCGCCGCCTCCCCCGTGGTGGTGGTCGACCAGTGGACGGGCTTCAGCACCGCGTCCGACACCTACGACGGGGTGCACCCCAACGCCTCCGGTGACCAGAAGATGGCCGACCGGTGGTTCCCCGCCCTGACGGCGCTGCTCGGTCCCGCCCCCACCGTCACCCCGACCCCGACCCCGAGCCCGACCGCCACGCCCACCGTCACGCCGACGCCGACACCCCGCGCGTGCTCGGCCGTGTACCGGACCATCGGGCAGTGGTCGGGCGGCTTCCAGGGTGAGGTGACCGTCAGCAACACCGGCCCGGTGCCCATCACCGGCTGGACGGCGAGCTGGGCCTTCCCCGACCGGCAGATCAGCCAGGCGTGGAACGCCACGGTGACCCGGTCCGGGACCGACGTCTCGGCGCGGAACGTCGCCTGGAACGGTTCCCTGGCCCCGGGCGCCACCGCGACCTTCGGTTTCATCGCCTCGGGGACGGGCGCGCCGGTGTCCCAGGTGTCCTGCACGGCCGGCTGATCGATCCGGCCACCGTCTCCGGCCACCGTCTCCGGTCACCGTGCGGTCACCGTGCGGCCGGGTCCCGCGACGCCACCGATCCAGCGGCGGCGTCGCGATCCCGGCCTGCGGGACCGCGACCTCAGCCCTCGGAGGACAGCGCGCCGGGAAGGCGCTCCAGCAGGCTCTTCAGGTCGTCGGCGTGCTCCTCCTCCTGCGCCAGCAGGTCCTCGAAGACGCGCCGGGTGGTCACGTCGTCGTTGCCGAGCCAGTTGACGATCTCGGTGTAGGAGGCGATCGCGATCCGCTCGGCGATCAGGTCCTCCTTGACCATCTCGATCAGGTCGAGGCTGTCGTCGTACTGGGCGTGCGAGCGGGCGGTCAGCGTGTCGGGGTTGAAGTCGGGCTCCCCGCCGAGCTGGACGATGCGCTGGGCCAGCCGGTCGGCGTGCTCCTGCTCCTCGGCCGCGTGCTCCAGGAACTCGGCCGCCACCAGCCCGGCGTGCAGGCCCGAGGCGGTGTAGTAGTGCCGCTTGTAGCGCAGGACGCAGACCAGCTCGGTCGCCAGCGCCTCGTTGCACACCTGGATGACCCGGGGCAGGTCCGCGCCGTAGGCGGACGTGATAGGACCCTTGTCGATCTCCTGGCGCGCACGCGCCCGGATCTCCTTGATATCTGTGAGGAATTCAGCCATGGGTCTGCCTTACCCAGATACGGGCTTTTATCAAGTGTTCTTGGCCACATCAAGAGGCGGATCCGTTCGTGGCATCACTTTTCGGGTAACGAGCCGTTCGAGATGGGAACAGCGACGAAGGTCCCGCAGACGCGGACCATGAACGGCGAGGAACTCTCCGCCGACCACGCCCTGACCGCCCTGCGCATGTACGGACGCTGGCACCTGGTCCGCGACTCCTTCGCCCGGTTCAGGTACGGCGAGGGCCTGACCAACTCCAGGGCTCTCGCCTTCCAGATCTGCCTGTCGATCATCCCCGGCGCCATCGCGATGGTCGGGCTGAGCTCGGTGATCAACCAGGAGGAGCTGGGCAAGGTGCTCGAGCTGGTCCTGAGCAGGATCGCCCCGGGCGCGGGGGTGGAGGCCGTCCAGGACGTGCTCTCCGACAGCCACCGGCAGGCGGGCCGCACCGGGGGCGCCCTGGCGCTCTGGTTCGGGCTCGTCACCGCCCTGGTCTCGCTGACCAGCGCCATGGCCCAGGTGGAGCGGGGGGCGAACCGCATCTACGGCGTCGAGCGGGACCGCCCGTTCCTGCGCAAGTACGCCAGGGCCCTGCTGATGGCGCTGACCGCGGGCGCCTTCATGACCGTCGGCTTCGTGGTGATGGTCGGCGGCGGCGCCATCAGCAGGGCGCTGGCGCAGGTCTACGACTGGGGCGACGGGACCATCGACGCGTTCAACCTGGTGCGCTGGCCGCTGGGTTTCCTGCTCGCGCTGATGTCCAGCTCGGTGCTGTTCCGGGCCGCGCCGCGCCGCAGGCAGCCGGGCCACACCTGGCTCGCGTTCGGCGCCCTGGTCTCGCTCGTGCTGTGGACGGTCTTCACCCTGCTGCTGGCCCTCTACACCGAGAGCAGCGGCACCTTCGGCGCCACCTACGGCCCGCTCACCGCCGTGATGGCGCTGCTGCTGTGGTCGTTCCTCAGCTCGATGGCCCTGTTCCTCGGGCTGGCGTTCGCGGCACAGCTCGAGGCCGTCCGCGCCGGGCTGTCCGCGCCCGTCGAGCCCGATCCCGGCCCGACCGCCGAGGAGGAGAGGGAGCCCCTGGTCGGCGCGGCGGGCGCGGCCGTCGCCGATGTCACCAGGACGCTCGTGACGTCGCTGCGCGGGCTCCGGCCCGGCCCGTCCGGACGCCGGTCGGGCCCCGGCGACGGACCGGCCACCTGACGGGCCGTGCAGGAGGCCGTGCGACCGCCTCGGTGAGGACCCGCTCCTGGCGCCTTCGGCGGGAGCGGTCGGGGAGTCGGCCGAACGGCCGAGGCGTGGGGCCCGATCCGCGCGAAGGTCGGCCGAACGGCGGATACGTGCCCCCGGCCCGCCCGGCGATCATCGGTCCATGACGCGTAGAACCCCTTTCCTCCTGGCCGCCGGCCTGCTCGCCGTGACGACCACCGGCTGCGCCGTGAAAGCCTCCTCGAACGCCCGCGACGAGGACCGGCTCTTCCCCTACTCCGCTTCCACCCTGGTCATCGAGGCCAGGGGGACGCGCGTCCGCCTGGAACCCGGCACCGCGGGGACGGTCCGGGTGAGGCGGACGTTGAAGGGCACCCCCGCCGAGGAGGGGAACGCCTCCTGGTCGTTGGAGGGCGGCAGGCTCAAGGTGGGCGTCACCTGTTCCGGCATCGTGCTCGACAACTGCGAGTCCCGGCACACGGTGATGATCCCGCCGGGCGTGGCGGTCGAGGTCGACAGCGACCAGAACGTCAGCGCGGTCCGGCTCGCCCAGTCCCTGAAGGTCAGGGCCGGCGACGGCGACGTGCACACCCGCGCGATCTCCGGCCCGCTGGACGTGGTCACGACCAGCGGGAAGGTCGACCTGGAGGCGATCCGGTCGCCGAAGGTCACCGCGCGTTCCTCCGACGGGAAGCTCAACCTGGGCTTCGACACGCCCCCCACCGAGGTCGAGGCGGTCTCCGGCAGCGGGACCGTGACCATCGTGCTGCCGAAGACCGCCGACGCCTACCGCGTGCGGGTCTCCAGCCGGAACGGGCAGGCGACGACGCGGGTCCCGGAGAGCCGGGACGCGAAGCGGTCCCTCGTCGCCCGCTCCGACGACGGGAACGTCCGCGTCCGTCACGCCACCTGACGGCGTACCGGGCCCGGCGCCCGGGGTCGAGCTCAAAGGTGCGCACGCGAATCGGGCGCGGGACCGGCCAGGTCGAGGAGGGCCCGGACGGCGGGCCCGTCGGCCGGTGAACGTTTCTGCCGATGACGAAAAATTTTCCGTACGGTGGTCGAGACAGTGTCCCGGGGGTGATCGCGGAAGGCGTTCTCCGTTCGGGACGGACGCCTTCCGGCGCTGAACGACACTCCGAAAGATTTCGGATATGCTGCCGGACATGGCAGGGAAGCCCCGTGTGACGATAGCGCGCATCGCCGAGGAGGCCGGCGTGTCCGCGCCGACCGTCTCCAAGGTGATCAACGGCAGGCCCGAGGTCGCGCCGGAGACGCGCAGGCGGGTCGAGCGGCTCCTGCACGAACACGGCTACATCCGGCGGACGGGCGGCGCCGACGGGCCGGTCGGCCTGATCGATCTGATCTTCGCCGAGCTGGAGAGCCCCTGGGCGATGGAGCTCATCCGCGGGGCCGAGAGCGCGGCGGCCGAGGCCGAGGCCAGCATCGTCATCTCCGTCCTGCACACCCACGCCGGTCCGGGCCGCGACTGGCTCGACCGGCTGGCCGCCCGCCGCACCGACGGCGTGATCATCGTCGGCTCCCGCCTCTCGGCGCAGCAGTACGGCCAGCTCAACGCCCGTTCCATCCCCTTCGTGGTCGTCGACCCCGAGGGGGAGCCCGCCGCCGGCGTGGCGTCGGTGGGCGCGACCAACTGGCACGGCGGCCTGAACGCCACCCGGCACCTCCTGGAGCTGGGCCACCGGCGGATCGGCATGATCGGCGGCCCGCCCGACGTGCTGTGCAGCCGGGCCCGCATCGACGGCTACCGGGCCGCGCTGGAGACCGCGGGCGTGCAGGTGGACCCGGCGCTGATCCTGCACGGTGACTTCCTCGTCGGTTCCGGCCACGACCACGGCCACGCCCTGCTGTCGCTGTCCGACCGGCCCACCGCCATCTTCGCCGGGAGCGACCTGCAGGCGTTCGGGGTGTTCGAGGCGGCCAGGCAGCGCGGGCTGCGCGTCCCCGACGACCTGAGCGTCGTCGGGTTCGACGACCTGCCGCTGTCCCGGTCGGCCTGGCCTCCGCTGACCACGGTGCGCCAGCCCCTGGAGGAGATGGCCTCCCTCGCCACCCGCATGGCCCTGAGCATCTCCCGCGGCGAGACCCCCGAGCCCCGCCGCGTGGAGCTCTCCACCGACCTCGTCATCCGCGAGAGCTCCGCCGCCCCGGCGCACCCGACCGGCTGACCGGCGCGGGCCGTCCCCGGTGTCCCGTCCGAGGTCTCATCCGGCCTGGGGGACGCCGCTCTCCTCGCGTGCCGGTGCGGCCGGGACGGCCGCTCGCCTCCCCGGCATGCCGAGGGCGATGAGCATGCCGGCGAACGCGTACGCGGCGACCGTGATCATCGCCGCGGTGAAGCCCGCGCTGAACTCCCCGGCCGACCCGTACCCCCCGGTGCCCGCGAAGACCGCGACCGTGACCGCGACGCCGAACACCCCGCCCAGGATCCGCAGCATCATGAACGCGCCGGACGCCTGGCCGATCTCCCGGGGGCTCACCGCCCCGACCACCGCCTTCTGCGCCGCGGGCATGGCCATGGTCAGCCCGGCCCCGCCGATGACCAGCGCGGGCAGCAGTTCGAGATAGCCGGTGTCGGTGTCGGCGACCAGGGCGATCCAGCCCATGCCGACGGTCTGCAGCAGCAGCCCGCCGACCACGAGGTTCCGCTCGCCCACCCTGTCGGTCAGCCTGCCGGCGATCGGCGCGCACACCATCAGCGTCGCGGTCCACGGCATCAGCCGCAGACCCGCGCCGAGCGGCCCCTCCCCCAGGACGGTCTGGAAGTACTGCGCGAGGAAGAACAGCGTGCCGTACAGCGAGGCGAACACGAGGAAGTTCGCCGGGTTGGCCGTGGCGAACGCCCTGGCCCGGAAGAAGCGCATCGGCAGCATCGGCGCCTTCGCGCGCCGCTCCCAGAGCACGAAGGCGATCACCAGCGCGACCCCGAGCACCAGCGCGCCCACCACCTCCGCGCTCCCCCAGCCCGCCGCGTTCCCGCGGACCAGGCCCCAGACGACGCCGAACGCGCCCAGGGTCACCAGCACGACCCCCGGCAGGTCGAAGCGGACGTTCGGGCCGGTGCTCTCGTCGACGCGCCGCAGCACGAGCGCGATCGCGACCACCCCGACCGGCAGGTTCAGCCAGAAGATCCACTGCCAGGCCAGCCCTTCGGCGATGAGGCCGCCGATGAACGGGCCGCCGAACGTGGCCAGGCCGGTGAGGCCCAGGTACAGCCCCATGGCCCTGCCCCGCCGTTCCGGCGGGAAGATCGCGCCGATCAGGGTGAGCGACAGCGGCAGCACCGTCGCCGCACCGGCCCCCTGCAGCGTCCGGGCCGCGATCAGGGTGCCGATGTCCGGGGAGAGCGCGCAGGCCACCGACGCGACGGTGAACACCGCCAGCCCGGTGACGAACGTGCGGCGGCGGCCGAACCGGTCGCCCAGCGCCGATCCGGTCAGCAGCAGCACCGCGAACGTCAGGTTGTACGCGTTGACCGTCCACTCCAGCGACTCGATCGACGCCGCCAGGTCCTTGCGGATCGTGCTCAGCGCCGTCGTCACGACCAGGCTGTCCAGCGCCATCATGAACGACGCCAGCGACGCGAGCCCCAGCACCCACGCCTGCTTGGAGGTCATCCGTCCCCCGCCTGTACCCACGGTCTCTCCCCCTGCTCGAATGTCTTGAATGTCGTTAATGCCATGAATGTCGCGGGTCGTAGGTGGACGCCCGGGCGGACGACGCCCGCCGGAGTCCCCGCGGCCCCGCCCGCCCCGGGCGCGGCTCCCCGCCCGCGCCGCTCCCCGGGCGCGCCGCCGGCGCCCGCGCCGGATCCCCGTCCCGTACGCGGCCGGTCAGTCGCGCAGCGACCGGGGGAGCCCGAACGCCGCCAGGAGCGAGTTGTCCAGGAACCGCGTCAGCGCGGCGATCCGGTCACCGGCGAGGGTCAGGACGAACACCCCGTGCGCGTGCAGGATCGGCGTCCCGGGGTCGCGCCGGTAGCAGCCGAACGCCGGTTGCCCGTTCGCCCGCGTCGGGATCATCACGTGCCGGCGACCGGCGCGCAGCGCGATCGTGGCCAGGAAGTTCCCGATCGCGTCCGGGCCCCGGTACTCCAGCGGCAGCGGAGGCATGCTCAGCGACGCGTCGTCGGTCAGCATGGCCACGATCGCGCCGACGTCCCCGGCCTCGAACGCGCGGCTGAAATCGTTCGTGATCCGGCGCTCCAGCGGCGAGTGCGGCAGCGGAGCGCTCTCCCGGCCGGGGCCGGGCAGTTCGTGCGCCAGCGCGCTCCGTGCCCGTCTGAGCGCGCTGGTCACCGCGTTCTCGGTGGTGTCGAGCATGCCCGCCACCTCGCCGGCCCGGAACTCCAGGACGTCGCGGAGCACCAGCACGGCACGCTGCCTGGGCGGCAGCTGCTGCAGCGCCGCCAGGAACGCCAGGGAGATCGACTCCCTGACCTCGTACCGCGCCTCCGGTCCGGGCGTGCGGTCGGCGATCTCGTCGAGCAGCACGTCCGGGTACGGCTCCAGCCAGCTCGGTTCCTCCCGGCGGTGCGACGGCTCGGGCAACGGGATCCCGGGCTGGTGGGCCGCGTACTCGTGCGGGCGGCGGGCACCGGCCCGCAGCAGGTTGAGACAGCGGTTGGTGGCGATCCGGTAGAGCCACGTCCGTACCGACGCGCGTTCCTCGTAGCCGCCGATGCCGCGCCATGCCGCCAGCAGCGTCTCCTGCAGCAGGTCCTCGGCGTCCTGCACCGAGCCGAGGATGCGGTAGCAGTGCACCTGGAGCTCACGCCGGTAGGGCTCGACGAGATCGCGGAACGCCTCACCGTCCCCTCCGCGCGCCAGCGCCAGCAGCTCGTCGGCCGGGCGCCGGGCATGGGCCGGGGAGTCGGTCCCCCCGGCCGGCGGGATCCCTCGCATGGTGGCTCCTTCTCTCCTGTGGTCCCTCTCATATGGTCGGACACCGCCGGAGACCGAAACTGGTCGGTCCGCCCGAATTTCTCCGTTTTCCCTGCTGGGCGCCACCGGGGCCCGGGTCCGGGTCTAGGGCTCGGTGCTCGGGCTCGGGCTCGGGCTCGGGCTCGAGTGCGGGTCTAGGGCTCGGTGCCCGGGTCCGGTGGGTGCCGGTGAGGTGCCGGAACGGCCCCGTGAGACCCGAGGGAGGCGTGGGGCCGGGCGGCGTGCCGCCCACACCCGCCCGGGGAGGGTTAGGGTGGCCCGGTGTCAGACACCTCGCCGCGCGACGCGCGGCTGCGCCGGTACTGGGACCGGCAGGCCGGCTCCTACGACCGGCGGATGGCGCTCGCCGAACGCCGCTTCTTCGCCGACACCCGCCCCTGGCTGTGCGGTCAGGCCACCGGCGAGACGCTGGAGGTGGCCGTCGGCACCGGCCTGAACCTCGCCCACTACCCCGGCGACGTGCGGCTCACCGGCGTGGAGTGGAGCGTCCCGATGCTGGCGGTGGCCAGGCGCCGCGCCGGCGACCTCGGCCGGGAGGCCGACCTGCGGCACGGTGACGCGCGGGCGCTGCCCTTCGGCGACGAAAGCTTCGACACGGTCGTGTGCACGTTCGCGCTGTGCGGCATTCCCGACGAGCGGGTGGCGCTCGCCGAGATGGCGCGGGTCCTGCGGCCGGGCGGGACGCTGCTCCTGGCCGATCATGTGGCGTCGTCGTCCTGGCCGGTCCGGGTGCTGCAGGGCCTGCTGGACGCGGTCAGCGTGCCGACGGCCGGGGAGCACTACCGCCGGCGGCCGATACTCGAGGTGCGCGCGATGGGATTCACCGTCGAGCGCCACGAGCGCTTCAAGGCCGGCGTCATCGAACGGTTCGCGGCCCGGAGACCCGGCCCTTCCGGCCGCTGACCGTGAGCGGCCGGGCCGCGCAGGATCAAGTGGCCGGACCGCACCGGATCGAGCGGCCGGGCGCGCCGGATCCCCTTCCATGACACCGGCGTCCCCGATGCCGGATCAGCGGGCGCCGGGCCGTGCGGCACGGCCGCCGTACCGGCTCGGAAAGACCGGTCCCGGTGATTCTCCGGCGCGTTTACGCCATTGAGCCGGCGATTACCACTGTCGCGCAGTGCACTTTTTCGTGCGCATTACTTTGTCATACGATGCCCCTGCCGTTGAGGCTCCGCACCGACGAGGCACCGCGCGTCATCCCGACGGCCGCCGGTGACAGGGGAGGCCATGGTCGCGTCACGACGGGGAATCGCTCGTCTCATGTGCGTCGCGTTGGTGGTGAGCCTGCTGGTGGCCGTCCCGGCCGAGGTCACCGCGGCCGAAGGGAGCGAAAAAGCCCCCGCGTCCGTTTCCGCCGCGACACGTCTCGACGACATGTACGAGGACATCGGCAGCGCCCGATACGTCATCGACCGTTTCTGGGAAACGCACTGGTCGGAATTCTTCCCCGGCCGTTATTCCTCCCCGCGCGTTCTCGGCACCTACGACGGGGCCCGCGGGAACGGCGCCTACGGGGACGGTGCCTATGGGGACGAAGGCTACGGGGACGAGGGCTACGAGGAGGGGTACGGGGACGGGGGGTACGGCGAGGGCTATGACGGCATGTACGGCGACGGGGTCCACGGCGGTGGCGGCTACGACACCGGGCGGGGCCGCACGCCGACGTGCCACGGATACCCGCTCCCCGACGACAACGCCCTGTACTGCTGGCCGCCCTACGACTTCGTGGCGTGGGACGTGGACCTCATGAGCATGGGATACCGGCAGGGGGACGCCTGGATCTACCTGATCGTCGCGCACGAGTGGAGCCACGCCGTCCAGGCCCGCATCCCGCAGCGGCTGGTGTCCCGGCAGATCGAGCTGCAGGCCGACTGCCTCGCCGGCGCGACGCTGTGGGGGGCCGGTGAGGACGGCACGCTCCACTTCGAGGAGGGGGACACCCGGGAGATCGCCGCCGCCCTGCGGCAGCACGCCGACGACACCCCCTGGACGGACGTGAACGACCACGGCACCGCCGCGCAGCGCCTGAGCGCCTTCAACCGGGGCGCGCTCCAGGGAGTCGGGGGCTGCCTCACCTGACGGATCCTCCCGGGCGCCCGTCACGGACGGCTTCCGGCTCCTGGCACCGCCCTCTCACCGTCACCGGTGCGGGGCTCCACGGTGAGGCCCGGGACGGGGCTCCGCCTCAGACGCGGCTTCCTCCCGGGTGTTCCGGCAGGGTGGCCGGCCGCTCCGCCCGTTCGACGTCCCCCGCGCTCAGGCAGGCCGTCCTGGCGATCTCCAGTGCCTCCACGGCCTCGACGAGGCGTCCGGTCTCCACGAGGAGGTCCGCCCACTCCCTGGCCACGGCGGCCAGATGGTCGTGGTCCGCGGGCCGGGCCCCGGGGGACCCGGCCAGCCGCCCGCGGATGGTCACCGCCTCGGCGTAGGCGTCGACGGCCTCCTCGCGGCGTCCCAGCGCGGCCAGCCGGCAGCCGAGGACGTGCAGCGCGGTGGCGAGGGTCGCCGAGCAGGCCGAGGGGTCCTCCTCGGCGAGCCGTCTGCGGATCGAGACGGCGCGGGCGCTGTGGGTCACGGCCTCCTCCAGCCGCTCCAGGGACGCGGTCCGCTGCGCCAGGGTGTGCAGCGCCATGGCAAGCTCGGGCTCGTACGCCGGGTCGCGCGCGGCGAGTTCCCGGTAGAGGTCCACCGCCTCGCGGGCGGCGTCCAGGGCCGGTTCGGGCATGCCGATCCGGCTCAGGTCGCAGGCCAGGGCGTTCAGCGAGCCCGCGAGGTGCGGAAGGTGCTCGTCGGGACGCGTCACCGCCAGCTCGCGCCGAAGGGCCACGGCCTCGCGTCCCGCGTCGACCGCTTCGTGCCTGCGGCCCAGGCGGACGTAGCGCGCCGCCACGTTCGCCAGGCACAGGGCGAGGTCGGGCAGGTACGCCTCACGGTCGTCGTGGGTGAGCCGCCGGGCGATCCGCACGGCCTCCTCGCTCGCGGTGAGCGCCCCCCAGTGGCGTTCGGCGGCGCCGAGCAGGTCGGACCTGCCGAGCGCCAGGGCGAGACGGCGTTCCCGGTCGGCTCGCCGGCCCGCGTCGTCCGGCATCGCCTCGGAGCCGGTGTCACCCGGATGCTCCGGTCCCCAGACCGGAAAGGAGTCGTGTTCCATCGGGTCCGTCCCTCTTCCTCTCACCCCACCGAACTCACCCCACCGAACTCACCGCACCGGTCCGGCGCACCGGCTCACCGCACCGGCTCACCGCACCGGCTCACCGCACCGGCTCACCGCACCGGCTCGGCGCTCCGGACTCAGCGGCCCACCTCACCGAGCCGGACGGAGCTGCGCACCGGGATCCACCGCGCCTCGGCGGCCCGCCTCCTGCCGGGACGTTCCCCGAGCAGAGCGCTCCTGCCGTCGGGGACCGTCTCGGCGGACCGCCGGTCGTCGGGCAGCACCTGCCAGACGGGGTCGCGCCGGATCAGCGGCCCGTCCCGGTCGGACCCGCCCTCGGACGACGGCGTCCAGAGCGTGCGGACACCGTGGTCGTTGACGAACCGCAGGTGGGTACCGCACCCGGGACAGCGGACGCCCGCCGGGCCGAGCTCCTCGCGCCGGACGGTGAAGTGGCCGTAGTGGTCCACCCCGCTCCCCCAGCCCAGGTCCATGTGCCGTCCCCAGTCCACCGTGGCCGCGTTCCCGCCGGTGGGGGCGCAGACCGGGCAGGGCACCCGCAGCTCGTCCCAGAACCCCGGGCCGTCCAGTTCCGGATCGTGGTGCCCGAGATGCTTGACCGTCCCGGTGACGATCCCGCCCGGCTCCTGGGGAAGACGCCGGACCCGTGGCACAGTGGTGATCGGGTCGGAGTTGTTGATGAGCCGGGCGAAGCGGTCGGCGTGGGCGTCGCTCAGGCGGGGGACGCCCAGCACGGAGCGGGCGGTCAGGTGCTCGAACCGCCGGATGGCGCCCGAGGGGCGGGCCACGTGCGCCGAGGTGATCATGGGGGGTGTGGAGCCGCGGGGCAGCAGCCAGAGCGTGGCGAGCAGCTCGCTCACCGGCCAGAAGGACGAGAAGTGGTCCGGCCCGGGAAGGACGATGACCCGGCCGGTTCCGATGATCTCGTACATCAGCCGTGCCACGCCCTCCCACATCTGCTGCCGGGTGACCACCTCGCCGGGGTAGGAGTACTCGCGGGGCGGCACCGTCCGTACGGTGACCGAGTGGGCCCGTTCGAACCCGGCCCGCCACTCCTCCGCCTCCCGCCGCATCGCGGGGTGGAAGCTGAGGAAGTAGTCCGCAGGGTGGTCGAACATCCAGTAGTGCCCCGGGGACCGGGAGGGGCCCGGGGCGGGCGGCGAGGGGACGCCCAGCACGCGGCGCAGCCGCCGCTCCAGCCACTCCGCCAGCTCCGCGTTCTCCATGGTCTCCCCGTGGACCGGGGCGTGACCGGCGCGGGTCAGCACGTTGCGGGGCAGCGGGGTACGGCTCAGCACGATGCTGCCGGGGTCGAGCTTGGCGCGCATGTCGAAGGCGGCGTAGACGTCCTCGGGGCCCTCCACCGAGCAGTCCCACACCACGAACGCCGAGGCTCGCCGGGCCGCGAGGACGGCGGCCGTGCCGGCGCCCGGGAGCGCGGCCAGCAGGCGGATCCCCAGACGCGCGCAGATCGGCCGTACCCAGGTGTCCAGCAGGTCGTGGCCGCCGTCGGTCGGCGGTACGAAGATCGTCAGGGTGGCGTTCATCGGGCCGCCCTCCCGGGGTGGGACGTGGTGCCCATCGGGTGCTCTCCCCCTCGTCGTGGCGCTCCGTGAACGGCGTTCTCCGTCACCGGCGTGCGCGGCCGGGCCGTGCGCCGGGACGGCGCGGATCCGGTCGCGGTCCGCGCTCACCCGTCCAGGTGGTTCTCCAGGAGGGTGACCAGCTCGATGACACCGTGGAAGGGCAGGGGCCGTTCCGCCTCGTCCTCCACCGTCCCGGCGAGGTGACCGCCCGCGGTCCTGTGGACGTCTATGGTCAACCGCATTCCGGCCTCCTGTCGGGGCGTCCGTCTCCCTGCGCTCTGGCAGGCGCCCACGGTAGTGGCCCCCGATCCCGGACGCGTCCGGGGAACACCCCTACGGATCACCGCGGGTACCTCGACGCCATCCGTGCGCCATCCGTGCGCCCTCCGCGCGCGCCCCGCGGACCGCCCACGGACCGATCGTGGACCGCCCGTGGACCGATCGTGCATCGCTCGTGCGCGACCCGCGCAGAGCCCGTCCGCCGTCCGTCCGCCGCCCGTCCGCCGCCCCGGCCGGTTCAGTCACCGGGCTCCGACAGCACGGCGCGCAGTTCGATCCGGTTGGTGACGTTCAGCTTGGCGTAGATGCGGTTGAGCTGGGTCTCCACGGTGCTGATGGCCACCGAGCGCCGCTCCGCGATCCGGCGGGTGGTCAGGCCCTCGCAGACCATCGCCACGACCTCGCGCTCGGCTCCGGTGAGGGTGCCGAAGGCGGCGTTGGGACCGTCCACCGAGAGCCTGAGCTCCCCGGCCGTGGCCAGCGCGAGAGCGGCGTAGGCGGCGGCACCGGTGCGGTTGAAGGCGACCAGCGCCCGTCGCAGCAGCCGTTCCGCCTCGGCGTGCCGGCCGCGGGCGTGCAGGGAGCGCGTGGCCACCAGGTCGATCCTGCCCGCCTCGATCGGCAGCCCCACCTGCCGGGCCAGGTCGCGGGCCTCCTCGCAGTCGCCGGTGGCGCGCGCGTGGTCGCCGCGGGCGGCGGCGATCTGGGCCCGCACCCTGGCGATGGTCATCAGCGCGGAACGGCGCCCGCTCGGCGCGGCCCGGTCGGCGAAGGCGGCCAGCGACTCCTCGGCCTCGTCGGGCCTGCCGAGCCGGGAGAGCGCGTCGGCGCCCACCGGCCCGAACAGGTGGGTGCCGGGCTCCAGCGAGTCGTAGTGCGCCTCGATGGTCGAGGCCGCCTCCAGCAGCCGCCGGGCGTCGTCCCGGGCCTGGGCGATCGCGGCCCGCGCGCCGGCCGCGTAGACGATGCTCACCCTGCTGTCCACGACCGGCGCCCACTCGGCGGCCTGCCGGGCGTGCTCGCGCGCGGGCTCCCACTCGCCCCGGGCCGCGCGGGGGTAGCAGGCCAGCGCGTGCAGCAGGGCGTAGTCCCAGACCCGCTCGTTCTCCTCGGCGTCGCCGACGGCGAGCCGGGTGAAGCGGACGGCGTCGTCCAGCCTGCCGCGCCGGTACTCGGCCTCGCCGAGGAAGCCGAGGGCCTGGCCGACCCGCAGCGCCTCGCCCCGGGTGGCGCGGGCGACGCCCTCCCGCAGGTCGGCGCAGGCGCCCTCCAGGTCGTCGGTCCACAGCCGGATCATCCCGCGGGCCACCAGGCCGTCCAGTCCCGCCGCCGAACCGGGCAGGTCGGCGTCGGCCAGCGAGGCGAGGGCCTCCTCGGCGCGCCCGGCCAGCGCCCAGCCCAGCGACCGGGCGAACCAGGCGAACGCCCCCACCCAGGGCTCGCGGCTGCCGGCCGCGACGGCCGCGGTGCCGTACTCGACCATCTCCGGGTACGAGATCTCGACGACGCCGATGATCGCGAGCTGGGCCGCGATGCGCGCCCGCAGGTCGGCCGGGGCGTGCGGGCTCTCCGCCCCGCTCCCGGCCGCCTCCAGCGCCCGGGCGAACAGCCGCCTGGCCTCGGCGACGCGGCCCGCGATCAGGGCCTGGTAGCCGGCGACGTAGTCGCGCCAGGGACCCGGCGGCGCGGCGAGGATCTCGCTCTCGTAGCGGCGGGCGACGGTGGCGTCCCCGGAGACCAGGAGCGTCTCGGCGGCCGTCAGCAGGCGCGCCAGCCGGTCCGGGCCCGGCGGGGTGAGCTCGGCGGCGTGCCGGGCGTAGACCGCCGCCAGGGGGAGCCTGCCCCGGGACAGGTGGGACCGGGCCTCGCGCTCGGCCAGCGCGGCGAGCTCGCCGTCCGTGCCGCCGCCGGACGCGGCGATCCCGTGCCAGAGGGCGCCGGGGCCGCCGAGCCGGGCGGCGTCACGGTGCAGGGCGCGGCGCCGCTCGACACCGGAGTCGTAGTAGATGCGGTCCCAGACGAGCAGGGTGGTGAACGCGAACTCCTGCCCGGCCGTACCGGGGATCTCCTTGATCAGCCCCGCGTCCACGGCCTCGGCGACGGGCGCGGTGACGTCGGCGACACCGGAGAGCGCGCGCAGGTCGGCCAGGCCGAACCGGCGGCCGAGCACCGCCGCCGCGCCGACGACCTCGCGGGTACGGCGGCCGCACGAGGCCAGCCGCGACACGACCGCCTGGGTCATGCCGCGGGGGGCGGGCAGCGGGCCGTTGCCGAAGTTGATCGAGTGCATCTCCACCTGGTCCAGCAGCAGGACCGCGTGCAGGACGTTGCCGTCGGTGTGCTCGTGCAGCCTCCTGGCGCCGGAGGGGGTGAGGCCGTCGTGACCGGTCGCGACGGCGAGTCTCACCAGGTCGTCGGGGCCGAGCCCGTCGACCTGGATCAGGCGTCCCTGCGCCGAGTCGAACAGGCGCGCCCAGCCCTCGTGCAGCTCCAGGCGGGGCGTGCCCGGATCGGCTCCCTCGGGGTGGGCGGCGGCCTGGTGGACGACCAGGAGCAGGACCTGGGCGGTGCGCAGGCGCCTGGCCGCCAGGCGGAGCGCGGTCATCGACTGCCGGTCGCCGCAGTGCGCGTCGTCGACGACCACGATCAGCTCTCCCGCCGCGGCCAGCTCGGCCGCGAGGGCCTGGCCGACGAAGGCCGCCTCGCCCTGGCCCGCCAGCGTCCGGGCCAGCACCGGCGTCGGCAGCTGCTCGGCGATCTGGTTCAGCACCCCCCAGGGATGGGCGGACGCCTCCTCGTCGCCGAAGGCACGCACGACCGGCACGCCGGGGACGGTGTGCAGGAAACGCTCGACCAGCTCGGTCTTGCCGATTCCCGGCACGCCGCGGACGCCCACGATCCGCGTGTCACGACGCCTCGCCGCCTGCCACGCCTCCCCGAGGAACTCCAGCTCCCGTTTCCTGCCGACGAACAGCGGAGAGGTTCTGCCGTGCAACGCAGCACTCCCTTTTCATGTTTCGCGTGTTCCTGACGGTGATTATGGGTCAGGGGTGAACGCGACCGCACCTGTTCACCGCGAAGACCTCTCACGAAAAGGGGCCGGGGAAAACGCACGTCTTCCGCGGGCGGGCGATGTCCCGGACCGGTTTTTCCGGATCCGCTTTTCCGTGCCGGCGTTTCCTCGCCACCGTTCCCGGGCCGATGTCACCGGGCGGGAGGACCGGACCGGAAAAGGACCGCCCGGCGCCCGGAGTAAACGTCCGCACATACGGCCGACCGTAAATCGGCCTTTCCCGCATCGGTTCCCGGCGGACACGAGAAAGGCACGGTCCATTCTCATGTCCGTCACGCGGCACGACCACCGCGCACACCCGCTCCCCCATCACCTCGTCCGGGTAGCCGACGACCGCCACGTCCCGGACGGCGGGATGGGTGGCGATCAGGCCCTCCAGCTCCGCCGGGGAGATGTTCACACCGCCCCTGACGATCAGGTCCCCGGTCCGGCCGGCGTAGCGCAGGAACTCCCCGTGCTCCCCGGCGATCTCGAAGACGTCACCGGTCCTGAGGTAGCCGTGCTCGTCGAAGGGGTCGGGCATCCGGTCGCCGTCCAGGTAGCCGGGGAAGACCGTCGGTCCCTTGATCCGCGGTTCCCCCGGGCGGCCGGGCTCGGTGATCTCCTCACCGGTGCCGCGGTCGACCAGCCGTACCGACACCTGCCGGGAGGTCCGGGAGCTCCAGGTACGGCCCGGCGCGCCGTACCGGGGGAAGTCTGGCCCGCTGCTCGGGGTCGGGTACGTCGTCCGGGGCGCTGAGCAGCGCGATGCCCTCGTTGGAGCCGAAGAAGTTGACGATCCCGATTCCGTGGTCGTCCTGCCAGCCCCTGACCATGGCGGGAGACAGCGGCGCCGAGCCGGACCCGACGAGCCGCAGCGAGGACAGGTCGGCCGCGGCGAGCAGCTCGGCGTCGTGCAGGAGCAGGGTCAGCAGGGCGGGCGGGGCGAGGGTGTAGGTGACGCGCTCCCCGGCGATCTGCCGCAGGAACGTCGCCAGGTCGAAGGGGTGGTGCTGGATCAGGAGGCCGCCGGTGCGCAGCCAGGGCAGGAACATGCCGCCGATCCCGGCCATGTTGACCATGGGAAAGGGGTCGAGCAGCACGTCACCCGCGACCAGGCCGTGCCGCAGCAGCACGGCCGCCAGCCGCGTGACCTCCTCGTCGAGCTCGTGCCAGGTCAGGCGGCGCGGCGTCCATCAGGTCCTGCTTGTCGGGCGGGTCCACCACGGCGAGGCGGCCGGGCGTGGCGGCCACGCGGGCGGTGAAGATCCCGTCCATGGTCTCGTCCGTCCACCAGCCCCTGGCCCGGTACTGCGCGACCCTGCGGGGCGGGTGCAGCCCGGTCACCGCGGGTCCGCCCCGGGCCGGCGGCGCGGAGCCGGGGCGGACGGCGACCGCGCGGGCGCCGGGGCCGAGGGCGGGGCGTGGGGCGGGGCGTGCGATGGGGCGTGGGCTGGGGCCGGGGGCAGCGGTGCCGGGGCCGGTCGCAGCCCGTCGACGAGCAGCGCGAGGTAGCGCCTGGGACCGGCGCCCTCCGGGTCGCCGGGATGCGCGGTGGCCAGCGCCATAACGACGACGGCGGCCAGGTCCCGCCCCTGGAGCTCCGGCCGCACGAGACCGGCGGCGGCGGCGCGGCGCAGCAGCCGGTCCATCGAGCGGACGTAACGGTGCACGCTCTCGACGTCGACCGCGTCCGTCTCGCGGGCGAGCGCGAGGATCACCCGCCGTCCGGCGAGCACCCCGACGGTGGCCTCCAGGGAGCCGACGAGGTCGCGCCACGGGTCGCCGGTCTCCACCGCGACGGCCGGTTCGATCTCGGTGGTGAGCAGGTGCGCGAAGACGGCGCGCACCAGCTGGTCGCGGGAGCGGAAACGCCGGTAGACCGTGGCGACGCCGACACCGGCGCGCCGGGCGACCTCCTCCAGCGTCACCTCCGGCCCCGCCTCCTCGAAGGCGTGCCCGGCCGCGACGACGATCCGCTCGTGGTTACGCGCGGCGTCGGAGCGCAGGCCCCGCCCTCGCGTCGCCGTCATTCGCCCACGTTAACAGCCGTGTCCGGCTCACTGCCCGGCCTCCTGGCGTGGCGGCCGGATCGCCCCCGAGGGGCAGAGCGTGACGGCCCGCCGCACGGCGGTCTCGTCCCCGGGAGCGATCTCCTCGGTCAGGACGACGACGATGCCGTCGTCGTCCTGGTCGAAGACCGCGGGCGCGGTCAGCACGCACATCCCGGCCCCGATGCAGATGTCCCGCTCGACGTCGGCCCTCATCGCGATCCCTCCCGCCTCACCAGGTGACCGGGAGCTCGCGCAGCCCGTACACGACGTGGAAGGCCTTGAACTCGATCTCCTCGTACGGCACGGCGAGCGCGAGGCCGGGGAAGCGGCGCAGCAGTGCGGGGAAGGCGATCCGCATCTCCATCCGGGCCAGCGGCGCCCCGAGGCAGTGGTGCACGCCGTGCCCGAACGCGAGGTGGCCGGGGGCTCCCCGGGTGACGTCGAGCCGTTCGGGGTCGTCGACGAAGTCCGGGTCACGGTTGGCGGCCGGGAGGGCCAGGATCAGCTGCGAGCCCTCGGGGACGGTCTGCCCGGCGATCTCCACCTCGGTCGTGGTGGTGCGCGGCACGCCGGAGTGCACGATGGACAGCCACCGCAGCAGCTCCTCCACCGCGGGTTCGACCTGCTCGGGGTCGTCGCGGACCAGGGCGAGCTGGTCGGGGTGGCGCAGCAGGGCCAGGGTGCCGAGGCCGAGCATGTTCGAGGTCGTCTCGTGCCCGGCGAGCAGCAGCAGCGAGGAGACGCCCGCCAGCTCGGCGTCGGTCAGGTCGTCGCCGTGCTCGCGCACCAGCATGCCCAGCATGTCCTCGCCCGGCTCCACCCGGGCCCGCGCGACCAGGTGGCCCATGTACTCGCGGTTCTCCAGCTGCGCGGCCGTCCGCTGTTCGAGGGGCAGCGACACGTCGAGCAGCCGGCCGGTGCGCCGCTGGAACGCCTCGCGGTCGGAGTACGGGACGCCCAGCAGCTCGCAGATCACCAGCGAGGGGACCGGAAGCGCGAAGAGCGAGACCAGGTCGGCGGGCTTCCCGGCCCGTTCGAGGTCGTCGAGGGCCGCGTCGACGATCTCGACGATGCGCGGCTCCAGCCTGCGCATCCGGCGCACGGTGAACTCGGGCGTGAGCATCCGGCGCAGCCGGGTGTGCTCGGGCGGGTCGTAGGCGAGCAGCTGCCCGGCCTGGAGCCGGGCGAGCTCCTCCTTGCTCAGGGCGTCGGGCCGCAGCACGGGCTGCGAGCCGGCGTTGCTGAACCGGGTCGCGTCCGAGAGCACCTCGCGGACGTCCTCGTACCGGCTCACCAGGTAGGCCGGTGTGCCGAAGATCGTCATGATGCGGGTGACGCCCTCGCCCTCCCGGACCCGGGCGAGCTCCTCGACCGGATCGAACCGCTCCCGCCGCATGTGCAGGGGCATCACCGGTGTCTCGGTCATCGCGCGGTCCTCCGTCGTGCCGGATCGGTTGGACGTCTTCGACGCTACCACCGAAACGAAAGCCGGCTATCACTTCCAAGAAGGATCTACCCGGCGATCGGGACGTACGGCCCACCCGGGTGTCACGGGGACGGCGTCGGCGCATGAAATTTTCAGGATCCCGGAATCGGGCGGTGCGGACATCCGGCCAGTTCGGGCCGGATGATCCGCCCCAGGATGACAAAAACGATTCAATCCCGTCAAGGAGACGCGTTGACGGACCGTTCCGGCGCTGTGAGACTCCTCGCCACACCGGCAGGCGCGTGACGCCGGTCCCCCGCCGCCCGCTCGCGACCGGGCCGGCGGGCGGAGCGCGACGGAGCGTTCCGGAGCGTCCCGGAGCACGGCGGGGCGCGGCGCGACCGTCCCGTCGCACTCCGGGGCGCGGCACGCGGCTGTCCCCCCCTGTGAAGGAGCCGAACATGAACAAGGACGGCAACGACGGCAGAGCACCGGCCCGCCACCGGCGATCCGGCCCGATCGCGGCGGCCCTCACCGGCATGGTCCTGGTGGCGACGGCGCTGACCGCCCCCGCCCCCGCCATGGCGGGCACGGCCGGGACCACCGCCCCGGCGCACGCGGCGGGCACGACCCGTACGACGGCCACGGCCGGCGGCGGCACGGGCACGGCGGGCACTGCGGGCACGGCGAGCAGGGCGAGCAGGGCGAGCAGGGCCCGGATGGCCTGCGGCGACGGCTCGTACAACGCCGAGGCCGTGCTGAGCGGCAGCACCTGGACCGCGCGCAACGGCTCCCGGACCGTCTACACCGGCACCAGCATGCTCTCGGCCATGCAGGCGGCCGTGGGCAGCCTGACCTCGGGCCGGACCTCCAAGCAGCGGGTCGTGGTGCGGGGCTCGGGTTCGATGAGCGCCGGGTCCCGGCTCTCGCTGCCGAGCTACACCGTGCTGGACGTCTGCGGCACGGTGAACGTGACCGGCTCCGGCAGCGGCGACCAGGCCGTGGTGTACGCGCGCGGCGTGCGGGACGTCGAGGTGCAGAACCTCAGGATCACCGGCGCCCCGCTGTACGGGATCTTCGTCAGGAACGGCACGAACATCACGCTCGGGCAGATCGACATCCGGGTCTCACGCGGCCTCGGCATCCGCGTCGACAACCACGGCGACCGCAGCGTCCGGACCCGGAACGTGCGGATCGACAACGTGTACGTCTCCGGGACGAGCGCGCACGGCGTGGAGACCTACGGCCTGGACGGCCTGACCGTCGGCACGGTGACGGCCCGCAACACCGGCGAGTCCGGGCTGCTGCTGAACGACACGATCAACGCCACGGTCGGCCTGGTCGACGCCCAGGGCGCCGGGACCGGCACCGGCTACGCGGCGTTCCGGATGGCGAACCGCAACGGCCGGATCGGCGGCTCGTACCCGACGAACGTCCGGGTCGGCCAGGTGGTCGCGCGCGGTGGCGGGCGCGGGATCTTCTGCGTCTCCGAGAGCGGCGGCGCGGTCATCGACCGGGTGGACATCGCCCAGACCGGGAGCAACTCCATCCTGGTCGAGAACTGCTACAACGTCACCATCGCGCAGAGCGGCGGGAGCGTGACCGGCCCCGGTGACATCCGGCTCGCCTCCCGGACCGAGTTCCCGGTGAACGCGAACGTCACGATCCAGAACCTGCGGGTGACCGACTCGGCGATCATCGAGAACCCGTGCGGCAGCGGCACCGTGGTGCGGAACAACACCATGGTCAACAGCAGGCTCAGCGTCTGCTGACCTGCTGACGGCGCCGCACGACCGCGGTCGCCTCCCGGTCCCCCCGCGGGAGGCGGCCGCCCCGGTCACGGAGAGGGCGGCAGGCCACCCGAGAGCATGTCGAAGCGGCGGTCTCCCTCGTACAGCGGTACCGGCGCGACCGTCGCCATCGGGTCGTACTGCGAGACCTGCCCGTTTCCGGGCAGGGGGTCGTACAGCGGCGTCGGGATCGGCTGCGGCGGGGGCGGCAGGGGTACGGGGACCGGTGTCCTGTCCCCGCTCTCGTAGAGCACCGCGTACAACCCGCTGACCAGGCGCCGCACCTCCCCCTCCGGCCGGACCGCCAGGCGCACGAACTGGCCGGTCATGCCGAGCTTGTTGCCGCACTCGCGGACGAACAGGCCGTGCTCGTCGAGCAGCCGGTCGCGCAGGGTGACGCCGTCCCTGCCCATGGGGAGCCGTACCAGCAGGAAGTTGCCCTGGGAGGGGAAGACCGTCAGGCCCGGGACCCGGGTCAGCTGGTAGTGCATCGACTCGCGGTCCAGGGCGAGCAGCCGCAGGCTCTCCAGGTACTCGGGCAGGTACCGGCGGGTCATGAAGACCACGGTCTCGGCGAAGGAGTTCAGGTTCCACGTCGGCAGCGCCCCGCGCACCCGGGCGGCCAGCGCGGGATTGGCCACCATGTACCCGAAGCGGACGCCGTGCAGCCCGAAGTTCTTGCCCAGGCTCTTCAGCACGACCACGTTCGGCCGGATCGCGGCCTCGCCCGCGACGCTCGCGTACGGCTCGGCGTCGACGAAGTCGATGAACGACTCGTCCACCACGACCAGGTCCAGGTCGACGAGCCGGTCCAGCAGGGCGATGACCTCGTGGCGGCGCAGGTAGCCGCCGTCGGGGTTGTTGGGGTTGCAGACGACCGCCACCCGCGAGCCGCGCTGCCGGACGAAGTTGACGAAGGCGTTCACGTCCAGCGCGAAGCCCTGGCTCTCCTGCAGCGGGTACATGTCCACCCGTTTTCCCGTCTCCAGCGGCTGGTCGGTCCAGCGGCCGAAGGTGGGGATGGGGATCGCCAGGCTCTCCCTGACCAGCAGGTGGTCGATCCAGGTGATCAGCTCCGTCGACCCGTTGCCCATGACGACGGTCTGCGGGTTCAGTCCCAGCACCCCGCAGAGCTCGGCCGTGATCGTGTCGGCGTCGCTGGGGCGGAACCTCAGGAGCGCGGCGAGGTCGCGCTCCAGGATGCCGAAGACCTCGGGGGGCGGGAAGTACGGGTTGCCCGGGACGCAGAAGTCGACCAGGTCGGCGCTCCGCTCCGGCACGGCCCGCATCAGCGAGAGGACCGACGGGCTGTGCGCGGCGGCGTGCATCCGGCCGCGGTCGATGGAACCGGCCAACGGGGTCTCCTTCGTGACGGGCGTTCGCGTCTGTGACACCCCCAGCTACGCGCCCCGCACCCGGCCGGTTCAGCCCGGTCCTCCGCCGGCCCCGCGTGCCCCTCCACGCCCCCGGACGGCCGCCGTACCCGGCCGACACCGCTCGCGCCGGCCGATCCGGTGGCGACGCCCGGGGCCGCGTCCCTCAGGGGTGGGCGGCGAGCAGGAGGAACGCGCCGAGCAGGATGAGGTGGACGAGTCCCTGCAGGCGGGTGGCGCGGCCCGGGACGACGGTCAGCGTGGCGACGACGACGGTGATCGCGAGCAGGACGATCTGGTTCGCGCCGAGGCCGAGGACCAGGGGGCCGGGGAGCCAGATCGTCGCGATGGCGATCGCGGGGATGGTCAGGCCGATGCTGGCCATGGCCGAGCCCAGCGCGAGGTTGAGACTGACCTGGACACGGTTGCGGCGGGCGGCGTTGGCCGCGGCGAGGGTCTCGGGGAGCAGGACGAGCAGGGCGATGACCACGCCGACGAACGAGTGCGGCAGGCCCAGGGAGGCGACGGTCTCCTCGATGGCCGGGGACAGCACCTTGGCCAGGCCGACGACCGCGACCAGGGCGACGAGCAGCAGTACCAGGCTGGTGACGGCGGCGCGGGTGGTGGGCGGGTCGGCGTGGTCGTCCTCGTCGGCGTCGTTGATCACCTTGCCCTCGCTGGTGACGGGCAGGAAGAAGTCGCGGTGGCGGACGGTCTGGGTGCTGACGAACGCGGCGTAGAGGGCGACGGACGCCACGGCGGCGAAGACCAGCTGCGTCGGGGAGAACTCCGGCCCGGAGCGGGCGGTGGTGAAGGTCGGCAGCACGAGGCAGACGACCGCGAGGGTCGCGACGGTGGCCAGGGCGGCTCCGGTTCCCTCGGCGTTGAACACCGCGAGGCGGTAGCGGACGGCGCCGATCAACAGCGACAGCCCGAGGATCCCGTTGCAGGTGATCATCAAGGCGGCGAAGACGGTGTCGCGGGCCAGTGACGCGGTGCCCGGCCCCCCGGAGATCACGAGGGTCACGATCAGGCCGACCTCGATGACGGTGACGGCGACGGCCAGCAGCAGCGACCCGAGGGGCTCGCCGACACGGTGGGCGACGACCTCCGCGTGGTGCACGGCGGACAGCACCGCGGCGCCCAGCACCACGGCGATGACCACCAGCAGCGGTGCGGGCAGGTCCCGGCCCCAGGAGGCGGCCAGCACGACGATGGCGAGCGGTGGCGCCACGAACCGCCAGTCGGTGACCGTCCGGCGAGGCCGCTCGGGTGCGGCCGGCGCACCGGCCGCCCCGGGAGGAGCGCCCGCGACTCCGGAAGAGGCACCGCCCGCTCCGGCAGAGGCACCCGCGACCTCGGAAGAGGCACCGGCCGCTCCGGCAGGAGTGCCGGCCGCTTCGGGAGGGCCGGGACGCTGGGAGGGGCCGGGACGCTGGGAGGGGCCGGGACGCTCGGACGCGTTCATGCCGGCCTTCCGGTGACGGCGCGGCCGAGGCGGCCGTGCGCCGTGAGACGGTGCGCAGCCGACACGCTCTTCCCGCCCGCGTCGCGGGACCGCCGGGCCGGTACGGCCCGGTCGGCGCCGACCCGGATCGGTGCGCCGATCCGATGGCCGGTGTCTCGTTCCATGGCCGGCACCTGCGCATATCCAACGATCATCCATCGACAGTACCGAACCGGTTTCCGACGCCGGCACCCGGCGCGGGTCGTCGACGCGGTGTTCCGGCCACCCGGCCGTCGCCGATCATCCATCGGTCGCCGGACGCCCGCCGGCACCGGGAAGGCCTCCTCCCCGCCGGCGCCGTGGCGCGTACCCGGCGGGCCCGGGCATCGGCGTCCCCGACCCGGAGATCACCGTCCCCCGCGCCGGTCCCCGGACGGCCCCGCGTCCGGTGCCCGCCGATCCGGACGACCGGAGGGTGATCGTAGACTTCGGCGCGGGTCGCGTGAAGCCGGCCGCAGGACGGCTCGTCGAAGGGACGGACATGGGCGGGGTGTTCGGCACGATCGAGCGGATCTGGCGGTATCCCATCAAGTCGACCGGCGGCGAACTTCTGGACGAGGTCGCCGTCGATGCCCGGGGCCTCGCCGGCGACAGGCTCTACGCGGTGCGGGACGCCGAGGGGAAGTTCGGCTCGGGCAAGAACACGCGCCGGTTCCGGCGCATGCCGGGGTTGTTGCACCTGCGCTCCCGATACCCCGGGAAATCGGTCACGGAGCCGCCCGAGCTGCTGGACCCGGACGGCGTGCCGGTACCGGACCCCACCGCCTACGTGCGGCGATACCTGGGCCGGAACGACGTCGAAGTGGCCCGCGAGGGCACGATCTCGCACTTCGATCAGCTCCCGCTCAGTGTCCTGACGACCGCCACCCTCGACTGGGTACGCGCGGCCGTTCCCGGCGTGCCCGTGGACGAGCGCCGGTTCCGGCCGAACCTGCTGGTGCGGACGCCGCCGGGCACGCCCGCGTTCGTGGAGGACGAGTGGTTCGGCGGCACCGCCCGTATCGGCGGCGCCCTGCGGCTACGGTTCGAGCGCTCCAGCGAGCGGTGCGTGATGACCAACGAGGCCCAGCAGGACCTGCCGCACTCCCCGCTGGTCCTCCGGGCCGTCGCACAGGCGCACGACATGCGCCTGGACGCGCTGGCCACCGTCGTGCACCCCGGGCGTGTACGGGTCGGGGACACCGTCGAACCGGTCTGATCCGCCCTCCGCGACCGGCCACGGCCCGGCCCGCCCGGACGGGGCGGACGAGGGCCACCACGCGGGCCCTCGTCCGCACGCAGCCGTCCGGTGAGTCGGCGACCTCGGCCCGTCCGAGGGTCCGACGTCCGTACGGGCATCAGACGGTGATCTCCTTGAAGGCGCGCACCTGCTCGGTGATGGCGCGCTCGGTCGGCAGGCGCTCGACCGACGACGCGCCGAAGAAGCCCACCACGCCCTCGGTACGGGCCAGCACGTGGCTCGCGTCCTGCGGTTCGGCGATCGGCCCGCCGTGGCAGAGCACCAGCACGTCGGGGCGTACGGCCACCGCGGCGTCGCGCATCGCCTGGACCCGCTCGACGGCCTCGTCCAGGGTCAGGGCGGTGCCCGCGCCGATGCTGCCCTTGGTGGTCAGCCCGACGTGCGGGACGAGGACGTCGGCGCCCGCCTCGGTCATGGCCCGCGCCTGGTCGGGGTCGAAGACGTAGGGGGCGGTGACCAGGTCGCGCTCGCGCGCCAGCCGGACCATCTCGACCTCCAGGTCGTAGCCCATCCCGGTCTCCTCCAGGTTCTGCCGGAAGACCCCGTCGTACAGGCCGACGGTCGGGAAGTTCTGCACCCCGGCGAAGCCCATGGCCGCGAGCTGGTCCAGGAACCTGGGCATCAGCCGGAACGGGTCGGTCCCGCACACCCCCGCCAGCACCGGGGTGTCCGTGACGACCGGGAGCACCTCGGCCGCCATCTCGACGACGATCTGGTTGGCGTCGCCGTACGGCAGCAGCCCGGCCAGCGAACCCCGGCCCGCCATCCGGTAGCGGCCCGAGTTGTAGATGATGATCAGATCGACGCCGCCGGCCTCGGCGCACTTGGCCGACAGCCCGGTGCCGGCACCGGCGCCGATGACGGGCCTGCCCTCGGCGACGGTACGGCGCAGCCGGGCGAGAACGTCCTCGCGCCTCATCCGGCTCCTCCCGCCCGGCTGATCATCCCGTGCAGCCGGTCGGCCATGGCCCGGCCGAAGGCCGGATCGTTGACGTGCAGGTCCAGGTCCTCGACCGCGACGGCCGACCCCCGCACCCCCTCGGCCATGGCCTCGAAGCACGCCTGGTCGGCCTTGGGGTCGTGGAAGGGCAGGCCCGGCGCGTCGAGGGCGGAGACGCCGCCGCGCGGGACGAACAGCGCGGCCGGTCCGGTGGCCGCGCGGAGCTTCCCCGCGACCCTGCGGCCGAGCTCGGCCATCTCCTCGGCCGTGGTGCGCATCAGCGTCACGGTCGGGTTGTGCACGTAGAACAGCCGGTCGGCGAAGCGTTCGGGAACCGTCTCCAGGGGGCCGAAGTTGACCATGTCCAGCGCGCCGGGGGCGACCACCTGCGGCAGGCCGCGCTCACCGGCGGCGGTCAGCCGGTCGGGCCCGGCCGTCAGCACGCCGCCGACCAGGTCGTCGGCGAGCTCGGTGGTGGTGAGGTCGAGCACGCCCGCGATCAGGCCGCTGCCGGCCAGCGTCTCCAGGGCCTGCCCGCCGGAGCCGGTGGCGTGGAAGACCAGCACCTCGTAGCCGAGCTCGTCCAGCCGCTCCCTGGCCGCGTCGACCGCGGGCGTGGTCACGCCGAACATGGAGGCCGCCACCAGCGGGCGGTCACCCTCGACGACGGGGGCGGGCACGCTCGCCATCCCGGCGATCGCCGCCGCGGCGTTGCCGAGGATGCGCGCGGAGACCCGGTTGATCCCCGCCACGTCGACCACGCTGTACATGATCGTGACGTCCTTGGCCCCCACGTACGGGGAGACGTCGCCGGAGGCCATGGTCGAGACGATGAGCTTGGGCAGCCCGATCGGCAGGTCCCTGACGGCGCGCGCCGCGATCGAGGACCCCCCGCTCCCGCCCACGGCGAGCACGCCGTCGAGGCGTCCCTGCGCGTACAGCTCCGCCAGGACGGCCGCGGCGCCCTCCCCCATCGTCGTGACGGCCGCGCCGCGGTCGGCGGCCGCGCGCAGCGCGGCCAGGTCGGCCCCGGCCGCTAGCGCCACCCTGTCGTTGGTGACGTCGGCGGGCAGCCGGGCCTCCCCCACCCCCGCGTCGATCAGGACGACCTCGCAGCCCAGGCCGCGCAGTCGGTCGTGGAGCCAGGCGTACTCCGGCCCCTTCGTGTCGAACGTTCCCACCAGGCCTATCGTCGGCATCTGCGCCACACCTCTCCGCTCGGGACCCCTCACCACCGCGCCGGCGCCGTCGGCCGCCCTCGGGGACCCGGCGAGCCGGGCCCGCCGGGCGGCCACGTCGACGATCCCGGCCGGTGAGAGGCCCGCATCGAACCCTGTCTTCACATGCCCCGTGAGCTGCGGATCGCACCCTCCGGCACCGGCCGGTACGGCCACCGGGACGGATCACCCCCGGACACGGGGCCGGGTCCGGGGGCGGGTGCGGTCGGCGGGCGGACGCCCTCCGGATCCGGCCGGAACCGGTCGGCGGCCGGCTCCGGTCACCGCGAGGTGGAGAACCTGCCGTAGTAGCCGCCCAGCTCCTGGCGGTAGACGGCCTGCCGGTAGGTCGCGGCGTCGTACTCGGGCGCGTCCTGGATCTCCTGCCGGGTGCGGTCGACGTGGACCTTGCGCTCGTCACGGTCGATCCGGGTCACCGTGCTGGCCGGCAGCACGACCTTCCTGCCGGAGAGCCAGGAGCCGACGTCGGCGACGACGTAGCTGTCGTCGGTCACGTTGCTCTCCTCCTCGACCAGGCCGACCTTGCCGTCGACGGCCTCCACGTCGAAACCGATGACGCTCAGTGTCTCGTCGGGACCGTACACACCCTCGCGGTAGTTCCACAGTCCTTCGATCGTCATGCGGTGGCTCTCCTCATCGGCCGGGCGTCAGGGATCTTCCGCCTACCCGCGGTGGCGCGGGTAAACGGCCGTTTTCCTGGGACGGCGGACGTCCTCGCCCGGCGGCTGCGCGGACGCGACAGGCCGCCGCGAATGCTACTAGAATGCGATTCTAGGATTGGCCGGCCTCCCGGCCCCCGACCGCGAGGAGCCCACGTGCACGTCTCACCGGAATCCCCGGACCTCCCGGGCTCCCCGGGCTCTCCGGCCTCCCCGGGCTCCCCGGGCTCCCCGGGCTCCCCGCAGGTCCCGGCGCTCCGGGGACTCGGCGCGGTCTTCGACCACACCGCCGTCGCGGCACCGCGGGTCAGGGATCTGCTGCCGATCTACCTGGACCTGCTCGGCGGGACGTTCCTCGGCGGCGGCGACCACCCCGGCGGGTACCGGGTGATGCAGCTCACCTACCCGGGCGGCGGCAAGATCGAGCTGATGGAACCGCTGGCGGGCTCCCCCTTCTTCGACAGCTTCTTCGAGCTCACCCGGGGGCGGGGCGGCGTCCACCACCTCAACTTCCACGTGCCCGACCTCGACCTGGCCGTCTCCCGGCTCACCGGCCGCGGGTACCGGCTGCACGGCCTGAACACGGGCGACCCGAGGTGGCGCGAGGTGTTCCTGCACCCCAAGGAGGCCCACGGCGTGCTGATCCAGCTCGCCCAGCGCGGGCCGCGCGACGACGAGCCCGCCCCCCTCCTGGAGGACGTGCTCGCCGGGCGCGGACGCGGCGGGAACGGGATCCCCAGCCCGGCCTGACCGCGGGACCGGGACACGACCGACCGAACCCACCGCCGAACCCACCGCCGAACCCGCAGCCGGGCACCGGTGCGACCGACGGCCTTTCCGTCCCGGACGGACGGCGCACGACAGAGCGAGAGGGACACATGACGCGCAAGCCCGGAGCCTGGGAGTGGAGCCGTACCGCGCAGACCCGGACGAGCATGCTGGAGGCGGCCCGGCAGGTCTTCACCGAGCACGGTTTCGCCGACGCCGGGGTCGCCGACGTCGTCGAACGGGCCGGGCTGAGCGTGGGCAGCCTCTACCACCACTTCGGCGGCAAGACCGAGCTGTTCCTCGCGCTGTGGGAGAGGCACCAGGCCGAGCACGAGGAGAACGCCGCCTCCGCGGTGTCACAGGCGCGCCGCTCGGGTGTCCGCGACCCGCTGGAGTTGTTCGTCGCCGGGGCGCGGGCCTTCCTGGAGGGCTCCTGGGAACGGCGCGACCTGGCCCGGCTGTTCATGGACGGGGACGGCCCGCCCGGGTTCGAGCTGCTGCGCCGCACCCGCGGCCGCGAGTGGGTACGGCAGAACGCCGTCCTGCTCGGCGCGGGCAGCACCCCGCTGGACCGGCTCACCGTGGCGGTCCTGACGTCGGTCATCGGCGAGGCCGGTCGCGAGGTGGCCACCTGCGACTCCGCGGAGGAGGCCGGGCGGATCACCGAGGCGGCGATCGAGCTGATCCGCCGCCTGGACCCGCTGCGCGGCCCCCGGTCCGGGGGGCCGGACGAGGCAGGTTGAGGCAGGTTGAGGCAGGGTGAGGCCGGTCAGTCCTCGCGGCCGGGGATCGTGCCGTTCTGGAGCGCGTTGGGGGCCGCCCGCGCGACCAGGCCCGGGATCACCGCCCCGAGCTCGGCCGGGTCCCAGCGGGTGCCCTTGTCGACCTCGGGCCCGGCGTGCCAGCCCTCGGCCACGCTGATCACACCGCCCCTGACGTTGAAGACCCGGCCGGTGACGTCCCTGGCCTCCTCGCTGGCCAGCCAGACGGCCAGCGGCGCGACGTTCTCGGCCTGGAAGGCGTTGAAGTCGGTGGCGACCGGGCGCGGCCTGCCCGGGGCCAGGTTCTCGGTCATCCGGGTGAGCGCGGTGGGGGCGAGGGCGTTGACGGTGACGCCGTACCGGGCCAGTTCCTGGGAGGCGATCACGGTGAGCGCGGCGATGCCGGCCTTGGCCGCGCCGTAGTTGCCCTGCCCGGGGTTGCCGTAGATGCCCGACGAGGAGGTGGTGTTGATGATCCGCGCGTCGACGGCGTCACCGCTCTTGAAGCGTTCGCGCCAGTAGGCGGCGGCGTGCCGGAGCGGCGCGAAGGTGCCGCGCAGATGGACCCGGACCACCGCGTCCCACTCGTCGATCGTCATGTTGACGAGCATCCGGTCGCGCAGGATGCCGGCGTTGTTGACCAGCACGTCGAGCGTGCCGTAGTGGTCGATCGCCGCCCGGACGAGCCGGCCCGCGCCGTCGAAGTCGGAGACGTCCTCGCCGTTGGCGACGGCCTCCCCGCCCATGGCCCGGATCTCCTCGACGACCTCCCCGGCCGGGCCCTCGGAGGAGCCCGTGCCGTCCACCTCGGCGCCGAGGTCGTTGACCACGACCCTGGCGCCCTGGCGGGCGAACTCCAGGGCGTGGCCGCGGCCGATGCCCCTGGCCGCCCCGGTGACGATCACCACCCGGCCCGACACGATGCCGCTCATCCGGCCTCCAATTTTAGAATCGAATTCTAATCGGAGCGTGTCGGAGACCGCCGTCGATGTCAACGCCCGCGGGGGCGCCGGTGCCGCACCCGGGCGCCTCCCGCACCGGGGCCGGACGGAAGGGCCCTCGCACCGGGGCCGGACGGGACGTCCGCGACGCCCTCCCGCCCGGCACGGGGTCTCAGGCTCCCCAGCCGGCCTGCGTCCCGCCGACGCGCTCCTCGGCGATCTTCTCGAAGTAGCCCGACCGGGCGTAGGCCGCCATCGGGTCGGGGTCCAGGCCCGCCTCGGTACGGATCTCGGCCAGCAGCGGCCGTACGTCGGTGTTGTAGGCGTCCATCACCACCGCGTTGGCCCCGAGCACGTCCCCGGCCGCCTGCGCCGCGGCCAGCGCCTCCCGGTCCACCAGCAGCGCCTTGGCCGTGGCCTCCTGCACGTTCATCACCGACCGGATCTGCCCGGCGATCTTCGGCTCGATGTTGTGGCACTGGTCCAGCATGAACGCCACGTCCTCGGTGAACCCGCCTCCACCGATCACCTCGAACATGATCCGGAAGAGCTGGAACGGGTCGGCGGCCCCGGCCATCAGGTCGTCGTCGGCGTAGAAGCGGGAGTTGAAGTCGAACCCGCCCAGCTTGCCCTCGCGCAGCAGGAACGCCACGATGAACTCGATGTTGGTTCCCGGCGCGTGGTGGCCGGTGTCCACCACCACCTGGGCCTTGGGGCCCAGCCTCAGGCAGTGCGCGTACGCCGTCCCCCAGTCGGGCACGTCGGTGGCGTAGAACGCGGGCTCGAACAGCTTGTACTCCAGCAGGAACCGCTGCCCCTCGCCCAGCCGCCCGTAGACCCGGTCCAGCGCCTCGGCCAGCCGGTCCTGCCGGGCGCGCAGGTCGTCCTGGCCGGGGTAGTTGATCCCGTCGGAGAACCAGAGCTTCAGCGTGTCCGATCCGGTGGCGTCCATGATGTCCACGCAGTCCAGCAGGTGCGCCAGCGCCTTGGCCCGTACCTTCGCGTCGGGGTTGGTCACGCTGCCCAGCATGTAGTCGTCGTCCTGGAACACGTTGGAGTTGATGGCGCCGATCCGTACCCCCAGGCCGGAGGCGTGCTCGGCCAGCGCGGCGTAGTCGTCGACCCGGTCCCAGGGGATGTGCAGCGCGACCTTGGGCGCCACCCCGGTGAAGGCGTGCACCTGGGCGGCGTCGGCCAGCTTCTCGAACGGGTCCCTGGGCACGCCGCGCTGGGCGAACACCTTGAACCGCGTCCCGGAGTTGCCGTACGCCCACGACGGGGTCTCGATGACCTGAGCCCGCAGCGAATCCTTGATCATTGATCGGTCCCCGAATCAGTTGAGGTGGAAGACTTCCTCGAGCGAGACCATGCCCTCGTCCGGGCGGCCGTCGAGGTTCTCGAAGAACGGTGCCATCTCGGCCTGCCACCTGGCGTTGACCTCGGTCGCGGCCATGGCCGCGCGGGCCGCCTCGAAGTCCTCGGTCTCCAGGTAGCCGACCAGCAGCCCGTCCTCGCGCAGGAAGAGGGAGTAGTTGCGCCAGCCGGTGGCGCGCAGGGCCTCCAGCATCTCCGGCCAGACGGCCCGGTGGCGCTCGCGGTACTCCTCCAGGCGCTCGGGCCGGACCTTCAGCAGGAAGCAGACGCGCTGCACGACGTGGCCTCTCCTCGATGAGGCCCGCGCCCGGAGGTGCCGGGCGCGGGCGACGGTGGTCTCGGTGGTGGTGCGGTCTCGGTGGTGGTCTCGGTGGTGGTCGCGGGTGGTGGTCGCGGGGTGCGGTCGCGCGCGGGTCACACCGTGGCGGTGACCGCTCCCGTCGCGGTGGCGGTGGTGTCAGAAGTCGAACTGGTCGATGTTGGAGGCGTCGAAGGTGAACGGCGGCCCGAGGATGATCTCACCGTCCTTGCCGACGGTCCGCTCGCCGAGCCTGCCGGCCTTGAGCACCTCGCCCTCGGCGCCGGTGATCTGGCCCGAGGCCAGCGCCGCGGCCGCGTAGGAGGCCAGGTACCCCAGGTCCTCGGGGTTCCACAGCGCGAACTTCTCGACCGTGCCGTCCTTGACGAACTGGCGCATCTGGTTGGGGGTCCCCAGGCCGGTCAGCACGACCTCGCCCTTGTACCTCGACCCCGAGATGTAGCGCGCCGCCGCCGAGACGCCCACCGTGGTGGGCGAGATGATCCCCTTCAGGTCCGGGTACGCCTGCAGCAGCCCCTGGGTCTCCTGGAACGACTTCTGGTCGTCGTCGTCTCCGTAGGCGACCTTGACCAGCTTCATGTCCTTGTGCTCGGGCTTGCCGAGCTCGTCCTTCATGAACTCGATCCAGGTGTTCTGGTTGGTGGCGTTCGCCGTCGCCGACAGGATCGCCACCTCGCCCTTGCCGCCGATCAGCTCCGACAGGAGCCTGACCTGGCTGCGCCCGACCTCCTCGGAGGAGGCCTGGTTGATGAACAGGTCGCGGCACTCCCTGGAGGCGTCCGAGTCGTAGGTGACGATCTTCGTGCCCTTGGCCCGCGCCTGCTGCAGCGGCCCGCAGACCGCCTTGGCGTCGTTGGCCGCGATCAGGATCGCGTCGTGCCCCTGCTGGGTGAGCGTGTTGATGTACGACACCTGCGAGGAGGCCGAGGCATCCGAGGGCCCCACCTCCTTGGCCTGCGCCTTGAACTCGGCCGCCGCCTCGATGCCCGCCTTGTCGACGATCGTCTCGTACGGGTTGTTGATCTGCTTGGGCAGGAAGGCGAGCTTGAGCCCTTCCCTGAGAGGCGCGTCCGGGTCGGCCGTGGCCGGAGCCGGCGAGGCCGGGGCCGCCGGGGCGGCGGAGCCCGCCGAGTCCTTGGTGGTGCCGCCTCCGCAGGCCACCAGCCCGAGGCCGAGCAGGCCGACCACCAGCGCGGTCGGTACGGACCTTCGCGGAACAGTGAACATAAGCGCTTCCTCAACACCTCGCGGGCGAATCGGGCACGAGCTCAAAAACGATTTAACAACCTGAGCTGGACAGTAGAACCAAGCTCGACAGGGTGTCAATGGTGGGCGAAGATGCCGTTCCCTTAGCGTTACACCGTTCCCGTCCGCCGTGTCCCGGTCTCGCGGCGGACCGTCCGGATCGAGCCGGGGCCGCCCCGGACCCGATCCGTTGCCACGTTTTAAACCACGCCGTCCCTCCGGCGGGATCACCCCGGGGACGGGACGTGCCCTCCGGCCACGGCGTGCCCCTCCCGTCCCCGGCGCAGGCCGGGCGCCAGCACCAGCGTGACCGCGACCGACGCCACCGCCATCGCCGCCATCGCGACCGCGGGCGAGGTGAGCTCGGCGACGGTGCCCGCGAGCGCGGCCGCGACCCCCTGCATGGCGAGCGTCCCCGAGGACTGCAGCCCGAACGCCTGCCCGCTCATCTCCTCCGGCGTGATCTCCATCAGACGCTGCTGGAGCATCAGCCCGGCCGAGAACCCGGCCGAGGCCAGCGTGACCGCGGCCACCGCGACGGGCAGCGGCGGGGCGAGCAGGAAGACCAGGTACGGCACGGCCAGCAGCAGCCGCAGCGGGGTGGCCAGCCGCTCCCGCAGGCGCGGGGGGACGAACCTGCCCATCACGGTGTCCCCGGCGAGCATCCCCACGGCGGCGAACGCGAAGAGCAGCCCGGCGTGCCGGGCATCGTGGGAGACGTAGAGCGACTCGCAGCCGACGATCAGCCCGTTCGGCACCCACAGGGCGAGGTAGATACGTCGGCGCGCCCCCGAGGCCAGCAGCCGCCGGTTGGTCCGCCAGGTCTGGGCGACCGACGGCCGCCCGGCGACGCGCGGGGGCCGGTGCCCGAGCCCGAACCGCGCGACGGCCGCGGCGACCAGGTAGAGGCCCGCGCCGACCAGCAGGGTCGGGCGCGGGGACAGGGCGGCGACGAGCACCCCTCCGGCGGCGAACCCGCAGATCTGCTGGACGCCCACGGACATGTTGAGCACCGACCGGCCGAGCAGGTACCCCTCCCGGGGAAGGATCTCGTTCAGCAGCCCGATGCGGACCCCGCCGCCCAGCGAGGCGGCCATCCCCTGGCCGAGGACCAGGACGAAGAGCGCCCACAGCGGCAGTCCCGGCACGGCGAGGAGGGCGGTGGTCGCGCAGAAGACCAGCGCCAGCCCGGTCAGCGCGGCGCGGGGCCGCAGCCGGTCCGCCGCCGACAGCAGGACCATCGCCCCGAGCATCTGCGCGAACGAGGAGCCGAACATGCTGAGCGCCGACAGCAGGGGCGACCGGGTGGCCGCGTAGACGAGCGTGCCCAGGGCCAGCCCGCTCACCGTCGAGGCGGCGACCTGCGTCGCGCCGGCCGCGAAGAGGGGGGTGAACTCGGGCGTCCTGAAGAGTTCCCGGTAGGTGCGCATCCCGGGAGTCTCGGCGGGCCGGTCACCGGGGCGTTAGAGTTTCGCCGGGAGGCGAAACCATGGGCTGGTGGGAGGTCAACGCCGACACCCTCGCGGGGAGCCGGTTCGTGGTCTCCCCCCTGGCCGAGACCATGGCCTGCCTGATCGCCCTGGAGCGGGCGAGGGCCGCGCATCCGGGTGAGCGCGGGTGGCTCGACGCCCACCTGACCGGTTACCGGGCGCGTCTGGCCGGCGATCCGGTGACCGCGCTGCTCGTCCGGTCCGCGCTGGGCCGGAACTGGCTCGCCGACTTCCTCACCCCCGTCCCGGCGGGAGAGGGCTCCCCCGGCTTCGAGGAGGAGGTGGCGCGGGTACGGCGGACGCCGCCCGAGACCGCCCGGGCGGACCTGGAGACGACGCTGCAGAGACCGGTCCCGGAGGCGCTGCGCCGGCCCGACCTGCCGGAGCGCGCCGCCCGCGTGCTGGAGTGGGTGTGGCGGGAGACGGTGCTGCCGTACTGGCCGAGACGCCGCCGCGTCCTGGAGGCCGACGTGCTGGCGCGGACCGACCGGCTGACCCAGGGCGGGTGGGCCGACGTGCTGGGCGGCATGCGCCCGGGGACGCGGTGGCTGGGCGGGAACCGGCTGCAGATCAACACGCAGGACCGCCCGCCGCAGGAGCTGGACGGTGTCCGGCTGATGTTCGTCCCGGTCACCCGCGGCCACGGCTGGACCGCCTGGGACACGGGCACTCCGGTGCCGCGCTACGCCCTGGTCTACCCGTGCTCGGGCACGCTGGCCGAGCCGGACCGGACGGCCCCCGAGGCGCTGGGCAGGCTGCTCGGCCCGGCGCGGGCCGGGGTGCTCGTCCTGCTCGGCACGCCCAAGAGCACGTCGCAGCTCGTGGCGCTGACCGGCCAGGGGCTGGGATCGGTCGGCCGCCACCTGAGGATCCTGCTGGAGGCCGGGCTGGTCCGGCGGCGGCGCGCCGGCCGGTCGGTGCTCTACCAGCGCACGGCCGCCGGCGAGACCCTGGTGGAGGCGTCCGCACCGGACGGCTGAGCCCCGGCGCGACCGGTGTCCGGGAGGTCGCCGCGTGAGACCGGGTGAGCCGGTGCGGAGTCGGCGCGAAGCCGGCGCCCGTGAGGTCGCCGGCGCGGGGCCGGGTGGGTCCTCCCGCGACCGGCACCCCTAGGGTTGCCCTCGTGAGAGCGTTCGTCGTGACCGGTCCGCGCCGTTTCGAGGTGCTGGAGGTCGATCCGCCGGTCCCGGGCCCCGGGCAGGTCGTCGTGGACGTGGAGCGGGCCGGGGTGTGCGGCACCGACATGGAGATCTTCGGCGGTGAGATGAGCTACCTGCACGACGGTCACGCCCGCTACCCCGTGCGGCTCGGCCACGAGTGGTGCGGGACGGTCTCCTCGGCCGGTGAGGGCGTCGACCCCGGCTGGATCGGCACCCGCGTCACCGGTGACACCATGCTCGGCTGCGGCCGGTGCCGGCGCTGCCGGGCCGGGACGCACCACGTGTGCGAGGACCGCTTCGAGATCGGCATCCGCGGCGGGTGGCCCGGCGCGCTGGCCGAACGGCTCCCGGTGCCGGTCACCGCCCTGCACCGGCTGCCGGACACGGTCGACGCGGCGGCCGGTGCCATGGTCGAGCCGGGCGGCAACGCGCTGCGGGCCGTCCGGGCCGCGGCCCTCGCGCCGGGTGAGCGGCTGCTGGTGCTGGGTCCCGGGACGATCGGCCTGCTCGTGGCCGCGTTCGCCCTGGCCCACGGGGCCGAGGTGCACGTGCTGGGCCTGCCCGGCACGTCGCTGGAGTTCGCCCGCACGCTCGGCGTGCACGGCGCCTGGACCGCGGACCGGCTCCCGGACCTGCCGTTCGACGCCGTCGTCGACGCCTCCACCGCCCCCGGCCTGCCCGCCCTGGCCGCCGACCTGGTGGAGCCGGGCAGGCGGGTGGTCTACATCGGCCTGTCGTCGACCCCCAGCGCCGTGGACACCCGGACGCTGGTGCTCAAGGACGTGACGGCCGTCGGGATCCTCAGCGCCTCGCCGGGACTGGCCGGGGCGATCGAGCACTACGCCTCGGGCGCGGTGGACCCGCGCCCGCTGGTGGCGGCCGTCGTGGGGCTGGAGGAGGCGGGCGAGGTCCTGGCCGGTTCCCGTCCCGCCGGGTCGGGCCCCGGCCCCAAGTTCCACGTCGACCCGCGTGCCTGACCGTCCCCGCCCACCGTGTCGGCGCGCACCGGCGCCCGGCCGTCAGCCCTTCAGGCCGGTGTGCGCCAGGCCCTCGATGAACTGCCGCTGGGCGAGGACGAACACCACCAGCACCGGCAGGGCCGTCATCGAGGCCGCGGCCAGCTGGACGTTCCACATCGGGCCGCCGTAGGCGTCGACGAACTGGGTCAGCGCCTGCGGCAGGGTGAACCTCTCCGGCGAGGAGAGGTACACGATCGGCTCCAGGTAGAGGTTCCAGCTGTGCAGGAAGGTGAAGATCGCGACGGCGCCGAGCGCGGGACGGGCGAGCGGCAGCGCGACCCGGTAGAAGGTGCCGAACCTGCCCAGCCCGTCCACCCGGGCGGCCTCCTCCAGCTCTCCGGGGAGGCTGATGAAGAACTGCCGCATGATGAAGGTGGCCAGCACGCTGGGCGCGCCGAGGATCGGCACCAGGATCAGCGGCCAGTGGGTGTCGGTCAGGCCCAGGCCGTGGAACATCTGGAAGAGCGGGACGATGGTGACCTCGCTGGGGATGAGCAGCCCGAGCAGCACCACCACGAAGAGCACGTTCTGGCCGGGGAAGCGGATGCGCGCGAAGGCGTACCCGGCCATGGCCGCCACCGCCATGGTCCCGGCCGTGACGACCAGGGCGATGTAGAGGCTGTTGACGTACTGGGTGGCGAAGGGCTGGAGCCGGAAGACCTGCCCGTAGGCCGACAGGTCCCAGCCGGCCGGCAGCAGCCTCGGCGGGAACGCGAAGATCTCGGCGATCGGCTTGAACGACGAGGTGACCATCCACCAGGTCGGGAAGACGAACGGCACGCACAACACGCACAGCAGGCCGTACAGGAGCGTCTTCAGACGGACCGACGGTTCACGTTTCATTGAAGACCCACTTCCTGCGCATCCGCCACTGCACGACGGTGAGCAGCGCCACGATCGCGAAGAGCAGGACCGACAGCGTCGCGCCGTACCCGAAGTGATGGAACTGGAAGGCCTGCTGGTACAGGTAGTAGACGAGGACGGTCGTGGACATGCCCGGACCGCCCTGGGTGAGCACCGCGATCTGCGCGAACACCTGCAGCGACCCCACCACGGTGATGATCGAGGTGAGCAGGATGGTCGGGCTGATCAGCGGGACGGTGATCCGCCGGAAGCGGGTCCACGCCCCGGCGCCGTCCAGCTCGGCGGCCTCGTAGAGCTGTCCGGGCACGCCCTGGAGCGCGGCCAGGAACAGCACCATGTTCAGGCCGACGTTCTTGAGCACCTGGACGACGATCACCGACGTCATCGCGGTGCCCTCGCCGCGCAGCCAGTTGGGCCCGTCGATCCCGGCGACGCCGAGCAGGCCGTTGAGGCCGCCGTCGTCCTGCAGCAGGAACTGCCAGACGATGGTCCAGGCGACCAGCGAGACCACCACGGGCGAGAAGAACACCGTGCGGAAGAACGTGGTCCCGGCCAGCCGCTGGTTGAGCAGGATCGCCAGGAGCAGGGCCAGGGCGAGGTTGAGCACCACCAGGCCGGCGGAGAACAGGGCGGTGCCGCCCAGCACCTCGCGCAGGTTCGCGTCGGCCAGCAGCCTGTCGTAGTTCTCCCGGCCCACGAACTCGAACGTCCCGGCCAGCACGTTCCACTCGTGCATGCTGTACCAGAACACCAGCCCGAGCGGCAGCAGCACGAACAGCGCGCTGCCGAGCAGCTGCGGGGCGATGAGCAGGTAGCCGACCAGGTTGTCGCGGCGGCGCACGGTCCAGAAGGGCCGCCGGCCGCCCAGGGACGGGTGCCCGGCACCCGCCGGCCGGGGCCGTGCCCGGCCGGCGGTCACCGCGACCTTGGAGGCGGACGGGGTCACGTCACGTCCCCAGCATCGGCTTGATCTTGGCGCAGACCCCGGCCAGCACGGCCTTGACGTCGGCCTCGGGCCGCCAGAGCGGGTCGAGCGCGGCCCGGACGGTCTGGGAGAGCTCGGCCTGCCCGGTGTGGTTGGGCTTGACCACGCCCTTCTCGATACCGGCGATCACGACCTGCTGCAGCTGGGCGGGCTTGAGCAGCGGGTTGCTCTTGGCCAGGGTGCCCGCGGTGAGCTGGGAGGCCCTGGGCGGGGGGAAGTAGGCGGCGAGCTTGGCGGAGTTGGCGGGGTTGGTGAAGAACGCCAGGAAGTCGGCGGCGGCCGCGGCGTTCGGGGACTTCTTGAACACCCCCAGGCCGGCCTGGCCGATCACCGAGTACTCGCCCTTGGGCCCGGAGGGCAGCGGGACGAGGTCCCAGCCGAACGTCGCGTCCTGCAGCAGCGAGGCGCGGGAGATCTGGGTGATGGTCATGGCCGCGTCGCCCGCGAAGAAGTCGGCCGCGGTGCCGGGGCCGGGGAACGCCTTGTCGGTGAAGACGGCCCGGTGCAGGAACGTCATGGCCTCGACCATCTCGGGGCTGTCGAACCCGCAGGTCCTCCCGTCCTCGCTCCAGGCGCGGGCCCCCCAGCCGCCCCACACCGTGGCGAGGTTGTCCCAGCCCTTGTAGTCGAAGTCGCGGACGACCATGCCGGCCTTGCCGGTCTTCTCGGCGACGGCGGCGTTCTGCGCGACGACCTTCTCCCAGGTCCAGGTACCGTCCTTGATCATCTGGGCGGGGGTCTTCTGGCCGGCCTTCTTGAGCAGGTCGGTGTTGACGAACACGCCGAACGGCGAGGTGGAGAACGGGTAGGCGTACAGCTTCCCCCCGGCCTGCCAGAGCTTGACGGCCGAGGGGGTGAGGTCGCCGAACTCGTAGCCCTGGGTCTTGGACAGGGTCTCCTCCAGCGGCGCGAGCGCTCCCGAGGTGACGAAGTCCGGTGCCGAGCTCTCCAGGATCCAGGCCAGGTCGGGGGCGTTGCCGCCGGCGATCTGGGTGGTCAGGGTGGTGGTGTAGGTCTCGAACGGGATGGGGTCGAAGGTGATCTCACCGACGCCGGGGTGGGTCTTCCTGTACTCGGCGGCGATCTCGCCGAACAATTTCAGGTGGGCCTCGTTGGAGGTCCAGATCGTCATGCGCAGCGGCTGCGGCCCCTGCGCGGCGGGGGCGCTCCCGGCGCCCTGGCCGCACGCCGCGAGGGTGAGCAGCGCCGCCAGCGCGACGGCCGCGGGTTTTGCGGATGGTCTCATCGTTCGTTCTCCTTGCTGGGAATCCCCCGGCGGTCGTGGTGGGAGGCCCGTCGTCCGGCGGGCGGTGCGGCCTGCGGCATGACCCGTGGCGCGGCCGGCGGCCCGGCCTGGGGCGTGGCCCGTGGCGCTGTCAGTGGCCCGGCCCGTGGCGCTGTCGGCGGCGCGGTCGGCGGCACGGTCAGTAACCCGTCACCTGCGGCCAGCGCAGCTCGACGCCGTCGCGGGTCAGCCGCCGCTGGAAGGCGGCGAGCAGCGCCTCGTCCTGGCGTACGGCGTGCGGGACGGTGTCGTTGTCCAGGCAGAAGGCGGCCAGCGCGCCGGCGGCCTCGCCGACGTTCCACTCCACCGGGTGCAGCCGGTAGGCGCCGTTGGTGATGTGGGTGGTGCCGATGTTCTTGGACGCGGGCAGCAGGTTGGTCACCCGCCGCGGGATCAGCGCGCCGAGCGGGATCTCGAACGGCGAGCTGGCCACGTCGATGTAGTTGTCGCCCCCGGTGGAGGGGTGCAGGTCGATGCGGTACATGCCCACGCCGACCGAGTCGGCGTAGCTCACCGCGCCCTTGTCGCCGCGCACGGCCATCGAGAGGTCCTGCTCGGCGACGGTGTACAGGGCGCGGATGCGGCGCGACTCGCGGATGTAGGGGGCCTGGGCGAGCCCGCCCTCGCCGCCGCCGGTGACGTCGCCGCGCAGGCGCAGGCCCGGGAAGCCGGTCCCGCCGTCCGCGCGGGGCGCCTCGGTCTGCATCCAGTACAGCACCGAGCGGGACAGCTCGCGGGCCGCGGCCACGTGATCGGCCGCGTCCGGCACGTCGATGACCGGGCCCTCCAGGTAGTCGATCATCGGCCAGTTGACCAGGGTGATGTCGCTGGCGTAGGCGCCGTCGGCGAAGTTGCGCCGCGCGGCGATCCTGCGGAACGTCCACAGGTTCGCGTCCCCCGGGTTGAGGCGCTGGTCGGCCTCCACCAGCAGCGGGTCGTCGTCCGGGTTGGGGGTGAAGGAACGTTCCACAATCTCCAGTGTCCTGGGGTGCGGGCAGCGCCAGGACAGCAGCCGGTCACCCCAGAAGTCGGGCTGATAGTCCTTCCAGAAGTCGTAGGCGGCGGGCCGGTCGATGGTGTGGTCGCCGTCGACGTGGTCGATCGCGAAGCAGACCGACACGGCCTGCATGTTCATCGGCTGGGCCTCGGCGGGCGCGCCCGGCTCCCCGGTGTCGCCCTGCGACTCGAACCCGGTCACGTACTCGGTGCCGGTCAGCGGCAGCAGCTCGCCGGTCTCGGTGGCGTCCAGCACGTACGGCGCGACCACCGTGATCTCGCCGCCGCCGTCGCGGTGCGCCAGGCGCACGGCCCGCACCCGGTCGCCGTCGACGTCCGCGCCGACCGGCCGGTAGGGCTGGAGCACCCGCAGCCGCCCCGAGCCCCGGTAGGGCGCGAGCATGGCCTCGATCACCGCGACCGCGACCCGGGGCTCGTGGCACAGGCGGCTGACGTGCCCGGCACCGGGGTTCAGCTCGCGCCAGCCGCGCGACCGCTCGGTCAGCGGGTAGTGATCGCGGTAGTAGCGGCGGATGCCCTCGCGCAGCGCGCGGTAGGAGGCGGTGACGCCGAACCGCTCCACCCAGGAGTGCTCGTCGGGCGGCACGGCCTGGCTGGTGAGCTGCCCGCCGAGCCAGTCGTACTCCTCGCTCAGGATCACGGTGCGCCCGGCCCGCAGCAGTGCCAGGGCGGCGGCGACGCCGCCCAGCCCGCCGCCGACGACCACGGCGTCCGCGGATGTCTCAACCACGTCGGTGGCCTCTTCCATCATCGTCTCCAACGTTCGGTCAGCTCCGGATCGGGGCGAGCGTGGATCCTTCGACCAGCTCGCAGCTCAGCAGTTCCTGTGGTGTCCCGCCGCCGTTGCCCAGCAGCTCCGCCAGCAGCTCGACGGCCCTGCGGCCCATCTCGCGCCGGGGGATCCGGAACCCGGTGAAGTCGACGTCGACGTGGACCGGCCTGGTCGGCGCGCCCAGCGCGAGGACCGACAGGTCGCCGGGGATCGTCAGGCCCCGCTCGCCGGCCGCCTGCGTGATCGCCACGGCGTCGGCGGGCTCCTCGACGAAGATCGCGCTCACCCGGGCGGCCGAGACGTCGTCCAGCAGCTCGCCCGGGGTCCTGCCGGTCACCGGCACGTGCAGCCCCTCGGCCCCCACGGCGGCGACCGCCTCACGGAAGCCGCGCATGCGGTCGGCCGGCGACTCGGCGCCCGCCCCGGTGCCGACGTAGGCCAGCCGCCGGTGGCCCAGCTCCACCGTCCGGTCGACCAGGGCGCGCACCGCGGGCGGGTAGTCGGCCCCCACGTACGGCACCGGGGCCCCGGCGTCGTCGCGGCGGCCGATGGAGACGAAGGGGATGCCCTCGGCCAGCAGCCGGGCCAGGTCGTCGCGGTCGACGGCGCGCCCGAGGAGCACGCAGCCGTCGGCCAGCCGCACCCGGCTGTCCTCGTTGAAGATCCGGCGCCGCTCCCCCGCGGCCCTGGCGCTGGTGAACAGCAGCAGGTCGCAGCCCATCTCCTCGGCGCACTCCTCGATGCCGAGCAGGAAGGGGTGGTAGAAGTCGGCGCTCGCGGTCGGGAAGACCGCCTCGTAGGTGAAGACGCCCAGGATGCGGTTGCGCCGCTCGGCCAGGCGCCGGGCCACCGGGTCGGCGACGTACCCGGTCTCCCTGATCACCCCGAGCACCCGCTCGCGGGTCTCGGGGGCGATGCGCACCTCGGCGTCGGTCCTGTTGTTCAGGACCAGCGACACCGTGGTCTGGCTCACCCCCGCCATGCGGGCGATGTCCTGCTGGGTGAGGCGGCGGCCGGGCGTGGTCACGATCCGTAGCGTCCCATCTGGTGATAATGCGCATTAGCTGAGTGGGACGTCATCCTGCAAGCCGCCACCGGCCCCTGTCAAGAGATGGGGACGGTTATTTCGTCCAGGGAAACGTCCCCGTGATAATTCGTATTAGCACCTTGACGGGCGGGCTTCCCTGGCCGAACCTCGGTGAGCAGAGAGATGACCTCACCATCACTCATCGTGAGAGTTGCAGGCGAAGGGACCCCCATGTCCGAACCCCTCCTGGACCGCCGCGGACTCCTGCGCGCGGTGGCCGGCGCCGGTGTCGCGGGAATCGCCGGAACGGCCGGCGGTCTCCTGCTGCCCGGCACCGCCTCCGCCGCGCGCTCCGGCACGGCCGCGCGAGCCGTCCTGGCCCCCGCCGGTTTCCCCGGCCACCGCTACATCGGCACGGCCTTCGACAAGGCGGCCCTGCGTTACAACCCGACCAACGAGCTGATCTTCCCCTGCGTCCGGGGCATGTACGACAAGATCGCCCGCCCGCTGGGGCGCTACCACCTCTACTACGCCCCGCACGACGCTCCGGGCGGCATCTGCCTGGCCTACGGCGACTCGCTCGGCGGCCGGTTCACCGAGTACCCGAACAACCCGGTCATCTCCAACGTCTGGGCGCCGCACTACTCGGTCAGCCACGTCTCGTCGCCGCACATGATCTGGAACGCCGCCGAACGGCGGTTCCTCATGTACTTCCACGGCGAGAACAACACCACCCGGCTCGCCCTGTCACCCGACGGCGTGAACTTCACCTACCACGGCGTCGTGCTGACCACCGCGATGGTCCCCGGCTCGACGGAGACCTCCTACGCGCGGGTCTTCGAGCACGCGGTGCCGGGCCTGGGCAACCGGTACGTCATGGTCTTCATGGGCGTCACCGGCGGCAAGCGCAAGATCTTCTGGGGCTGGTCGTCCGACGGCAGGAGCTGGGCGTTCGACCCGAGCCCGCTGGTCTCACCGGGCGGCGACGGCCAGAGCGACCTGTCCGGCCCGAGCCTGCTCAAGCGCAACGGCACGACGTACGTCGTCTACCACGGCAACAGCGGGAACATGTTCCTCACCGAGGTCGGCAACGCCTTCGACCGCGAGGTGCACCTGGGCGTCTTCCACCGGCCCCTGGCCGGTGCCCCCGACAACGGCCGCAGCGCCGCGCCCTCCTTCGGCACCGACGGCGGCGTCGAGTACATGTTCTACGAGGCCGGGCAGCGCGGCGGATCGACCATCGCCGTCGCCCGCGCCGTCTGAGGAGGTGGATCGTCCGGGGCGAGGCGTCCGCCTCCTCCGGCTTCCGCACCGCAGGGGCGCTTCTCCGCCCGGAAGGCGAGGGCCGCGGCCAGGCAGGCGACGGGTACGACGGGCAGCACGTACCGGTGGTCGAAGTCCAGGACCGCCACCGGACCGACCAGCAGGCCCGTCGCCACGGCCCACGGCAGTGACGCCACGTGGGGGCGCCGGACCGCGGCGACCGCGCCCAGCAGAAGGATCAGCCCCAGGAACGGGCCGCTTGAGCGAGGCGCCCGGTGCCCACACGTACTCGGAGGCCGCGTCCACCTTCGTCCCGTTGGGGCACAGGCGTGCCAGATCAGGCGGCGGCTGGATGCGGGCACAGTCGGCGAACGTCATGGTGCGCGCCCACAGGGCGACGCCGTCGGCACCGCTGATGGCGAGACGGCCGTGGTGCTGGGCGTACCACGCGGCGTACCCGGCCAAGGGCAGCGCGCCGGCCAGGAGCAGCGCGGTCAGCTGCCGCCGGCCCACGCGCCGCACGGCCAGCACGAACACGACGAGCAGGAACAGCGGCAGCGCGATCGTCCTGGTCAGCGCGGCCGCGGCGAACAGCAGGCCCGCTCCGGCGGCGGCGCGCGCGGACAACCGTGGCGACCACATCAGCACGGCCGTCCCGGCCACGATCAGGAAGATGAACTGCGTGTCGGACAGGACGGCATGCTCCAGCCGCAGGAAGGAGGCGTCGAACAGCAGCGGCACCGCCGCCGGCGCCGCCACCCGGCCGGGCACCGCCCTGCGGCGCAGCACCGCGTAGATCAGCATGCCGGTGCCCAGGCCGATGACATGCTGGACGGCCACGACCAGCTCCACGCTGTGGAAGGGCAGCAGCGCCCGTAGCAGCAGCGGGTAGCCGATCGGGTGGAAGGTCGCCGACGGGGCCGGATGCACGGCGCTGTCGAGATAGGTGAAGGAGTCGTACCAGTAGAGCGTGGCGGGGCGGTAGCCGAGCATCGTCACCACCCGCAGCGCGGCGGCCAGGAGCAGCAGCACGGCGATGAGGCGGTGGCCGGCGAGGGATCGCCGCGCGGGCGGCGCGACGCGGGTGTCGGTGAGCACGCGAGATCCGATCGTGGGGCATGACGGGGGTCCGCGCATGCCGGGGACGACGCATGGCGGTGGTGGGGCGCGCTCGGCCGCGCGCCCCGGGAGAAGTCCTCGGTACCGGGCCCGGGTCAGCAGCCGGGCTCCGGCGCCGGGCCGCTCAGGGGGCCGGGCTCGGCGCCGACCAGCAGGAGTGCCTGACCGTCGGCGCTCATGACGCCGTCGTGCACGTACCAGTCGCCGGGAGGAGTGAAGCCGGAGGGCTCGCCGTGGGCGGTGTACGACGCCGTCACGCCGCGCTCGCGCAGCATGGCCGTCACCTCGTCGACGGGCCTGCCGACGTAGTCCACGCAGTGCAGGGGCTCTCCGGGCGTGGCGATCCCGGGCGGCATCTGGTACTTCTCACCGGGCTCGGCCCGCCTGCCGAGCGTGATCCGGGCCTTCTTGTCGAAGTCGGCCGGCACCTTCACCCCGATGGGGCAGCCGGTGAACCTCTCGCAGGGCCCCGGGGCGTCGATGGCGGTGATCGGACCGTCGGCGGGTACCGTCCTGCCCGACCTCAGCAGGTCCATATCGTTGATCACGACAAGTTCTCCGGCCCGGCCGGCCGAGGTCGGCGCCAGCCGCAGCGTGATGTTCAGGCCCCTGGCCCTGAGTTCGCGCTCGTACGCCTCGGGCTCGGCCAGCAGGTCCTTCACCGTGATCACGTAGTGGTCGTCCACCAGTTCGATGTCGAGCGCGGCGGAGGCGGGCGTCTGGGCGACACCGAAGGACAGCAGGGCCGCCAGCGCGGTCAGTACCGGCACGGCCGCCCACCTGCGCGGCCGGGGAAAGGCGAGCCGGTCGCGGCGGCGGGGATCGAGGGCGGGGACGGGCTCGGGGACGGCGATCGAGGTGATCTCCTCCATCAGCTCCCTGGCGATCGGCGTCGTGCCGGGACCGGGATCGGGTGCGATACCGGCCACCAGGCGGTCGATCTCGTGCATCATGCAACCCCCTTCGTCATCGCGACGGCACGCAGGCCGATGCGTGCCATGTCGACACCGGCCGCGTCCAGGTGCCCGGCCAGCCGTTTGCGGGCCCGGTGCAACCGCAGCCGGGCGTTGGCCCGCGAGCAGCCCACGACGGTGGCGATCTCATCGGAGCTCAGCCCCTCCCAGCCGGCCAGTGAGAGGATCTCCCGGTCACCGGCGCTCAGCCGCGCGAACGCCTCCCGTACGCCCGCCATGCTCTCGCCGGCCTCGGTGTGTTCCGCCCACACGGCGAGCTGCCGGCCGAACCGCTCCATCAGCTCGCTGCGGCGCGACTCGGCGCGGCGGCCGTTGGCCAGCACCCGGCGGGCCACGCCGAACAGCCACAGGCGCGCGTCCCGTCCCTCGGGGATGTCGTCCAGGCGGCGCCAGGCGGTGGTGAACGTCTCGGCGAGAGCGTCGGCGGCGTCCTCGTGGGAGTCGGTACGTCGCCGGACATAAGCAAGGATGTCGGCATAGTTGGCAACGTAAATCACCTCGAAGCGCCGTTTGCGGTCATGGTGGGGCACGCTTTCTTCTCTCATCCGGCAGATCCGACACCCTTTACCTGTCCGGACCCGTCAGATGGTTTCACCCTGATTTCCGGCGAGATCCGGATGTCCCGCACGCCGGTCGGCCCCGTGCCGTGGGCGACGGCCGGGGTGGACGCCGCGGTTCCCGGCAGCGTGCCGCCGCCGCTCGCCGCGGCACCGGCGTCGCCGGCGCTCCAGGCGTTGCCCGGTGCCGTTCCGCTCGGCGTCCGCGTGCGTCGCCGGCGTGTGGGCCGTTGAACCCCGCGGCCACCGGGCCTGGTCTAGTCTCACCGTGGTGACGACCAAGAACTCCCACTGTTCCTTCTGCGGCGCGGCCTTCGCGCCCGGTCAGGCGTGGCCGCGTACCTGCTCCGGCTGCGGCAACACCGCCTACCTCAACCCGCTGCCGGTCGCGGTGATGGTGCTGCCGGTGGACGACGGCCTGCTGGTGATCCGGCGCGCCGTCGAACCGCACCGGGGCGCCCTGGCCCTGCCCGGCGGCTTCGTCGACATGGGCGAGTCCTGGCAGCGGGCGGCCGTGCGGGAGCTGCGCGAGGAGACCGGGATCGACGTCGACGTGGACGAGGTGCGGCTCCTCGACGTGCTCAGCGCCCCCGACGGCACCGTGCTGATCTTCGCCCAGGGGCCGAGGACCGACGCGGCCCGTCTCCCGGCGGTCACGGCCACGCCGGAGACCTCGGAGTGGCTGGTGATCGACGGGCCCCGGGAGCTGGCGTTCCCGCTGCACACGCGTGTCGTGGAGACGTACTTCGACCGGGCGCGGGCCGGTGGGAGCATGGGCGTATGAACGTGGTCGTGCTCTCCGACACCCACGCGCCCCGGAGGTGGAAGGCGTGCCCGCCCGCCGTGGCCGAGCACCTGCGGGGGGCGGACCTGATCCTGCACGCGGGGGACGTCTGCGTCGGCGGGGTGATCGACGAGCTGGCCGCCTACGCCCCGGTCCACGTGGTCAAGGGCAACAACGACGGGCCGGACGTGGTCGCCCCCGAGACCCTGGAGCTGGACCTCGGCGGGCTGCGGGTGGCGATGATCCACGACAGCGGGACGGCCCAGGGACGGCTCGCCCGGATGCGGCGCCGCTTCCCCTCGGCCGACCTGGTGGTGTTCGGGCACTCCCACATCCCGATGGACCAGGCCGCGGACGGCCTGCGGATCTTCAACCCGGGCTCGCCCACCGACCGCCGCCGCCAGCCGCATGGCACCCTGGGCACGCTGCGCGTCGAGGACGGCCGCCTCGTCGAGGCGAGGATCGTCCCGGTCACCTGACCCCCGCGCGCCCGCGCGGCGTCGCGGCCCGGCGGGCCCGGGACCTACAGCTCGACGTGGCCGGTGACGCAGGTGACCGTGCCGCCCGCGACCCAGATCGTCCCGTCGGGGTCGCGGGAGACGTGGGCGCGCCCGGCGCGCCCGAGCACGGTCCCCTGGCTCGCCACGTACGGCGCCTCGGCCCGGCCGGTGCGCAGCAGCCACTGCGCGAGCGAGGCGTTCAGGCTCCCGGTCACCGGGTCCTCGGCCGTGGCCCCGTCCTTGGGGAAGAACGCCCGGACCTCGAACGCCTCGGGGGATCCCGGCGGGTACGGGCCCACCACGCCCACGTCGAGGTCGACGATCCCGGGCCGCAGCGCGAGCACCTCCTCCGCGCTCGACAGCAGGACGGCCACCCAGCCGGGCCCGTTGTCGGCCCATTCGGCGTCCAGGATGTCGGCGCGGGCGATGCCGAGCGAGCGCGCGACGCGCTCGACCACCTCCTCCTCGACCGGTCCGGAGCGCAGCAGCCGGGGTGCGGCGAAGGCGGGGCCGTCCGCGGTCGGGCGGACCGGGACCAGGCCGAGCCCGCACTCCTGGACGACCACGCCGGACCTCGCCGGCACCCCGCCCGACGACAGCCAGGCGTGGCAGGTGCCCAGCGTCGGGTGCCCGGCGAAGGGCAGTTCCAGGCCCGGGGTGAAGATCCGCACCCGGTAGTCCGCGCCGGGCGTCTGCGGGGGCAGCACGAAGGTGGTCTCCGACAGGTTCGTCCAGCGCGCGAACCCGAGCATCTCCTCGGCGCTCAGCCCTTCCGCGTCGAGCACGACGGCGACGGGGTTGCCCCGGTAGGGGACGGTGGTGAAGACATCGACCTGCCGGAAGCGACGCTGCATGAGATCAAGTATGCCGGGACGGCCCGGTCGCGGGCGGCCCCGGGGTGCGGGCGCCGTACACGCTCAGGATGCTGTGGCGGAGCGCCGCCGACGCCTGCGCGCCGGTCATGCGGCCGGCGGCGACCTCGGCACCGGCCGCGTGACCGAGCGCGATGGTCGCGGAGACCAGCCAGGCCGGGTCGAGGCCGCCGTCGAACTCACCGGTGGCCTGGCCGCGTCCGATCAGCTTCCCGAGGCGATCGGCGACCGTGGCGTGCTGCCGGTCGGATTCCGCGGGGTCGGCGGCGGTCACCGAGGAGTGCAGGAGCAGCCGGTACCGGTCGAACATCCGCCAGGTGACGTCCAGCCAGCTCAGCAGCGTCTCCGTGGCGGTCCGGCCGTCCACGTCGGCGAGATCGAGGGCGGCGACGGTCTCTGCGGTGAGGTGGTCGACGACCGCGGCCACCAGCAGCGGCCGGGACGGGTAGTGGGCGTACACGGTCTGGCGGGTGACGCCGGCCGCGGCGGCGATCTCCTCCACCTTCGCGTCCGGCTGCCGGCCGAGCACCTGAACGGCGGCGGCGAGCACGGCGGCGGCACTGCGCTCACCGTCCGAACGCCGTCGCCGGCGTCGGCCACCCGTCATCTCTGACACGTTGTCCAATCTAGCATCCGGCGTTATCGTGGACACGATGTCAAAGATAAGTCGATCCAGGGAGACCACATGACGCCCCGCGCCGATCTGACCGGCTACCTGACCCGCTACCCGCGGGAGGCGGCGCTGAGCGACGAGGACCCGGCGACCGTGCTGGACCGCTACCACACGCCGGACTACGAGGTGGTCACCGACGGGGTACGGCTGGACCGGCAGCGATTGCTCGACCACATCCGCCCGGCCCGCAAGCAGGTCGCCGATGTCCGCGTCGAGGTGGAGCAGGCGCTGGTGGACGGCGACCAGGTCGCCGTCCGGTACCGGCTCGTCGCGCAGATGCGCAAGGGCAGGACCGTCACCAGCGAGATCTACATGTTCGGGGAGCTCTCCGCCGACGGCCGGTTGCGCCGCGCCGTCCAGGCCACCCGGACGATCCCCTCCGAATAGGCCCGGACGGCTCCGTTCACGGCTCGATCCCCCTGCGGAGCAGCCTCCACATCTGCTCGGCGGCCGGGGCCCGCTCGGCCGCCGGGATCCTGGCCAGCAGCCCGGCCAGCATGCCCACGGCCAGGACCAGGTCGTCGGCCGTCATGTCCGCGCGGACGTGACCGGCACGCCGGGCCTCGGGAAGCCCGCTCTCCAGCACCCCGGCCACGCGGTCCCGCACCTCGACGATCCGGGGGTCGGGCTCGGGCGGCACGCTGACCATGTTGATGAACGCGGTCGAGGCGATGGCCTGCTCGGTGAGCAGGTCCAGCACGTCGGCCAGGGTGGTGCCGGGCTCGGCGGCCAGCGCCTCCAGGTCCGCGACACTGTCCTCGAACACGGCCAGCGCCAGGCTGACGCGGTCGGGAAAGTGCCGGTAGAGGCTTCCCTGCCCTACCCCGGCCACGCGGGCGACCGCGCTGAGGGGTGCGTCGTACCCGGCGTCGGCGAAGACCACGCGGGCCGCCGCCATCAGCGCCGCCCGGTTCTCCGCCGCGGCGCTCGGTCCTCTGTTGGGTCGACGCACGGCAGGCATGGCGGCTATGGTAACGACCGGACAATGTTGTCCGGTTGTTCGGAGCCGCGGGTCCGGCGGGGTCACGGCACCGTCCCGTCCGGCACGGCCGCACCCCCGCGTCCCCCGCGCCCCCTTATCCCCGCGTCCCCGTACCGCTTCCCACCCGGCGCCCCCGCTCCCTCACCGATCGGAAGAGTGACCCCTTGACCCACCTCACCTTCGACGACCGTGTCGCCCTCGTCACGGGCGCGGGCTCCGGAATCGGCAGGGCGATGGCCGTCGCCTTCGCCGGGGCGGGCGCGCGCGTCGTGGTCTGCGACATCGACGCCGCGAGCGCCGGACGCACGGCCGACGACATCGGGGACGCGGCCGTCGCCGTGACCGCCGACGTCTCCGACGAGGCGTCGGTCACCGCGCTGGTCGAGGCCGCGATCGGCGCGTACGGCCGTCTCGACGTGCTGTGCAACAACGCCGGCGTCCTCGACAGCATGGCCCTGCCCGCGGACATCCCCGTCGCGATGTGGGAGCGGGTCCTGCGGGTCAACCTGACCGGCACCTTCCTGGTCACGCACGCCGTCCTGCCGCACATGCTGAGCCGGGGACGCGGCGCGATCGTCAACACCGCCTCCGAGGCGGGCGTGCGCGGCGGCGCGGCCGGGGCGGCCTACACCGCGTCCAAGCACGGCGTCGTCGGCCTGACCCGCAGCGTGGCCTGGGCGTACGCCAGGGAGGGCATCCGCTGCAACGCCATCCTGCCCGGCCCCACCATGACCGGCATCGCCACGAACGCGACGTTCGACCCGGCCGGCATCGCCCGGCTCGGCCCAGTGCTCGCCCTCGGCGAGCGGATGGCCGAGCCCGAGCGGATGGCCGACGCCGCCCTCTTCCTCGCCTCCGACGCCGCCTCGTTCGTCAACGGCGCGATCGTCCCGGTGGACGGCGGCTGGTCGGCCGCCTGACCCGGCACCCGGAACCACCTCGCACGGGAGGCGGGCGGCGCGACAGAAGAGCGTAAAACCAAAACGAGAGCACTGCTCTTGACATCACTGCTCAGGTTCGAGAGCATTGCTCTCGAACCCATAGGAGTGATCATGCGCAAGCTGTTCTACCGCGGCCCCTCGTCAGCGGTCCTGCACGCCGAGTACGCCGCCCGGGGCCGGATCGACACCGAGGCGCCCGTGACCTCGGCGTCCAGCGTCGTCGTCGACGCGACGCCCGCCCAGGTCTGGGAAGTGATCTCCGACCTTCGGAACTGGCCCCGGTGGGCCCCGGGGTACGAGGTGCTGCAGCTCGGCGAGACGGTGCCAGGGGCCACCTTCCGCTGGAGGCTCGGCGGGGTGAGGATCACCTCCAGGTTCGCCGTCGTCGCCCCCGGACGCGAGCTCACCTGGAGCGGCGTGGTCCTCGGCTACAAGGCCGTCGACCAGCAGCAGCTGGAGGCCCTGCCGGGCGGACGCACCCGGGTGACCATGCGGGAGAGCCTCGCGGGCCCGCTGGTCTCCCTGATCTTCGGTGCCGACAGGCTCCGCGCGGGCCACGAGCGCTACCTGGCCGCCCTGGAGACGGAACTGGCCGGACGGCCGGCGGCGCACCGGCACGTCCGCTGATCCGGGGGCTCACCCGTCCCGGCCGCCGAGCGGCGGGGACGACGGGGGCGACGGGGGCGACGGGGACGGCGAGGAGGAGTCGTGCACCTCGCACGCCCTGTTCAGCAGGGCCATCAGCCTGTCCTGCTCGCGGATCCTCGCCCGGTACCTCTCCGGAAGCCTCTTGATCTCCTCGATCTCGTGGAGCAGCGCGGCGAAGATCTCCTCACGCCGGGCGGGATCGTTCTCGACCTCCAGGTACTCCGTGGCATGGCGCCGCGCCGCCGAGACGGCGTTCTGCGCCCTGCCCTTGGGACTGAACAGCGAGACGAGCACGGTGACGACGAGGACGCCGATGATCACCCCCAGCGACAGGCCGGTGCCGATCTCCACCACCGGGACCGGCCGGCCGTCGTTGATGAACGGGACGTTGTTCTCGTGCAGGGCGTGCAGCATGAGCTTCACGCCGATGAAGCCCAGGATCACGGCGAGACCGTAGCTGAGGTAGATGAGGCGGTCCAGCAGCCCGTCGATGAGGAAGTACAGCTGGCGCAGGCCGAGCAGCGAGAACGCCGTGGCCGTGAACACCACGTACACGTTCTCCGTCAGCCCGAAGATGGCGGGGATGGAGTCCAGCGCGAACAGGATGTCGGTGCCGCCGATGGCGACCATGACGAGCAGCATGGGCGTCATGACGCGCCTGCCGTCCTGGACGGTGAACAGCCTGTCGCCGTCGTAGGTGTCGGAGGTGTGGAACACCTTCCTGGCCAGGCGGATCACGATGTTGTCGGCGGAGTGGCCGTCCTCACCCTCCGGCCTGAGCAGGTTGCCTGCGGTGATGAGCAGGATGAGGCCGAACAGGTAGAACACCCAGGCGAACGAGTTGATCAACGCGGCGCCCAGGAAGATGAAACCGGCCCGGGCGACCAGGGAGAAGACGATCCCGAAGAGCAGGACCTTCTGCTGGTCCGCGCGCGGCACCTTGAAGCTGGACATGATGACGAGGAAGACGAACAGGTTGTCGACCGACAGCGCCTTCTCCGTCACGTACCCGGCGAAGTACTCGATCCCCATCGCGGTCCCGCCGAAGACCCACACGCCGACGCCGAACAGGAGCGCGACACCGACGTAGGCGGCCGACCAGCGGGTGGCCTCGGACAGGGTGGGCACGTGCGCCTTGCGCACGTGGAAGACGAAGTCGAACAGCAGCAGACCGGCGATGCCGGCGATCGTGAACCACCAGACGACAGCGGGTACGTCCATCGGCGCGCTCCGGTTCCAGGGACGGTCGGGGCGGCGCGCGCCGCGACGGCCGGCCGGCCGGCCCCGCTCCGCGCTCCCCGTGCCCGGCGGGCCGGCCGATCAGGTCGGACCGCTCCCGGCCGGTCTGCGGGGTGTCATCCCCCCGCGCTCACGTCCCGACGCGAGGACGAACGTCGTCATATGGCAAAGGTCGGCTCCGGTCCGTCTGCTCGCCGGCGGTGAACACGAGGGGGCGGGCAGGGCCGGGGCGGTCGCCTCGGCGCCGGCGGCCGGGCGGTCCTCGCCGCCGGACCGCGGGACCGGAACCCACCGGGACGGGCCCGGGAGCCGCGAGACCAGGCGTGCCAGGCCGATCCGGGTCTCCGCCGCGCGAGAGAACCTCCTGTCAAGAGATCGGCGTCCGTGGGGGAAGGTCCCGACGTGGTGTCCGCCGGGGGTCACGGTGGTCGCCGAGCACGCGTTCGTGGAGCAACAGCGTGATGTGAGCGTTAACATCCTGCCTGCCGGTCGTGTCTCCTTCTCTGCCGGACGATTGTGGTGGTGGAGCGGAGCAAACACCAGGCGGGAAGCGGCTGTCAAGAGTACGAAACATGACCCGGCGAAGGCGACGAGAGCGCGCTCGCTCATCTGCCGTTCATGGACCGTCTCATCGGTGCGGACAGGACGATGTGATGAAAATTTCACAGGAAAGGCCGTTCCGCGGTGGTCCGGAGCCCCGGTTTTCAGGGAGCCGGGAGGCGTCGGCGCAGGTGCGCGACATGTATGCCATATAGCGGTACGAGAGCTTGCCAGATTAGCTTGACACATTTTGTAATAGTTTCCACACTGAGTCCCCGAGACGGCCCCCTGTCCACGTCGGTGGTGAGCGGCAGGGGCCGTCGGTCACGACGCCCGGTGGTGTGCGTTCCCCGATGACGGAACGCGGCGTCGATCCCGCGGGGCGTCTCCCCCGTGACCACCCGTTTCCGCGTTTCTGCGATGCAGTTATGGAGGCTCAGGCATGGGCACCAACGCCATACCCCCACCCCGGACCCGCCGGCCCCTCGGCGGTCTTCGCCGGGCTCTGATCACCGGTGCCCTCGGCACCCTCGTGCTCGGCACGCTCACGGCGGTGACCGGCCCGGTGGCGGCCGGCGCCGCTTCCGCGGGCACCGCCGGTACCGCCTCGGTCAGCGCCGCGGCGAGCACTCTCGGCGCCGCCGCGGCCCAGAGCGGCCGCTACTTCGGCGCCGCGATCACCGCGGGCAAGCTCGGCGACTCGGCGTACACGACCATCGCCAACCGTGAGTTCAACATGATCACGGCCGAGAACGAGATGAAGATCGACGCCACCGAGCCCAACCAGGGCCAGTTCAACTTCAGCGGCGGTGACCGCGTCTACAACTGGGCCGTGCAGAACGGCAAGCGGGTCCGCGGCCACACTCTGGCCTGGCACAACCAGCAGCCCAACTGGATGCGCTCGATGGAGGGCGCTCCCCTGCGCCAGGCGATGATCAATCACATCAACGGCGTGATGAACCACTACAAGGGCAAGATCTACGCCTGGGACGTGGTCAACGAGGCCTTCGCCGACAGCGGGGGCGGGCGTCGCGACTCCAACCTCCAGCGCACCGGCAACGACTGGATCGAGGTCGCCTTCCGCACCGCGCGCGCCGCCGACCCGGCCGCCAAGCTCTGCTACAACGACTACAACATCGACAACTGGACCTGGGCCAAGACCCAGGGCGTCTACAACATGGTCCGCGACTTCAAGGCCCGCGGCGTGCCCATCGACTGCGTCGGCCTGCAGTCGCACTTCAACAACAACAGCCCCTACAACAGCAACTACCGCACCACCATCTCCAGCTTCGCCGCCCTCGGCGTGGACGTGCAGATCACCGAACTGGACATCGTGGGCGGCTCGGCGACCACCTACGCCAACGTGGTCAACGACTGCCTGGCCGTGCCGCGCTGCACCGGCATCACCGTCTGGGGCGTACGCGACAGCGACTCCTGGCTGGGCTCCGGCACCACCCCGCTGCTGTTCGACGGCAACGGCAACAAGAAGGCCGCCTACACCTCCGTCCTGAACGCCCTCAACGCGGCGGGACCCGGCCCCACACCCGGCCCCACCCCGACGGTCACCCCCACGGGTGGCACCGGTACCGGGCAGATCAGGGGCGTGGCCTCCAACCGGTGCGTGGACGTGCCCGGCTCCAGCACCACCGACGGCACCCAGCTGAACCTGTGGGACTGCCACACCAACCCCAACCAGCAGTGGACCTACACCGCGGCCGGTGAGTTCAAGGTCTACGGCAACAAGTGCCTGGACGCCGGTGGTACCGCCAACAACGCCAAGGCGCAGATCTACGGCTGCCACGGCGGTGACAACCAGAAGTGGCGGCTGAACTCCGACGGCACCGTCGTCGGTGTCCAGTCCGGGCTGTGCCTGGACGCCGTGGGCGCCGGGACCGCCAACGGCACCCTGCTCCACCTCTACTCCTGCCACGGCGGCACCAACCAGAAGTGGACCTGGAGCGGCACCTCGGTGACCCCCGGCCCGACCCCGACGCCGACCGTGACGCCGACCGGCGGCAGGTGCGACCTTCCCTCGACGTACCGCTGGAGCTCCACCGGCGTGCTGGCCAACCCGAGGTCGGGCTGGGTCTCGCTCAAGGACTTCACCGTCGCCCCCTAC
>NZ_JBITFY010000023.1:0-127055 GCF_044456585.1 Streptosporangium sp. NPDC050855
CGGGGGGGGGGGGGGGGGGGGGGGCGCCCCCCCCGCGCCGCCCCCCGCGCCGGCCCCCCCCCCCCCCCCCCCCCCCGGGGGCCCGCCCCCCCCCCCCCCCCCCCCCCCCCCCCCCCCCCCCCCCCGCGGTCATCGGTCGTCCGGTACGCGCGCCCGCTCGGTGCGGGCGCCGTCCGGTCGTACGCCCTCGATCAGTACTTACGGTCGGCCAGGACCGCCTTGGCCTGCTCGGGCGTGAAGGTGGTCTCCTCGGTGAGCACCCGCTGCGGGATCTGCTCGCCCTTGACGGCCTTCTTGACCAGGTCCATCAGTTGCGGGCCGAGGAGGGGGCTGCACTCCGCGATGAAGTTGATCTTCCCGTCGGCCAGGGCCTGCATGCCGTCCTTGACCGCGTCGATCGTGATGATCTTGATGTCGGTGCCCGGCTTGAGCCCCGCGCCCTCGATCGCCTCGATGGCGCCCAGGCCCATGTCGTCGTTGTGCGCGAACAGCACGTCGATGTCCTTGTGCGCCTTGAGGAAGGCCTCCATGACCTCCTTGCCCTTGGCGCGGGTGAAGTCACCGGTCTGCGAAGCGATGATCTTGAACTTGGGGTCGGCCGCGATGGCCTCGCCGAAGCCCTTCTTGCGGTCGTTCGCGGGGGCCGAGCCCGTGGTGCCCTGGAGCTCGACGATGTTGACCGGGTCGGACTTGCCCTCGTACTCCTTGACCAGCCACTCGCCGGACTTCTTGCCCTCGACGACGAAGTCGGAGCCGATGAAGGTCTTGTAGAGCGAGGTGTCGCTGGAGTCGACCGCCCTGTCGGTCAGGATGACCGGGATGTTGGCGTCCTTGACCTCCTTCAGGACGGTGTCCCAGCCCGACTCGACCACCGGCGAGAAGGCGATCACGTCGACCTTCTGCTGGATGAACGAGCGGATGGCCTTGATCTGGTTCTCCTGCTTCTGCTGGGCGTCGGAGAACTTCAGGTCGATGCCCGCCGCCGCGGCCGCCTCCTGGACGGACTTGGTGTTGGCGGTACGCCAGCCGCTCTCCGCGCCGACCTGCGAGAAGCCGAGCGTGATCTTGTCGGACCCGCCGCCCTGGGCGGTCGCGCCGGTGGTGCCGGCGTCCCCGCCGCCCGAACCGCAGGCGGTGAGCACGACGGCCATGAGTCCCGCGGCCAGTACCGCGGGCAGTTTCTTGAACATGAACCTTCTCCTGATAGTGAGGTGAGGAGTTTTCTCGAAGAGCTCGAAGAGGAGGTCGCCTCCCGGACGCTGTCCGGGACCGGCGAGGAAGGGGGACGGATCGGCACGGAGGGAACGGAGGCCGATCGGGCGGTACGGGAGCGTCAGTGAGGGGCGGGGCCGCTGCTCTCCCTGACCACCAGTTCGGGTTCCACGATGCGCGGGCCTCCTTCCTCGGCGCCCTGGATGCGGTCGATCAGCAGCCGGAAGGCGTGCCGTCCGACCTCTCCGAAGTCCTGCCTGACCGTCGTCAGCGGCGGCCAGAAGTAGGCGGCCTCGGGCACGTCGTCGAAGCCGACCACGCTGACGTCCTCGGGGACGCGCCGGCCCGCCTCGCGCAGGGCCCGCAGCACCCCCAGGGTCATCTGGTCGTTGGCCGCGAACACGGCCGTGACCGAGGGGTCCTCGGCCAGGCGCCTGCCGAGCCGGTAGCCGGAGTGCGCGCTCCAGTCACCGGCCGCCACCTCGGGCACCGGCCGTCCCTCGGCCTCCAGCACCGACCGCCACCCCTCGACCCGTCCCCTGGCGTCGATCCAGTCGGGAGGGCCGGACAGGTGCCAGACGGTCTCGTGCCCGAGGCTCAGCAGGTGCCGGGTGGCCCGTACGGCGCCGCCGCGCTGGTCGACCATGACCACGGGGACGGGGATGTCGTCCCCGGCGTCCACCGCGACCAGCGGCAGGCCTGACGAGAGGTGGCGCAGGCCGTCGGCGGCCGACTCGTGCGGGGCCAGGACGACGATGCCGTCGACCGACTGCGCGTGCAGCCGCTCCACCCCCTCCCCGATCGACCTTCGGTTCAGGGTGCCGAGGCTGGCGATGTTGACCACGTAGTCGTTCTGCCGGGCCGCCTGCTCGATCGCGTAGAGCGTGGAGGCGGGCCCGTACAGGGTGGTGTCGAAGCTGACCACACCGAGGACTCCCGAGCGGCCCGTGACGAGCTGGCGCGCCGCCGGGTTGGGCCGGTAGCCGAGCTCGTTCACCGCCGCCATGACACGCGCCCGGGTCTCGGGGCGCACCCTGTCGGGAGCGTTCAGCGCCCGGGACACCGTCATGGCGGAGACCCCGGCCAGCTCGGCGACATCGTCCAGCACCGCCGGTCTGGTCCTCGCCTTGCCGTTGTCGGCACTGGGTGTCATGGGGGTCCTCGTCATGTTTCGCTGGGGTTACCAGAGTGTTTGCGATAACACCGACCATGTCAATACCGGCGAAGTCACCTTTTCTGGGGTTTTGCCAGGAGGGCGGAATCACCCCCTTCAGCCGGAGTTCTTTCTGAATCGTGATGTACGGGCCCCTTGACGCGCCTGCTGGTAGCGCTAACAATCGGAGCCGCGACCCGGCCGTGAAATCCTCACGTACGCATGCCCTTCCACGCGCGCGGCCTTCCCGGGCGGGCGCGACGTCACCGGCGGAGGGCGTCCCCCACCCAGCCCCGCGCCCTCCCGTCACCGGCACGCGGCCCCCGCCCCCGGGCGATCACGCCGCACCACCGCCCGCGCCCGCGGAGACGTTCCGTCGGACACGGAGAGGGTCCGGCGCCCGCGGAGACGTTCCGTCGGACACGGGTCGGCGATCACGGGCCGGCCGGTCCCGCGCCGATCGATCCTGCCCGGATCGGCGCGGGACCGGTCACCGCGAGCCGTCCAGCGAGCCGGTCAGCGCAGGCCGTCCAGGAGCGTCCGGGCGAGCCCGGCGGCGAACTCGTCGACCGGCAGGGCGGCCGGGCCCAGGGGCGGGCGGCCCGCGGCGAAGGAGTGCAGGAACGCGCGCTGGAAGCAGGCCCCGAGGAACAGCGCCGCCGCCGCGGCCGGGTCGGCGTCGGAGCGCAGCCGCCCGGCCGCGCGCTGCTCGCGCAGGTAGGCGGTGAGCGCGTCGAGCGGCCGGTGCGGGCCGTTGCCGAGCCTGGCCATCTCGTCCCCGTGCCGGCGCAGCAGGACCGGGTCGGAGAACAGGGAGGCGGCGATCGGGAAGCTCGACGCGTAGAACGCCACGGCGTGCCGGGCGACCTCCACCAGCGTCTCCTCGACGTCGCGGCCGTCCATGCCACCGCTCTCCAGATCGGCCACGAGCGGGCCGAACGGGGGCAGGCGCTCCTGCAGGACGAGCACGAACAGCTCCTCCTTGCTCTCGAAGTGCTTGTAGAGGGCGGCCTCCGAACACCCCGCGGCGCGGGCGATCTCCTTGGTGGTCGTACGGGCCAGGCCGATGGTCCGCATCAGGTGCTCGGCGGCGTCCAGGATGCGGACCCGGGTCGGCTTCATGCTGGGTGCTCCCCCGGGTTGACGAATGGTGAGTGTTCACCCACCCTAATGGTTAGTGAGCACTCACCAACCACATGGAGGCGCAATGAAGCTGACCGTCTGCGGAGCCACGGGGGGCACCGGCCAGGAGGTGGTCCGGCAGGCACTGGAGGCCGGTCACGAGGTGACGGCGGTGGTGCGCGACCCCGCCCGGCTGCCGGGCGACCTCGCCGGCGCGCGGGTCGTCACGGCCGACGTCACCGACCCGCGGTCGCTCCGCCCGGCGATCGAGGGACGGGACGCCGTGCTCTCCGGCCTGGGCGCGCGCAGCCGCGGGCAGGCCAAGGCCGGCGTGGCCGCCCCGGTCACCCGCGGGATCCTGGCCGCCATGGCCGGGTGCGGGGTGCGCCGCCTCGTCGTGGTGAGCGCGGCCCCCCTCGGCACCTCACCTCCGGGTGAGCCCTTCCTCGACCGCCGGATCCTCACCCCCCTGGTGCGGGCCGTCCTGAGCCCGGTCTACGACGACCTCAGGGCGATGGAGCGGGCGATCGCCGAGAGCGACACCGACTGGACGGTCCTGCGGCCGCCCCGTCTGCTGAACGGGCCGGTGACCGGGAGGTACCGGCTGGCGGTGGGCTCCGGCGTCCGCGCCGGCCGCACGATCGCCCGCGCCGACCTGGCCCACGCGATGCTCGCCGTGCTGGACGACCCGGCCACCGTCAGACGGACGGTCGGCATCGCCTACTGAGCCCGCCCCGTCCCGGACGACCCCTGACGTGCGAGAAGGTGCCGCGCGGGCCGGGCGGCGCGTCGTTTGCGCCCTGCCCGTCAGGGCACGCACCCGGGTATGACCATGCAGTCCTATTGGATGGAATCAGCGCCCGGAGTGCCCTGTCCGGCCCTCGATCGTGACCTGCAGGTGGACGTCGCCGTGGTCGGCGGAGGGATCGCCGGCCTGAGCACGGCCTGGGAACTCGCCCGGGCCGGCCGGTCGGTGGCCGTCCTGGAGGCCGGCCGGATCGCGGCCGGGGTCACCGGCAACACCACCGCCAAGCTGTCGGCCCTGCACACCCTGATCTACGCCGACCTCGCCTCCTCGGCCGGGCCGGAGGCCGCGGCCCTCTACGCCCGTTCGCAGCGGGAGGCGATCGCGCACCTCATCGCCACCGCCACCGAGCTCGGCGTCGACTGCGACATCGAACGGGTGCCCTCGCTCACCTACGTCGAGTCGGCCGACGGGGTCGGCAAGCTCAAGGCGGAGGCCGAGGCCGCCGAGCAGGCCGGGCTGCCGGCCTCGTTCGTGACCGAGAGCTCGCTGCCCTTCCCGATCGCCGGCGCGGTGCGGGTGGAGGATCAGGCCCAGTTCCATCCGCGCGCCTACCTGCTCGCGCTGGCGGAGGCCATGACCGGGATGGGCGCGCTCGTCTTCGAGGGGACGCGCGTGGTGGGCCTGAAGGAGGGCTCGCCCTGCCGCCTCACCACGTCCGAGGGGCTGACCGTCACGGCGACGGACGTGGTGGTGGCCACCCACTATCCGATCTTCGACCGTTCCCTGCTGTTCGCCCGGATGGAGCCGCACCGCGAGCTGGTCGTCGCCGCCGCGATCCCGGCCGATCAGGACCCCGGCGGCATGTTCATCACCACCGAGCAGAGCACGCGCTCGGTCCGCACCGCCCCGTACGAGGACGGGCAGCGCCTGCTGATCGTCACCGGCGAGTCGTTCCTTCCCGGGTCCGGCAACGTCGGCGACCGGCTGGAACGGCTGCGCTCGTGGACCGTCGAACGGTTCCCCGGGGCTCGCCCCACGCACTGGTGGGCGGCCCAGGACAACGACACCACCGACGGCGTGCCCTTCGTCGGCCCGCTGCACCCCGGCGCCAAGCACGCCTACGTCGCCACCGGGTTCGGCGGCTGGGGCATGAGCAACGGCGTCATGTCGGGGCTGCTGCTGAGCACGCTGATCACCGGCGGCGGGTCACCGTGGGCGGGGTTGTACGACCCGCGGCGGCTGCGCCCGGTACGCGAGGCCGGGCCCGCGCTCAAACTACAGGCCACCGTCGCCAAGCACTTCGTCGGCGACCGCCTGTCCACCGCCGGCACCGGCGCCCAGGACGCGATCGATCTGCTCCCCGGAGAGGGGACCGTGGTCAAGAACGGCGGCAAGCGCTGCGCCGTCTACCGTGACGAGACCGGGACCCTGCACGCGGTGTCCGCCATCTGCACCCACATGGGCTGCGTGGTGGGCTTCAACGAGGCCGAACGCTCCTGGGAGTGCCCGTGCCACGGCTCGCGCTTCGGCGTGGACGGCGCCGTCCTGCAGGGGCCCGCGGTGACCCCGCTGGAGAAGGTGGACCTCGCCTCCGGGGACGAGGACACGTCCGGATGAGCCCGCAGGGACCGCCGCTGACAGCGATGTTTGCTCATCGTGAAGAGGGTAAGGGGCTGTTCGCACGACGGGGAGATTCCGTCCGCCGGAACGAGGACCACCGGGACGGAATCACCGGACACATGACAGGAAAACAAAAAAGCTGAGCTTGTACACCCGCCTTGAGCGTTTCCCGGCTGAAGCGCGGAAGGCTCCGTGATCACATCGAAGGAGAGCGACATGGCACCGATATCGCACGCCCCCGGTCACGAGCCGGGCACCCCGCACGGCATCGACCCGGCCGGTGTGGAGGCCCGCAGCGAGCTGGCCCGCTGGGTCAGCGGCGCCGGGGTCTTCCCCACCGACCGTGACACCCTGATCGGCCGTGCCCAGGAGCAGGGCGCGCCCGACACGGTGCTCGGCACCCTGCGGTCCCTGCCCGATCGGACCTTCACCAACATCGCGGACGTGGCCGAGACCCTCGGCTACGGCAAGGAGGAGAGCGGGCAGGGCTGAGACTCCCGCGTACGGCGCCCCGTGCGGGACGGCACGATCACATCCGGTCTCCTTCCGGCACGGGTCTCCGTGCCCCGCGGGACCGGCCAGACCGTACTCGAAGGAGAGGGAGCAGATGACCGACCGTCAGACGGCACCTGAACTGATGGACGAGAAAGACGTGGTGGAGCTGCTGCTCGCCCAGCACTCGCTGATCCGGGACCTGTTCGACGAGGTCGAGACGGCCTCCGCCGAGGACAGGCCAGAGGCGTTCCAGCGCCTGGTGCGGCTGCTGGCGGTGCACGAGACCGCCGAAGAGGAGATCGTCCACCCCTACGCCCGCCGCAAGATCGAGGGCGGTGACGCGGTGGTGGACGACCGCCTGGCCGAGGAGAACGAGGCCAAGCAGCTGCTCATGACGATGGACAAGGCCGGTGCCGACGACCCGGAGTTCCTGACGAACCTCGCGGTGCTCCGGGCCGCGGTCATGGCCCACGCCCGCAGCGAGGAGCGCTACGAGTTCACCCAGCTGCGCGCCCAGACCAGCGAGGCCGAGCGCCGGGCCATGGCCGTCGGGGTGAAGGCGGCCGAGGCGATCGCGCCGACCCACCCGCACGCCGGGGTGGAGTCGGCGACCAAGAACCTGCTGGTGGGGACCCCGGTCGCGATGATGGATCGGGCCCGCGACGTGATCCGCCAGGCCATGGGCAAGACGGGCTGAACGTCCGCGCACGGCGAACGGCCCGCCCCTCCTGAACGTGGGAGGGACGGGCCGTTTCCTCGTCCGGCGGGCCGGTCGTTCTCGCCCGATGGGGCCGCAGGACTGCGGGGACCGCGGGACGGCGGGGCCATGGGAGGGACGGCGGGTGCCGGACCCCCGTGCACGGCGAAGGGCCGGTCCCCCTCGGCGGCGGACCGGCCCTTGCACGTCCTACCGGTCCGGGTAGAAGACGGCCCGCACGCAGCCGTCCTCCTTGCGCTTGAACATCTCGTACCCGCGGGGACCGCCGTCGAGGCCCATCGGATGCGTCTCCAGGTGACTCGCGTCGATCTCGCCCTTGGCCATCCGGTCGAGCAGCATCGGGATGTACCGCTGGCCGTGCTGCTGGCCGCTGCGCAGGGTGAGGCCCTTGTTCATCACCGCGCCCATGGGGAACTTGTCGACGAACCCGAGGTAGACGCCCATCACCGAGACCGTCCCGCCCTTGCGGCAGGCGTGGACGGCCTGGCGCAGCGGCAGGCCGCGGTCGGTCTGCAGCTGCAGGGCCTGCTTGGTCCGGTCGAAGGCGTACTGCGCGCCGGTGCCGTGGCCCTCCATGCCGACCGCCTCGATGCACACGTCCGGGCCGCGTCCGCCGGTCATCTCCTTGAGCGTGCCGAGCAGGTCGGTCTTCTCGTAGTCGATCGTCTCGGCGCCGATCCGCTTCTCGGTCATGGCCAGGCGCTCGGGGAAGCGGTCGATGCCGATGACCCGCTCGGCGCCCATCAGCTTGGCGGCGAGCATGGCCATCTGGCCCACCCCGCCGCACCCCCACACCGCGACCACGTCACCGGGGCCGACGCCTCCGATGTCGGCGCCCATCCAGCCGGTGGGAACGGCGTCGGAGGCGAACACCGCGTTGGAGTCGCTCACCCCCTCCGGCACCGGGAAGGCGTTGACGTCCACGAACGGCACCCGCACGTACTCGGCGTGGCTGCCGGCGTACCCGCCGAGGGCGTGGGAGTAGGCGAAGATGCCCGCGGTCGCGTGACCGATCAGCGTCTCCAGGAAGCCGGGGTTGGGATTGCTGTTGTCACACAGCGAGTACATCTCCTGGCGGCAGTAGTGGCAGCCGCCGCAGCCGATGATGGAGCAGACCACGACGCGCTCGCCGACCCGGCGGTCGCGCACGTCCGGCCCGACCTCGACGATCTCGCCGAGGAACTCGTGGCCGAGGATGTCGCCCGCCATCATGGTCGGCACGTACCCGTCGATCAGGTGCAGGTCGGAGCCGCAGGTGGCGCTTGCGATGATCTTGACGATGGCGTCGCGGCGGTTGAGCAGCCCCGGCTCCGGGACGTCCTCCACCGACACCTCGTTGATACCGGTCCAGCACACGGCCTTCATCGGATCCCCCTCCTCATCAGCCGCTTGGCCCCCGGCAGCACGGTCCGCCCGGCCAGGGTCCTGCGGCCTTCCGTCTGGCCCTCGACGCGGAGCACCTCTCCGGTCTCGATGAGCTGCTTGACCGCGCGCAGCCGTTCCCTGGGGGCGCCTTCCGAGGTGCGAACCGCCACCTCGGTCCCGCGGCCGCCCGGGGCCTCGCTGAAGCGCACGTCGTGCTCCTCGACCAGCCTCGCCAGTTCTCCGGGGCGGTCGGGCCCGGTGAGGACCTCCGGGGAGCACTCGATGGTGAGCGCGTACCACTCGGCGGGGTTCGGCGTGGCCCTGCGGGACAGCAGGCGCCGGCCGATCGCAGCGGCCGCCAGACCCGCCGACGCCGCGGCCACGCTCTTGATGACCGAGGTCATGTCAGATTCCCTTCGTGTGAGGACGCCCGGTCTCCGCGCGGGAGACCCGGCGGCCGGGCGGGCCTTCGCCCCCGGACGGGGCGGGGGACGCTCCCGTCCGGGAACGTCCCCCATCACCGCCGTGCCCCCGACCGGGCCGGGGGTTCGTCTCCTAGTGGTGGGAGACGGTGTTACGGCGGGAGAGCAGCACGCCCAGGGCGATCATGCCGATGCCCAGGAGCAGGTGCAGCCAGTTGTCGGCGCTGTTGAGCGGCACGAAGTTGGCGTCGCTGTCGTGACCGACGAGCATGCCGTACACCCACAGCAGCAGGTAGACGACGCCACCGCCGATGAGGTAGTTACGGGCGCCTCCCCAGGTGCGGGAGAGGACGATACCGGCGATGCCAAAGAGCAGGTGGACGATGTTGTGCAGGATGGACACCTGGAAGATGCCCAGGAGCATGGCCTCGGACTCGTGCCCGGCGAACTCCATGCTGTCGTAGTTGGTGGTTATCCCCGGAATGAATCCCAGTACTCCCACCAGCAGGAAAACCACTCCGACGGCCATCGCGGCCGTCTGGAGGCGGGTCTTGTTACGTGTGGTGGCGTTCATGATCTCTCCTTGGGTACGGCGTGGCGGCGTCCCGGCCCGGACCGCAGTCCGGGAAGCGGGCGCGTATGGGGGGCGGTCATGACCTCTATGGAGTCCACGAGGATCACGCCGGGCCCGGCCGGTCGAGAGGCACGCCGTCCCGTGGCCGCGACGGGGAGGTCACCGGGGCCGATGACGGCGGCGAGGCGGGCCTCACCGCGCGCCACGGCGACGTGACCGCCGGCGCCTGGACACGATCTCAATTCACGATCCCTTTCGAGTACGTCGTCAGAGAGGCGCGTGCCGCTCTCCTGCCGAGCCGCTCCCGTACCCGGGCGTCGCATCTCAAACCTGCCGGTTCGAACGGGCAGGCCCTTCCCCCCCCTCCGGAGGCACGTTCCAGAGCGCGGCCCGGTCACGGCCGTCGTGCCCGGCCGTCAGGACACCTCGATCCACCTGCCGTACCCGGCGAAAGGACGGCTCGTCGATCTCCGTGGCCCTCTCCACGGGCGCCGTGACCAAAAAATTACCGACCTCGTGTCTGTTTGGGCGGATCGACACGGGTACGTGAGCCGGATGATGCACGTCCCGCAGTTCTTCGGGGCCTGAAAGCCCGTGGAGATCCTCGCCGCCGTCACGCGCCCCGCATCCGGTGCGTCGGCACGGCGGCTCCCCCTTCCCGCCGTGCCGCTTCCCCCCTCCGACCGGGTGTCGGGCACGAGCGGTTCCACGACCTCCTGCCCGGCCCAGGGAGAGATCAGTTCATGACCACCATCCAGGAGCGGTCCGCCGGCGAACCGGCGACCTCCCCACTGGCGCCGCGCAACAGCGCGCCGGGCTCGATCCTCGCCAGATGGCTCTCCAGCACCGACCACAAGGTGATCGGGTACATGTACCTGATCAGCTCGTTCGGCTTCTTCGTGATCGGCGGGGTGATGGCCCTGATCATCCGGGCCGAGCTCGCCCAGCCCGGGATCCAGCTGGTCAGCCAGGAGCAGTACAACCAGCTGTTCACCATGCACGGCACGCTGATGCTGCTGCTGTTCGCCACCCCGCTGTTCGCCGGGTTCGCCAACGTCATCATGCCCCTGCAGATCGGCGCCCCCGACGTCGCCTTCCCCCGGCTCAACATGGTCAGCTTCTGGCTGTTCCTGTTCGGCGGGCTCATCGCGGTCTCGGGATTCTTCACCAACGGCGGCGCGGCCGACTTCGGCTGGACCGGCTACCCGCCGCTGTCGACCGCCACCTTCTCCCCGCAGTACGGCGGGGACCTGTGGATCATGGGCCTGGTGATGTCCGGTCTGGGCACGATCCTGGGTTCGGTCAACTTCATCACCACGATCATCTGCATGCGGGCCCCCGGCATGACGATGTTCCGGATGCCGATCTTCACCTGGAACACGCTGCTGACCGGCGTGCTGGTGCTGATGGCCTTCCCCGTGCTGGCCGCAGCGCTCCTCGCCCTCGAGGCCGACCGCAGGTACGGCGCGCACATCTTCGACCCCGCGTCCGGTGGACCCCTGCTGTGGCAGCACCTGTTCTGGTTCTTCGGCCACCCCGAGGTCTACGTCATCGCGCTGCCGTTCTTCGGCATCATCACCGAGGTCATCCCGGTCTTCAGCCGCAAGCCCATCTTCGGCTACATCGGCCTGGTCGGCGCCACCATCACCATCACCGGCCTGTCGATGACCGTCTGGGCCCACCACATGTTCCCCACCGGCCAGGTCCTGCTGCCCTTCTTCTCCTTCATGTCCTTCCTCATCGCCGTCCCGACGGGGGTGAAGTTCTTCAACTGGATCGGCACCATGTGGCGCGGCCACATCGCGCTGCACACCCCCATGCTGTTCGCCATCGGCTTCCTGGTCACCTTCCTGCTCGGCGGCCTGACCGGCGTCATCCTGGCCTCCCCGCCGCTGGACTTCCACGTGCACGACTCCTACTTCGTGGTCGCCCACTTCCACTACGTGGTCTTCGGCACCGTGGTGTTCGCCATGTTCGCGGGCTTCTACTTCTGGTGGCCCAAGATGACCGGCAAGATGCTCAACGAGAAGCTCGGCAAGTGGCACTTCTGGACGCTGTTCGTCGGCTTCCACGCCACCTTCCTGGTCCAGCACCTGCTGGGCTCCCTCGGCATGCCGCGCCGCTACGCCGACTACAGCCCCCTGGACGGCTTCACCGGCCTGAACATGGTCTCCTCGGCCGGCGCGCTGCTGCTGGGCGCCTCGACCCTGCCGTTCATCTACAACCTGTGGTACACCGCCCGGCACGGCGAGCGGGTGACCGTCGACGACCCCTGGGGGTACGGCAACTCGCTGGAGTGGGCCACCTCCTGCCCGCCACCACGGCACAACTTCACCTCGATCCCCCGCATCCGCTCCGAGCGTCCCGCCTTCGACCTGCACCACCCCAAGGTGGAGGAACAACCCCGCCAGCTCGACCCGACCAAGCCCTCCGAGGAGATCTGACCGCGGCGTCCGCGTGAAGAGCGTCCGGTCTCCGGGAGGGACCCGCGCTCTTCCGGAGGACGCCGAGGACGGGTCCTCGGCCGTCGGCCCGGCCGGTCCACGAGCCGGCCGGACCGCCCTGCGGAGCCCGATGGAGCCCTGCGGGCGCGACCGGCCCCGGTCCCGGGCGGCCCGGGACCGGCGGTCCGGCGCCCTCAGTGGCGGACGGCCGTGAACAGGGCGTAGCTGATCTGCGGGATCTGGCCGAAACGCCGGTACATCTCTCTGCGGGCGGTCGGGCGCTCGGCGGCCTCACCGGCCGGGCCGGTGGCCGCCATGGGGAGGACCTCCTCCACCTGGCCGAACGACCGGCTGATGTTCGCCCATATGTCATGAAAAATCTCGATCTTCAGTCCGGCCTGGTCCATCCGCCGGTAGAGGTCGTCGGCCGTGGGCAGGAACCGGACGCCGAAGCTCCGCGCGAAGCGTTCGATCTCCTCACCCGGGAGCGGCTCCAGCAGGTACCACTCCCCCACCACGAACCGCCCTCCCGGCCGCAGCACCCTGGCGATCTCGTCCAGGGCCGCCGACGGGTTCTCCAGGTGGGCCAGCGACTCGATGGCGTACGCCGCGTCGAAGGAGTCGTCCTCGAAGGGCAGCCACATCGCGTCGGCGAGCTGGAAGTCGGCCTGGCCCACGCCCTCGCCCGCCTCCGGACGCGACCGCGAGAGCCGCACCTGGTACTCGCTGAGCGTGACCCCGGTGACCTGCACGTCGCGGGCCGTGGCGATGCGTACCGCGGGCCTGCCAGTCCCCGAGCCCACGTCCAGGACATGGTCCCCGGGAAGGACCTCCAGCCGCTCGGCCACCAGGTCGGTGAGACGGTCCGTCGCCTCGCCCGCGGACGCCTCGTCGTACTCGTCGGTCCAGTAACCGGCGTGCAGGTTCCCGCCGAACGGGTCGGCCGGGACGTCCGGCTCCCCCGTCCGAGGGCTCGTGGCACCGGCCCAGGACCCGGACGTGTCCGCCCAGAAGCCGGACACGCTGTCATGGGCGCCGGACGTACCGGACCACACGCCCGTCACGCCCGGCATGTCGTCGCGGACGTCGGACGTCTCGGCCCACACCCCGGTCACGTCGTCGCGGGAACCGACCGTCTCGGCCCACACGTCGGACGCGTCGTCACGGGAGTCGGCCGTCTCGGCCCAGGAACCCGACGTGCCGGCCCACACCCCGGTCACGTCGGGCGCGTCCAGCGCGTCGGGCCCGTTGTCGTGGGCGCCGGCGAAGCGGTCGTGGGTCTCGCCGGTCCCCTCGGGCGAGGGTCTCTCCTGCCGGGTCATAGTCAGCTCAGCCTGCCTCTCCGGGGCGGTCCGCATGAGATTCCGTGACGGGAGGGCACGGCGAGAGGCACGCCCTCCCGGCCTCACCCGGCCACCCGGCCGCCGATCGCGACCGGGCGGGGCCGCGCGCTCCCGCCCGTGACCCTCCATGAAGGATCACGGGACGGGTGCCCGCCGTACCACGTTCCCGGCGTCACCGCGTCGCACGTGGCGCGGTCGCCAGATTACTCAGCGTGCACACCGGGAGCCACGGCGCAGCCGGGGCATGTTCGGTAAATCTTCGTTCACGGGATAGGGCGGGTCAGAGCACCCCAGGTCTCCCCGGCGGGGCACGTCCCCGCGTCGGCCGGGCGCGGGGACGTCCGCGCGCGGACCGGGACGTCACCGGCGCCTCACCGGACCCCGGCGCCGGCCCCCGCCTCCTCCAGGAGCACCCGCGCCAGCGTGTCGGCCGCGTCGACGCGGCCGAGGGAACCGGCGGCGCCGGCCATGGCGGCACGGGCCCGCGGGTCCCTCAGCAGCGCGTCGAGCTCGGCCATCAGGTGCTCGGCCGTGGGACCGTTCTCCAGCAGGGCCCGGGCAGCGCCCGCCTCGGCCAGGTAGCGGGCGTTCTGGCGCTGCTCGTCGGCGGCCGAGGGCACCAGCGGGACGAGGACGGACGCCTTGCCCACCGCGGTCAGCTCGGCCACCGTCCCCGCGCCGCTGCGCGAGACCACGACGTCGGCGACCGCGAACACGTCGGCCAGCTCCGCGCCGACGTAGGGCACCGGGCGGTAGCGCTCGCGCAGCCACCCGGGCAGGGCGTCCGCGGTACGGGTGAGCTGGTCGATCCAGCCGGGTCCGCACTGGTGGAGCACCTGCGCCCGGCCGAGCAGGTCGGGCAGGATCTTCTCGATCATGGTGTTGATCTGCCGGCTCCCCTGGGCGCCGCCGGTCACGTACACCACCGGCAGGTCGGGCGTGAGCCCGAAGTGACGCCGCGCCGCGTCGACGTTGCCGCGCAGCAGCTGGGGGCGGACCGGGTTGCCGGTGACGACGGCCCGGTCGCGCACCCCGGCGGGCAGGTGCTCGATCGAGGAGGGGTGGGTCAGCGCGATCCGCCGGGCGAAGCGCGACAGGATGCGGTTGGCCAGGCCCAGGGAGGTGATCTGCTCGTGCATCACCAGCGGGCGGCCCAGCACCCGCGAGGCCACCCCCAGCGGCACGCAGACGTACCCGCCGGTCGACAGCACCACGTCGGGGCGGTAGCGGGCGGCGATGCCGAAGGCCTGGAACACGCCCACCGGGATGCGGAACATGTCCGCCAGGTTGGTGAGCAGCTCGCGCGGGTTGGGCGAGCGCCTGAGCTTGCCCGCCTTGATGGCCCGGAACGCGATGCCGTGCTCGGCCGCGACACGGGCCTCCAGGCCGGTCGCCGTACCGACCCAGAGCACGTCCAGGTCCAGGCCGCGCGCGGCGGCGTGGTCCCGCAGGGCCGTGACGGTGGTCAGCGCGGGATAGGTGTGACCACCGGTCCCGCCTCCGGTGACGAGCAACCGCAGGGTCCGGTGATGTCCGGCCTCCATGTCTGTCCTTCCTTCGCTGTCGCGGCGGTGTTTGGCCGTCGTGACGGTCGTGCCCGAGGGGCCGCGCCGGAGTGCTCCGGAACCCCGGGCACGGTACCCGAGGCGCCCGTGAAGATCCACTTCGCCCTCCGTCGCGGAACGGTCGCCTCCTGTACCTCCCGACACGCCCGCCGTCCGGGGCGTCGGCCGATCGGTCCTGTGGATTCGCCGCGATGAGTACGGTATGTGAATGGATCTGACGGAAGAGCATTTCTTCGGGGCGTCGGAGCGTCTCGGTGACGCGCTGGCGGTGCTCCAGAAACAGGCAGGGGCGGGCGCGGAGGCGCTCGGCTACTTCGGCGACATCGCGCGGGAACTGCACTCCATCGGATCCTGGTTACGGCGCCCGGCTCAGGTCCGGGAGTGGCCGCAGCACATCATGCCCCCCGTCTACGGCCTGCTGTTCGCCCAGGCGTGGGAGCTGGCGTTCCCCGACCTGACGCCCCCGGCCTTCCCCGACGGCGCGGAGCGGACCGAGGCCGGCTGGACCGTGCACCGGGCCACCGTCTGGTTCGGCGACACCCACGTCCCCGGATGGCTCGACCTCAAGGCACCGCTCATCGTGATCGGCCACCTGTCGGTGGAGGGACTGCTCGACGACGGCGACGCCTCCGAGAGCTACCTCGCGGTGGCCGGTGACGTGCGGGCCCGCGCGATCCACAGCGCCGCGGACCACCTGGTGCTGGGCACCCTCTCGGCGGAGGTCGTCTTCTGCACGGGCAGCGACGGCGTCCTGGTCACCGGCGGGGACATCATGGCGGACCTGTTCGTCCCCTCCGAGCACGCCTACGCGCACTACGGCAAGCTCCGGGCCGGGGTCGTCGGCGCCGGGGACCGGGCCGACGTGGTGGCCGAGCGGCTGGCGCCGTGGCTGCCCTCGGGCTACGTCCGCCTCGGCGTACCGGGCACCCCGGTGGACAGGTGGCGCGTCCTGCAGGAGGCGGCGGTGGGACGCTCACCGGTGCTCGCCCAGCCCCGGCCTGTGGTGTTCCCGCCCCCGGCGCTGCTGCTCTCCGCCCTGGCCGCGCCCGCCGCGGTGACCGAGCTGGACCTGTCCGGCAGCCGCCTGCACCGCGTCCCCGAGGACATCTCGGCCCTCACCGCGCTGACCCGGCTGGACCTGGAGCAGACACCGCTGACCGGCCTGGACGGCATCGGGGGCCTGCGCACCCTGGAGCACCTGTCGATCAGGAACACCCCGGTGCGGTCGCTGGCACCGTTGCAGTCGCTGAAGGACCTGCGCCACCTGGACGTCTCCTACTGCGAGGACGTCCGGGACTGGACCGTTCTGCTGGACCTGCCCGCGCTGGACACGCTCGTCGCGCACGGCTGCGCCCTGCCGCCCCAGGTACGCGCGCAGCTGTTCGCCAGGCTCGGCGAGCGGATCATCGGGCAGGGACCGCTTCCGGCGGGACGGCCTGACGATGTGACGGCCTGACGATGTGACGGCCTGACGATGTGACGGCCGGGCCGGTGTGACTGGCGGATCGGCGTGACTGGCGGATCGGCGTGACGAGCCGGGTTTTTGTCGGTGGCGACTGGTTGGGTGGCGGGCATGACTGAGCGACCCGTCCTCGTTCTGGGGGCCACCGGCTCCACCGGCCGCCGGGTGGCGGCCCTGCTGCGCGCCGCCGGGCATCCGGTGCGCGCCGCCTCCCGTGAAGGTGGGGTGCGCTTCGACTGGACCCTGCCGGAGACCTGGGGGCCCGTCCTGGACGGTGTGTCGAAGATGTACCTCATGGCGCCCAGCGGGGTGGCGGTCGACCCGGCCTTCGTCGCGCAGGCGGTGGAGCGGGGCGTCAGGCGCATCGTGCTGCTGTCCGCCGCGGCGATCGAGGCGATGGGCGACGAGCGCCTGATGGCCGCCGAGCGGACGGTGCGCGCCTGCGGCACGGCCTGGACCATCCTGCGGCCGACCTGGTTCGCCCAGAACTTCGACGAGGGCCTCTTCCGCCAGGACGTCATGGCCGGTGAGCTCGCGCTCCCGGTGGGTGACCTGCGCCAGGCGTTCGTCGACGCGGACGACGTCGCCGCGGTCGCGGTGAAGGCCCTGACCGTGACCGGCCACGCCGGGCGGAGGTACGAGCTGACCGGTCCCGCCGCCCTGTCGTTCGCCGAGGCGACGGCGATCGTCGGCCGGGCCGCCGGGCACCCGGTGCGCTTCCTGGGAACGCGGGAGGCGTATCTGGACGCGCAGGAGGCGATCGGCCGTTCCCCTGCCGAGGTGCTGGGCGAGATCGAGGCGTACGCCGCGCTGCGGAACCTGGGCGACGCCGAGCCCGGCGAGGTGGTGCGCCGGGTGACCGGGCGCGCCCCGAAGAGCTTCCGGGCGTACGCCGCCGAGGCCGCCGCCCGGGGTGCCTGGCGCGACCGGGCGACGGCCGGGTCGCGCGGGGCCTGAAATCGGTCGGCGGTCCTTCGCGGCGAGGACCGGCGCCCCGCCACGGGGAGGCCGTCCCCCGTGGCGGGGAAACCTGTCGCCCGTCCGGCCCACCGGGGGGATCATGTACGCGTGAGCGATCCCGCCCTCCCCGTCATCCCCGAGATCCCGACCGGCCCCGTGACCGTCCCCGCCGCCGTCCTCGCGCTCGCCGGCGACGACACCGTCACCCCGGTGTGGCGCAACGAGCTCGGCGGGCTGACGTTCCGCCTCGACGACGGGCACGGCCGCACCAGGTACGCCAAATGGGTCGCCACCGGCACCCCGGAGATCGACCTCGCCGCCGAGGCCGAGCGCCTGACCTGGGCGCGGCGCTGGGTGACCGTCCCGCCCGTCATCGAGCACGGCCGGGACGCGGACGGCACGTGGCTGGTCACCGAAGCGGTCCCCGGCCGCCCGGCGGTGGACCCGCGGTGGCTCGCCGCCCCGGCGGCCGCGGCCGCGGCGATCGGCCGGGGGCTGCGCCTGCTCCACGACACGCTGCCCGCGCAGGGGTGCCCGTACGACTGGAGCGTCGAGCGGCGGCTCGCACGCGCCGACCGGCGCATCGCCGGCGGCGAGGGCGCGGCCGGCCTGTCGCCCGAGCACCGGCACCTCGGCCCGGCCGAGGCACGGGAGCGCCTCGGCCGGCCGCCCGCGATCGACGGCCCGGTCGTCTGCCACGGTGACGCCTGCGTCCCCAACACGCTGCTGCACGACGACGGCACGTTCGCCGCGCACGTCGACCTCGGTTCGCTCGGGGTGGCCGACCGGTGGGCCGACCTCGCGGTCGCGGCATGGAGCACGGAGTGGAACTACGGCCCCGGGTACGACGGCGTCGTGTACGACGCGTACGGGATCGCCCCGGACCCGGAGCGCATCGCCTACTACCGCCTGCTGTGGGACATGAGCTGACGTTTCGCGGATCTCTTCCGGCACGTCCATGACGAGGCCGGGAACGGAGATCTTCCGGCACGTCCACGACAGGACTGAGAGCGGAGGTCTTCCGGCATGTCCATGACGAGGCCGGGAACGGCACGGGTGAGACCGCCCGGCCCACGGGACACCGGCCTCGGACGCCCGCGCCGAACGACCGGCGTGACGGCCCGGGGACGACACCCGAGGACGCGGACGTCCCCCGGGGGGCCCGGTTGGATCCGCGGCACCGGCTGTGCGAGGGTCGGCCGATGCGATACATCATCATCGGAGCGGGGGCCGTCGGCGGTGCGATCGGCGGGCGGCTCTTCGCCGCCGGGCACGAGGTCGTGCTGGTGGCACGCGGTGCCCACCACGCGGCCCTGCGCGACGGCGGGCTGCGGCTCACGGTCCCCGACGGCTCCCTCACACTGCCGATCCCGGCCGTCGACCGGCCGGAGGCCCTCGAACTGCGTCCCGGTGACGTCCTCGTCATGGCGGTGAAGACCCAGGACACCACCGGCGTGCTGGAGAGCTGGGCCGGTCGGCCGGTGGCCGGTGGCGGCACCGCCTGCGAGGAGCTCCCGCTGGTCTGCGCGCAGAACGCGGTGGAGAACGAGCGGCTGGCCCTGCGGCGGTTCCGGCACGTGTACGGGATGTGCGTCTGGCTGCCGGCCACGCACCTGGAGCCGGGAAAGGTCGCGGCCTTCGGGTCGCCGCTGACCGGGATCCTGCACGTCGGCCGCTACCCCTCGGGAACCGACCGGACCGCGGAGCGGATCTCGGCGGACCTGGAGACGTCGGCGTTCCTCGCGCCGGTCGTCCCCGACGTCATGCGCTGGAAGTACGCCAAGCTCCTGGCCAACCTGGCCAACTCCCTGGAGGCGGTCTGCGGCCCGGTCGACGGGGACGACCTGCTCGGCCTGTACCGGCGCACGGTGGCGGAGGGCAGGGCGGTGCTCGACGCGGCCGGGATCGCCTACACCGGCGAGGAGGAGGAGAAGCGCGTGCGGGGCGACAGGATCCGGCTGCTCGAGGTCGAGGGCACCGAACGGGGCGGCGGATCGTCGTGGCAGAGCCTGGCCCGGGGCACGGGGTCGATCGAGGCCGACCACCTCAACGGGGAGATCACCCTGCTGGCGCGGCTGCACGGGACGGCGGCACCGGTCAACGAGACCCTCCAGCGGGTGGCGAACGCGTTCGCCCGCGAACGCCGGGCGCCGGGGAGCATGCCCGTCCCCGAGCTGCTGGACCTCATCGACCGGCGGGACCGGGCCCCGGACCGGAGCTGAGACCGGGATCGGGGCCCGCGCCGGAGGCGGGACGGGACCGGCCGGACTCCGTCCCCGTCCCTTACCGGCCCCCGTGCACCGGCACGGGGAAGAGAAGAGCGACGACCCCGTTCTCGCGGCCCCGAGGACCGGTCAGGCGTCGTGCAGGCGCACCTCGCGGGAGGGCGACGCCGGGGCGAGGACGTCGAGCAGGCGTGCCCCCTCCGCCTCCAGGTCCGCCCGTTCCCGCTCGCTCACCGGGGCGAACAGCTCCACCTCCAGCGTCGCCTCCCGCCGCCCGCGCGTCACCTTCCAGATGCCCCGCACGAAACCGTCGACGAGCACCGTCGCCTTGACGATGCCGTTGATCGTGAAGATCCGCCCCCGGTACTCCTCGTCGCAGATGCGGGTCCTGGTCCGCCGGTCGAACGAGATCAGCATGTTGTCGAACTCCGACAGGTAGCGGACCGGGACCGGGGTGTCCGGGTCGGGACGCTCCGCCTCGGGCAGGTCGAACAGCTTCGCGCCGTCCTCGGCCGCGAAGACCCGCAGGTCCATCTCGCGGACGACCTCTCCCAGCCGGGTCAGGCCCGACCACTGCTGGAGGTCCATCACCGTGGCGGGTCCGTAGGCGGCGAGGTAGCGGCGGATCGCCTCCTCGGCGCCGGGCCGCTCCGCCAGGGGCCGGCCCAGCCATGCCTCGGCGGTGGTGTGGGCGGCCTGCCCGCCCACCCCCCAGATCCCCCGGGGCGGGACCTGGACCAGCGCCAGCGTGTTGCGCACCACGGCGACCAGATCCGCGGCGGGAACCTGCGGCCACCGCTCCCGCAGCAGCTCCCCCAGCTCGCGGAAGGTCAGCGGGCGCTCCTCCACCAGCTTCCGACCGGTCGCGGTCACCTCGTCCAGGTCCACCCCGGCCGGGACCCTGCCGCGCAGGGCCCGCTCCAGCACCGGCCGCATCAGCGGCCGCAGGACCAGGCAGTCGTCGGCGGTGACCAGGTGGATGGTGGAGCGCATCAGCACCAGCCGCACCACCAGGCGATCGTTGATCAGCCGGGCGAGGTCGTCGGGGACGAACCCCGCCAGCCTGCTCCACAGCCCGATGTAGGGAGGGTCGGGGGCCTGTGCCTGCATGCCGTACAGGTGCTCCACCGCCTCCAGCGCGGACAGCTCGGCGCGGGCCGACAGCAGCTGTCTCTCCAGCGTGGCCCTGTTCAGCGCGCGCCGGCCGAGTACCTCGGGCATTCCTCTCCTTTCATCGCGTGTCCTCACATGTCCTCTGACGCCGTCGTGTGACGCCGTCGTGTGACGCCGTCGTGCCGTCTGCCGCGCCGCGTCCCGGTCGCGCTCGTGGCCGCGCACCCGCGCCCCGCACGGGCAGGTCGGCGGGCAGGGCGGCGGGCAGGGCGGCGGGCAGGGTACGGGGATCGCGGAGGCGGGCCTCAGAGGGTCGGTGGCACCCACACGTACGGTGTCATCGTGGTGATCGCCTCCAGGCCCAGCCTGGACAGGATCGGGCCGCTGGCGCCGGAGGCGTCCACCCGCACGAAGCGGAAACCCCGCGCGACCGCCAGGCCCGCCCGGTACGACACCATCGCCCGGTAGACGCCCCGGCCCCGCCACTCCTTGAGGGTCGAGCCGCCCCACAGCGAGACGAAGTCCGTGCCCTCGTGGAACCGCACCCACGCCGCGCACACCACCCGCCCGTCCGCCTCGGCGACCACCACCGTGCAGGGGTCCCCGGGACCGGCGATCTCGCGCTCCAGCATGCCGGGCAACCAGCCGTGGTCGGCGTTCCAGACCGTCTCCTCCAGCTCGCGGATGCGCTCCAGGTCCTCGCGCCCGGTCGCCTCCCGCAGCCGTACCCCGGCGGGCGGGGGGTGGGCGCCGGCCGGCTCGGCGGCCTGCCCGACGAACAGCGTCTCGCGCTCCAGCGGCTCGAACCCCGCGGCTTCGAGCCGTTCGGGCAGGTCGGCGGGCAGGTCGTAGGCGTGGTACTGCCACTCCACCTCCCGGCCCACCCGGGTGAAGAAGTCCCGCTGGCGGGCGATGACCCCGTCCAGCTCGGCACCGTCGAGCCCGCCCAGGTCTCGGTAGGACAGCAGACCCTGGCCGTGGCCGGTCGACACGGTCCGCAGCAGCGGCCCGAATCGCTCGGCGGTGCGACCCGGCATCGGCCGTCCACGGAGCTGGTCGTGATATGCCCGTAGGTAGGCGGAGGCCCGCGATGAGTTGTCCATTACGGACAGCCAACCACAGACTCACCGCCTCCGACATGGCGTTCCGCCGTCCCCGGCCCACCCGGCCCACCTCGGTCCACGCCCGGCCCGTCCGAGGTCCGGGGGCGCACGAGAACGGAGCCCGGCGGGAACGGCGTCAGACCCCCTTCAACCGGCGGTGCGGGGGAGGCGGCGGCTCCACCTCGATCCGGTCACCGGGACGCACCTCGCCCCCCGATGTCACCACGCCCATCACCCCGGCCCAGCCGACCCGGGCGCCCTCGGCGGTCCGCGCCGTCATCCGCTTGAGCATGCCCGTCCGGAAACGCTCGATCTGCCTGCACGGGGTGCGCAGGCCGGTCACCTCCACCACGGCCTCCTCCCCCAGCCTCAGCAGCGTCCCGGCCGGCAGCTCCAGCAGGTCGACGCCCCGGGTGGTGATGTTCTCCCCCAGCTCTCCGGCACCCACGGAGAACCCCTCCCGCCGCAGCTCGTCGTGGAGCTCGGCGGGGATCAGGTGGACCTGGCGGAGGTTGGGCCGGGTGGGGTCCTGCGCCACGCGGAAGCGGTGCTTCACCGTGACCCCCAGGTGCGCGTCCCCCTCCACGCCCAGCCCCGCCAGCAGCCGGATCGCGGGCTCGACGGCCTTGCCGAAGGTGTGGGTGGCGCTGCGGCTGACCGCCGTCACTTCTCCGTTCGTCATGATGCGATCCTGCCCGGCCGCCCCGCCTCGGAGAACCCCTCGGTGGCCCGTCCTTTCACATGCCACCCCCTTTACGATGTAGATTCACCGGGCGCGGTAGGGTCGGCCCGGTGAGCGTGCCAGCCGTCCCCGCCTCGCCGAGCCCCGTCCTCGAACCCGCCCGTGACCCCTACCGGGTGTACCTGGACTCGCTGACCAGCGTGGAGTCCCGCCGCACCATGCGCGGCTGCCTCGACAGGCTCGCGGCCCTCGTCTCCGGCGGAGAGGTCTCCTCCGGCGCGGGACGGCCCTGGCACCTGCTGCGCTACGAGCACACCGTGCGCCTGCGCGCCCTGATGACCGAGCGCGGCTGGTCCCCCTCGTACGTCAACAAGCACCTGGTCGCGCTGCGCAGGGTGCTGCGCGAGGCCTGGCGGCTGGGCCTGATGACCGCCGAGGAGTACCAGCGCGCGGCCGACCTGCCGACCGTCGAGCACACCCGGCTGCCCACCGGCCAGCACGTCCCGCCGGAGGTGGTGGGAGCCGCGCTCGCCGCGTGCGACCGGGACGACTCCCCGGCCGGGGCCCGGGACGCGGCCCTGCTGGCGGCGCTGTACTCCACCGGCTGCCGTCGCGCCGAGATCGCCGGGCTCGCGCTGGGCGACTACGACCCGGGGTCGCGGTCGCTGCGGGTACGCGGCAAGCGCGACAAGGAGCGGCTGGTCTACCTCACCACCGAGGCCGTGGCCAGGATGGAACGCTGGCTGGCCGTACGGGGCCGTCCCGCGGGCGCCCTGTTCTGCCCGATCAGCAGGCTCGGCCGGCTGCGGACCCGGGACGGCGGTCCCGCGCCGATGACCGGGCAGGCCGTGGCCGACATCCTGGCCAGGCGCCTGGCCCAGGCCGGGGCCGCGGCCCGTACCCCGCACGACTTCCGGCGGACCTTCATCGGCGAGCTGCTCGACGCCGGGGTGGACCTGGCGACCGCGCAGGCCCTCGTCGGCCACTCCTCCCCCGCGACCACGGCCCGTTACGACCGGCGCCCCGAACGCCGCCGCCGCGAGGCGGTCGACAGGATCACCCTGCCCGCTCCCAAGCCGCTCTGAGCGCCGCCGCACGCCCGTGTCCCGGCCCGGATCGGTCCCGTCCCGCCTCCGGGAACGACCCCGGGCCGGTTCCGGATCGGCCCCGGATCTCACCATGGTCCGCCGGGTACGCCGTAACTGTCGGTGGCGACCTTTACCATGAGCCATCTCGAGGAGGGATAGCCGCTCATGGTGGACGCGCTCAGGGTTTCGCTGCTGGTCACTACCGATCTGCCGCCCGACACCGACCTGACGGAGTTCGGGGAGTTGCTGGTCGATTCGGTGCGCACGCTGCAGCGGGGCGAGGTGACCTACCCCGCGCTGCTGCGCGGCGGGGTGTTCTGGCTGGATCGGCCGCTGCCGCCGTCCGACGACGGGCTCGCCGTCGTGGCGACCGAGGAGCTGCGGTTCGCGGCGCTGCTGGGTCACCTGTCGGCCGCCCACCCTCCGGGCTCGGCCAGGGAGACGGTGGCCGACGCGGGCCGGGCCATCACCGCCGCCGTCACCGCCCGGTACGGCGACCTGGGCAGCCCGCCCGCCGTGATGGCGATCCGCAGCGAGGACGTGCGCGAGCGCACCCCGGAGTCGGCCGTCCGCGTCGGCCCCGGCACCTCCGCCGCCCCCGCCCTCGTCTCACAGGAGCAGCCCGTCCCGGACACGTGGCCCGGTTCGCCCGCGCAGCCCGTCCCGCACGCGCAGCCCGTACCACAGGCGCAGCCCCTTTCGCAGGTGACGACGGAGGCCGCGGCGCGGACGGCGGCGTCGACGTCGACGTCCATGTCGACGGAGGGCCGGGGGGCGCAGCCCGCGGTGTCCCCGGCCCCGGCCCCGTCCGCGGCTCCCCGGGAGGACACGCCGGGCGCGAGGGCCCTGAGCGGCCGCTCCTGAGCCTGCACCCGGGCGTCAGGCCGCCGAGGCCCTCGGGCCCTGCCGAGGCCCTCGGGCCCTCACAAGGGGGCGGGTGGTGCGGGCGCCCGCCTGCGCCGGGCGAACACCGCCAGGAGACGAGGGGTGATCACCGAGACGATCAGCAGCAGGCCGGTGACGATCGACTGGATCTCGGTCGCCACGTCGTTGAGCATGAGCAGGTTACGGAGGAGGCCGATGAGCAGCACCCCGGCGATCACCCCGCCGAGGGTCCCCCTGCCCCCGTCGAAGTCGACGCCCCCGAGCAGTACCGCGGCGATCACCGCCAGCTCCAGCCCGGCCCCGTTGTCGGCCCGGGCGCTGCCGTACCGCAGGGTGAAGATCACCCCGGCGAAGGCGGCGACGGTGCCCGAGACCACGAACAGGATCAGCTTGATCCGCTTGACCCGGATCCCGGCGAACCGCGCGGCCTCCTCCTGGGCGCCGATCGCGAACAGCGAGCGGCCGAAACCCGTCGCGTGCAGCACCACGCCGGTCACGGCGGCCAGCAGGACGAACAGCGCCACCGGGTACGGGATCGGCGTGCCGGGCACGTCGCCCACCACGAGTTCCGTGTAGCCCCGCGGGAACTCGGCGACGGCCCGGTCCCCCAGCACCACGTACGCCAGGCCCCGGTAGAGCGCCAGCGTGCCGATGGTGACGGCCAGCGAGGGCAGCCCGAGCCGCGTCACCAGCAGGCCGTTGACCAGCCCGCAGACCGCCCCGACGACGACCACCAGCGGGATGATCGTCTCGATCGCCCAGCCGGCGTCCCAGAGGGCTCCCAGCAGGGCGCTGGACAGGCCCAGCACCGAGGCCACCGAGAGGTCCACCTCCGCGGCCACCACCAGCATGGTCATGGCGAGCGCGATCAGCGCGATCTCCCCCAGGTCGCCCAGCGCGAACGACAGGTTGCCAGCGCTCGCGAAACCGGGCGACCCGGCCGAGCCCGCCAGGAGGACGAGCACCAGCAACAGCCCGACGAACACGTCCCAGCGCAGCAGGCGCCCGGACGGGCCGCGGTCCGCCCGCGCGGTGGAGAGCCGGCCGGCGCCGTCCCGGGTGTCCCGGGAGTCCCCGGCGTCCCGGGAGTCCCCGGCGTCCCGGGAGTCCCCGGGACCGTCGGGACCGTCGGGACCGTCGGGACCGGAGCGTGCGGTGCTCACCTCAGGAGCCATGCCGGGCGTTCCTCCTCCGCAGAACCCGCGCGACGCGCAGCGCGAGCAGCCGGTCGACGCTGATCGCCAGGAGCAGCAGCGCCCCGGTGATCGCCTGCTGCCAGAACGGGTTGACCTTGAGCACGACCAGCGCGCCGGTGATGGTGGTGAGCAGCAGCGCGCCGAGCGCCGCGCCGTACACGGTGCCGGCCCCGCCGGTGATCGCCACCCCGCCGACCACGACGGCGCCGACCACCTGAAGCTCCCAGCCGCCCGCGGCGTCGGCGACCACCGTGCCGAACCGCGACAGCCAGAGCACCCCGGCCAGTCCCGCCAGCGCGCCGCTGAACAGGTAGGCCCCCATCACCCGTCGCCGCACCGGCACCCCCGCCAGGCTCGCGGCCTCGGGGCTGGAGCCGATGGCGTAGAGGTCACGTCCCGAGGCGTAGGAGCGCAGGTGGTGGCCGACGGCCAGCATCACCGCCACGGCGATCACCGGCAGGTACGGGACCCCGAGCACCGAGCCGTTGCCCAGCGAGAGCAGCGAGCGCGGCAGGTCGACGGCGTTGATCTGCCGCCCGTGGGCGACGTAGTGGCAGACGCCCTGGATCACGTACAGCGTGCCCAGGGTCACCACCAGGGCCGGTACGCGGCCGAAGCTGACCAGCAGGCCGTTGACCAGGCCGCAGAGCGCGCCGATCGCCACGCCCGCGACCACCGCGAAGGTGACGCCCCCGCCGTGACCGGCGGAGAGCAGGTCACCGACGGTGAAGGCCACCAGGCCGACGACCGAGCCGACCGACAGGTCGATGTTGCGGGTGATGACGACGACGGACTGGCCGACGGCGAGCAGCACCAGGATCGAGGCGTTGAGGAAGATGTCCGTCAGGCCCTGCCCGGACAGGAAGCCGGCGTTGGTGCTCGCGGTCACCGCCACCAGGACGGCCAGCGCCGCCACGATGCTCAGCTCCCGGGCCCGGAGCACCAGGTCGACCAGGCCGCGGGCGCTCCGCTGCGCGGTGACGGCGCTCATCCGTCCTCCCCCGCCGGTGGCGCGTCCCGGTCGGCGCGGTTCGCGAGGTCCTTCCCCGCGGGCCCGCCGTCGTCCGCGGCGTGCTCCCCGGCCGGCCGCGCCTGCGGCCCGTCGCGGTTCACGAGGTCGTCCCCGTCGGCCGTACGTCCCCGCCGCGGTCGTTCACGAGGCCCTCCCGGTCGCCGCCGACATGACGTTCTCCTCCGTGGCCCGCTCCCGCGGGATCTCGGCGACGAGCCGTCCCTCCTGCATGACCAGGACCCGGTCGGCCATGCCGAGCACCTCGGGCAGGTCGGAGGAGATCATCAGGACGGCGAGCCCCTCGGAGGCGAGCCGGGACAGCAGGCGGTGCACCTCGGCCTTGGTGCCCACGTCGATGCCCCGGGTGGGCTCGTCGACGATGAGAACCTCGGGGTCGGTGGCGAGCCACTTGCCCAGCACGACCTTCTGCTGGTTGCCGCCGGAGAGCACGTCGACCGCGTCCGACAGCCGGCCGAACCCGAGGTGGAGCCTGATCGCCCAGTCGCGGGCCCGGTCGCGCTCGGCGGCGCGGGAGACCAGCGGGCCCCGGCGCAGGCGCTTCAGGCCGGTGATCCCGATGTTGCGCTCGATGGAGTGGCCCATCACCAGGCCCTGCCGGCGCCGGTCCTCGGGGACCAGGGCCAGACCGGCGGACATCGCGGCGGTCGGGGACGCGGCGGGCAGCCTCCTGCCGTTCACCTCGACGGTCCCGACGTCCCGGCGGTCCACCCCGAAGATCGCGCGGGCGACCTCGCTCCGGCCCGCCCCGATCAGCCCGGCCAGGGCGACGATCTCGCCCCGCCGCACCTCGAAGGAGACGTCGGTGAACACGCCCTCACGGGTGAGCCTGTCGACCCTCAGCGCCACCTCGCCGACCCGGGCCTCCTGCTTGGGATAGAGGGTGCCGAGGTCGCGGCCGACCATCCGGCGGACCAGCTCGTCGTGGGTCAGCCCGGCGACCGGCTCACTCGCGATCCAGGTGCCGTCGCGCAGCGTGGTGACCCGCCCGCAGAGCTCGAAGATCTCGTCCAGCCGGTGCGAGATGAACAGCACCGCGCATCCCTGCTCGCGCAGCGCCTCGACCACGCCGAACAGCCGAGCCACCTCGTTGCCGGACAGCGCCGCGGTCGGCTCGTCCATGACGAGCACCCGCGCGTCCCGCGACAGGGCCTTGGCGATCTCCACGAGCTGCTGGTCGGCGATGGACAGGCCGCGGGCCGGCTGCTCGGGGCCCAGGGCCACGCCGAGCCGGGCGAACAGCTCCGCGGACCGGGCGCGCATGGCCGCCCGGTCGATCCGGCCGAACCTGCCCCTGGGGTGGCGGCCGATGAAGATGTTCTCGGCGACCGACAGGTCCGGGAACATCGTGGGCTCCTGGTAGATCACCGCCACGCCCGCCCGCTGGGCGTCGGCCGGGCCGGAGAACTCCACCGGCTCGCCGTCCAGCAGGACCTGCCCGCCGTCCGGGCGGTGCACCCCCGCCAGGATCTTGACCAGCGTCGACTTCCCGGCACCGTTCTCCCCGGCCAGCGCGTGCACCTCACCGGCGCACAGGTCGAGCGAGACCTCGTGCAGCGCCCGTACGGCGCCGAACGCCTTGCTCACCCCGGCCAGCGCCAGCACCGGGGGAACCGCCGGGGAGGACATGGCAGGTGGTCCGGGGGACGGCTCCGCGGAAGGCGGTCCGGGGGCGGCCTCCCCCTCGCCCGGTGCGGCCACCGCACCCACCTCCTCCGCGTTAAAAACGTTTTAGAGTAATGAGCGGACGCTAATCCCGTACGCCGAGGGCTGTCAATGGGGGTGACGTGCTCGTTTCCGAGGGGTGACGCCGGTAGCGCGGGCAGGGCAGGTCAGGGGCCCGCGAGCACGATTGGGTAGGGTCTCGCCCGACGGGATGACACGTTTTAATATCTGCCGGAGCCGGGAGGACGGGTGGGCGACGTCGGCATCAAGCAGGTCGCCCTGGCCGCGGGGGTCTCTCCGGGCACGGTCTCGAACGTGCTGAACCGGCCCGAGCGGGTGGCGGCGCCGACCCGGGAACGCGTCACCCGCGCGATCCGCGAGCTCGGTTTCGTCCGCCACGGCTCGGCCTCGACGCTGCGCGCCGGGCACAGCAGGACCATCGGCCTGTCGGTGATGGACATCGGGAACCCGTTCTTCACCGACGTGGCGGCCGGGGCCGAGGACGCCGCCGGCGCGCTCGGCTACGCGGTGATCCTGGGCAACTCGGCGGGCGGTGCCGCCAAGGAGGAGCGCACCCTGCGGGTGTTCGCCGAGCACCGGGTACGCGGGGTGCTGATCACCCCCTCCGGCGGGGACACCCGCGGGCTCGACGGGCTGCGCGAGCACGGCATCGGCGTGGTGCTCCTCGACCATCCCGCCCACCGGCCCGGCCAGTGTTCGGTGAGCGTCGACGACGTGGCCGGGGGACGGCTGGCCGCCGGGCACCTGCTCGGCCGCGGCGCGCGGCGGATCTGCCACGTCACCGGCCCGCCGGACGTCCGCCAGTGCCGGGACCGGGAACGGGGTGCCCGGCTGGCCCTGACCGACGCGGGCCTGGACCCGCGGTCCGCCCTGCGCACGGTACGGGCCGCCGCGATGACCGCGCGGGCGGGGCAGGAGGTGGCGGCGGCGCTGCTCCGCGAGGGCCGGCCACCGGAGGCGATCTTCTGTGCCAACGACATGCTCGCCCTCGGCGTGCTGCGCGGCCTGCTCCAGGCGGGGGTGGACGTGCCCGGCGACGTGGCCCTGATCGGCTACGACGACATCGACTTCGCCGCCGCCTCGGCGGTCTCGCTCAGCTCGATCCGGCAGCCCACCTACCGGCTGGGGCAGATCGCCACCGAGCTGCTGCTGGACGAGTGCGCCGACCCCGCCGGGCACGCCCATCGGCAGATCATGTTCCAGCCCGAGCTGGTCGTCCGCGAGTCCACGGGCTGAGCGTCCCGTCCCGGCCCCCGTCCCGGCGCCCGCCCCGATCGGCCCGGCCCGGCCCGGGAAGGTGTGTCAAGGTGTGTCATCGTGGCGCCCATGGCTCTTCCCGGCTACGACGAGCTCCGTCCGCGCATCGCCGCCAACCTGTCGGCGTTCCGGCGGCGGAGCGCCCTGCCGCTGACCGAGGGGCTGCGGCACGCCGCGGTCACCGTCTGCGTGCTCCAGGACGGGGCGGGGCGGCCGTACACGATCGTGATCAGGCGCTCCGCGCACGGCCGCAACGCCGGGCAGTGGGCGCTGCCCGGCGGGCGACTCGACGACGGTGAGGACGCCCTGGCGGCGGCCGAGCGGGAGCTGGAGGAGGAGGTCTCGGTACGGGGGGTGGAGGTGGCCGGGGTGCTGGACGACTTCGTCACCGACTCGGGGTTCGTGATCACTCCGGTGGTCGCCTTCGGGGGGCGGCAGCGGCCCCGCGGGGATCCGTACGAGGTGGCCTCGGTGCACCGGGTGCCGCTGGAGCGGTTCCTGGCCCCGGGGGTGCCCCGCTGGCGGATCGACGAGGAGGGACGGAGCCTGCTGCAGATGCCCCTGGGGCCCTCGATCGTGATCCACGCGCCCACCGGAGCGATTCTCTGGCAGTTCGCGGAGGTGGCCCTCAAGGGCCGTGACCTGCGGGTGGCCGGGGTCGCGCAGCCGCACTGGACACGCCGATGACCCCGAAGCGGAATAACCGGCGGTGAGGGTCGGTTAGAGTAAGCGTGCCGATGTGGTTTGTGTCCCCCGGGCCGCAAATTACCGCCTTCACGGAATACCGTTCGGCTGGAGCCGTGTTGTGCCTCTCGCCGAGGAGGCGACCGCCACATCGGCACTAAACGTCACGCCCCGCGAGCGCTCGTACAGGCTCGCGGGGCGTTTCTTTTTCCCGGCTCCCTCCCTCGGGCCCCCGACCGCTCTTGCCCGGCTCGCTCCGGGCCGTCCCGAGGCCGTTCTCCGGCCCCTGAGGGGCTCCTGGACGCCCCTGGAGGGCCTACGGGATTTCTTTGGTGCCCGGGTGGGGGCCGCGGGGTTCCAGCCGGCTCCCAGGGGGTTCCGGCCGACGGGAGGTTTCGCCCTGCTCGCCCAGGTAAGGGCCTGGGCGTTGGAGGATGGCCACAAAGCCGGGAGCTCCGCTTGTGCGGGTACGCACAACCGTCCCCCGCGGGACCACCGCTTAGGGTTGTGAACCCGTCCCATGAGGAGAGCCTGTGCTCTATCGCCTGACCAAGACCGTCAGCGCTCCGGTCCTGCACCTGCTCTGGCCGACCACGGTCACCGGGCACGAGCACGTTCCCGTCACGGGCCCGGCCATCATGGCCTCCAACCACCTCTCGGTCCTCGACTCGACCTTCCTGCCGCTGGTGCTCAAGCGTCAGGTGCGCTTCGTCGCCAAGGCCGAGTACTTCACCGGCAACCCCGTCACCGCCCTGTGGATGCGCGCCACCGGTCAGATCAGCATCGACCGGCAGAGCCCCACCTCGGCCCAGGACATGCTGGACGCGGCGGCGGCGGTGCTCGGCAAGGGCGAGCTGTTCGGCATCTACCCGGAGGGCACCCGCTCCCCCGACGGCCGCCTCTACCGGGGCAAGGTCGGCGTCTCCTGGCTGGCCCTGGCCACCGGCGCGCCGGTGATCCCGGTGGCCATGGAGGGCACGGACAAGGTGCTGCCCATCGGCGCCACGAGGCCCAGGCTCGGCAGGGTGAACGTCCGCATCGGCAAGCCGATGACCTTCAGCGGCTCCGAGCGGAGCGCGCGCGACCGGCGCGCCGTCACGGACGAGATCATGGCGGCGATCCAGGAGCTCTCCGGCCAGGAGTACGTGCCGAGTTACGCACCGAGTCGCGCACAGGGCAAATGATCATCTAACGGCGGATGTCACACCGTCACGCTAGGCTGCCCCCTTCGGAGAACCGAAGCGCGACGAACGGGGGGATCAGGTGGCGCGGGGCAGAACGATCGCGATCACGTCGGCGGCCGTCGTGCTGGTGGCGGGGGCCGCGGGGGGCGGCGCATGGTGGTACCTGCACACCAGGGGCACCCCCCAGGAGACCGCGGAGCTCTTCGTCCGGGCCTGGCAGAAGGGCGACCTGGCGGGCATGCGCGCCCAGCTGGGGACGCCGGACCCGGCGTTCGACACGACGTACGAGAAAATGCGCAAGGCGCTCGGCGTGCAGGGCACCGTGGTGCGGCTGGACGGGGTGCGCGAGACCGGGGACGGCGTCGGCCAGGCCGCGTACACCGCCACGCTGAAGCTCAAGGACGTCGGCGAGTGGAGCTACTCCGGCGCCGTGGACCTGGCGGTCGTCGACCGGCACTGGCGGGTGAAGTGGTCGCCGCGCGCGGTCCATCCCGACCTGACCGGGACGACCGCCTTCGCGCTGAGGACGAAGTGGCCGGAGCGGGCCGCGATCACCTCCGCGGACGGCGACCGCATCGACGGCGCCGACGTGGGCGGCTCGGTGCAGCAGCTCGCCGGGTACCTGGAGAAGGCCACGGCCAAGCACGTCGCCAAGCTGGGGGCTCCGTACCGGGTGGGCGACGCGGTCGGCGCGAGCGGGCTGCAGCAGAGGTTCCAGAAGCGCCTGGCCGGCACCCCGGACACCGGGATCGAGCTGGTCGGCGCGGACGGCAAGACCGTCAAGACCGTGGGCGAGATCGACGGCGAGGCGGGCGAGGCGCTGGCGACCAGCCTGGACATGCGGGTCCAGCGGGCCGCGGTCGAGGCGGTCCGCGACCTGAAGAAGACCACGTCGCTGGTCGCGATCAGGCCCTCGTCGGGTGAGATCCTCGCGGTGGTGAACAACGTGGGCGGCTTCAACCGGGCGCTGGACGGCAACTACCCTCCCGGCTCGACCTTCAAGGCGGTCACCGCGGTGGCGCTGCTGGGCGAGGGGATGAAGCCCGGCGACCGGGTCACCTGTCCCAAGGACGTCAAGGTCGGCGGGCTGCCGATCCGCAACTCCAACCACGCCGCCTACGGCTCGGTGTCGCTGTCGGACGCCTTCGCCCACTCCTGCAACACCACCTTCGCCCCCCTGACCAAGGAACGGCTGGACGCCGACAGGCTGGTGGACACCGCGGAGCTGTTCGGCTTCAACACGCCGCTCGACATCGGCGTCCCCGCCGCCAAGGGCAGCTTCCCCAGGGCCGAGAGCGACGCGGAGCTGGCCGCCGAGTCCTTCGGGCAGGGCCGCATCACGGCCAGCCCGCTGCTGATGGCCTCGGTCGCCGCCGCGCTGGCCGACGGCACCTGGCGCCCGCCGACCCTGGTGCCCTCGCTGAAGCAGCCGGTGGAGCCGCGGGCGCTCCCCGAGGGGGTGCTGCCCGACATGCACCGCATGATGTCCGCCGTGGTCACCAAGGGCACCGCCGAGGACGCGGGCCTGCCCCGGGGCACCCGCGGCAAGACCGGGACCGCCGAGTACGGGCCCCAGGACGATCTGAAGACCCACGCCTGGTTCATCGGCTTCCGCGGGGACCTGGCCTTCGCGGTGATCGTGGAGGAGGGGTCGGGCGGTGGCGCGGTCGCCGCTCCGGTGGCGGCCGACTTCCTGCGTGCCCTGGGCTGAGCCGAGGGCCCTGTCGTACGCGGTGTCCGTCGTGCTCCGGTCCCGCCGTGCTCCGGTCCCGCCGGGGCGGGAGAGGGCGGTCAGAACGGAAGGGCCGCGGCGGCCTCGTGACGCAGGACCATGATCAGAAGCGTGGCGATCAGGGTGGCGATCAGCAGCCAGCTGAACATGATGATGACGGTGGACCGGCGCAGGCGCGCCGACGGGCGTCCGCGCCGCTTCCTGGGGGCACGCCTGCGTCCGCCGCGCTCGTTGCGCTGGACGCGCTCGTTGAACGACTCCAGGCGAGCCGCGAGCCGCGGATCCTCATCGACGAGGTAGCGCTCGATCTGCAGCAGCATGCGCTCTTCGTCTTGCGACCAGGCCATGCGGCACCTCCCCGGAACGCAAGCCGTGTGCGGACGTTCTGCCCAATCGTGAAGATCGTTATCCGTTCCGAGGGCCTTGATTTACCCCTTCTTTTCCTGGAGGCGATCAGAACACGGGATCATGCCCGCTCCGGGAGCCGGAAGGGTCTCGTGACCGTGGTTCGGGCGATTCCCAGCCTTCGGTACGATCTCGACATTCCAACGGGCCGGTAGATCCGGACGGGCCCGCCCGCCTCCCCTCGCCGCCGTCGTGAACCGTGCCGTCGTGAACCGTGCCGTCCCCCCGAGCCGGTACGACCCGGCACGGGGAGACGGCACGGCACCGCGGAGACGGCACGGCGCCGGGGAGGCGACCCGGCGCCGGGGAGGACGGCCGTTCAGTCGAGCGGGGCCGTCACCGTGCCCGCGCCGACGGTCCTGCCGCCCTCGCGGATCGCGAAGCCCAGCCCGGCCTCCAGCGCCACCGGCCCGCCCAGCTCGACCGTGACCTGCACCGTCTCGCCGGGCAGCGCCGGGCCCGTGCCGCCCAGGTCCATCCGGCCCGGCACGTCGGTCGTCCGCAGGTAGAACTGCGGGCGGTACCCGGTCGTGACGGCGGTGCTCCGCCCGCCCTCCGCGGCCGTCAGCAGGCGGACGGTGGCGGTGAAGAGCCGGTGGGCGCTCTGGCTGCCCGGCGCGGCCAGCACCTGGCCGCGCCGGACCTGCTCGCGGCGGATCCCGCGCAGCAGCAGCGCCGCGTTGTCCCCGGCCTCGCCCCGCTCCATGGTCTTGCCGAAGGTCTCGACCCCGGTGACGACCGCGGTGAACCCCTCGCCGAGCCCGACGGCCTGCACGGTGTCGCCGACCCCGACGGTGCCGCGCTCGATCGCCCCGGTGACGACCGTGCCGCGGCCGGTGACGGTGAGCACGTTCTCCACCGGCAGCAGGAACGGGGCGTCGGTGTAGCGGACCGGCACCGGGACGTGGTCGTCGACCGCCTGGAGCAGCGCCTCGATCGAGGCCGTCCACTCCGGGTCGCCCGCCAGCGCCCGCAGCCCGGAGACCCGGACCACGGGCACGTCCGGGTAGCCGTGCTCGTCGAGCAGGTCGCGCAGTTCCAGCTCGACGAGGTCGGCCAGCTCCGGGTCGGCCCCGTCGGCCTTGTTGAGCGCGACCACGACGTGCTCGACGCCGACCCGGCGCGCGAGCAGCACGTGCTCGCGGGTCTGGGGCATGATCCCGTCCAGCGCGGAGACCACCAGGATCGCCCCGTCGAGCTGCGCCGCCCCCGTGATCATGTTCTTCACGTAGTCGGCGTGGCCGGGCATGTCCACGTGCGCGTAGTGGCGCGTGGCCGTCTCGTACTCGACGTGCGAGATGTTGATGGTGATGCCCCGGGCCGCCTCCTCGGGGGCCCGGTCGATGCGGTCGAACGGGACGTAGGCCGCCCCGCCCCGCTCGCTGAGCACCTTGGTGATCGCGGCGGTCAGCGTGGTCTTGCCGTGGTCGACGTGTCCCATCGTGCCGATGTTCAGGTGCGGCTTGGTCCGCACGTAGGCCTGCTTGGCCATGATCGTTGTCTTTCCCGACGCTCGTCCGTGACGGCGACCCGTGCTCGGCCGACCCCTCCCCGCCGGGTCACCTGGGACGAACGGGAAAGGGTCGGCGCTCCGCGCCGTCGAGCCGCCTGGCGGCGGGAGTCAGGGCACGCCCGGACGCGCCCGCGGTGGCGGGCGTCGCGAGAATGGCGTGCCGGAACATGCCTTCATGCTGGGACATGTCCGCGTACGACGGCAACCGGATTTCCGGCGACCCCGGCCGGCGGCCCCGGCCGGCGGCCCCGGACGGCGGTCCCGCACGACGGTCACGGACGGCGCACCGGCCGCGGACCCGACGGCGGACCCGACGGCGGACCGGCGACCGGCGACCGGCGGGTCGCGGGTGGCCGATGTCCGGAAGGGGTATCTAAGGCTCTGTATGCCTGGTCATGGGCATCATCCGTCGAGCATCACGGGGGAAACGATGACGGACAGCAGGGATTCCAAGGACTCCGGCAAGGCCGCGAAGGTCTCCGGAAAGAGCAAGAAGGCGGCCATGAAGGCGTCGCGGTCGGCCAAGCAGGCCAAGAAGCAGTCGGGCGGGTCCGACACCAGGATGCCGGAGACGGGACCGGCCCACCTTCAGGGACGGGCCGTCCAGCCTCCGGGGGCGTGAAATCATGATCGGGCGACCGAGGTGACCTCCCGTCGCCCGATCATGGAGTGACACGATGCCCGCCTACCTTCGCTTTCCGACGATCTTCGGTGACGTGGTCGTCTTCGCCGCAGAGGACGACCTGTGGATGGTCACCGCCGAGGGCGGGCGGGCCTTCCGGCTGACCGCCGGGGTGGCCGAGGCGGGCTATCCCCGCTTCTCCCCCGGCGGCGACCGCCTCGCCTTCGTCGGCCGCGAGGAGGGGCCGGAGGAGGTCTACGTGATGCCCGCCGACGGTGGCGCCGCCCGGCGGGTGACCTACCACGGGGCCCGCTCCACCGTCACCGGCTGGGACCCGACCGGCGGCATCGTCTACGCCAGCGACCAGGGGCAGCCCTTCGACGGCCGCAGGTGGCTGCACCGGGTGGAACCGGACGGGATGCCCGAGCGCCTGCCCTACGGCCCGGCCAACACCATCTCCTACGGCCCGCGGATCGTGCTCGGCCGCAACACCGCCGACCCTGCCCGGTGGAAGCGCTACCGCGGCGGCACCGTGGGCGACCTGTGGATCGAGACCGGTGGCGGGCGGTTCCGGCGGCTCACCTCGCTGCCCGGCAACCTGGCCTCGCCCTGCTGGGCCGGGGACCGGGTGTACTTCATCTCCGACCACGAGGGCGTCGGCAACGTCTACTCCTGCGACGCCGAGGGCGGTGACCTGCGCAGGCACTCCGACCACGCCGACTACTACGCCCGCAACCTCTCCGGCGACGGCCGCAGGCTGGTCTACCACGCCGGGGCCGAGCTGTACCTGGTGGAGGACGGGGAGTCGCGCCCGATCGAGGTGCGGCTGCGCAGTTCCCGTACCCAGCGCAACCGCCGGTTCGCCCCGGCCGAGGACTTCCTGGACGGCGCCACGCTCAGCCCCGACGGCAGCGGCCTGGCCGTCGTCACCCGCGGCAAGGCGTTCTCCTTCGCCGCCTGGGAGGGGCCGGTGCGCCAGCACGGGTCGCTGTACGGGGTCCGCTACCGGTTGCTGAACTGGCTCGGCGACGGGGAGCGGCTGGTGGCGGCGGCCAGCGACGAGGGCGACCGTGAGGTGCTGGTGATCCTGTCCGCCGACGGGTGCGCCGACCCCGTCCGGCTCGACCACCTCGACACCGGCCGCGCCGTCGCCCTGGAGGTCTCCCCCACGGCGGACGTCCTGGCGGTGGCCAACCACCGCAACGAGCTGATCCTGGTGGACCTCGCACCGGACGGGACCGGCGGGACGGACGGCCGCGACGGCCGTGACGGCCGTGACCGTGCTACCGGCGCTACCGGCAGGGCGCCGGCGACCGGCCGCCGTGCCGGCTCCGCGAGGGGCACCGGCCGGGACGGGGACGGCCGGGCTCGCGCCCGGGTGGTGGACTCCAGCAGGTTCGGCGCGATCGAGGACCTGGCCTGGTCCCCCGACGGCCGCTGGCTGGCGTACGCCTGCCAGGACACCGCGCAGACCACCGCGGTGAAACTGTGCCGGGCCGAGACGGGCGAGACGTTCCCCGCCACCCGGCCGCTGCTCTGGGACGGCCGTCCGGCCTTCGACCCCGGTGGCGACTACCTGTACTTCATCGGCCGGCGCGTCTTCAACCCCGTCTACGACGAGCTGCAGTTCGACCTCGGCTTCCCGCTGGGCTCGCGCCCGTACGCGATCGCGCTCCGGGCCGACGTGCCCTCCCCCTTCGTCCCCGCGCCCCGGCCGCTCAGGGACGACGACGACGACGCCGGCACCGGCGGCACCGGTCACGAGAACGGGGAGCACGGGGAGCACGGGGACGGTGACGACGACGGCGACGACGGGGTGCCCGAGGTGGTCATCGACCTCGACGGCATCGAGGACCGGGTCGTCGTCTTCCCCGTGCCCGAGGGCCGCTACGAGGGCGTCGCCGCGATCGAGGGCAAGGCGGTCTACCTGACCTTCCCGGTCGAGGGGAGCGTCGGCGACGACTACGCCGACTCCTCCGACGGCACCCTGCACGTCTACGACTTCGCCAAGCAGAAGCAGGAGACCCTGGTCGGGGACGTGTCGGAGTTCCGGCTGGGCCGCGACGGCGACACGCTGCTCTACCGGTCCGGCGCGCGGCTGCGGATGATCAGGGCCGGGCAGGAGCCGGAGGACGACGACACGCCGGGCCGTACCAGCGGGTGGGTGGACCTGTCGCGGGTGAAGGTCTCCATCCGGCCCGAGGCGGAGTGGCGGCAGATGTTCCGGGAGGCCTGGCGGCTGCAGCGGGAGAACTTCTGGACCGAGGACATGGCCGGGCTCGACTGGGACGGGGTCTACCTGCGGTACCTGCCGCTGGTGGACCGGGTCACCACCCGGGGGGAGTTCTCCGACCTGCTGTGGGAGCTGCTGGGCGAGCTGGGCACCTCGCACGCCTACGAGAGCGGCGGCGCCTACCGGCCCCGGCCGCACTACCGGCAGGGCAAGCTCGGCGTCGACTGGGCCTTCGAGGACGGGGCGCACCGGATCGCCGGGATCGTCGGCGGCGACCGGTGGGATCCCGAGACGACCTCGCCGCTCAACCGTCTCGGCGTGGACGTACGGCCCGGTGACGCGGTGCTGGCCGTCAACGGCCAGCGGGTGGGCCGGGACGTGTGCCCGGACGAGCTGCTGGTCAACCAGGCCGACCAGGAGGTGCAGCTCACCCTGGGGCGCGGGGACGACAGGTGGACCGTGACCGTCAGGGCGATCGGCGACGAGCAGCCGGGCCGCTACCGCGACTGGGTGGAGGCCAACCGGGCCCGCTGCCACGAGCGCGGGGGCGGCCGGATCGGCTACCTGCACATCCCGGACATGGGCCCGGAGGGGTACGCCGAGTTCCACCGCGGTTTCCTGGTCGAGTACGACCGCGAGGCCCTGGTGGTGGACGTCCGCTTCAACGGGGGCGGTCACGTCTCGGCGCTGCTGCTGGAGAAGCTGGCCCGGCGCCGCCTGGGGTACGACTTCCCCCGCTGGGGGGTGCCCGACCCCTACCCCGACGAGTCGCCGCGCGGCCCGATGGTGGCGATCACCAACGAGTGGGCGGGCTCCGACGGTGACATCTTCAGCCACACCTTCAAGCTGCTGGGCCTGGGACCGCTGATCGGCAAGCGCACCTGGGGCGGGGTGATCGGCATCTGGCCCCGGCACCGGCTGGCCGACGGGACGATCACCACCCAGCCCGAGTTCTCCTTCGCCTTCGACGACGTGGGCTGGCGGGTGGAGAACTACGGCACCGACCCCGACATCGAGGTGGACATCACCCCGCAGGACTACGCGGCCGGGGTGGACACCCAGCTGGAGCGGGCCATCGACGTGGCCCTGGAGCGCCTGGTCCTGCAGCCGCCGCACACGCCCAACCCGGCGGCCAGGCCCCGGCTGGCGGTGCCGCGCCTGCCGCCCCGCCAGACCGGGGGACGCATGCCGTGACCCGCTCGTCGTCGTGCGCGCGCGGGGCCCGGCGCTCCGGCCGGCGTCCACCGGCCGGCCCTCGTGCTCAGGACGCCGTGTTCTCAGGGCGCCCCTGAGGGTGCGGTCCCGTGGGCGCCCGCCGTCACCGGGCCACCGCCGGGGAGATCCCGGTGATGCTCCTGCGGTGACGTGCGCCCGTCGTAGGCGTCGCGGGCGGCGGTGACCTGCTCGATGTGCGTCTCGGCCCAGTCCTTGATGGCCCGCATCACCGGGAGCAGGCTGACGCCCAGCGGGGTGAGGGCGTAGTCGACCCGTACCGGGACCGACGGGGTGACCGAGCGGGACACCAGCCCGTCGCGTTCCAGGCCGCGCAGGGTCTGGGTGAGCATCTTCTGGCTGACACCGGCGACGGTGCGGGACAGGTCGCTGTAGCGCCGCGGGCCGTCGGCGAGCGCGTTGAGGAGCAGGCTCACCCACTTGTCGCTGATGCGATCGAGAAGCCGGCGGGCCGGGCAGGCCGCGAGGTAGGCGTCGTAGGCGACACGCGCCTCCTCGCGCCGTCGCGCGGCGGTACGGGTGGTCATGACGCTCCTGTGGGTTCGGTACGCACCTCGGAGTGCGTACTTCCTGATAGAGAGTAGCTCTCCATACGGTTGTCCCCACGTCCATGACGGCCTTTCGGAACAGATGGCCTTCGGAACAGATGGCCTTTCGGAACAACGGGGAGAACACATGCGTGCAGTCGTCGTCCGCGCCTTCGGCGGGCCCGAGGTCCTGCGGATCGCGGAGGTGCCGGTGCCGGTCGCCGGAGAGGGGCAGGTGCGCATCCGGGTCGAGGCCGCGACGGTCAACCCCGTCGACCTGGCCACCCGCTCCGGCGCGCTCACCGAGGCGGGCCTGCTCCCGGTACGGGACGTGATCGGCATCGGCTGGGACGTGGCAGGCGTCGTCGAGGAGACGGGCCCGGGGGTCACCGGGATCGAGCGCGGGGCACGGGTGATCGGCCTGTCCGACCGGCTGGACGTGCCGCTGGGCGCCCAGGCCGAACAGGTCGTGCTGGACGCGGACGCGGTCACGGCCGCCCCGGCGGGCGTGACCCCCGTACAGGCCGCGACCCTGCCCCTGAACGGGCTCACCGCCCTCCAGGCGCTCGACGGCCTCGGCCTGGAGCCCGGGCGGACACTGCTGGTGACCGGTGCGGCCGGTGCCGTCGGCGGCTTCGCGGTCCAGCTGGCCGCGGCACGCGGGATCCGGGTGGTCGCGGTCGCCGGGGCCGGCGACGAGCCGCTGGTGCGCGAGCTCGGAGCCGGGCTGTTCGTGCCGCGTACGGCACGGCTGGGCGAGGCGGTGCGCGCCCTCGTCCCTGGCGGCGTGGACGCGGCACTGGACGCCGCCGTGGTCGGGGCGGCCGCGCTGGACGCGGTCCGCTCCGGCGGGACGTTCGCCGCGCTGGTCGCGGGAGGGGCACCGGCGCCGCTGCGCGGCATCCGGGTGTTCAACCACTGGATCCGCGCCGACGGGGCGCGCCTGTCGGACCTCGTCGCCCTGGTGGAGGCGGGCGCGCTCACCCTGCGCGTCGCCGGGACCATGCCCCTCGACCGGGTCTCCGCGGCCCACCACCGGCTCGCCGACGGCGGCCTCCGCGGCCGCCTCGTCCTCACCCCCTGAGCATCGCCCCGCCCGCGGGACCGAAGGCGCGTCAGGCTCCAGGGCCCGCGGGGACGGGCGGGATCGTCATGTCCGGCACGGTCCACCCGTCATCAGGCTCCCGGACCCGCGGGCGCCGGACCGGAACACGAGCCGCCCCGTCCCCGCGAGGTTTTCGGTCCGGCCTTATTCCGGACTCGTTGCCTGGAAGGAGAGGGATGGGCCAGAATCGATGGGTTCGTTCGCAGGGGCGTGCGTCGCGCCCCACTCGTCGAAGGGGAGACAGTTGATCCGGTCCGCTGTGAAGGCCGTCGCCGTGACCGCCCTGGCCGCAGGGGTTCTCGCGGCCGACCCGGCGTACGCGGCGTACGCGACCTCGGCTGTCCACACGCCCGAGCGTGTCTGCGGGGCGGGGTTCAAGCGGGTGAAGGACGGCGTCCGTCCCGTCAGGGCCGGGAGCGACACCTTCGGGTACGTGCACCTCCTGTACAACCGCCGCACCGGCTACAACTGCGTGGTCACCATCAAGACCGCCTTCCGGCGTACCGCCACCCACACCACCGCCACGCTGACGGTGCAGGGCGGCAGGCCCAAGACCGACACGGGCAGGTTCAAGTACTACGCCGGGCCCGTGAAGCTGAAGGCCGGCCGCAGGTGCGTCTCGTACTGGGGCAGCATCCGCGACACCCGCCGGGACTTCACCGAGGCGACCGGCGGCCGCAGGACCTTCGGCAACTGCGGCTGACCCGTGCCCCCGGAGTGACCCCTGACCGTCCGAGGTGGCCGGGTGCCTCGCGGCCCGCAACGATCAGTGTCGTCTCAGGATCCGCTCGATTCGATCCGCGAGATCCTTCGGAAGCCCGTTCGTCACCCGGCTCCTCTCGACGAACAGGTCCTTCTGCCTGCGTTCCGCGGTCTCGCGCAGAGTGAGGAGCAGGACCTCGGCGTTCGAGCGGTGCTCTCCCTGCGGCCAGGATCGAACCTCGGCCTCGGCCTCGTCCAGGACCCCGAGGGCATCCCTCACGACGAAGTGCTCCCCGTTCTCGGGGAACGTCTGCAGGCGAAGATCCACGCCGCCCCGGAAGGCCACGTTCCTGAACCGGACCCCGGAGAAGTCGTTCCCCCTGTACTCGTGCACCTCAGGCTCCTTCTTCCTGCGGAACCACTTCCTCTCCCGGGACCATGTGTCGGCGTCGAAGACGGAGTCCTCGACGGTCCCGCTGAAGACGCATTCCACGAAGGCCGTCTCGAGGAAGAAGGAGTCCTTGATCTCCACATCCCGGAAGGAGCAGGAAACGAACCTGGCTCGCCCGGACTGCACGTTCCGAATGGAGGAGCCGTCGAAGTCGCATTCGACGTAGGTGCTCACCCGCACACCGGTACCGAGACATCCGCCTGCTATCCGGGCATCCCGGAAGGTGCAGCGCACGAGGGTGCTGCCATTGCCGATGGAGACGTTGTCGATTTTCCGGGACGAGAAATCCGCGTCCTCCACCCGTACACCGGACAGGGCCAGCTCATCGTCGAACCGGTACGACTCCATCTCCTCCTCGGTCGGCCGCCTTACGGTGATCATGATCACATCATCGTCTTCGTTCGGATGTGCGTTCATCGCCTGCTCGCGCTTCTTCCTTCAGGGGGTGTGCCTCGTAAATCGATCGAACGGACGCGGCGGCTTCGTTACGGTGGGCGGATGTCTTCCCAGCGTGCCCTGCTGCCGCGCTCGACGCCGGCCGCCTCGGGGGTGTCGTCTCGTTCGATCTCCGCGCTGCTGGACCGGATCGAGGCACAGTCGGCCGAGTGTCACTCCATCATGATCGTGCGCCGCGGTCACGTCGTCGCCGAGGGCTGGTGGGCGCCGTACTCGGCCGGACGCCCGCACCTGTTGTACTCGCTGACCAAGTCCTTCACCGCGATCGCCACCGGGCTCGCGATCACCGACGGGGTGCTCTCGCTGGAGGATCGGGTGGTGGACGTGCTGCCCGAGCACGTCCCGGCCGACATCTCACCGCGGGCGCGGCGGCTGAACGTCCACCACCTGCTGTCGATGACGACCGGACATCGCGACGACAGCCTGGACGAGGCCTGGCGGCTGGAGCCGGGCGACCTGGTGAAGGGTTTCCTGCGCGTGCCGTTTCCCGACCCCGAGGGAACGCGGCACGCCTACGACAACGCGACCACGTTCGTGCTGGCCCGGATGGTGGAACGCGTCACCGGACACGTCCTGCCCGAACTGCTGCAGGAGCGCCTGTTCGGGCCGATGGGCATCGAGCACGCCGAGTGGGACCGGGTGGCCGGCGGTGCCTCCTTCGGATTTCACGGGCTGCACCTGACGACCGAGGCCGTGGCCGCCTTCGGGGAGCTGCTGCTGCGCGAAGGCCGGTGGGGCGAGCGGCGGCTCGTCCCGCGCGAGTGGGTGCGGCTCGCGACCGGACGGCACGTCGACACCCGGCAGATCGAGGGCTGGTCGGAGAACCCCGACACGCTCTGCGGGTACGGCTACCAGTTCTGGATGTCGCGTCACGGCTACCGTGGCGACGGCGCCTTCGGCCAGCTGTGCGTGGTCGTCCCGGAGCACGAACTCGTGGTGGCCGTGACCGCCGCCATAACGCAGGGTGAGTCGATCCTCGGCCCCCTGTGGGAGTGCCTGCTGCCCGGCCTGGACCAGGCGGCGAGCCCCCGGGACGACGAGGTGCTCGCCGATCGGCTGCGGCGGTTGTCGTTCGCGCCGGTGCCGGGATCGGCCGGCCCGGAGCGTTCGGCCGAGGCCGTCCTCGACGCCTCCGCCGAGGACTCGGCCCTGCCCGGCGGGACCACGGTGGTCGTCGATCCGGTGCAGGGGGGATGGCTGGTGCGCTTCGGGTCGCCGTCCGGGGTCGAGGTCGAGGTCGGCCACGGCGCGTGGCGCGAGAGCGCACCGCTCGGGCGTCCGGTCGTGGCGACCGGCGCCTGGCGGGGCGACACGTTCGTCGCCGAGCTGTACGTCATCACCACCCCGCACCGGGTCCGGCTGGAGCTCGACGCCGGCGCGGGCACGGCGGTGGCGACGTGGAACACCGTGCCGCTGACCGGCCCCGACCTGAGGTTGCATCTGCGGTCACCGCTGATGACACGACCCGACGTCGCGTAGGCGACACCGGCGCGGTCATCGTCGCAGGGACGGCCCGTCCGGTCGGCGGGAGAGGCACCTGCGGCTTCTCCCGCTCCTCGCCGGCCGGTTCACACCGGTGGGTCGCACCGCATCACGATCCACCGGAAAGGTCGCATTCGCCGCGGGCCGCTGAGGCTCCTCCGGCCCGGTCCCCCGGCGCCGGTCACCCCACCCGGTCCCGGCCGGCGAAGGCCAGCAGGCGGGCGGCCAGGGACCTGACCTCGTCGCGCAGCCCGTCCGGGGTGAGGACGGTGAACGGCACGCCGAGACCGGCGAGCATCTGCGCCATCCCGTCCAGCCGCTCGGCGCGGGTGGCGAGCAGCACCCCTCCGGGGGTCTCGCTCAGGGTCGCCGTGGTGGCGGGGATCCGCGCCGCGGCCTCCTCCAGGGTGGTCTCCAGCACCACCCTGACCTCGTGCCGGTACGGCACCGCCGCCAGCGACCCGACCACGTGCGCGACCGGGTCGAAGCCCTCGGGGACGGAGAACGCGCGCCCGGTGCGCGTGACGTCCACCACCCGGTCGACCCGGAAGGTCCTGACCTCCCCGCTGGCGTGGTCGAACCCCGCGACGTACCAGCGGCCGGAGTGGAAGACGATGCCGTACGGGTCGAGCTCGCGGGTCGAGGCGTCGCCGCGCCAGGAGCGGTAGGCCAGCCGTACGGTGACCAGGTGCCGGGCGGCACCGGCGAGGGCGAGCAGCGGGGCGGCCCTCGGGGCGGGTGTCCTCGGCGCCGCGCGTCCGGTGTGGTCGAGCGTCTGCGACACCGCGTCGACGCGCTCGCGCAGCGGGCCGGGGAGCACGCGCTGGATCTTGGCCAGTGCGCTCTCGGTCGCCGCCTCCCCCACCGCCAGCCCGGTGCGCCGCCCGGCCAGCAGGCCCAGCACCACGGCGGTGGCCTCGTCGTCGGTGAGCATCAGCGGGGGCAGCTTGTAGCCGGGCAGCAGCCGGTAGCCGCCGTAGCGGCCCCGCTCGGCCTGGACCGGGACCCCGAGGTCCGACAGCCGCACCGCGTAGCGGCGCACCGTGCGCTCGTCCACCTCCAGCCTGGCGGCGAGTTCGGGGCCGGTCAGGCCGGGTGCGGCCTGCAACAGCTCCAGCAGCGCGAGAACCCGGGCGGCCGTCACGGCAAGATCCCTCACATATCCGGACCGGTACTGTCCGGATTCGATCCTACGGTGAGACCAGGCGAACGAAGGAGAAAGACATGAGCACGTACGTCCTGGTTCCTGGCTTCTGGATCGGCGGATGGGCCTGGGAGAAGGTCGCCCGGCCGTTGCGCGAGGCCGGGCACGACGTCCACCCGGTCACGCTCACCGGGGTCGGCGACCGGGTCCACCTGGCGGGTCCCGGCGTCGACCTGGAGACCCACGTCCAGGACATCGTCAACACGATCGTCTTCGCGGACCTGACCGGGGTGATCCTCGTCGCCCACAGCGGGGCCGGGGCACCGGTCACCGGGGCGGCCGACCGGATCCCCGAGCGCGTCGCCCGGATCGTCTACCTCGACAGCGGGCCGATGGCCGACGGCATGACCCAGCTGGACATCAGGGAGCCCGAGGAGCGGGAGCTCGTCGAGAGGAGGGTCGCCGAGGAGGGCGGCGGCGTGGGCTACCCGCCCCCGTCCTGGGAGGAGCACGAGCGGGCCGGGGTCAGCCTGGAGGGACTGGGCGAGGCGGAGCGCGCGTGGTTCGCCTCCCGCGCGGTCCCGCAGCCGTACGGGACGCTGACCCGCCCGCTGAGGCTCGGCGGAGGCGCGGACGCGCTGCCCAAGACGCTGGTGACGTGCTCGTTCCCGCTGGAGCAGGTGCATGCCATGATCGCCTCCGGTCACCCGTACTTCGCGGCGCTCTCCGGGCCCGAGTGGAGCTTCGCGGCGGTGCCCACCGGCCACTGGCCGATGTTCTCCGAGCCGGAGAAGACCGCGGCCGCGCTCGCCGCGCTGTCGGCCTGACCCCGGGGGTCCCCACGAGACGCGGGGGCCCGTCCCCGGGACACGCCACCACGGAACGGGAACGCGCTCGCGGTCCGGGACGGGACGGGACAGGACCGGGGCGGAGATGTCCGGGGGGCACCGCGTCCGCGGACGGTGACATTTGTCCCGGCCGGGTCCGGATCGATGGATCTACCTGCGTCTTCGGTCCCTCCGTAGCGTTCCCCCCATGACGAGCACGACAGTGACGACGAGCACGACGAGCACGACGGGCGACGCGGTGTCGCTCGGTGACCTGACCAAGCACTTCGGGACGGTACGGGCCGTGGACGGACTCAGCCTGGACATCCCCGTCGGGCAGACCGTGGCCCTGCTCGGGCGCAACGGCGCGGGGAAGTCCACGGCCATCGGGCTGATGCTCGGGTTGCTGGCCCCGACCTCGGGCGGCGTCCGGATCTTCGGGGGGACGCCCGAGGCCGCGATCCGCGCCGGGCGGCTGGCGGCGATGCCCCAGGAGGGCGGCCTGGTCCCCCGGACCACCGTCCGCGAGCTGGTCGGTTTCGTCTCCACGACCTACCGGACGCCGATCCCGGTGCCGGAGGTGCTGGCCGCCGCCGGGCTGGAGGAGCTGGCCGGCCGGCGGGTGGAGCGGCTGTCCGGTGGCCAGTCCCAGCGATTGCGCTTCGCGCTGGCGCTGGCCGGGGACCCCGAGCTGATCCTGCTGGACGAGCCGACCGCGGCACTGGACGTCCGCGCCAGGCGGGAGTTCTGGGAGAGCATGCGCGCCTTCGCCGCGCGCGGCAGGACCGTGCTGTTCTCCACCCACTACCTGGAGGAGGCCGACGAGTACGCCGACCGGGTGGTCGTGATCGACAAGGGCCGGGTCGCGGCCGACGGCACCAGCCGGGAGATCAAGCGCCTGGTCTCGCTGACCACGGTGAGCGTCACCGCCGGCACCCGGCGGGCCGCAGACCTGGAACGCCTGCCCGGGGTCACCTCCGCGGGGGCCCGCGACGGCCGCGTGCACCTGCGTACCCGCGACGCCGACGCCACGGTGATGGCACTGGCCGGGATGGGAGCCGTACGGGACATCGAGGTGGCGCCCGCCGCGCTCGAGGACGCCTTCATCGCGCTGACGGAGGTGGACGCCTGATGCTCGCCTACATACGCCTGGAGGTCGTCAGGGTCCTCCGTGACCCGGGGTACGTGATCATGGGCTTCGTGATGCCGGTGGCGATGTACCTCCTGTTCACCAACCTCGGCGTCACGGGCGCCGACCGCGTCTCGGCCGCCGTGTACGTGATGGTCAGCATGGCCGCCTTCGGGGCGATCGGCTCGGCCTTCAACAACGGCACCGGCATCGCCGAGGACCGTACGGCGGGCTGGTTGCGGTTGCTGCGCACCACCCCGCTGACCCCGGCGCGGGTGGTCACGGGCAAGGCGATCACCGGCATGCTCGTGGTGCTGCCCGCGATCTGCGGGGTGTCCCTGGCCGGAGCGCTGCTGAACGGGGTGCGCCTGCAGGCCTGGCAGTGGGCCTCGATCGTGCCGCTGCTCTGGGTCGGCTCGCTGCCCTTCATCCTGCTCGCCCTGTCCTTCGGCTACCTGTTCAGCGGGCAGACCGCCACCGTGCTCAACATCGCCGCCAACCTGGGGCTGGCGGTCGTCGGGGGGCTCTGGATGCCGGTCGAGGGCTTCCCCGGCTGGATGAGGACCCTGTCGGGGTGGACGCCGAGCTTCGGCTACGCCGACCTGCCGCGCCGGGTGGCGTTCGGACAGGCGCCCGACGCGGGCACGGCGCTGATCCTCGCCGGCTGGCTGGTCGCCTTCGGCGCCCTCGCCGTGTACGCCTACCGCCGGGCCGGGCGCCTCACGTGAGCGGTGCACACCCGCCGCCGGGCCAGGCGCCCCATGTGGACCGCATGATAGGAGTCTCCAGGTGAGCGGAGGGCCTGCGGTGAGGAAGCGCGAGGGGCCGGGACGCGGAGGGCCGGGACAGCTGGCCTTCTACCCCTGGCTGCTGATCGCCTATCCCCCGCTCGTCGACGTGGTGGAGGGAGACGTGCGGCCGGTGCTCCCGGCGGCGCTGGGCCTGGCGGCCTTCGTCGTCCTGTACGTGCTGTGCGTCCGGTTGTCCTTCACCGACCGGCGGCGCGCGGCGGCCGTGGTGCTGGCCGGGCTGCTGGGGGTGACCTTCCTGCTGCTGGCCGGGCTCGCCCACGACTGGTTCTTCCTCGCCCCGCTGATGACGATCGCCTGCGGGGTCGTGCTGCGCGGCAGGCCGGTCTACGTCCTGCTGGTCGTGCTGACCCTCTCGCTGGTCGTGGTGATGTGGCGGTCGGGGGCGAGCACGGAGCAGATCTCGCTGGTCAGCTGGGGGACGACCACCGGCGGCCTGGTGGTCAGCATCGTGCTGAGGCTGTTCTCGGTGATCGGCGAGCTGCACGACACCCGCGAGGAACTGGCCCGCGTCGCGGTGGCCGAGGAGCGGTTGCGCTTCTCCCGTGACCTGCACGACCTGCTCGGGCACACGCTCTCGGTGATGGTGGTCAAGGCGGAGGTCGTACGGAGGCTGGCCTCCCGTGACGCCGAGGCGGCGGCCTCCCAGGCGGCCGACATCGAGGCCCTCGGACGGGAGGCGCTGCACGAGGTGCGGGCCGCGATCACCGGCTACCGGGGACGCGGTCTGGCCGCCGAGCTGGACGGCGCGCGCACGGTCCTGGCCGACGCGGGCGTCACCGCCACGGTGACCGTCACCGGGGACGCGCCCACGCCGGAGGCCGACGCGCTGCTGGGCTGGGCCGTGCGCGAGGGCGTGACGAACGTCGTCCGCCACGGCTCCGCCCGTACCTGCTCGATCTCCCTGCGGGGCACGGTGCTGGAGATCCGCGACGACGGCCGGGGCGCCGGGGAGGGGGTCTTCGGCAACGGCCTGCGCGGCCTGTCCGAGCGGGCCGCGGCGCTCGGCGGGACGCTGGAGGCCGGCCCGGCGCCGGGGGGCGGTTTCCTGCTGAAGGTGACGCTGCCATGACCGGCCGGCTCCCGTACCGGAGGACGTTCCGATGATCAGAGTGTTGCTGGCCGAGGACCAGGGCATGATGCGCGGCGCGCTGGCCACGCTCCTGGACCTGGAGGACGACATCGAGGTGGTCGCCACCGTCGGCAGGGGCGACGAGGTCGTCGCGGCCGCGCTCGGCGCGCGGCCGGACGTGGCGCTGCTGGACATCGAGATGCCCGGGATCAGCGGCCTGGACGCCGCCGCCGAGCTGCGGGACCGGCTGCCGGAGTGCCGGGTGCTGATCCTGACGACCTTCGGCAGGCCCGGGTACCTGCGCCGGGCGATGGAGGCGGGCGCCTCGGGGTTCCTGGTCAAGGACGGTCCCGTGGAGGAGCTGGCCGCGGCGATCCGGCGGGTCCTGGCGGGCGGGAAGGTGATCGATCCCGCGCTGGCCGCCGCGGCGCTGAGCACCGGCACCAGCCCGCTGACCGAGCGCGAGCGGGACGTGCTGTCCGCGGCGGCCGACGGCTCGACGGTCGCCGACATCGCGGACCGGCTGCACCTGTCGGAGAGCACGGTGCGCAACTACCTGTCCGCCGCGATCGGCAAGACCGGCACCCGCAACCGCATCGAGGCCGCCCGTACCGCCCGGCACAACGGCTGGCTCTGAACGGCGAGGGTCAGGGAGCGGGCAGGGGCTCCACCACCGGTTCGGCGAGCCAGTCGCGCATCATCCGGAAGGTCTTCTCCGCGATCAGCCGCTGACCGGCCGCGTTCGGGTGGAAGAAGTCCCACTTGCTGACGTGGCCGAGCGTGAACGGCTGCGCGAACACCTGGCCGCCGTCGTGGCGGCAGCCGGGGCCGTAGGCCACGCAGACCCGGGCGAGCGCGGCGTTGTACCCGGCGATGCGGGCGCGCACGCGCTCGCGGCGCGCCCGGTCGGCCTCCGACGCCGAGGTGGGGCGCGCCAGCATGGTGGGGCAGATCCGGCCCACCGCCCAGAAGCCGCGCGCCACCGGGCTGTCCTTGCCGATCCGCCAGAGCCGGCCGACGTCGGGGACGCTCGCCACGAACACCCGGCCGCCGGGCCGGCCGGCCTGGAAGGTCGCCAGGGCCTGGGCGATGCGGCTCTCGTAGAGGTCCACCGGGGTCATCAGCCGCTCGGAGGACACGCAGGCGTCCTGGGCGCCGACCAGGATCGTGACGTAGTCGGCCCGGCGCTCGACGGCCCGCGCCACCTGGGCGGCGAGACCCGCGCTGGTGGAGCCGGGGACGGCGAGGTTCACGGTGCGCGGGGCGAGGCCGAGATCGCCCATCCTCAGGCGGTGGCTCCGGACGCTCGGGTGATCCCCGGTCGACCAGGAGCGCGAGGCGCAGGGGACGTACCAGCCGCAGGCGTTGAACCCGGCGCTGATGGAGTCGCCGAGCGCGGCCATCACCCTCGGCCGCCAGGGCTCGGCAGTCCGGGCCACCCCGGACACTCCGGCCGCCTGGGCCGCCTGGGCCGCGGGAGCCGTCGGGGCCGTCCGGGCGGCCCAGGCCGGGGCGGCCTGGGCGATCGTGAGGGCGGCCAGCCCTGTGAATGCCGTCACAGTCCTGCGAAGCATGACACCCCCGCTGCGAGATCTCGTCTGCTTCGGATGTATCACCGCAGGTCGGAGCGGCAGGCTTCGTTGACCGAGTGCCTTGGTTTTCTTGACACGTCGTGGCGGGTGTGCTGGGGCGTGAACGACAGTCGAACACGTTCAGTTTTACGCATAGAGTGGCGGAGGTGAGTGTAGCGCTCGGATCGATTCGTCCTCTCGTGGTGAGAACCACCCCCGTCGAGGACCCCGGCGACCTTTTCTCCCGGCTCCCCGACGCCGCCCCCTACGCCTGGGTCAGGCGCGGAGAGGGACTCGTCGCGTGGGGCGAGGCGGTGCGCCTGGACGTGCCCCCCGGCCCCGGGCGTTTCGACTGGGCCCGCGACCGCCTCGCGGAGATCTTCGGCGAGGCGCACGTCGACGACGACGTGACGGCCCCCGGCTCGGGCCCGGTCGCCTTCGGCTCGTTCACCTTCGACCCGGACGCCCACGGCTCGCTCCTGGTCGTGCCCGAGACGATCCTGGCCCGCCGTGACGGCCGCGCCTGGCTGACCACCGTCGGCGAGCGGCGGCTCGACGCCGTCACGCCGCTCCGCGACCCGGGCAGGATCCGGTACGGCGACGGCAGCCTGACCGCGCCGGAGTGGCAGCACGCCGTGGCCCGCGCGATCCGGCGGATCCGGTCGGGCCTGCTGGAGAAGACCGTGCTGGCCCGGGACCTGAACGCGGTCGCCGAGCGGGCGATCGACGTCCGCCTGCTGCTCGCCCGGCTGGCCGCCCGCTACCCCGAGTGCTACACGTTCTCCTGCGCCGGGCTGGTCGGCGCCACCCCCGAGCTGCTGGTCCGGCGGACCGGGGAGACGCTGGAGTCGCTGGTGCTGGCCGGCACGATCGCCCGGGGCAGCGGCCAGGCCGACGACGTGGCGCGCGGCGCGGCCCTGTTCGCCTCGGAGAAGAACCGCCACGAGCACGCCTGCGCGGTGGCGTCGGTACGCCAGGCGCTGGACCCGCTCTGCGCCGAGCTGAAGATCCCCGAGGCGCCCGAGCTGCTGGTGCTCGCGAACGTCCAGCACCTGGCCAGCCCGGTGACCGGGCGGCTGCCGGCCGGGACCTCGGTGCTGGACGTGGTGGAGGCCATGCACCCGACCGCCGCCGTGGGCGGCACCCCGACCGGGCGGGCGCTGGACGTCATCCGCGACCTGGAGGGCATGGACCGCGCCGGGTACGCCGGTCCGGTCGGCTGGATCGACGCCCGGGGTGACGGTGAGTGGGGGATCGCGCTGCGCTGCGCGCAGATCCAGGGTGCCCGTGCCCGGTTGTTCGCCGGCTGCGGGATCATGGGCGACTCCGACCCGGCCTCCGAACTCGCCGAGGCCCAGGCGAAACTGAGGGTCATGCAGTACGCCCTGGAGGGCTGACCCCGCCCTGGTCGGCGACGGTTCGATAGGCGTACCCTCACAAGGGCAACACATCGGACATTTCAGGCAAGGAATGATCCTTCTTCTGCTCCATGTTCTCTCATGCCGTACGGCCGGGCCTGCTCGTCAGGGAGAGGAAGATCATGACGTTATTGACCACCGACCGCCTCACGGTGCGTGACTGGAGTCCCGCCGACGCCGGCGAGGCCCTGGCCATCTACGGGGAGCCCGAGGTGACCCGCTGGCTCTCTCCGGCGATGAACCGGCTGGAGGGAGAGGAGGCGATGCGGGCCACGCTGGAGTCGTGGGAGAGCAGCAGGCCGGCCCTGACGCCCCCGCTGGGCCGCTGGGCGGTCGTCCGCAACTCCGACCAGCGCATCGTCGGCGGCCTGTCCCTCAGATACCTGCCGCCGGACGAGGAGGACATCGAGATCGGCTGGCAGCTCGCCCCCGACGCCTGGGGGAACGGCTACGCCACCGAGGCCGGCCGCGCCCTGGCGGGCTGGGCGTTCTCCATCGGCGCCCACGAACTCGTCGCGGTCGTCCGGGTGAACAACCAGCGCGGCGCCGGGGTGGCCAGGCGCATCGGCATGCAGTGGGCCGGGGAGACCGACAAGTACTACGAGACGCGCCTGAACGTGTACCGCCTGTGGCCCAGCGATCTCACCGCCGCCCAGGAGGAGGCCCTCCGGCTCTGACCGCTTCTCCTCACGGGACCGCCGCCGGACGTCTCACACCGCAGCGGTGCTCGACCGTACGACCAGGGCGGTCGGTACCTCCGTCCTGGTCGCCGGACGGCCGGAGAACAGAGCGTCCAGCGCGGCCTCGCCCGGTTCGGGCCAGGACCGGCGGACGGTCGTCAGCCCCGGCGTGGCGTACGCGGCCGCCAGCGAGTCGTCGAAGCCGACCACGCTGACCTCGTCCGGCACGCGCAGCCCGTGCTCGGCCAGCGCCCGGTACACGCCGAGCGCTATGACGTCCGAGCAGGCGAACACCGCGGTCGGCGGCTCGCCCGGCCCGGCGAGCATCGCCCTGGTGGCCACGAGGGCGTCGTCCATCCGGAAGTGGCCGCGCACCTCCCAGCGGGGGGTCGGCCCGCAGCCCGGCCCCGGCCATGGCCCTGCGGTATCCGGTCAGCCGCTCGGCGGCGCACGGGACGCCGGGCCGGCCGGCCACGACGGCGATGCGCTCGTGTCCCAGTCCGATGAGGTGCTCGGTGGCGGGCCGGGCACCGTCCAGGCCGGCCGAGGTGACCACGGGCAGGCCGGGCGGCGGCGTGCGGGGTGGTTCGACGATCACCACGGGGATGCCGTGGCCGGCCAGCCAGGCCCGCTGGGTGCCGGTCGGCAGGGTGCGCACCAGCAGCACGCCCGCGCTGTCGCGGATGCTGACCCGGTCCAGCCAGACCGGTGGCGGCCCGCCGTTCCCGGTGCGGCCGAGCACGGTGGAGACGACCAGGTCCACGCCCGTTCGCCAGGCCGCGTCCTCCATGCCCTGCAGGGCCGCCAGCGCGTAGGCCGAGCCCGGCCCCTGGAGCACGACGTCGACCACGCTGCCCCTGGCCGGCCGGGGCCGGTGCGGAGCGCAGCCGTGCCGCTCCAGCACCAGGGCGACCAGCCGCCGGGTGCGCGCGGAGACGCCGGGCCTGCCGTTGAGCGCCTTGGACACGGTCGCCACCGAGACCCCCGCCTCGCGGGCGATCACCGCCAGCTTGGGCGGCCGCGCGGGCGGATCCTCGGCGGTCATCGTCCAACTGTCCTCCGTCGCGCCGGTGAGGGGCCAGAACGCCACCGCGAAAATTTCCGGGATGCGGCGTTCTGCCTGGTGGCTGGCTCGGGCGCGTTCCCCGGCCGTTGACGTTCCGGGCGCGCTGCCGCACCCTTTCCAGCTACCGGCCTCCTCGGAGCGCCCCGCTCCCGCCGGCCCGCGACGCCCCCGGAGGAGCCCCGCCGTGACCGCCCCCGCCCCCGTACGGCACCGGCCCGCGAGAACACCGGCCGGAACGGTGCGGGGACGACGACCTACCGCAACCCCGTGCTGAACGCCGACTGGTCCGATCCCGACGTGATCCGGGTGGGCGAGGACTTCTACCTGACGGCGACGGCGCGCTCGTCACGTTCCTGGCCGACACCGGGGAGGGCCCGCGCGAGATCGGCTCCCCCTTCCAGGCCACACTGGGCCGCTGGGTCGGGGCGGTGCTCGGCCTGTACGCCATGGGGCGGGACACCGGGCACGCGGTCTTCGAGGCGTTCACCGTGGACGTCGGCGCGTAGCCGGGAACCGTCCGCTCCCCTGGCCCGCGAGAGGCCGGCGCACCGTCGGGGAGTCTCATCGTGAGGATGGGGGTGTGGCTCCGGCGCGGCCCGGCGTCACCGGGGAGGCCCGGCCTGGGGCGCGGGGTCGTCATGGCGGGCGGCGCGGCGGGCCCCGGCCAGCAGCAGGACGATCGCGAGCACGCCGAGCGGCCAGGGCGTGAACGGCTGGACCACGGCGTCGACCACGGTCCAGATCCCCAGCGTCCACGCGATGAACGCCGGCGGTGTGATGCCGCGGCGGTCCAGCCACACCACGATCAGGCCGATCACGACGAGCGGCGGGCCGAAGCTGTCCACGCTCAGCCAGTACGCGCTGCCCGCCGGGCTCATCTGCGCCAGGTCCTCGTGCCACAGTCCCCCGCCGAACCACGTCCCGGCGTGGCGCGCGGCCTTCTCCACCGTCAGGGCGCCGAGCGTGTGCGCCGCTCCGCAGAACGCGAGGATCCAACCGGCCCACTTGATCATCTGAGTTCTCCGTTCGTGTCGCGAGGCCGTGCGGTGCGGCTCCATCGGCGATGGGACGGCCGGCACCCAGGTCCGGGCGAGTTACGGAACCGTGGTTTCGGTACCGATGTTCCGTATCATGCAGGCATGGCAGTGAGAAGGCAACAGGGCGGACGCCCCCGGGACGGTCGCGTGGATCACAAGATCCTGCAGACCACCCGGGAGCTGATCGACGAGGCGGGCTACCCGGCCCTGACGGTCGACCGGGTCGCGGCCCGCGCCGGAGTGGGCAAGGCGGCGATCTACCGCCGCTACGCCTCCAAGGCCGAGATGGCGTTCGCCGCCATCGTGCACGGGCAGCAGCCGCCACCGCCGGCCGACACCGGCTCCCTGCACGGGGACCTGCTGGCACTGGCCCGCACGTTTCACGCCCGCATGGCCACCCCGGCGGCCAGGCACGTGGCACCGGCCCTGATAGGCGAGCTCGCCGCCGACCCTGAACTGGACACCCGGTTCCAGGACACCTTCCTGGCCGCCGAACACGCCGGTCTCGCCGAGATCGTCGAACGGGCCGTGGCGCGCGGCGAACTGGCCGGCCCCGTCGACCCCACGATCGCCCACCTGCTGCTGCTCGGCTCCCTCGCGGCCGGCCTGTACATCATCAACCTGCCCGTCGACGACGCGATGATCATCGATCTCGTCACCGCGACCGCGACCGGCATCGCCGCCCTGGCCGACCGGCACCACGGTGACCCCCGCGGCGACCCCAGCGGTGCCGCCCGGCCGGGCCCGCCGGCACCGGGTCGAGCGTGACGCCGGTGATTCAGCGCCGGGGCTTGTAGCCCCTGTGCAGGGCGACGATGCCCAGGTCGAGGTTGCGCCACGCCACCCGCTCCCAGCCGGCCCCCTGGATGATCCCGGCCAGGGCCGGCTGGTCGTGCCAGTCCCTGACGGACTCGGCGAGGTACTCGTAGGAGTCGTCGTTGGAGCCGAAGATCCTGCCCACCGCGGGCAGCATCCTCATCAGGTACTCGCGGTGGAGCAGGTCGAACGACGCGACCGTCACGTGGGAGGATTCGAGGATCACCAGCCTGCCGCCCGGCTTGGCGACGCGCAGCATCTCACGCAGGGCCTGCCCGGTGTCGTGCACGTTGCGCAGCGCCGCGGAGATCGTGACGGCGTCGAAGGCGTCGTCGGCGAACGGCAGGTTCAGGGCGTCACCCGCGATGAACGGCAGGCCGGGGCCGGTGAGCGCGTTTCGCCCCCTGCGCCTGACGCCCGTGTTCAGCATGCCGATGGAGAAGTCGGAGGCGATCGCGCGTGCGCCCCGCCCGGTGAACGCATCGGTGGAGGTGCCGGTACCCGCTCCGAGGTCGAGCACGGTCTCGCCGGGACCCGCGTCGACGGCCTCGGCGACGGCCCTGCGCCACAGCCGCATCCGGCCGAGCGAGATGACGTCGTTCACGAAGTCGTACCGCCGGGCCGTGCGGTCGAACATCGCGGCGACCTCATGCGGTCGCTTGTCCAGCTGTGCGCGGGTCATGAAGTCCCCAGATCGTGTGCCGTGATCACGGGCGGCCGGGTGCCTCCGTGGTCGAGCCTGTGCGGCCCGGCCTCCCGAAGCCGGGCTCGTCGTCGCGGTCGCCGCCGATCGCGGCGAAGGCGGTCGCCGCCGTTCGCGGTGAAGGCGGTCGCCGCCGTTCGCGGTGAAGGCGGTCGCCGCCGTTCGCGGTGAAGGCGGTCGTCGCCGTTCGCTCAGCGCGCGCGCCGGGACGGTTCCGCCCCGGTCTCGACCAGGAAGCCGGTGAGCACCTCGGCGAGTCGTTCGGGCCGGTCCTCGGGGACGAGCGTGGACGAGTCGGCGATCTCGATCAGCCGGCCCCTCGGGTACAGCTCCGCCAGCCGGGGGCCGTGCTCGCGCGGCATCAACCGGTCTTCGCTCGCCCAGACGACCAGCACGGGGCGGTCGAAGTCGCTCAGTCGCTCACTCCAGGCCAGCAAGGTCTCACGCCCGGGCGCCGAGGTGGCGAACTTGGCGAAGTCCCTGCGAATGGCCCTGCTCCGGGTCGCGGGAGCGAACCAGTCGTCCATGATCTCGTCCGGGATCCCGCGCAGGCTCATCCCGCCGAATCCATCGCGGTTGTTCCGGAACCACGGAAAACGCATGAGCCGCGTCAGGAGCCAGACGCCACCGGGAACCCTGCACATCGCGGCCAGCGGCTTGACGGGTCCCGGGGGAAAGTTGTCGAACGCCTCGCAGGCCACCAGCACGAGGCGCGCGATCCGGTGGGCCCGCCCCTCCGACACCAGGAACTGGCCACCGCCCCAGTCGTTGAGGACGAGGGTCACCTCGTCCACGGCGAGCCGTTCGATGAACTCGCCCAGCAGCAGCGCGACACCGCGCTGCGACAGGTCGGCGTCCGGGTTCATCGGCCGGCGATGACCACCGAGGGGCAGCGTGGGCAGGACGCAGCGGTACCCCTCCAGCAGCGGCACCACCTTGCGCCACTGGGTCTCGTTCATCGGCGGGCCGTGGCCGAACACCAGCACCGGCCCCTGGCCGCCGGTGTCCTGATAGTCGATCGGACCGCACGACAGCTCGATCGTCGGCATCACACCTCCATTTGATAGATCGTTCTAATGTAACCTAGTGAACACCGACGGATCACGCCAAGCCCTCTGGGCGCGGAAAGGGTGAAGCGCAATGGGACGGACGGACACGCGGACCAGGATCCAGGACGCGGCCACGGTGCTGTTCCGCCGCAACGGCTACTCGGGCACCGGCCTGAAGCGGATCGCCACGGAGGCGGACGCGCCCTTCGGCTCCATCTACCACTTCTTCCCCGGCGGCAAGCAGCAGCTGGCCGAGGAGGCGATCCGCACGTCCGGAACCGCGTACGGCCGGATGGTGCTGGAACTGCTGGACAGCGTCCCGGACCCGGTCGAGTCCGTCGAGCACGCCTTCCGGACGGCCGCGGACGACCTCGCAGCGACCGGCTACGCCGACGCGTGCCCGATCGCGGCCGTGGCGCTGGAGGTCGCCGGCACCAACGAGGTCCTCCGGGTCACGACGGCGGAGGTCTTCGCCGGTTGGGTCGATGCCGGTGAGCAGTGGTTCGCCCGCTGGGTGCCCGACCGGAACACGGCGCGGTCACTCGCCTATTCGATGATCATGATTCTGGAGGGGGCGTTCGTGCTCTCCCGGGCCGCCCGCGACCCGGAGCCGCTGCGGGTGGCCGGCCGGTCGATGGCCGAGATGCTGCTCAGGGCCGTCGAGAAGACCGGCGCGCAGACCGGCGAGGGGTGATCCCTGCGAGCGGGACAGGCGACGGGAGCCGTCCGTCACACTTTCATACATGTACGTATGTATGTATATTGACGATGGAACCGGAGACGAGGGCGGGGGAAGCGGCATGAGCGGGACGGTCGCGCGTCGTACGCAGGCCGATAGGCGCGCCAGGACGCGGGGGGCCATCCTGGCGAGCGCCGCGCGGGGACTGTCCACGTACGGCTACGCCGATCTGGTCCTGGAGCAGGTGGCGAGGGACGCGGGATACACCCGGGGGGCGCTCTACCACCTGTTCGCCGGCAAGGAGGAGCTCGCCCTCGCGGTGGTGGAGTGGGTGACCGAGACGTGGGACGTCGAGGTGCGCCTGCCCGCCCTCTCCGAGGCCGATCCCCTGGCCTCGCTCCTGACGATGGCCAGGGGTCACACTCTCTACTGCCGTCGCGACGTGGCCAGGGTGATGCTCACCCTCAGGGTCGAGTTCGCCGGGCAGGATCACCCGGTCGGGCGTGCGGTCGGTGAGACCATCGGCCGGCTGGAGACCGAGTGCGCCGGGCTCATCGCCGCGGGCCGCGACAACGGCTCGATCCCCCCGGGGCCGCCGGCGCGCCTGACGGCGGTCGCCTTCGTCGGGCTGATCGAGGCGGTCGCGATCCAGGTGGCAGGCCAGGCCCCCCACGACATCGAGCTCATGGAGAGAGCGGTGCGCGGGATCCTCGGTGTCGCCCCCGTCGTGTCCCCGTCACCACCCGCGCACCGCTGACGGCGCGGACCACGTGACCACGCCGCCACCTTGGCCGATCGACCCGAACGGGAGAACTTGAGATGCCGATCACGAGACGAGCCCGCGCCCATCCCACCGTGGCGTCACCGACGACGTTGCTCACCGCCTCCGGGATCCGGGGCGACTGGACCGACTGCCAACGCCAGCCGGTGTCCGCGCACGCGTGCACGGATCCCGCCGAATGGGCGCGCGGACTCTTCCACGATCCACCGGCGTGGGTCACCGCCGCGCTGTCGGTACGCGATCGTGCGGTCAGGCTTCTCGGGCTCCGGACGACCTCACAGGAGAGCTTCCCCGTACTGGCCCGCAACGAGAAGGAGGTGCTGGTGGGTGCCGACGACCGGCACCTCGACTTCCGAGCGGCCGTCCGGTGCCACGACGGCGCGGTGGACGTGATCACGTTCGTCCAGGTCCACAACACGCTCGGGTGGCTCTACCTCGGTCCCGTGCGTCTCGTGCACCCGCCGATGGTCCGAGGGCTGCTCCGGCGCGCGGCCGGGCGCCTGGATCCGTCACCGGGCCCCTGAGTCCGGGACGAGCGCCTCGTCCCGCCCGGCCGGAACGGCCCAGCCCGATGCCGTGGCTCGCACCGGTCCTCGTGGCCGCGTGGCCTCGTGGCCGCGTGTCCGCGTGTCCGCGTGGCCTCGTGGCCGCGTGGCCCGGAACGTGATCCCGGCCGGCGGGCCGGTCCCCGGCGCACCGGCCGGGGCTCAAGGCCCAAGGGCCCGGGGGCCGGCCGGGCGTCACGGGCGGCCCCGGCCACCCCTCACCGGTCAGGCGTGGTGCCTGCCCTTGCGGCGGTCGGAGACCCTGACCACCACGAAGATCACGATGGCCAGGATCACGATGCCCAGCACCGCCTTCGAGACGATGCCCATGTACTGCTCGACCAGCTCCCACTGCTCACCGAGCAGGTAGCCGGCCATCACGAAGGCCGTGTTCCAGATGAGGCTGCCCGCCGTGGTCAGGAGCGTGAAGATCGTGATCGGCATCCGCTCGACCCCCGCCGGGATCGAGATGAGGCTGCGGAAGATCGGGATCATCCGCCCGAAGAAGACGGTCTTCTTGCCGTGCCGGGCGAACCACGCCTCGGTCCTCTCGATGTCCGCGACGTTGATCAGCGGCAGCTTGGAGGCGATGGCCACCACGCGGTTGCGTCCCAGCAGCGCCCCGACCGCGTACAGCGCCAGCGCGCCGATCACCGACCCCAGGGTCGTCCAGACCACGACGTCGAACAGCCTCATGTCCCCCCGGCTGGCGGTGAATCCGGCCAGCGGCAGGATCACCTCGCTCGGCAGGGGCGGGAACAGGTTCTCGAGCGCGATGGCCAGACCTGCCCCCGGTGCGCCCAGGGTTTCCATGAGGCTGATCGCCCAGCCGGCGATCCCGTCGGGATTCGGTGAACTCATGGGGACAAGGCTACGGAGAGCCGGGGTACGGCGTGGATGAGGAGCGCTCCCGATCCTGCCTGGTGCGCACCACAGCCCACCGGCTGAGGAAAATCGCACCCCCCGCCGCCGGGCCCGCCACGACCGGAAGCCCCCCTGCGTTTCCGCACGTCAAAGCAATTTTCGAAGGGTCGCGCGGGGGGTCGCGCCGGGCCGTGCCACTCCTTCCGGCCGCCGGGAACGGGCCGATCCACCCCCCGGCCCGCACCACCGTCCCCGACCAAGTGTGACCTATCCCACATTGACGCCGTCCCGGTCGTCCCTTTTCGGCCCTGCTCAGGGAGACGCGAGGTGAACCGCCTCGCCCGGCTCGACCCCGGCCCGGCCGGCCGTCAGGGTGGCGACCCAGCCGGGGAAGGCCGCGAGGTCCCGCTCACGCACCGCGACGCGGAAACCCACCTCGGCCCCGTAGACGACCTCCCTGATCTCGTACGGGGAGGCGTGCAGATCGTTCTCCAGCCGTCCGGCCCGGACGTGGTCCACGGTCACGGTCATCACCCGGGCGGGCACCATCTCGACCAGCGGCGTCACGTCCAGGGTCTTGCCGACCGAGGAGCCGTAGGCGCGGACCAGGCCGCCCGCGCCGAGCTTCACCCCGCCGAAGTAACGGGTCACCACCGCCACCGCGTCGGCCACACCCCGGCGCAGCAGGGTCTCCAGCATCGGGGTCCCCGCGGTGCCGCCGGGCTCGCCGTCGTCGTCGGCCCGCTGGACACCCCGGTCACCGCCGATCACGTACGCCGAGCAGTTGTGGGTGGCGTCGCCGTACAGCCGCCTGCGACCGGCGACGAACTCCCTGGCCGCCTCCTCGGACCGGGCCGGGCCGACCGCGCACAGGAAACGGGACCGCTTGATCTCGATCTCGTGTTCCACGGTCTCCCGGGGCGTCAGGTACGGTTCGGGCATCCGGCAAGGCTATCGGCGAACCCGGCCGGGGCGCGGGAGCGGGCGTCCCGGTCGCGGGACCGGCGACCGTGCCGCCGGCCGGATTCACCGCCCGGCTCTCAGGCGGGCCGGCACGAGACGGTGGGCCAGGTCCGGTTGCCGTTGTGCTGGATCGTCACCCCCCAGTCGTTGCCGGCGCCGTTGGGCCGAGCGGTCATCACGTTGCCGGAGGAGTCCCAGGTCGGACTGACGTTCCAGGTAGCGATGATCTTCGCCGGAGACCGCATCGTCATGGTCACCACCCAGTCGTCGGCGCCGGTGACGGCGACGCTCAGGTTGTAGCGGTCCGACCAGGTCTGGCCGGCGGACAGCTGCGCGGTGCAGCCGCCACCCGGTGTGGGCGTCGGGGTCGGGCCGGGACCGGGGCCGGGTCCGGCGGCGTTGAGCTCGTTGAGCACCGCCGTGTAGGCGGCCTTCTTGTTGCCGTTGCGATCGAACAGGAGCGGGTTGTCATTGGGGCGCCAGGAGTCGCTGTCGCGTACCCCCCACACGGTGATGCCCACGCAGCGGGTCACCCGCAGGCAGGCGCGGGTGGCGGCGGCGTAGTCGGAGGCCGAGGCGCCGGCGATGTCCAGCTCGGTGATCGCCACGTCCACGCCCAGGTCGGCGAAGTTCTGCAACGTGGTCTGGAAGTTGGACGGCAGCGGGTTGCCGCTGTTGAAGTGGGCCTGGAAGCCGACACAGTCGATCGGCACGCCCCGGGCCTTGAAGTCCTGCACCATGCGGAAGACGCCCTGGGTCTTGGCCGCCGACCAGTTCTCGATGTTGTAGTCGTTGTAGCACAGCTTCACGCCGGGGTCGGCGGCCCGGGCGGTGCGGAAGGCCACCTCGATCCAGTCGTTGCCGGTGCCCTGCAGGTTGGAGGAGCGCCTGCCACCACTGCCGTCGTCGGCGAAGGCCTCGTTGACGACGTCCCAGTGCACGAGCTTGCCGCGGTAGTGGGCCATCACCCCGTTGATGTGGCTGATCATCGCCTGGCGCAGGGCCGAGCCCGACATCTGTTCCATCCACGCGGGCTGCTGGGAGTGCCAGGCCAGCGTGTGGCCGCGCACCTCCTTGCCGTTGCCGGTGGCCCAGTTGTAGACCTGGTCACCGGCGCCGAAGCTGAACTGCCCCCGGTTCGGCTCGGTGGCGTTGATCTTCATCTCGTTCTCGGCGGTGACCGAGTCGAACTCCCGGTCGGCGATCGTCGTGTACTGGGAGTCGCCGAGCTTTCCGGAGTTGATCGCGACACCGAAGTACCGGCCGCTACGCGCGGCCGCCGCGCCCAGCGTGGTGGCCGACGGGGCCGGCGACGGGCTGGCCGACGGCGAAGGACTTCCCGTGGGGGTCGGGGAGGGAGTGGCGTCGGTCAGGACGGGGGTGGTCCAGTCGCGCCACTCGGCCAGGTTGCCCTGGGCACGGGACGAGATGCGCATCACTCCCGGGGTGTTCCCGGTCTTCAGCAGGAACTTCTGGATGTTCTGCTGCAGCGGTGTGCGCCATTCGGACCGGTTCGCGCAGTGTGAACCGTCCTGGACGTCGGACCAGTAGGTGATGTTGGAACCGGCGCCCAGGGCCTTGTAGACCTCGGCGCCGCCCAGGGCCGCCACGCTCGCCGAGCGCGGGCCCAGGTTGGCGATGTGCGGGTTGTCCATGATGAACAGGCCGCGGGGGGCGATCATCGCGACCATCTGGTGGGTGTCGACCGGCAGGCGGGTGGGACTGCCGGTGAAGGAGCCGAACGCGTCGCCGAACCAGGGCTGTTCACCGTACGCGCTGGACAGGCTCTGGGCGTTCTCACCGGGGACGCCGCGGAAGATCGGCACTCCTGCGGTGCCGGACTCGATCGGCATCGTCAGGGCGATGCGCTGGTCGAGGACACCGGCCACGAACGCGCCCTTGCCGAAACGGGAGCAGCCCGTCACGCCGGTCGCGTCCGCTTTCAGGACGTTGCCGCCCGACTGCTCGATCACATCGATGATGCGGCTGACGCCCCAGCCCCAGGCGGCCAGCAGCCCGGTCGCCGAGGAGGAGCCGTAGACGCTGTAGAAGGCGCCCTGCTTGTTGTTGCGTGGCGTGCCCTCCCGGCCCACGACGTAGGGGTCGTAGCTGATGACCGCGGCGCCGGCGGCCCGGATGGCGGCGGTGTCGGCACCGAGGCCGCCGTACACGATCACGGCGGGGAAGGGGCCCGATCCGCCCCCGGTCGGCAACTGCACACCCGCCGAGAAGCTGGAGGAGCGGCCGTTGTGGGAGACGTTGACCGTGATGTTGCTGCTGGAGACGGTGCCCGTGACACTCGCCGGCTTGCCGGGCTTCTCACCGTAGACGAACTTCTCGGCCAGGCGCTTGATCTCCTCACGGCGGCAGCGCCACTCACCCGTGGTGGTCATGCGCGTGCCGTCCAGCTTGCGGAAGGGATCGGGCAGGCGGGAGTTCGTGGGCAGGCTGCCCGCGTCGGGCAGGGTCGGCACGGCACAGTCGGCGCCCTCGTTCTCGACCGCCGCCGAGGCTTCCGTGACGGTGAGCGCCAGCACACCTGTGATCGACAGAAGCACCGCCGCCATCAGCGCGACGGCCCGTGTACGGATCCTCGACCTGGCTGAATCGATCATGGCCGGGATTCTCCTTCCGGTGCATAGAAGGGGGGCGGCACATGCCCGCCCGTATGGCGCTCAGTGTGAAAAAATCACCGAAACATGTCAATAGAGAGCAAAAATATTTCGAAACTCCACAAATCAATATCTCTCTGAGCTGGACACACGCTTTCGAAAGTCCTGAAAGTACGGGAAAGTAAGGCTTCTCCCGGGACGGGTGATCGCCTTACCTGCCGCGAGGAAAGCGGGTCAGAGGGTGGGCACCACGATGGGGGTGCCGGTCACCGGGTCGGGCACGACGATGCTCGGCAGGTCGAAGACCTCCCGGACGAGCGCCGCGTCGACGACGGCACCGGGCACGCCCTCGGCGACGACGCGGCCGTCCTTCATCGCCACCAGGTGGCGGGATATGGTCAGCGGGCCGCCTGGAAGGCTCGGCCCGCCCGGGTCACGGTCCCGTCGGCGCGGAACAGCCCGCTGCCGGGTTCGGTCTCCGAGGAGGGCAGCCCGAACCAGGCGTAGCGCCGCACGTACGGCAGGGTCGCCAGCATCCTGGTGGAGGCGGTGAGGAACGCGGCCTGCTGGGCGTCGGTGGCGTAGCGGGTCCCGTTCGAGAAGTCGATCAGGGCGTACTCGGTGAGCCAGATCGGCTTGCGGTAGCGCTCGTGCACGGCCTGGACGTACGACCTGAGCTGCCCGACCGCGGCCTCGGTGCGGAAGTCGGCGCCGTACCAGTGCAGCGCGATGAAGTCGACCCGGTAGCCCCGCTCCTCGGCACCGGACATGAAGCGGTCCAGCCACCCGCCGGGGGTGTCGGCGCCGAACGCGACCGACGGGCTGCCGAGCACCCGCCCCGCGGACATCAGCCGGGGCCAGAGCGACAGCGCCTGCTCCACGGTCATGTTCGCCTGCGTGGGCAGGTCGGGCTCGTTGAAGGCCAGCAGGTACGGGCCCGCCTTCCTGGCGCGGGCCAGCTCGGCGGGGGTGACGCTGCCGGCCCCCCAGATCATCGGGACGAACCCGCTCCTTCCCGGACCGGTGACACCCTCGGGCCGGGTGGACCAGTTGTAGTACCAGCCGGCACCGGAGGCGGCGAGCGCCGTGCCGAGGCCGGGCATCTTCCACACGCCGACGCCCTTCCTGGCGGAGGTCACCACGGCGGGCGGCGGGGAAGGCCGGGGGGTCCTGCTCCGCCCGGGGGACGGGGTCGGCCGGGGTGTGGCGCGCGCCGACGGCGTCCGTGCCGGCGGTGCCGGGGACACCGGGGACACGGGGGACACCGGGGACGCCGACGCGGCCGCCGCGGTCGAGATGGCGGTACGGGCCGGTTCCGCCTGCGGCGGTCCGGGGCGCGGGGGCGCGGGGTCGGGGGCGACCAGGCGGCCGACCACCAGCAGCGCCCCGACGACGACGGCCGCCACCCCGCCGAGGACGGCCACCGGGCCCGAGGGGAGCTGCGACGCCAGGCCGCGCCCGCCGGACTCCGCGGCGTGGGAGCCGTGCGAGGCGTCCCAGAAGGTGGAGTGCGCCGCGGCCTCGGCCGCGGGCGGGACGGCCTGCAGGTGGTGCAGGGCGAAGCCGGCCGGCAGCGGCAGCAGCGGCAGCCCGGCGAGCAGGCGGTCGATGGGCAGCAGGCCCGCGGTCCGCCCCTGGCACAGGTCGCAGTCGCGGATGTGCCGGGCGAAGCGCTTGCGCCACAGCGGGCTGGGCGTGCCGTTCCAGTTCGCCGCCAGGTCGCGCAGCCCGGTGCAGCCGGACTCGGCGCGCGCCGCCCCGAGGGCCCGCACGATGGTCCGGGCGGTCTGCACCTGCTCCTTCATCCGCTGGACGCGCACGGCCGCGTGCCGCCCGGACAGGCCGAGGGCCCCGGCCAGCTCGGCGCGGCCGAGCTCGCCGGTCTCCTCCAGCCACCACAGCGCGAGCAGCGTCTGGTCGTCGCCGTCCAGCCAGCGGGTGGCCTCGGCCACCTCGCGGCGCTGGTCGGTCAGGCCGAGCCTCAGGATGGTCACGGCGGCGAAGTCCGAGGCCGGGTCGGGCAGCTCCTCGGCGGACTCCAGGTCGGCCCGGCGGTGCTGCGCGCTCCTGCGGTCCTGCTCGTGGTCGCGTACCTGGCGGACCGCGATGGCCACCAGCCAGGACCGGTACGCCCCCGCGTCCCGCAGGCCGGGCAGGGAGCGCACCACCCGCAGCAGCGTCTCCTGGACCACGTCGTCGACGTCGCCGTGACCGTTCAGCGCCCGCCCGACGATGTTGTACACGAGCGGGAGCGAGCCGGCGACCAGGGCGTCCAGGGCCCGCTGGTCCCCGGCGCGCGCCGCGGCCACCATCGCCGTGTCGGGTCCGTCCCTGCCGGTCTCCGGCATCCACACCCCTCGCTTCCGTCCGCGTCCGTGTCCGCCGCGCGCCGTGGCGCACGACGGACACGGACGATTCTCTCCATAACTCTCATAACGGGAGACCACGAGCCCCCTTCATGGAGACCGGAGGGCGGCCGGGCCGACAACGAAAATCCGGGCCGTCTTTTTTGGTACGTCGCCGTTTTCCGTTATCGCCGGCCGGGCCCGCGGTCTCCGGTACAGGAGCGGAACGCGCCCGGCCTCACCGCCGGACGCCACGACAGGAAGGCTCGCGGCGATGACACCCCCCACCCGGCGCGACCGGCCGCTCCCGCACGGGGCGGCCCGTGCCGGACCTCGGAACGACGGACGGCCCGGCACGGGACGCCACCTCCATCACCACCCGATCCCCCTAAGGACCTCCATCCACATGAGTGAGACCGCTCCGCGCACCACGGCACCGCACCGGCGACCGCGCCGCCTCGCGCTCACCGGTGCCCTCGCGACCCTTCTGGGCGCCTGCCTGGTGAACGGCGTCCTGCCGGCCGAGGCGGCCGAGACACCGCTGTCACGGTCGGGCAAGGCCACCGCCTCATCGTCCGAGAGGGGCGACCTGTCCCCCTCGGCCGCGATCGACGGCAGGGACGACACCCGCTGGTCGAGCGCCTTCGGCGACCCCCAGTGGTTCCAGGTCGACCTGGGCGCCTCCGCGTCGATCACGAAGATCGTGCTGGACTGGGAACGCGCCCACGCCACCGCCTTCACGATCCAGACCTCCTCCGGCGGCGGCCAGTGGAAGACGATCCACACCACGACCGCGGGCAAGGGCGGGACGCAGACGCTGAACGTCTCGGCCACCGGCCGCTACGTCCGGCTGAACGCCACCGCGCGCTCCTCGGAGTACGGGGTGTCGCTGTGGGAGTTCGAGGTCCACGGCACCGGCGGGAGCACCGCGACCCCCCGGCCCAGCGCCTCCCCGACCCGCACCTCCCCCGGCGCCACCCCGAGCGCCACCCCGACCCGCACCTCTCCCGGTACCACCCCGAGCGCCACCCCGACCAGGCCCGTCCCCTCGCAGACGCCCTCCGGCCCCGGGGGCGACCTGCCCAAGGGCCCGGTGCCGCCGGGCGCGGTGCGGGTGGCGGAGTTCGTGGCCGAGTGCCCGTACACCCACCGGCTGCCCGACGACCCGATCGTGGTGCCGGGCCTGCCCGGCGGGTCGCACATGCACAGCTTCTTCGGCAACACCACCACCGACGCCGACTCCGACATCACGAGCCTGCTCAAGGGCGGCACCACCTGCAGCCCGAGGACCGACCTGTCGTCGTACTGGGTGCCGACCCTCTACAGCGGCGACAAGCCGGTCGAGCCGACCGGCACCACGTTCTACTACCTGGGCGAGGGCGTGCGGGACGAGCTGATGGCCAAGACCCGGCCGCTGCCGCTGGGACTGCGGATCGTGGCCGGCAACGCCAAGGCCACCAAGCCCGACGCCTCCAGCAACGCGCGCTGGTCGTGCCTGCACGCCGGGCACGTGGGCTCCTCGAAGGACTTCGTCGAGTGCCCCTCGGGCACGATGCTGGAGTCCTACCTGGACTTCCCGCACTGCTGGAACGGCAGGGACCTGGACTCGGCCGACCACAAGAGCCACATGTCCTACCCGGTGAACGGCGCCTGCCCGGCCTCGCACCCGGTGATCGTGCCCAAGCTGCGCCAGGTGCTGCGCTACCCGGTCAGCGGCGACCCCGCGAAGTTCCGGCTCGCGTCCGGTCCGGGCTTCACCATGCACGGTGACTTCTTCAACGCCTGGCCCGAGGCCGAGATGGAGCGCCGGGTGCGCGACTGCATCCGCCCGATCGTCAAGTGCGGCGCCGACGGCACCCCCTGACACCGGGACGACCGGCCGGTGGTGACCGGCCCGCGGTGACCGCCTCCCGGTCACCGGCTCACGGCGATCGCCCCACGGTGACCGGCCCATGGCGGCCGGTCACCGTCGGCCTTCCGGTGGCGGTCGTTTGACATGACCGGTTGACGGCGGGGCATGCGGCACCGTACGTCTGTCTCACCCCCACCCTCATCCGAACGGCGGGCGGGGCCCGGTCCCGGGCTCCGCCCCACCCCGGGTCCCCCCTCCGGCACGGCCCGGGTGAAGGGAGCGACATGAGAGCGTCCGTCGTCGGTGTTCCGGTACTCGCGGTGCTCACCGTCCTGCTGATCTCGCGCTGCGTGGCGGCCGGGCCCGAGTCCCATCCGGCCGCGGGTCACCACCGGGCCGGACCGGCCGCGGCCGTGAGCTCCCCCCTCCCCTCCACGGCGCCCTCGGGCACGCCCTCCGGCGGGGCCACCACCCCGGCCGGGTCCTTCAACGCCACCGACCTGGCCTGGCTGCAGCTGATGATCCCGATGACCGAGCAGTCGGTACGCCTGCTGGAGCTGGCCCCCGGCAAGACCTCGAACCCCGCGATCACACGGTTCGCCGCCGAGACCGTGCCCGCCCGCCGGGCGACGCTCAAGGGGCTGCGCGACCTGCTGCGGCGGGCCGGGGTGCCGCAGAGCCGCGAGCACGAGGGACACGACATGCCGGGCATGACGACCCCGGCCGACTTCGCCGCCCTGGACCGCGCGGACGGCCCGGCCTTCGACCGGCTCTTCACCGGGAACGCGCGGGAGTACCTGACCCAGTCCGTGCTGGTGGCCAAGGGCGAGGGACGGTCCGGGGCCGACCCGGCCACCAAGGCGTTCGCCGCGGCCACCGCCAAGGCCCACACCGACCAGCTCGCCCGGCTGGACCCCTGAGCCGACCCGGTGAGCGGTGCCGTGGACCCACCGGCGCCCGCGCGCTGGATTCAGCCCGGCGGGTCCTCGGCCCGGCTCAGCTCGTGGGCGAGCCGCTCCAGCTCGGCGCCGCCCGCCATCAGGGAGGTCAGCTCCTCGCGGGTGATCTCGTCCTTGGCGTACTCCCCCAGGCTCACGCCCCGGTTGAGCACCAGGAAGCGGTCCCCGATCGGGTAGGCGTGGTGCGGGTTGTGGGTGATGAAGACCACGCCCACGCCCCGGTCGCGGGCCTGGGCGATGTAGCGCAGCACGACCCCGGCCTGCTTGACCCCCAGGGCCGAGGTCGGCTCGTCCAGGATGAGCACGCGGGCCCCGAAGTGGACCGCGCGGGCGATGGCCACGGACTGGCGCTCACCGCCGGACAGGGTCCCCACCGGCTGGTCGACGTCGCGGATGTCGATGCCCATCGAGCGCAGCTCCTCGCGGACCGTCCGCCGGGCCAGGGCCACGTCGAAGCGGCGCAGCGGCCCCCGGCCCAGCACGGGCTCCGACCCGAGGAAGAAGTTCCGCCAGACCGACATCAGCGGGATCATCGCCAGATCCTGGTAGACGGTGGCGATGCCCCGCTCCAGCGCGTCACGGGGGCTGCCGAAGCCCGCGGGGGCGCCGTCCACCAGGTACGCGCCGGTGTCGGGGGCGTGCACGCCCGAAAGGATCTTGATCAGCGTGGACTTGCCCGCGCCGTTGTCGCCGAGGACGCAACCGACCTGTCCCGCGCGCACCCGCAGGGAGACGTCGCGCAGCGCGATCACCCCGCCGAACGTCTTGCCCACGCCGCGCACCTCCAGCAGCGGGGTGTCGTCCGTCCCGGTCAATGCCTCACCTCCTCGGCGTAGCGGCGTACGAACCGGTTGGCGAGCGTGGCCAGCAGCAGCATGGCCCCGAGGAAGAAGGTGAACCAGTCCGCGTCCCACCCGGCGAAGACGATGCCCTTGTCCGCCATACCGAAGATCACCGCACCCACGGCGGCACCGATCGCGGAGCCGTGGCCACCGGTCAGCAGGCAGCCGCCGATGACCGCCGCGATGATGTAGACGAACTCCTGGCCCACTCCGGAACCGGCCTGCACCGAGGTGAAGCGGAGCGCCATGATCGAGCCGACCAGCCAGGCCGCCCCGGCGGTGGTCATGAACAGGGCGATCTTGGTCCGTTCCGCGGGGACCCCGACCGCGCGGGCGGCCCGCTCGTCGCCGCCCACCGCGAAGATCCAGTTTCCGGCCCTGGTCCTGGCCAGCACCCAGGTGGCCACGGCGGTGACGGCCAGCCACCACAGGACGGCCACCCGGAACTCGGCCCCGGCCACCGTGATCGTCCCGCCCAGCACGGCCCTGGCCTCCTCGTACCCCTCGACCCTGCGCAGCCCGCCGACCTGCACGGTGCCGGTGAGCGCCTTGGTGGCGCCCAGGTTGACGCCCTGGAGCATCAGGAAGGTGGCCAGGGTGACGATGAAGCTCGGCAGCCCGGTGCGGACGACCACCAGGCCGTTGAGGAGGCCGACGAGCAGCGCCACGGCCAGGGCGGCGCCCATCGCCGCCCACAGCGGCAGGCCGTAGCGGGTGGAGAGGATGACCGTGACCAGGCCGACGGTGCCGGTCAGCACGCCCGCCGACAGGTCGAACTCGCCCCCGATCATCAGCAGCGCGATGGCGACCGCCATGATGCCCAGGGTGGAGGCCGGGTCCAGCCAGTTGGCCACGCCCTCGACCGAGCGGAAGACCGGCGACTGGGCGGCGAAGAACGCGAAGACCACCAGGGCGCCCACCACCGCGCCGAGCTCCGGCCTGATCAGCAACCGGCGGGCCGGCCCGCTCCGGGCCAGCCGCTCGTCGGCCGCGCCGGCCTTGCCGGTGACGCCGTTGGCGCCGGTCCCGTGGGCCGTGCCGGCCGTGTCGTCCGTGTCGGCGGTGTCGGCGGTGTCGGCGGTGTCGTCCGTGCCGGCGGTGTCACCGATGCCGGAGGGCACCGTCACCGGGTGCCCTTCTCGGCCAGCTGCGCCACCTTCTCGGCGTTCTCCTTGGTGACGAAACCGGGACCGGTGTTCACCGGCAGGCCGCCCCCGACGGTGTTGAGGTTGTCCCGGTGGAGGGTCAGGAACGTGATCGGCAGCCAGCCCTGCAGGTACTGCTGCTGGTCGACCGCGAACGCGATCTCGCCGTCCTTGATCGCGGCCACCACGTCGGCCGAGAGGTCGAAGGTGCCCAGCACGGCCTTGGACCCCCCGTCGGCGATGGCGTCGCGGGCGGCGACGGCCACGGCCGGGTTCAGGGTCAGCACACCGTCGAGCGAGGGGTCCGACTGGAGTCTCGCCTTGATCTTGGAGGTGGCGTCGGCGAGGTTGCCCACGTCCACCTGGAGCCGCTCGACCGTGCCGCCCAGCCCCTGCGTCGCGCCGTTGCAGCGCTGGTCCAGGCCGACGTTCCCGGCCTCGTGGATCACGCAGAGCAGCTTGGCGACCCCCTGTGCCTTGAGCCTCTCCCCCGCTCCCCGGCCGGCGACGTCCTCGGACTGGCCGACGTGCGTGATCGCGCCGAACTCCCGGGAGACGTCCCCGCCGGAGTTGATGGTGATCACCGGGATGCCCGCGGTCACGGCCTTGCCGATCGACTCCTTGAGGGCGTCGGGGTTGGCCATGGAGACCACGAGCCCGTTCACCTTCTGGCTGACGGCCTGGTCGATGAGCTGGGACTGGCGCCCGGGGTCGCCGTCGCCCTGGTAGGTCACGGTGACGCCGTAGCGCCTGCCCGCCGCCTCGGCGCCGTTCTTGACCACGTCCCAGAAGGCGTCGCCCGTGCCCGCGTGGGTGACCACGGCGAAGGTGCCGTCACCGGCCGCGGGGGCGGGAGCACCGGAAGGCTGCTCCACCGAGGGCTCCCCGCCGGCCTGCCCGGCCGAGCAGCCGGTCAGGACGGAGAGGCCCAGAACCGCCGCCAGGATCGGGACTGTCGTCCACTTCATTCGGTACCTCCGCGCGTCGCCTCGCCGGATCTCCCCGTCCCTGGTTTGTAACCAATGCATTACCTACGTGTCAATGATTTGTCGTGACATCACGACGTGACGCGAGGGGAGGAATGTGCCGTGTCCACCGGGGCCGGGGCGCGTTCGCGAGCGTCCGGCGGGGGGGGGGGGGGGGGGGGGCCGCCGCCCCCCCCCCCCCCCCCCCCCCGCCCCCCCCCCCCCCCCCCCCCCCCCCGGCCTCGCGCCGGAGGGCCCGGGACGTTCGTGCGACGGGGAGGCGGGGTACATCCTCTCCAGGCGGGACGGGACCGGACCGGGATCCGGGCGACACCACGGCACGGCGTCAGGGCAGAGCGGCACACGGCACGACTCGGCGTCACGACTCGACGCCGTGGCACAGCGGCACACGACACGGCGTCACGGCTCGGCATCACGGCTCGGCGCACACGACACGGCCGGGCGGCACGCGTACACGGCATCGCGGCAGCGGAACGGCGAACGGGAACGCTCCGGCAACCCCCCGTTAACACGGTCTCGGTACTCTTCCTGGTCACAGAAGTGCGGAACCCATGCACGATCGAGAAGCATCCGGAAGGCTCCCGGGGCCACCGGGCGGAATCGCGTCACCGGTCCCCGCCCTCCCGGGAGGGAACCGACGACTGAAGCCCGGGTTTCCGGGAATTCCGTCCGGGAACGTCACGACCTCGCGGTCGGACACTTGCCTTCGTCCGAGAAGGGACTATATTTACCAATAATTACAGTAGGGATTAAGGGTAATAACGATGCCGCTGCCGAACTTCCTGACCATCGGTGCCCCCAAGGCCGGGACCACCGCGCTGCACTCGGCTCTCGCCCGGCACCCGCGACTGTTCATGTCCCCGGTGAAGGAGCCCAAGTTCTTCCTCAGCGACGGCCCGCCGCCGACCAAGGGCGGGCCCGGGGACGCCCAGACCTACCGCGAGCACGTCTGGCGGCGCGAGGACTACGAGGCGCTGTTCAGCGAGGCGCCGCCGGGAACGCTCACCGGCGAGTCCACCCCCTTCTACCTCTACGACCGGGCGGCGCAGCGGCGGATCAGGGAGACCATCCCCGACGCCAGGCTCATCGTGGTGCTGCGCGACCCGGTGGAGCGCGCGCACTCCAACTGGACGCACCTGTGGTCGGCCGGGCTGGAGCCCGTCGGCGACGTGCTGAGGGCCTGCGCCGAGGAGGAGCGGCGGGTCAGGGCCGGCTGGGCGCCGTTCTGGCACTACCTCCGGCTCGGCAGATACGGCGAGCAGCTCGAACACCTCTACACGCTCTTCCCGCGCGAGCAGGTGCTCGTCTACCGCTACCGCGACCTGGTCGACCGCCCGGTCGACACCCTGGACCGGATCTTCCGCTTCCTCGGGGTGGAGAGCGGCGTGGTGACCGAGGTGCCCCGGGAGAACGTGACCGCCCACCCCGAGCCGACCCGGGGGCACCGGATGTTGTCCCGGGCACTGCGGGTGGGTGCGGCGATGGGACGATTCCTGCCGGACCGGGTGAACGTGGCCCTGACCGACCCGCTGGAGCGCAGGCTGCAGGATCAGGCCCGCCCCCGCCAGCCGCTGACCTGGGACCAGCGCGAGAAGCTGATCCCCTACTTCACCGAGGACGTGGCGCTGCTGCAGCGGGTGACCGGGGAGGACTTCAGCGACTGGCTGCGCCCGCGCGAGCGCTCGGGAGGCCTGGTGGGCACCCGTCCCAACGGCCAGCGCCAGGCCCGCAACGGCCGCCCCCAGCCCTGAGCACGGGAGCCCCCGCCCCTCGGCCCTGAGCACGGTGGCCCCGGCCCTGAGCACGGGAACCGGCGGAAGCGAGCGGGGACGGCACCTGTGCGACGGCCGGGAGGGACCCCGGGTGCGACGGCGCACCCGGGGCCGTCGTCAGCGCAGCTCGGTGCGGAGGTCGTGGGCCCCGTCCGCACGGGTGTACTCGTAGTACAGCCGGCGCCCCCCGCCGGGCAGGTCCACGATGTCGAGGTAGCGCAGGCCACCCCCGGCGTGCGGCGAGACCGCCACGGGCTCGGTGCCGACCGGGGTCAGCTCGGCGGGGTCGGTACCGATCGCGACGCCGGTCTTCTCCTCGTAGTTCTCCGCGGCCGTGGCCCTGCCGTCGTAGAAGGCCACCACCTGGTCGCCCACGAAGCGGACCGCCGCCACCCGCGCGCCCCGGGCGTCCCAGGTGCCGGGCCGGCCGCTGAGCGCGGTGCCCTGCCAGGTCCACTCGATGCCGTCGGCGCTGGTGGCGTAGTCGGACACCATCTGGTCGGCCTCCTCGGCCGCGTCCAGCGGGTGGCAGGAGGCCCACAGGTGCCACACGCCGTCCCTGAGCACGATCACCGGGTCCTTGACGCCGGTCTTGGGGTCGCCCGGCAGCACGACCTGCCGCTGCGAGGCACGGAAGCCCGACGGCTCGTCGGCCTCCAGCACCTCGACCCGCCAGTGCTTGGTGCCGTAGGTCGCGCAGCTGAGGTAGAGCCGCCACCGGCCCTCGGGGGTGCGGACCATGGTCGGCCGCTCCAGCGACTCGGTGTCCATCTCCTCCCTGCCGATGGTGAGCAGGGTCTCGAAGTGCTCACCGTCGGCGGAACGGGCGATGGCGACCGCGTAGCCGCGTCCCTCGCCGACGGGGCGGCGGAGCCGGTAGGCGAGGTAGATCATCCCGTCGCTCCACACCGCGCTCGGGGCACCGGCCCAGTGGCCCGCGGCCGGCTGGGCGGGCTCGATCGCGACGACGGAGCGGTCGGGGTCGGGAAGGAAATCCTGGATTGTCACGGGACCGAGACTAGGCAGGCTCTGGGCAGCACTCACGGGGAATCACCAATCATCATCACGAGCTTTGTCACCCCTTGACAGGCAAAGGGCATATCGTCCGAAGTCTGTAAGGCGCGACGTCCCGGCCCGAGGGCCGTCCTCCGATCATCCCGGCGACCGGTCCTCAGGTCCGGCGGAGCGTCGAGCTCGGCAGCGGGATGGCCGGGAACGGGTTGTCCGGCGGCAGGATCAGGCGCCGCGCCTCCCGCGGGCGCGCGGTGGCGTCCAGGTGCAGGAGTGCCGATCCGATGCCCGCCGCGCCGACCATGTACCCGGTGTCGGCGGTCACCTCTCCGGGCCGTAATCGGCGGTAGGCCTGGTACCAGCGCGAGCCCCGGCCGTCGTGGCGGGTGGCCCGGGTGACCAGGTCCCGGCCCAGGGTCCTGGCGTAGTCCAGGTGCCGCTGCTCGCCGGTCGCCGCCCAGAGGCCGACGAACAGCTCCACCAGCCCGGCGGTGCCGCAGCACTGGCAGGCCGAGTTCCAGTAGCCGCCGCTCTGCACGGGCGGGGCGCCGCTGCGGACGATCCCCCTGGCCAGCCGCTCGGCCCAGTCGAGGTCCCCGGCGTCGTCCGAGACGCGGTGCAGCTCGTAGAACATCCGGGCGACCCCGGCCGAGCCGGAGCAGAAGCCCAGGTAGTGCAGGTCGCGTCCCTGCGGGATGTGGTGCGGCACCAGGGCGCACCGCTCGGTCACGGTGCTGACCGCCCGGACGAAGTCGGCCCCCCTGCGTGCGGCGTCCAGGAAGCGGCTCTCGCCGGTGACCCCGTACAGGCGGGCGAGCACGAAGGCGGTGCCGGCCGTGCCGGACAGGAAGCCCGGGGTGACCGCGTCCATCGGCAGGTCGGCGCAGGCCTCCTCGCCGAACCGGTGCCCGGGGACCACCAGCGCGGCGATGCGGTCCCCGGCCTCGACCGCGGCCTCCTGGTAGGCGGGCACCCCCAGGATGCCCGCGGCGTGCAGCAGCCCGAGGATGGTCCCGCCGTCGCCCCGCTGGGCGGGGTCACCGGTCCAGCCCAGGCCGCCGTCGACGGTACGGGCGCCGCGCACGATGTGGTCGGCGACCGCGGCGGCCTCGACCTCGAACTCCCGCTCGCCGGTGGCCCACCCGGCCTCGGACAGGACGAACATCACCCCGGCCAGGCCGTGGTGGAGGGAGAGGTCGGCCTGCTCGCGCCAGGTGGCCATGAGGTAGCGGGCACCGGCCCGGACGTCGCCGAGGTAGCCGTCGTCACCGGTGGCGGCGGCGAGCTCCAGGAAGAACAACACGATCCCGGCGGCCCCCGAGTACAGCGAGAGCGGGTGGTCGGGCATGGCGGCCCGGCCGTGCGGATCGGGGTTGGCCCGCCAGTGCCGCCCCCGCTCGTCGTCCACGGCCGCCGACCGGATCCAGCGCGCGGCCTCGACGGCGGTGGCCAGCGGGCTCTCGGCCTCCGGCTCCAGGCTCATGTCGGCTCCTTCGTACGGCGACACGACCACCTTACCCTTATTTCCTACAGGATCAATTGGTAATGCGGTCGGAACTCCGGGACAGGTCGTGCGGCGGCCCGCCGCCCACCCGCCCGTCCCTGCTCAGGCCGGGCGCCCGTCGAGGACCAGCTCGCTCATGACCGATCCCGCCAGGTCGAACCCTCCGACGTGGGCGAGGTAGCCACCGGGTTCGAAGACCGACCCCTTCAGCGGGATGAAGACGCCTCCCGCCTGACGGATCAGCAGCGAGCCCGCCGCCATGTCCCACGGACTGACCCTACTGCCGTAGGCGACGTCCGCCCACCCCGCCGCGACATGCGCCAGCTTGAGCGCGGTGCTGCCGGGGCGGCGGGTGGAGGCGAAGGACGTCAGCATCCGCCCGAAGCGCCGCAGCGTCTCTTCCCCGCCGTCGGTCACCTCGGCGGGGAAGGGGTAGCTGGTCAGCAGCACCGCCTCGCGGTCGCGTACGGCACCGGCGCTGCGCAGCGGCACCCCGTTGCACCAGGCCCCGGTGAGGTCGGCGCGGAACTCGTCGTCGCGCGCCGGGTCGTAGATCACCCCGGCGACCACCTCGTCGCCGACGGCGGCGGCGATCGACACGCAGAAGAACGGCAGTCCCACGGCGAAGTTCGCGGTCCCGTCGATCGGGTCGACGTACCAGCGGATCTCGCCCGAGCCCTCGCTGCCGCCCTCCTCGCCGATGACCGTGCTGCCCGGCACGCGCCTTTCGATGATCTCCCTGATGATGTGCTCCGAGGCGTGGTCGTGCTCGGTCACCGGGTCGTGGAAATCGCTCTTGGTCTCGACGGCGGGACGCGATCGGAACACCTCGCGCAGCCGGTCTCCGGCGGTGCGGGCGGCCTCCACCGCGACGGCGGCGAGATCGGCCGAAACATTCGGGTCCATGGGCTTCCTCCAGTGGCGCGAACCGGCGCCGGTCGTACGGGGGCGGATCGGGGGTCGTCCGGGGCGGACGGGGCGTCCGGGGTGGACGGGGTGGACGGGGTGGACGGGGTGGACGGGGTGGACGGGGTGGACGGGGTGGACGGGGTGGACGGGGTGGACGGGGTGGGGTGCGGGTGAGCGGTGCGGGTGGGGCGGGGCCGGGGTCGGGTGCGGGCGGTACGAGCGGTGCGGGCGCGGGTGGGATGCCCGTCCCATCTTGCAGGAGGAGGGAGCCCGCGGAGACACCGGAGACACCGAAGACACCGGAGACAGCGGAGACACGACCAGACGGGTCGCGACCGGTTTTTGTCAGGACATTCTGATGTCCGCTACCCTGACGGCGAGGTGCGGCAACCAGGAGGGCGAATGACGGCGCGGCTCGCCATCGAGCTTGACCGGTCCAGCCCGGTTCCCCTCTACTACCAGGTGGCCGAGCAGATCTCCGAGGCCATCCGCCGGGGCGACCTGCCGCCCGGGTCCCGTCTCGACAACGAGATCCTGCTCGCCGACCGGCTGGGAGTGTCACGGCCGACCGTCCGCCAGGCGATCCGCTACCTCGTCGACAAGGGCCAGCTGGTCCGCAAACGAGGCGTGGGCACCCAGGTCGTGCACGGCCAGGTCAAGCGGTCGGTCGAGCTGACCAGCCTCTACGACGACCTGCGCAGGGCCGGCCAGGAGCCCGCGACCAAGGTGCTGCTGCTGCGGTCCGTCCCGGTGGACGAGGAGATCGCCGGGGTCCTCGGCGTGGCGCCCGGGACCGAGGTGACGCACCTGGAGCGGATCCGCTACGCCGCCGGGGAGCCGCTGGCCCTGCTGCACAACTGGCTGCCCATGCCGCTCGCCTCGCTGAGCGCCGAGAGCCTCCGGCAGCGGGGGCTGTACGAGCTGCTCCGCTCCGCCGGGGTACGGATGCGCGTGGCGAACCAGCGGATGGGGGCCCGGGCCGCCACCGCGGCCGAGGCGCGGCTGCTCGACGAGCGGCGTGGCGCGCCGCTGCTCACCATGGTCCGCACCACCTACGACGACCAGGGCAGGGCCGTCGAGCACGGCTCCCACGTCTACCGCGCCTCGCACTACTTCCTCGAGGTCACGCTCATCGAGCGCTGAGAACGGCCCGGCTCCCCCGGCGGCCCGGCTTCCCGCGGCCGGCTTGCCCGCCCCCGGCCCCCTGCGGCCCGACTCCCCACGGCCGGCTTCCCCTCAGCCCGGCCCCCCTGCGGCCCGGCTCCTGCGACCCGACTTCCCACGGCCCGGACCCGATGTCGTTTCATGGTCAAATCTCGGCCAAACCACCGGGACAACCGGGATCACCGGCGCGTGGTGATTCGTCCCGCGGGGATGCCCTACGGGTGACCACCGTTGAGAGGGCCCGGCCCACGACCGTGACCCGGGGGCCGGGAGCGGGCGCGGGGCGAGACGATGCGCGGCCGGGGAGCTGAGTGGGCGGCGGTGCTCACCCTGCTGGGCGGCGTCGCCTCCCGCACGGGGAACGTGCTGCTCGTCCAGGGCAGGCCGGGGTCGGGCAGGACGCTGCTGCTCGACGAGGCCACCGGTGCCGCGTCCGCGCTGGGCATGGCGGTCGTCACCGGGCGGGCCGACGAGCTGGGACGGCTGACCCCCCTGGGCCCGTTGCTGTCCGCGCTACCGGCGATCGAGGCCGGGAACGCCCTCTGCGACGGATCCGGCCGGCTGCTGTGGCCGGACGGCCGGGTACGGGCCTCGCTGGAGGACAGGCTCCGCTCGGGGCCGCTGCTGGTGGTCCTGGACGACCTCCAGTGGGCCGACCCGGCCACGCTCATGGTGCTGCGCACGCTGCCCGCGAGGCTGGCCGACCGGCCGGTGGCCTGGCTGCTGGCCTGCCGTGGCGCGCCGCCGCGTGACGCCCCCGGACGGCTGTTCGACCTGCTGGAGACGGACGGGGCCGTACGGATCACCCTCGGCCCCCTCGACCGGGAGGCGGTGGCCGGGGTCTGCGCCGACCTGCTGGGCGCACCGCCCGCACCGGGCCTGGCGGCCCTGGCCGCCCAGGCCGGCGGTGACCCGCTGCTGCTGTCGGAGCTCCTCACCGGGCTGCGCGAGGAGGGCGCCGTACGGGTGGAGGGCGGCCTCGCCCGGCCGGCCGGGCCCCCGCCGGCCTCGGCCACCCCCTCGGGCGGCACCCTGGCGGAGCCCGTACCGGCCGGGACCGCACCCGTCCGGTCCGCGATCACCGGGACCGCACCGGTCGACGTCCCGGTGGAGACCGCGCCGACCGGGATCGCGCTTCCCCGGCGTCTGCACGTCGCCGTCCGGCGGCGGCTGGACGAGCTGGGCGGCGGGACCCGCCACCTGCTGGAGGCGGCGGCGGTGCTCGGACGCTCGTTCTCGCCGGAGCGCGTCGCCGGGCTGTTCGGCGAGACACCCGGGGCGGTGCTCCCCGCCCTGGAGGAGGCCCTGGCCTCCGGCGTGCTCGTCACCACCCCCGGCGGGCTCGCGTTCGGTCAGGAGGTGCTGTGGCGGTCGGTCGCCGAAGGCATGCCGGAGCCGGTGCGACGGGCACTTCGGGAACGGGCCGGGCACGCCTGCCGGACGCGACCGGCCCGCCCGCCCCGCGACGCCGGCGGCATCGCTCCCGGCCCGGCCCTGCTCGCCTGGGACGAGGGCCTGCTCTCGCGCGGGCTGGAACTGGCCCGCGAGGCCGTGGACCGGCCCGGCCGCGGACGGCACCGGTGGCCGCGGGCCGTCCTGGCCTCCATGCTGATCGACCTGTGGCTGCTCGACGAGGCCGAGGCGGTGACGGAGGACGCCGCCGCCGAGGCCGGGTCCGAGGCCGGGAGCGAGCCCGACCCGGCCGCCGGGATCGGGGTGCTCCGCGCGCGTCTCGCCCTGGCCGCGGGCACGTTCGACCGCGTGGTCGAGCACGCCGGGACCGCACTGGCCGCCGCGCGGGGCCCGGACGCGCCCGGCCTGGCCTGCTCGGCCCTGTCGGTGCTCGGCGTCGGGGCACTGCGCGCGGGCGACCTGCCGGGAGCCGTCGGGTACATGGCGAGGAGACCGGCCCGATGGTCGTGGGGCCTGCCGTCGTACGAGCGGCTTCGTGCGGAGCTGGCGGCCGGGCGGATCGGCGAGGCCCGTACCGGGCCGGTGGACGCGATGGCGGCGCTCGGCGGTGTCTACGCGGCGCTGCCCCGGCACCCCGCGGCACTGACCTGCGAGCCCGCCACGGCGGCGTGGCTGGTACGGGTGGCGGTGGCGGCGGGCGAGCCGGACAGGGCCGACGCCGTGGTCGAGGCGGCCGAGGGGCTGGCCTGGCGCAACCCCGGACTGCCGGGACCGTCGGTGGCGGCCGGTCACGCGCGGGGCCTGCGCGAGGGCGACCCCGAGGCCCTGGGCCGTGCCGTCGCCGGGTACGCCGATCCGTGGGCCAGGGGTTCGGCCGCCGAGGATCTCGGTGTGCTGCTCGACGCGGGAGGCTGCCACCGGGAGCCGGTCGTGGAGAGCCTGCGGACCGCCCTGGCCTGTTACGGGGCCGTGGAGGCCACCCGCGACGCCGCACGGGTGCGGGGCAGGTTGCGCCTGCTGGGCGAGCGGCGCCGCCACTGGACCAGGACCGACCGTCCCGTGTCGGGATGGGCCAGCCTGACCGGCACCGAGCGGGCCGTCTGCGCCCTGGTCGCGCAGGGGCTGACGAACCGGCACGCCGCCGAGCAGATGTTCATCAGCGAGCACACGGTCGCCTTCCACCTGCGGCAGGTCTTCCGCAAGCTGGGCATCCGCTCACGGGTCGAGCTGGCCAGGCTCGCCGTGCAGGAGAACGGCCGGAGCCTGCACTGAACAGGCCCGACCGGTCCGAGGAGCGGGTCCGGATGATCCGAGGAGCGGACCTGGCCGATCTGACGAGTGACCCGATCGATCGAACCGACCCCATCGGATGAGCGAACCAGGCCACCCGATGAGCGGGCCCGGCCGATCAGATCTGCTGCCGGGGCATCTGCTCGGAGGTGCCCACGTTGAGCAGCCTGCGGGCCTCGGCCGCCTGGGGGGCGGCGACCAGCACCTCGTAGCGGTCGGCGATGATCGCGCTGGAGGAGAGGAAGTCCCGCTTGCCGCCGGTGAACGCGTGGCTGATCAACCCGAAGATCGCCCCGGCCACGGCGCCCCACACCAGCCCCCACAGGGCCAGGACGAAGGGGAAGGGCCCGGGAGCGAAGATCGCAAAGAACAGGCCGATCAGCAGGCCGAACCAGGCGCCGGTCCCCGCGCCCATCACGGCCGCGCGCAGGTAGGTCAGCCGCCCGAGCACCTGCTCGACGAGCCGGAGACCGACCCCGACGATCATCGTGTGCTCGACCGGGAACTTCTGGTCCGACAGCTGGTCCACGGCACGCTGGGCCTCGGCGTAGGTGCCGAAACCGGCCACGGTCTCGTGGGTGGTCAGGTTGACGTCAGGTCGCATGGCACTTCCCTTCGACGGGTACCTGCGACGCAGGTCCGTACCCGAATCACCCTTGCCCCACGGCGGCGTCCCCCACATCCCCGGACCTGACGGTTCTTCCGCTCTTCCGCTCTTCCGCTCTTCCGCTCTTCCGCTCTTCCGCCCGGGTCCGGTGACCGGACGCCGCCTCCGGGGCCCTCACGCTCCGGGCGCCCGAGGCTCAGTCGGGTACCAGGCCGTGCCGGAAGGCGTACGTCACCGCCTGGGCCCGGTCGCGCAGGCCCGCCTTGGCGAAGAGGTTGTTGATGTGCGTCTTGACGGTCGCCTCGGAGATGAACAGCGTCCCGGCGATCTCCGCGTTCGAGCGGCCCTCCGCTATCAGCCGCAGCACCTCCGCCTCGCGGCGGGTGAGCCCGTCGGGCAGGTCCGGTGCCCGGCGGTTCCCGGCCACCGCCTCGGCCAGCCGGCGCTGGATGGCCGGGTCGAACTGGGCGTCCCCCCGCATCACGGTGGTGATCGCCGAAGCCAGCGCCTCGGCGTCGGCGTCCTTGGTCAGGTACCCGCGCGCCCCGGCGGCCAGGGCGGCGAAGACCGACTCGTCGTCGGAGTAGGTGGTCAGGACCACCACGTGGATCTCGGGATGCTCCGCCCTGATCCTGCGGGTCGCCTCCACCCCGTCCATGCGGGGCATGCGCAGGTCCATCAGGACCACGTCGGGCCTGAGGGACCCGGCCAGCAGGACCGCCTCGCGCCCGTCCGCGGCCGCCCCGGCGACCTCGATGCCCGGCAGCAGCCCGAGCAGCAGCACCAGCCCCTCGCGCACCACCGTCTGGTCGTCGGCCACCAGCACCCGCACGCTCACCCCGGCACCCCCGCCACGTCGAACGCCCCCGGGCCCCCGCACGGACCGGTGAACGGCCGGGAGGCACGGCGCTCTCCGAAGGTTTCCGGCCCTTGCGGGACACCGGGCGCCCCGAGGGCGACAAGAACACCGGACCCGTCGAAGGCCCCGTGCATTCCGTGAACTCCAGGGGCTCCAGGGGCTCCAGGGGCTCCGAGGAGGCCGGGCCCGCCGGCGTGGACCGTCCGCGGCGCGGTGCCCGCCCCCACGGCGGCACCGCGCCACGGGCGGCTCACGCCGGAACCCGCAGGAGGACCTCGAAGCCCTCCGCGCCCGGCCGGGCGGCCAGCGACCCGCCGATCAGCTCGGCCCGCTCACGCATCCCCACCAGCCCGTACCCTCCCTCCGAGGGCACCGGCCGGTCCGGCGCACCTCCCGTGTCGCACACCCGCAGCTCGCACCAGTCGCCGGTACGGCGCAGCGCCACCGAGACCGCGGCGCCCGGCGCGTGCCTGCGCACGTTCGTCAGCGCCTCCTGGGCGGTCCTGGCCACCGCCAGCCGGGCCCCGGCCGTCAGCGAGCCGAGGTCGCCGGTGACCGAGACCGCGCAGGGCGCCCCGGTCGCCGACCGGAACTCCACGGCCAGCCGTTCCAGCCGCTCGGCCAGCGGCAGTTCCTGCCCGCGCAGCGCGTCGAGCGCCCGGCGGGTCTCCTCCAGCCCGGCCCGGGCCAGCCGCACGGCCCGGTTGACGCGGTCGAGGGCCGCGGCGGGGTCCTCGCCCCGCTCCAGCAGCAGCCGAGCCCCTTCCAGGTGGACGATCTGCGCCGACTGCGAGTGCGCCAGGATGTCGTGGACCTCCCTGGCCAGCCGTGCCCGGTCGGCCAGCACCGCCTCCCCCGCCCGCGCCTCGGCCAGCGCCGCGCCCTGCCTGCGGATCACCCTCATGTGCCGTACGAGGAACATGATGACGGCCGCGTAGGCCATCCCGAAGACGTTGCCCATCACCTCCCAGCCCTGCAGGCCCGACAGCAGGCCCAGGGCGGCCGTACCGGCGACCGCGACGACCACCAGCAGCACCGCGGGTCCCGTGCGGGCCCTGACCGGTGCGGCGAACAGCAGGGGGTAGAGCAGTCCCAGGCCGGTGTAGTGCTCGATCGCGTTCAGGGCGAGGCCCGCGGCGAGCGGGACCGCCAGCAGCAGGGCGGCGCGCCGCGGGTCGTCGTCCCGGAGCGCCCACAGGAAACAGCCGGTGGCGACCGCGCCGAGCACGAGGACCGGCGGTGCCCACGGCAGGCCGACCTGGACCGCGACCATGACCGGGCCGTACAGCAGGTACGCCCCCAGCAGGACGACAAGGAACCGGCGCACCGCGGGGCGACGGAGAAGGGTCACGAACGACAAGCTACCCGCGGCCTCCCCCGGGCGGCCATCGGCCCCGGGGTGGAGATCGTCTCCACCCCGGGCCCCCCGGCCGCCTCCCCCGGGTGGACATCGCGCGGTCCACCCCCGGGACCGTGTGCTCCCACCCTCCTGAGGGCCATCGTCGAGGTATGTCAGCGATCAGTGTCACCCAGCTCGGCAAGTCGTTCGGCGCGGTCCGCGCCGTGGACGACCTGTCGTTCACGGTGGAGCGGGGAACGCTCACGGCCTTCCTCGGCCCCAACGGAGCGGGCAAGACCACCACTCTCCGCATGATCCTCGGCCTGGTCACCCCCACCGACGGCACCGCCGTGATCGGCGGCATGGCCTACCGCGACCTGGAGCGCCCCGTCTCGACGGTCGGGGCCGTCCTGGAGGCGACGGCCTTCCATCCCGGGCTCAGCGCCCGCACCCACCTGGAGGCGCTCCGGATCGCCGCGGGCCTGGAGGCCGGGCGCGTGGCGCACGTGCTGGAGCAGGTCGACCTCACCGACGCGGCCGACCGCAGGACCAAGGGGTTCTCGCTGGGCATGCGCCAGCGGCTCGCCCTGGCCTCCGCCATGCTCGGCGATCCGGAGATCCTCATCCTCGACGAGCCCGCGAACGGCCTGGACCCGGCCGGCATGCGCTGGCTGCGGGGCTTCCTGCAGGCCTGCGTCCACCGGGGCCGCACGGTCCTGGTCTCCACCCACGTCCTCGCCGAGATCGGGCAGATCGCCGATCAGGCGATCATCATCGGGAACGGCCGGCTCGCCTGGCAGGGCCCGCTCACCTCCCGGACCGACCTGGAGGAGCTCTACCTGGAGGTGACGCGATGAACCGCCTGATCCGCGCCGAGCTGCTCAAGGTGCGCGCGAGCCGCGTCACCTGGATCCTGGCCGCCCTCGCGCCCGTGATGTGCGTGGCCTGGGCGGCGCTGATGGTGGCCCTGCCCGGGGCGGAGGGCGCGCCGGCCGGCCGTCGGGCCGAGTCCGTGTACAGCATGGCCCAGCAGGCCTACGTCTTCGCCCTGCTGCTCGGCGTCCTCGGCATGGCCGGGGAGAACCGCCACCGTACGATCACCTGGCAGTTCCTGGTCAGCCCCCGGCGCGGCCGGGTGGTGGGCGCCAAGCTGGTCGTGTACGGGATCGTCGGGCTGCTGATCGGCGCCCTGTCCGCGCTGGTCACGCTGGGAGCGGGCCTGCTCATGCTCGGGGCGGCCGACCAGCAGGTGTGGTCTTCCCGGGCGCCCGCGATCCTGCTCGGCTCGATGCTGGCCGTCACCCTGTACGGGACGTTCGGGGTGGCGCTGGGCGCGCTGATCCGCAACCAGGTCGCGGCGGTGGCGGTGGCGCTGATGTGGTTCATGTACGCCGACTACGTGCTCATCAGCCTCCTTCCCGCCCTGGGCAGGTGGCTGCCGACCGGGGCGGCCCGCGCGCTGAGCGGCATGCCCCTGCAGGGCGCCGAGCTCCTGCCCGTCTGGGCGGGCGGGCTGCTGTTCGCCGGCTACGTCGCGGTGCTCGTGCTCGCCGCCCGCGCCCTGACGCTCCGCCGCGACGTCACCTGAGCGGTGACCCCGCCCCCCGCGTCCCCGCGTCCCCCGCGTCCTCGCCGTCCCGTACCGGACCCGGCGGGGACGTTCAGGACGTTCAGGACAGTCAGGACGTTCAGGACAGGGTGGCGCGGACGGCCGCCTGGGCCGCGTCGCGCATCGCGACGTGCAGCATCGCGTTGGACTCCCGGTCGGTCCGCACCTCGACCAGCCGCGGCCCCTCCCCGCGCAACGCCCGCTCCAGCCGCCCGGGCTCGTCCACGAACGTGTACGGCGTGCCGGTGGCCGCGGCCACGTGGCCCAGGTCCACCCCGTGCGCGGTGCCGAAGAGCCGCTCGAAGGGTTCGCGCAGCGCGACCTGGGGCAGCAGCGAGAAGATCCCGCCGCCGTCGTTGTTCACCACCACCAGGCACAGGTCGGGGCGCGGCTCGCGGGGGCCCAGCAGCAGGCCGTTCTGGTCGTGCAGGAAGGTCAGGTCGCCCATCAGGGCGTAGGAGGGCCCGGTGTGGGCCAGCGCGGCGCCCATCGCGGACGACACCACACCGTCGATCCCCGCCGCCCCCCGGTTCGCCATGATCCGCAGCCCCCTGCGGGGCCGCATCGCCTGGTCCAGGTCGCGGATCGGCATGGACGAGCCGGAGAACAGCAGCGACCCGTTGGGCAGCGTCTCGGCCAGGTCCCGGGCCAGGCGCGGCTCGCTCAGCCCGGAGGCGTCCATCACCTCGTCGATCGCGCCCCTGGCGGCCGACTCGGCGCGCCGCCAGGAGTGCAGCCAGGCGTCGTCGCCCGCGGCGACCGGGATCTCCACCACCTGGGCGACCTGGGTGGCCGAGCGGGTCGGGTCGGGCCAGCGGGTCAGGTCGGCGGCGACCACGATGTGCTCGCCGGCGTGCTTGAGCCAGTTCAGCAGGGGCCGCGACAGGCTCGGGCGGCCCAGGGTCACCACCACGTCCGGGCGGTGGGCGTCGGCGAACTCCGGCGTGCCGAGCAGGAAGTGGTAGGCCGACACGGCGTGGTCGCCGTAGCGGGCGCCGCCGCTGGGCTCCGACAGGACCGGCCACCCGGCCATGCCCGCGGCCGCCACGTACCGGCGCGTCCCGGTCGCGCCGTCGCCGACGACCAGCACGCCCCGCCGGGTCGGCGGCAGGTGCAGCGCCACCGGCGGCGAGGCCACCCGGGCGCGGACCCACGGGCCCTGGGCGTCGCCCTCCAGGGACTCGCACCAGGACTCGTCGCCGTCGGGGATCAGCGGCTCGCGGAAGGCCACGTTGAGGTGGACCGGGCCGGGGTCGTAGGGGCCCAGCGCGCGCTGGTAGGCCCGGCAGGCCAGCGACCGCCAGTAGGCGACCTGGCCGGGGCGTTCCTCGGGCACGCCGATCTCGCTGAACCAGCGCACGGCCGTGCCGTACATCTTGACCTGGTCGACGGTCTGGCTGGCACCGGTGTCGCGAAGCTCGGGCGGGCGGTCGGCGGTGAGCACCAGCAGCGGCACCCCCGACTCGTGCGCCTCGACGACGGCCGGGTGGAAGTTGGCGGCGGCCGTGCCGGAGGTGCAGATCAGGGCGACCGGGCGGCCACCGCGGCGGGCCAGGCCGACCGCCAGGAAGGACGCCGAGCGCTCGTCCACCCGCACGTGCAGCCGGATGCGGCTGTCGGCGTGCACGGCCAGGGCCAGCGGCGTCGAGCGCGATCCGGGGGCGAGCACCACGTCGGTGAGACCGCAGCGGGCCAGCTCGTCGACCAGCACGGCCGCGAGCGCGGTCGCGGGATTCACCGCACCGCCTCCTTAACCCCCGTCCGGGGCGAGTCGCATCCGAAGGGCGCGCCGGGCCGGTCTCGTCCACCCGGGACGGCGCGCCGCAGGAGCGCGCCCTCCCGGATGCCCGTGACCGCTACGGACGGCGCGGGAACCTGCCGAAGTCGGGGGCGCGCTTCTCCTTGAACGCGTCGCGGCCCTCCTGCGCCTCCTCGCTCATGTAGTAGAGCAGGGTGGCGTCCCCGGCGAACTGCTGCATCCCGGCGGCACCGTCGGTCACCGCGTTCAGCGCGCCCTTGAGCATGCGCAGCGCCAGCGGCGACTTCTCCAGCAGCTCGCGGGCCCATCTGACCGTCTCGGCCTCCAGCTCGGCCAGCGGCACGACGGCGTTGACCAGGCCCCAGTCCAGGGCGGTCTTCGCGTCGTACTGGCGGCACAGGTACCAGATCTCGCGGGCCCGCTTGAGGCCGACCGTCTCGGCCAGCAGCCAGGAGCCGTAGCCGCCGTCGAAGGAGCCGACCTTGGGGCCGGTCTGGCCGAAGACCGCGTTGTCGGCGGCGATGGACAGGTCGCAGCAGACGTGCAGCACGTGGCCGCCGCCGATGGCGTAGCCGGCGATCATCGCGATGATCGGCTTGGGACAGCGGCGGATCTGCACCTGCAGGTCGAGCACGTTGAGGCGGCCGACGTGCGGGGTGGACTTGTCGACGTAGCCGTCATCGCCGCGGATCTTCTGGTCGCCGCCGGAGCAGAAGGCCCGCTCGCCCGCGCCGGTGAAGATGATCACACCGACCTCGGCGTCCTCCTGGGCGACGTTGAAGGCGTCCTTGAGCTCGAAGAGCGTCGTCGGGCGGAACGCGTTGTGCCGCTCCGGACGGTTGATCGTGATCTTGGCGATGCCCTCGGCGGTCTCGTAGACGATGTCCTCGTACTCGCCGGACCTCTTCCAGTCGACCGTGACGCTCTCCCCGAGGGGCGTCCCCGCCCGCTCGTCCGCGCCCGGCCCGACCCGCTCCGTGCCCACGATCGCTTCACCCTCTCCGCTGCGCCGGGACCGTCCCCGGCCGTCGTCCGGCTTCCGGCACTAACCTTACGACCGTGATGACCGTTCCTGTGCACGAGGAGTGGCTTTCCGTGCCACGGGAGCTGCACGCCGTGGTCTCGGCGCCCGGACCGGAGCTGCTGCGGGCCGTCCGCGCGGCCCTGGACGGCGACGGCCCCGCCGTCCTGCCCCTGCCGCCCACCCTTCCGGCCCCCGCGCTGCGGGCGGCACTGGAGGCGCTGCGCCCCACCCACCTCGACGGGGTACGCCGGGCGGACGGGATCGGCGTCCCCGCCGGGGTGGCGGTGGTCATCGCCACCAGCGGCTCGACCGGCGCCCCCAAGGGCGTGCAGCTCTCCGCCGCGGCCCTGCGCGCCTCCGCGTCGGCCTCGCTGCGCCGCCTGGGCGCCCGGCCCGGCGAGCGGTGGCTGTGCTGCCTGCCGCCCTCCCACGTGTCCGGCCTCCAGGTCCTGGTCAGGTCGCTGCTGGCCGGGAGCGAGCCGATCGTGCACGAGGGCTTCTCCGCCGAGGCGGTGCTCGACTCCGGGGCCGACCACGTCTCGCTGGTGCCCACCCAGCTGCGCCGGCTGCTCGGCGCGGGCCCGTCCGGCCCGCCGGACCTGTCGAGGTTCGCGACCGTCCTGCTCGGCGGGGCCGCCGCACCGCCGGACCTGCTCGCCGAGGCCCGCGCGGCAGGGGCCCGGGTGGTCACCACGTACGGCATGAGCGAGACCTGCGGCGGGTGCGTCTACGACGGCGAGCCCCTGGACGGGGTGGATCTGCGCGTCGGCGGCGACGGCCGGATCCGGCTGGGCGGGCCCGTGCTGTTCTCCGGCTACCGCCTCCGTCCCGACCTGACCGAGGCCGCCCGCGACGGCGACCTGTTCCTCACCTCGGACCTGGGGGTCGTGGAGGGCGGGCGGCTGCGCGTGCTGGGACGGGCCGACGACGTGATCAACACCGGGGGCGAGAAGGTGGTCGCCGCGGTGGTGGCCGAGGCGGTGGCCGCCCACCCCGCGGTCGCCGAGGCCGTGGTGGTCGGCCGCCCCGACCCCGAGTGGGGGCAGCGGGTGACGGCCGTCGTGGTCGCTGCGGACCCTCCCTCCCTGGCCGAGATCCGCGCCTTCGTCAAGGAGCGGCTGCCCGCCTACGCCGCCCCCGCCGAGCTGGTCGTCGTGCCCGGTATACCGCTTCTGGCCAACGGCAAGCCCGATCTGGAGGCCCTCCGTCATGGTCATGATCGGGAACCGTGGGGGTAGGGTCACACGTCCAAGGGACAGCCGAAGCAGGAAGGACCAGCCGATGAACGTCACGCACAGGACATGGGTCTCGGCCGGAGTCGTGGGCCTGGTCCTCGCCGGCGGCATCTCCGTCACGGCGGCCGCCGCGTCGGGCGGGATCGGCCGGACGGCCGAACCGGCGAGCACGCCCTCGAGCGAACCGACGCCGGTCGCCCCGCACGGCCCCCTCCCGTCCGGCGACCCCCGCCCCTCCCAGGAGCCCTCGCCCACCGCGCCGGTCCCGCCCGCGGAGGACCACGTGGTCTCCAGGGAGATCAACCCCGACCCCGAGAAGATCGTCGGCTACTGGACCGAGGACCGGATGGAGGAGGCCGAGCCCTTCCCGATGCCGATCGTCGAGGGCCCGCTCGAGGTCGCCGAATAGGCTTCCGCGTCCGTTCTCCCCCGCACGTCCCCGCCCCGGGCCCGCACGCCGGAGACCTCGCCGGACGCGGGCCTGCGCGGCGGCCGGTCACGGGCGGACCCCCGGCCGGTCATGGAAAAAGGTGGTCCGCTCCCCGCATTTTCCCGGTCGAGCCGGGAACAGAAAGTTTCTCGCTGGGGTTATTGATACTGGTGCGCTGAGCGGCCCCCAGACCGCCCCACCCCACGACCGAGCAGACCGTTTCATTCAGACGACTCCGTGATGGAGGAGGTGTCCTCATGCCCCCAACCGCCGTGGCGACCTCATCTGAGGCCCCGTCGACCCTCGAACAGTTCCTCGACCGAGGGCGAGTCCAGGGCCATCTCTCACTCGCGGAGCTGCGCCACGCCTTCGCCGAGGCCGGTATCAGCCCCGCCGAGGGCAGGTCGATCCTGCGCGGCCTCACCGAGGCGGGCGTCAGCCTGGCCGCCGAGAACGAGCCCGCGCTCTCCTCGACCTCCGGCCGTAAGGCCAAGACCCCTCGCAAGACCGCCGAGCGCAAGGCCAAGGCCGCCCCCGCCAGGAAGGCCACGACCGAGCCGGCCGCGTCTCCCGCCAAGAGCAGGACCGCGACCAAGGCGGCCGGCAAGGCCGCCGCGGGTACGGACAAGGCAGTCGAGGCCGTGGAGGCCGTCGACGGCGTCCCTGCCGACCTGGACGAGCTGAACGTGCCCGAGGCCGCCGAGCTGGAGGCCGTGGAAGCCGTGCAGGCCGTCGAGGAGCTCGAGGCGGAGCCGGCGCTGGACCTGGACGACCAGTCCTCGGTCATGGGCGACTCGGTGCACACCTACCTGAAGTCGATCGGCCGCCGCACCCTGCTCACCGCCGCCCAGGAGGTCGAGCTGGCCAAGCGGATCGAGGCCGGCCTGTACGCCGAGGCCAAGCTGGAGGCCGAGCCCGGCCTGTACGCCTCCGCCCGCGACGACCTGGAGTGGATCGCCGAGGACGGCCGCCGGGCCAAGAACCACATGCTGGAGGCCAACCTCCGCCTGGTCGTCTCGGTCGCCAAGAAGTACACCGACCGGGGCATGGCCCTGCTCGACGTGGTCCAGGAGGGCAACCTGGGCCTGATCCGCGCGGTGGAGAAGTTCGACTACACCAAGGGGTACAAGTTCTCCACCTATGCCATGTGGTGGATCCGCCAGGCCATCCAGCGCGGTTTCGCCGACTCGGCCCGCACCATCAGGCTGCCGGTGCACGTGCTGGAGATGCTCTCCAAGCTCTCGCGCGTCGAGCGCGACATGCACCAGCGGCTGGGCCGCGAGCCCACGCCGGAGGAGCTGGGCGTCGAGCTGGACAAGACCCCCGACCAGATCGAGGAGCTGCTGCGCACCAGCCGCCAGCCGATCAGCCTCAACGCCACCATCGGCGACGACGGCGAGACCACCATCGGCGACCTGATCGAGGACGTCGACTCGCCCGAGGCGTCGGAGGTCGTCGACCGCCAGCTCCTTGGCGAGCAGCTCCGCGGGGTGCTCGGCAACCTCTCCCCCAGGGAGGCCAAGATCATGGCCCTGCGCTTCGGCCTCGTCGACGGCAAGCCCCACACCCTCGACGAGATCGGCAAGCACCTCGGCCTGACGCGCGAACGCATCCGCCAGCTGGAGAAGGAGTCGCTGTCCAAGCTCCGTCACCCCAGCAACACCCGCCCGCTGCTCGACTGGGCGAGCTGACCGGCCAGCGGGTCGCCTGACCCGTCGCGAAGGGCGCCGCCGCGAGACCTCACGGTCCGCGACGGCGCCCTTCGTCGTGCACGGGGCCTCCTTGCGGCGATTCCCGTGCCCCCGGGGACCCCGGCCCTCGAGATCGTCGGGACCCCTCGGCGGTTTGGGTCCTGGTCCCGGAAGAGGCTCTAGCCCTCCATCCGGGCGACGAGGCTCCGGGGGCGCATGTCGGCCCAGGAGCTCTCGACGTAGGACAGGCATCCGGCGCGGGAGTCCTCGGCGTGGGCGACCTCCCAGCCCGCGGGGACGTCGGCGAACGCGGGCCACAGCGAGTGCTGCCCCTCGGCGTTCACCAGCACCAGGTAGGACGCGTCCTCGTCCTCGAAGGGGTTGGTCATCGGGTACCTCCGGCGACGGGCTCCCGGACGGCCGGGCCGGGGAGCGGGGGACGCGTACCCGGGAGAGGAACCCCGGGCACGCCATGGCGAAAGGGCACGGCGGCACGGTGAGGCCCGCGGCCCGCTTCTTCCGGCGTGACGCCGGGGTGAGCGGTCACGGGTTCGTCGTACCGTCGTTAGGAAAGGCTTACCTAAAATCGACCGGATCGACGTCGATGTCAAGGGTCCGCGCCATGAGCCGGATCACACCCCCCCGTGCCCGGTGCGGGAGACACCCGAAGCCCGGAGGAGACGCCGAGCGGTCCGGGCACGAAGAAGCCGCCCGCCGGCGCGGAGCGCGTGACGGGCGGCGAGGGATCGGACGACCCGGTCCCGCCGTCCGGACGGCGGGGAAAGGGGAAGGGGTCAGCGGGCCGAGGCCTGGACCGGGCGCGGGACCCGGGGAATGCCGGTCAGCCGGTTCTGCTCGCGCATGGTGCGCAGCCGGTTGACCTCGTCGGTCCACCCGGCCCCCTCGGGGGTGGCCCTGGCCCTGCGGCGGCGGATCCGGTCGTCGTAGGACCTGACCCCGAACGTCGCGCGCTGGTTGGCCTCGGCCGCGCGCAGGGCCTCGGTCAGCGCCCTGTCGAAGGCCAGACCGGCCGCCCGCACCACCTCGACCGGGGCCGCGGCGGCCTGCACCCTGCGCAGTTCGGCCTCGGCGGCGCGCGCCCTCTCCAGAAGCTCGGGGAAGCCCTTCCCGACCTCCTGGTCGGCGTGGTGACGAACCTCCGCCTCCCGGCTCACGCGCGGTCGGAAAAACGCCATCGTCCACCCTCTCTCACCGGCCGCCGGGCCCTTCTCCGGCAGATCACCGTTCGTAGCCTACGCCGTCCCGCGCCGGTCCACCGTCCCGGTCCACCGTCCCGGCCCGTCGTCTCGGCCCGTCGTCCCGGCCCGCCCTCCCGACCGGCGCGGACGGAAGGCGGGACTCTCCGGCGCGCGGTCCTTTACGCAGTAAGGTGAAGGTGGCAGGATGATCACATGCCTGCCAAGCGACCACCCGTACCGCTCTCCCGGGAGCGCATCATCGACGCCGCCCTGCACATCGCCGACGGACAGGGGCTGCGGCGGCTGACGATGCGGCGGCTGGGCGACGCGCTCCAGGTGGAGGCCATGGCCATCTACCACCACCTGCCGCGCGGCAAGGACGCCCTGATGGACGCCCTGGCCGAGCACGTCACCACCGTCCACGTCGAGCCCTCGGCGAGCTGGCAGGAGAGCGCGAGGGCCTGGTGCCGGGCGAGCCGCGCCGCGCTCAGGGAGCACCCCGGGGTGCTGGCGCTGGCCCTGACCAAGCCTCCCAGGGGCCGGGCCGCGATCGCGATCAGGGAGCAGACCGACCAGCTGGCCGACGCCGGTCTCGCCGACGCCCCGGCGGCGGTACGCGCGCTGCGGGCCTACGTGTTCGGGGCGGTGGCGGTGGAGGTGCAGCAGTCGGGCTGGGCCGAGCCCGCCGACGATGACGACGAGCCGTGGCGCCCCCCGTCCCGGGGCGGCGGCAGCCCCGGCGCGGACGCCGACTTCGAGCACGGGCTGGAGGCTCTGCTGGCCGGCCTGAGCGCCCGGGGATGAGCGTGACCCGGCCACCTCTCCCGACCGCCCCGGCCGCCCCGGCCGCCCCGGCCGCCCCCTGTCCGGCGCGGGCCCGGACCGAACCACGCCGATCCGGCCCCGGGACGAGGAGCACCGGCCGCACCGGTGCGGGCCCGGACCCGCGGGGAGAGGCCGGACGACGGGCCACCGGCGGGCTCCCCGGCGTGTCAGGAATCCGTCACCGATCGTTTACTCTCCGCTCGGCGTGTCACCCTTGGTCGAATGTCCTTATATCAGGCATGCTGTGTTATAGGTCACATCACGTGATACGGCCCTGACGGACTGGCCCCCTCCGGTTCACAAACAGTCCTAACGGGCTATGTCGCCAAGGTGCGATCGATCGCACACTTGATCTGCTTGATGTACGGGCCTCGTTCTGTTACGAGCGCCTGTATGGTCATATGTCAACATTCAGATGCTCGTCCCCCGTCACACGTGGGAACGGAGTCCCATCGGTGACGGTGCCGCCGGATGTCCGATGCCCACTCCATGCCCGATGTGACCCGGGTGAGCCGACACGAGAGATCCGGAGGCACGCCGATGTGCCCGCACGAGCCGTCCTGTCCGTCCGCCGACGCGCTGGACCGCGAAGCCGCCCGCACCCTGGCGGCCCACCCCGAGCAGGGCTGGAGCCTGCTCTGCAACGGTGTGGTGCTGTTCGACGACACCGGCGAGCTCCTGCCCGACGGTGCCGTCATCGAGCCGCACCGGCCCCTGGTGGGCGTCGGCTGACCATCGGGTCACCCCGCCGGGCCGCCGGAGGGAGCCGGTTCGCACCGCGCCCGCCCCGGCAGGCCCTTCCCCGGGGGACGTGACGGCCGGATCCGGTCACAGGGACGGGTCACCCCGCCCCGGACCCCGCCGTCACCCCGCCGTCACCCCATCGTCGCGTCGAGCCACCCGGCGACCAGCTCTCCCACGCCCGCGGGATCCTTCGTGAGGTCGTGCCCCTCGCCCGGCAGTACCACCAGGCGGGCGGCGTCCGCCGCCTCGGGCACGCCGAACGGGTCGCGGTCCCCGTTCACCACCAGCACGTCGACCCCGGCCTCGCGCAGTTCCGCGGCGCGGGAGCGCTCCGGCTTCTTCGGCGGGTGCAGGGGGAACGCCAGCGCCACCACCGCGCGGGCCCCGACCGCCCCCGCCGTACGGCAGGCGACCCTGGCCCCGTTGCTCCGGCCGCCCTGCGCCAGCGCCAGCCCCGGGTAGCGCCCGCGCAGCTCCGCCACCAGTGCCCGCCACGCCTCGTCCTGCCTGGCGGCCGAGCCGGGCGCGCGAGCCCCCCGCATCCGGAACGGCTGCAGGACCCGGGCGACCGTCGCGCCGATCGCCGTCGCGGCGTCCCGTACGGCCAGCAGGTCGGGGGCGTCCACTCCCCCGGCCGAGCCGTGGGTCAGCACGAGCAGGAAACGCGGGTCGGCCACCTCGTCGATCTCCACCCGGGCCGGCCCGTGCGGGGTCGTGATCTCCATGGAGACCGTCCGGGAGGACGTGGCCCCGGGGACGTCGTCGTGGGACCCGGGAGGGACACCGTCGGGGGATGGGGGCCGGGAGACGGGCACGGATCTCGTCCTAACGACTGATGTCAGGCGGGCGGGCGGGGGCGACAATCGGAGCGTGCAGAATCATCACGATATCCGCCAGGACATGCGCGCCACCGTCGAGGCTCGCCGGGATCTCGGCCCGGAGTACGAGGCTGCGCTGATCGAGTCGTTCGTGTCGCGCCTCGACGCGACCATCGCCCAGCGGGTGCACGCGGAGGTGTACGCCGCCGAGGCGTCGAAGGCGCGGCGTCCGGGCAGGAACCCGTCGGTCGCGATCGCGCTGGGGTCGATGGGCATCGGCGTCCCGCTGACCGTCGTCGCGGCGGCCGAGGCGGGCACCGCCGGGCTGCTGCTGGCCTGGGCCGGCATCGTCGCGATCAACTTCGCCCACGCCGTGAACGGCTGGCGGGGACGCGACTGACACCCCGGCCCGCCCCGCCGACCGGCGCCGGCCGCTGCCGATCGGCGCCGGCCCGCCTCACAGGTCCCGGTCGAGCCGGAGCCTGACCTTCCCGGCCAGATCGGCGTCGGCGCTGTCGAGGCCGTAGCGCCAGACCCGCTCGGCGTCCTCGTCCCGTCCCCGCAACGGGAGCGTGCGGGCCAGCAGCTCGATGGCCAGCGCGCCGGTCTCCGTGTCGCCACCGTCGCCACCGTCGCCGTCGTCGCCGCCCTCCTCGACCGCGGCCGAGAACTCGGCGCACGCCAGCTCCAGGTGGGCGATGCCGAGCATCACCCTCAGCCGTGCCGCCTCGATCACCTCGGGCACCGAGAGGGCCTCCATGAGCACCCGTGCGGCCTCGCCCGGCTCGCCCTCCTCCAGGAACCCCTCGGCCAGCTCCTGGGCCGCGTGGGAGGCGATCTCCGGGTCGGCGGTGGCCAGGGCCTGGCGCAGCGAGCGCTCCGCCTCCTCGGCGTCGGTGGCGAGCCTGGCAAGGCCCATGTGCGCCGGGGGGACGTAGTCGGGGTGGCCGACGCCCAGGGCGGCCTGCCAGGCGGCGCGGGCCTGGGCGGTCAGGCCCTCCCGTTCGAAGCTCCCGGCGAGCAGGCAGGCGGCCTGGGCGGCGAACTCCGGGTGCCCGGTCGCCAGCGCGGTGCGCGCGGCCGCGCGGGAGCCGGGCACGTCCCCGCGCTCCTCGAGCACGACCGCGAGGCCCACCGCCGCCTGGGCGCGGTCGGGCTCGTCGGGGTCGGCGGCCAGCTCCGCGAAGATCGTGGCGGCGGCGTCGAGGTCGCCGGACTCGGCCAGTCTTCGCGCGGTGTCCAAGGGACGGGTGTCCACCTCAGGCATGCAGGGTCCTTCCCGGATACGGAGACGCCCCGAGCCTAACGACTCGGGGCGCCGTCCGTCCCGGCACATTCCGCGTGGATCTGCGGCCTGCACGGGGTTCGCGCGATCCGGACCGACTCCGCGCGGGGCCCGGACCGCTCACCGGGCGCCTTGCGGCGGAGCGCCCGAGAGGCCGCCGCATCCTCCGGGGACCGTCCCGGGACCGCGCGGGCGGATCAGTCCTCGTAGGACTCCAACGGCGGGCAGGAGCAGACCAGGTTGCGGTCGCCGTAGGCCTGGTCGATGCGCCGGACCGGCGACCAGTACTTGCCCTCGCGCAGCGACGGCAGCGGGTAGGCCGCCTCGGTGCGGGTGTAGCCGTGCTCCCACTCGTCGGCGGTCAGGCTGTCGGCCGTGTGCGGGGCGTTGCGCAGCGGGTTGTCGGTCCTGTCGTAGTCGCCCGAGGCGACCTTGGCGATCTCGCCGCGGATGGCGATCATCGCCTCGCAGAACCGGTCGAGCTCGGCCAGGTCCTCGCTCTCGGTCGGCTCGATCATCAGCGTCCCGGCCACCGGGAAGGACATGGTCGGCGCGTGGAAACCGTAGTCGACCAGGCGCTTGGCCACGTCGTCGACGGTCACGCCGGTCTCCTTAGTGATCTGGCGCAGGTCCACGATGCACTCGTGGGCCACCAGGCCGCCGCGGCCGGTGTAGAGGACCGGGTAGTGGGGGCCGAGCCTGCGGGCCAGGTAGTTGGCCGACAGGATGGCCTGCTCGGTGGCCGCCTTGAGGCCGTCGGCGCCCATCATCCGGATGTAGGCCCAGGAGATCGGCAGGATGCCGGCCGAGCCGTACGGGGCGGCCGAGACCGGGCCGACGGTGGTGCCCTCGCGCAGCGGGTGGCCGGGCAGGTGGTCGGCCAGGTGGGCGCGGACCGCGACCGGCCCGACCCCGGGGCCGCCGCCGCCGTGCGGGATGCAGAAGGTCTTGTGCAGGTTCAGGTGGGAGACGTCCGCGCCGAACTCGCCCGGCCTGGCCAGGCCGACCAGCGCGTTGAGGTTGGCGCCGTCGACGTAGACCTGGCCGCCGGCCTCGTGCACCAGCTCGCAGACCCGGACGATCGTCTCCTCGTACACGCCGTGCGTGGACGGGTAGGTCACCATGATCGCGGCGAGCCGGTCACGGTGCTTGTCGATCTTCGCGACCAGGTCGCCGAGGTCCACGTTCCCCTCGTCGTCGCAGGCCACCACGGCCACCCGCATGCCCGCCATGACGGCGCTGGCGGCGTTGGTGCCGTGCGCGGAGGAGGGGATCAGGCAGACGTCGCGCTCGGACTCGCCGCGCGAGGCGTGGTAGGCGCGGATGGCCAGCAGGCCGGCGAACTCGCCCTGGGAGCCGGCGTTCGGCTGGAGCGACACGGCGTCGTAGCCGGTGACCTCGGCCAGCCAGCGCTCCAGCTCCGCGATCAGCTCCAGGTAGCCCCGGGCCTGGTCCTCGGGGGCGTAGGGGTGCAGGCCCGCGAACTCGGGCCAGGTGATCGGCTCCATCTCGGTGGTCGCGTTGAGCTTCATGGTGCAGGAGCCCAGCGGGATCATCGACCGGTCGAGCGCGACGTCCTTGTCCTGGAGCCTGCGCAGGTAGCGCAGCATGGCCGTCTCGGAGCGGTGGGCGTGGAAGACCGGGTGGGTCAGGTAGTCGCCGGTCCGCGCCAGCGCGTCGGGCAGCGCGTCGTGGGCGGCGGCGTCCAGGTCGGCCGGGACGACGCCGGCGACCTCGAAGGCGGCCAGGACCTGCTCCAGGTGCAGCAGCTCGGTCCGCTCGTCGCAGGTGATCCCCACGTGGTCGTCGTCGACCAGGCGCAGGTTCACCCCGTTGTCGCGGGCGGTGGCGACGATCGCGGCGGCCCGGCCGGGCACTCGGGCGAGCACGGTGTCGAAGAAGGTGTCGTGCACGACCTCGACGCCGCCCTGGCGCAGGCCCTCGGCGAGGACCACGGCGTGGCGGTGGGTGCGGCGGCCGATCCTGCGCAGGCCCTCGGGGCCGTGGTAGACGGCGTACATGCCGGCGATCACCGCGAGCAGGACCTGGGCGGTGCAGATGTTGCTGGTGGCCTTCTCCCGGCGGATGTGCTGCTCGCGGGTCTGCAGCGCGAGGCGGTACGCCGGGCGGCCGTCCGCGTCCTGGGAGACGCCGACCAGGCGGCCGGGAAGCTGGCGCTGGAGGCCGTCGCGGACCGCCATGTAGGCCGCGTGGGGGCCGCCGAAGCCCAGCGGGACGCCGAAGCGCTGGGTGGAGCCGATCGCGATGTCGGCGCCGAGCTCGCCGGGGGCGGCCAGCAGGGTGAGGGCGAGCAGGTCGGCGGCGGCGACCACCTGGGCGCCGCGGGCGTGGGCGGCCTCGGACACGCCGCGGAAGTCGCGGATCCGGCCGCTGGCGCCGGGGTACTGCACGAGCACGCCGAAGCAGTCGGGCAGCTCGCCGGCCAGGTCGCTCTCGACCAGCTCGATGCCGAGCGGCTCGGCGCGGGTGCGCAGCACCGCCTTGGTCTGCGGAAGGGCGTCGGCGTCCACCACGAACACCTTCGACGGGCTGCGGCCCGCGCGCCGGGCCAGGGTCATCGCCTCGGCGGCCGCGGTGGCCTCGTCCAGCAGGGAGGCGCCGGCGACGTCCAGGCCGGTCAGGTCCGAGACCACGGTCTGGAAGTTGAGCAGGGCCTCCAGCCGGCCCTGGGAGATCTCCGGCTGGTAGGGCGTGTACGCGGTGTACCAGCCCGGGTTCTCCAGCAGGTTGCGGCGGATGACGGCCGGCGTGATCGTGTCGTGGTAGCCCAGGCCGATCATCGAGGTCATCACGGTGTTGCGCCCGGCCAGGACGCGCAGCTCGGCCAGGGCCTCGGCCTCGGAGGCGGCCGGGGGCAGGTTCAGCCGCTCGGCCGAGCGGATCGCCTCGGGCACGGCCACCGCGACCAGGTCGGCGACGGAGGCGAAGCCGACCGCCTCCAGCATGCGGGTCTGCTCGGCGTCGTCGGGCCCGATGTGGCGGGTCGCGAACGGTGGGGCGGCGAGCTCGCCGAGCGGGGACAGATCGGTCATGGAAAGCCTCCCAGACGGGGTGGAGACCGGCGCCGGGCGCGGGCGTGCGACCGGAGTCTCCCCCTCTGTCATCGCGGCCGGTGCCGCGACCTGAGAGCTTCACCTGCCCGTGACGGGAGGCTTGCACCGTCGGTGAGGCACACCTGGCCGGTGTGCCTGCTTTCCAGAGTTGCCTCGTCCGTGCGGTACAGGGTGCCTGAGAGATTCCGGGGAGGTTGCTCCTTCGGCGCCCCGGTCGTGCCGGGGACTCTCCCGCACAGGGTCAGTGGCGAGTCCGAGTTTACCCTGTTCGCCGTGCTCTGCGACGCCGGGCGAGCTCATCGGCGTGATGATCGCCTAAAGGGCCTCCGCCCGACTCCGCGCGTTCGCCGGGAAGATCCGCGAGGGAGCCCTCCACCTCCTGCCAGACCCGTCCGAGCGCTATGCCGAAGACTCCCTGACCGCCCTGGAGCAGGTCGATGACCTCGTCGGGCGAGGTGCACTCGTAGACGCTGACCCCGTCGCTCATCAGGGTGATCTGGGCGAGGTCGTTGACGCCCCGGTCGCGCAGGTGCTGTACGGCGATGCGGATCTGCTGGAGGGAGACGCCGGTGTCGAGCAGGCGCTTGACGACCTTGAGGACCAGGATGTCGCGGAAGCCGTACAGCCGCTGGGAGCCCGAGCCGTGCGCGGCCCGCACGGTGGGCTCGACCAGGCCGGTACGCGCCCAGTAGTCGAGTTGCCGGTAGGTGATCCCGGCCGCGGAACAGGCCGTCGGGCCCCGGTAGCCGAGGTCGGCGGGCGTGTTCACCGGTTCCCCGTCGAACAGCAGACCCTCTTCACCCGCGCGCTGACGTGCCGACTGGCGCCGTTCCGGGTCATCCTGATCGGCGTTTCTACCCTCGCCGCTGCTGACCGCCACGCGGACCTCCGGCTTTCTCTCATCCCACGGCCTGATCTGGGGGTTTACGCACGGCCGTGGGTTTCACTTGCACCGTAGGACTGGGGCCAAGTCCAGTCAACGACCCCACCCGGCGCGTCGTGAAGCGTAAATGCACCGAAATTCCTACCCCGCGCGGCCGAAGTCCTCGGGCGTGATCGTGTCAAGGAACTCCCTGAACTTCTCCACCTCGTCCTCCTGGTCGTCGGGAATGATCACCCCTGCCTCCCGGACCACCTCCTCACTCGCGAAGATACGTGCGCCGGTGCGCAGTGCCAAGGCGATCGAGTCGGAGGGACGCGCGCTCACCTCCACCCCGTTGGAGAAGACGAGATCGGCGAAGAAGATCCCGTCGCGCAGGGCGACGATGTTGACCGTGTTCAGCCGGACGCCGAGTCCGTCGAGCACGTCCCGGAACAGGTCATGGGTGAGCGGCCGAGGCGGTGGTTCCTCGGCCTGGGCCATGGCGATCGCCGTGGCCTCGGTCATGCCGATCCAGATGGGCAGGTAACGCTCTCCCTGCGCCTCCTTCAACAAGACGATCGGCTGGTTGGAGGGCATCTCGACTCGAACGCCCACGACCTCCATCTGCAACACGGGCTGCTCCGCTTCGCTGGATTCCGACCGGTTTGTTCAACGTAACACTCGTGGGGTACGAGTGCCTGGGCAGGTTCTCACCGGCCCAGGGCCCCACGAACGCCCGAACGCAGGAGCGAGGCGTGCAATTCCAGCAACAGGCCGGAGATCTCCCTGGCGGTCTCGTCGGCCTGGTCGATCGCGCCCGGCCCCCGGCGGCGCAGCAGCGGCGCCACGGCCTGCTCCACCAGCCCGGCCTCGCGTTCCGCGGCGGCCCTGACGGCCCTCAGGTGGCGGGCGCGCAGGCCGAAGGCGGCCAGGGCCCCGACGCTGCGGGCCACGGCGAGCGCCTCGGCGTCGTAGTAGCGGGCCACGGCGGCCAGCAGCCCGTAGTCCTCCAGCTCGGCCAGGGTCTCCTCGTCGAGCTCGGCGGCGCTCAGCAGCTCGTCGCGGGTGAGACGGATCTCACCGGGCCCCTCGTCCGGGACGGCCCGCGGGCGGGCCACGGGGCGCTCCTCGCGGTCGGCGGCCTCCAGCCGGTCCTTGATCACGCGCAGCGGCAGGTAGCGGTCCCGCTGCTCGCTGAGGATGTAGCGCAGCCGCTCGACGTCGGCGTAGGTGAACTTCCGGTACCCGGAGGGACTGCGCTCCGGTTCGATCAGCCCCTCGCCCTCCAGGAAGCGAATCTTGGAGATGCTGACATCGGGGAACTCGCCCTGAAGGAGGGCGAGCACCTCCCCGATGCTCATGTGCGCACGAGCGGCCTGCGAGCTCATCATCCTCCAGCGGCGCCGCGGGTGAGGAAGACCAGGCGGAACTTGCCGATCTGCACCTCGTCCCCGCCGTAGAGCGGGACCTCCTCGATGCGCTCGCGGTTCACGTAGGTGCCGTTCAGGCTTCCGACGTCGCGGACGGTGAAGACCCCGCCGCCGCGCCGGTAGAACTCCACGTGGCGGCGCGAGACCGTGATGTCGTCGAGGAAGATGTCGCTCTCGGGGTGACGGCCCACGGTGGTGAGATCGCTGTCGAGCAGGAAGCGGCTGCCGGCGTTCGGGCCGCGCATCGCCACCAGCAACGCGCTGCCCGGAGGCAACTGCTCCACGGCCTGCCGTTCGGCGAGAAGCGTCTCCCCGGTCTCCGCCTCGTAGGCCTCGATCCCGGAGAGGGAGATCGTCGACGTGCTGTCCCCGGGTGTGTCGGACCTGGTAAGCGGCGACCCGCATCGTGAACAGAAACGGGCATCCTCAGGATTGGCATGACCGCACTGCGTGCAGTAGACGCTCGGCATCGATCGGCTCGGCCTCCTACCGCGAAGACGCGGCAACGGTGCTCAGTGATGCGCGCGCCTCGCTTCTTCGCTTCTCAAGGGATTTCTCAGACTGCGAATGCCGCAACATACAGTGATGAGACGCGAAGGTCAAGGCTGACGCTGAACCGCGGGTACGGTCGGTGACAAAGTTACAGCGGGGTACGTCCCCGGTCCATGGTGCCGCGCTGTGTTTGTCGCATTCGCTCGGTCCACAACGCCCGACAACGGGATCAAAGCACTGTCTGTTGTTGGATGTCCGGTTCTTTGGAGGCCCCGCCGGGAACCCTCCGGGGCCGTCAGCCTCCGTCAGCCTCCGTCAGCCTCCGTCAGCCTCCGGCGGCCTCCTCGACCACCCGCGCCCAGCGTTCGATCATGACCTGGGCGGAGTCGACGTCGAAGCCCTCGGCCCACAGGTGGGTGACCGCCTCGGTGGGGTCGGGCAGCACCAGGGCCCAGCCGCCGTCCTCGGCGACCACCCGTACCCCGTCGGTGGTGTCGATCAGGTGGTGCTCGGCGGCCTCGATGACCGAGCGCATCACCGCGCCCTTGGCCGCCCACGGGGTCGGCACGGTACGGCGCAGCAGCCTGGCCTCGGGGATCCTGGCGTCGATCTGGCTGAGCGAGAGCCGGGTCCTGGCCACCAGCCCCAGCAGGCGCAGAAAGACCGCCAGGCCGTCCACGGTGGGCCCGAACTCCGGGACGATGAAGCCCCCGCGCCCGTCCGCGGCGAAGATCATCTCAGGGCCCCTGGCGGCTGCGGTGAGCGCGTCGATCGCGGTGGCGGTCCACTCGGCCTGGACCCCGTGGAACCTGCAGACCTGCTCGGCCACCCGGGTGGTGGTGACCGGCAGCGCCACCCGGCCGCCGCGCCGCTCGGCCGCGACCAGGTCGAGCACCACCAGCAGGGCCCGCTCCTCGCTGATCAGCTGGCCCATCTCGTCCACCAGCGCCACCCGCTCCCCCACCGGGTCGAAGCGCACCCCGAAGGCCGCCCTGGAGGAGCTGACCAGCTCCGACAGGCGCTGCAGGTCGCGGCGGCGCTCGGCGAGGGTCTCGGTGGGCGAGGCGTCGTCCAGCCGGTTGTTGACGGTCAGCACGTCCACCCCGACCCGGCCGAGAAGGCTGGGCAGCACCAGCGAGGACGTCCCGCCCGCGCAGTCGACCACGACCTTCATGTCGGCGTCGCGGACCCCGCTGATGTCCACCAGGCGCAGCAGCTCGTGCGTGTAGTCCTCCACCGACCTGGCCGGGAAGCTCAGCTCGGCGATCTCGCCGGGGAAGGCGCGGCGGAACTCCTGGCGGGAGAAGACCCGGTCCAGCTTGCGCTGGGCCGGCGGGGACAGGTCCGCGCCGTTCTCGTCCATGAAGACGATGTCGACGCTCTGCGGGTCGCCCGGGGTGGTGCGCAGCGCGATGCCGCCCACCGCCTTCTCCCTGGCGGTGTGGAAGCGGGCCACCGGCAGCGGGGCCGCCTCCAGGTCGAGCACGTTGATCGCGCTGGCGTTCAGGGCGCTGATCACCGCCCGCTTCAGCGCCCGCGCGGCGCGGGAGGAGTCGCGGGAGGTGATGACCGAGGCGCCCTTCTTCAGCGTGGTGGCGTAGGCGCTGGCCAGCCGTACGCACAGCTCGGGGGTGATCTCCACGTTGACCAGCCCGGAGACCCCGCGCGGGCCGAACAGGTTGCGCTGGGCGCGGGGCTCCCAGATGACGCTGTTGTTGATCACCGCCCCGGCCTCGATGGTCTTGAACGGGTAGATCTTGACCCCGGAGGAGATGTACGCCTCGGCCTCGATGATGCACTCGTCGCCGACGACGGCGCCCTCCTCGACCCGGGCCGCGGTCATCAGGTCGGTGTTCTTGCCGATCACACAGCCGCGCAGGTGGGCGCTGGGCCCGACGTAGACGTTGTCGTGGACGACCGCGCGGTGCAGGAACGCCCCCTCCCGCACCACCGCGTTGCTGCCCAGCACGGTGTACTCGCGCAGTTCGGCCCCGGCCTCGACCTTGGCGTAGTCACCGATGTAGAGCGGGCCCTTCAGGACGGCGTCGGCGTCCACCGAGGCGCCCTCGGCGACCCAGACGCCGGGCGAGACCTCGAAGGCGTCGATGTCGACCCTGACCCGTCCCGACAGGACGTCGGCCTGGGCCTTGAGGTAGCTCTCGTGGGTGCCGACGTCCTCCCAGTAGCCCTCGGCCACGTAGCCGTAGAGCGGGGCCCCGCGCTCCAGCAGCCGGGGGAACACGTCACCCGACCAGTCCACCGGCTCCCCGGCCGCGATCTCGTCGAGGACCTCGGGCTCCATCACGTAGATGCCGGTGTTGGCGGTGTCGGAGAAGACCTGGCCCCAGGTGGGCTTCTCCAGGAAGCGCTCCACCCGGCCCTGGTCGTCGACGATGACGATGCCGAACTCCAGCGGGTTGGGGACGCGCTTGAGCCCGATCGTGACCATCGCGCCGTTCTCGCGGTGGAAACGGATCATGTCGGTCAGGTCGATGTCGGTGAGCGCGTCACCGGAGATGACCAGGAAGCGGTCGTCGCGGAGCCGGTCGGCGGCGTTCTTGACGCTGCCCGCGGTGCCCAGCGGCGTGTCCTCGGTGGCGTAGTACAGGCTCATGCCGAGCTCGTCGCCGTCACCGAAGTAGTTGCGGACCAGGGCGGCCAGGAACTGCACGGTGACCACGGTCTCGGTGAAGCCGTGCCGCTTCAGCAGGCGCAGCACGTGCTCCATGATCGGCCGATTGATCACGGGCAATAGGGGTTTCGGCTGGTTCGCGGTCATCGGCCGGAGCCGTGTCCCCTCCCCGCCCGCCATGACGACGGCCTTCACAGATCACCTCTTAAGGCGTTTGGCCTCGCGTGCCAGCTGACGCACCTGTACCCAATACAGCACGCCCGACCACCAGTACAGGCCGGTGCCCCAGATGGCCAGGGACCAGCCGACGATCCCGGCGAACGTGGCGTACCAGAGGTCGTGGTAGGCGAGGAAGAGCAGGGGAAAGGCGTAGAGGAGGTTGGCGGTCGCGGCCTTGCCGAGGAAGTGCACGGGCAACGCCGGGCCGTACCCGAGACGGCGCAGGATGAGCGGGATGCCGAGCAGCATCACGTCACGCAGCGGGATGGCCAGGGCCAGCCACCAGGGAATGATCTCGCGCATGGCGAGGCCGAACAGGGTGGCCAGGATGTAGAGCCGGTCGGCCAGCGGGTCGAGCAGCCGCCCGAGCCTGCTGGTCTGGTTCCAGGCGCGGGCGATCTTCCCGTCCAGCCAGTCGGAGAAGCCCGCCAGCATCAGCAGCGCGACGGCCCAGCCGTCGGCCTTCGGGCCGAGCACCAGCCAGAGGAAGACGGGCACGCCCAGGAGCCTGGCCAGGCTCAACGCGTTGGGAACCGTCCAGATACGATCTTCGGCTCCCGATGCCTCCGGATTCACCGGCTGTCTCCCTCCCCCGCGCCTGATGCCGACCCTACCCGTGCGGGGCCCGCACGGCCCTACGGCCACCCCCGCTTCGTCCCCGGAACGGACGGGGACGCAGGGCCCCGCCGACGACGGAGGCGGGCGCCGGGCCGGGGGCGGGGAGCGGAACGGGAGGTGGGAAGCGGAAGGAGCCGATCCTCCGGAAAGGGGGCGATCCTCCGGGTACGACCGAAACAACCGTCAATGACGCGCCAGATCTCCCGCCCGACCCCTTAGCCTTCACACCATGACCAATGACACCGCGCTCTTCCTGAGGCAGTGGATCCGCTCACCGGGCACGGTCGGGGCGGTCGCACCGAGCTCGCGGCGGCTCGCCGAGACGGTGACCTCACCGGTCCCGCATCGGGGCGATCCCGTGATCGTCGAGCTCGGCCCCGGTACGGGGGCGTTCACCGCGGAGATCCAGCGCCGGCTGGGAGGGCGGGGCCACCACCTGGCCATCGAGATCAACCCGCGGATGGCCGACTTCCTGGCCTCCAGGAACCCGGGGGTGGAGGTCGTGGTCGACGACGCGGCACGGCTGCCGCAGCTGCTGCGGGAGCGCGGCCTGCCCGGCGCCGACGTGGTGGTGAGCGGGCTGCCGTGGGCCGCGTTCTCCGAGGAGACGCAGACCCTGCTGCTGGACGCGGTCACCGCGGTCATGACGCCGCACACGGCCTTCACCACCTTCGCCTACAGCTTCGCCAAGCGCCTGCCCCCGGCGCGGCGTTTCCGCAGGCGGCTGACGGAGACGTTCGAGGAGGTCGTGCCGGGCCGGACGGTCTGGCGCAACGTGCCCCCGGCCTTCGTCTACCACGCGCGCCGGCCCCGGCTGGCGGCCTCGGCCGCGGGCTCACCGGCCTGACCCGGTGAACCGCGGCCCCGCGGGATCACGGGGCCGCGACGGCGCGGACCGGGGACGCCGCGGGGCCGCGACGGCGCGTGACGGTGAGGGGACCCGGGAACGGGAAGGCTCGCGGCCTCGCGGCCGGCCGGGCCGTGAAGGGGGCGGCCGGAAGGGCGCGTGACCCGGGAGACCGGGCGGAACGGGAGGCGCGCCCCCGGAAGGGAACCGAACCTGGTTCTATCATTGCGCCCCGACGAGAACGGAGTTGATCACCGTGGACTTCACCCTTCCGGAGAGCGCCCTCGCGGTCCAGCGCGGCGTGGGCGACATCTGCGCCCGCTACGACCTCGACTACTGGCAGCGCTGCGAGAACGAGAAGCGCTGGCCGGAGGAGGTGTGGCGGGACCTGGCCACGGGCGGCTGGCTCGGCCTGGCCGTCCCCGAGGAGTACGGCGGCGGCGGCCAGGGCCTGCTGGAGCTGGCCGTGGCCACCGAGACCCTCTCCGCCTCCGGCTCGGCCGGAGGGTCGGCCTTCACCTACGTGCTCACCCCCGGGTTCGGCGCGCTCACCCTGACCAGGCACGGCAGCGCGTGGCAGCGCGACGAGCTGCTGCCCTCCCTGGCCACCGGCGAGCTGGAGACCTGCTTCGCGCTCACCGAGCCGGACGCCGGGTCCAACGCCCTGGGCATCTCCACCTTCGCCCGCCGCGACGGCGCCGAGTTCGTCGTCACCGGCCAGAAGATCTGGATCACCGGCGTGCAGCGCGCCACCTGGATGCTGCTGGTCACCCGGACCGTCCCGGCCGCAGAGGCCAGGCCGCGCAGCAACGGCCTGACCGTCCTGCTGGTGAACGTCCCCGAGGCTGTCGCCGCCGGGCGGCTTTCCTTCCGGCCGATCCCCAAGATGGGGGCCAACACCACCCCGTCCAACATGGTCTTCATCGACGAGCTGCGGGTGCCCGAGCGCAACGTGGTGGGCGAGGTCGACCAGGGCGCGCGGGTGCTGTGGGACATCCTCAACCCCGAGCGCGTCCTGCTGGCCGCGTCCGCGCTCGGCGGCGCCGAGGTGGCGCTGCGGGTCGCCGTGCGGTACGCGAAGGAGCGCGAGGTCTTCGGCCGCCCGATCGGCGCCAACCAGGCCATCGCCTTCCCGCTCGCCCAGGTCAAGGCGAAGATCGAGCTGGCCAGGCTGATGCTCTACAAGGCCGCCTGGCTGTTCGACCGCGAGCTGCCCTGCGGCACCGAGGCCAACATCGCCAAGCTGACCGCCTCCCAGGCCGCGTGGGAGGCGGCCGACCACGCCTTCCAGACGCACGGGGGCATGGCCTACTCGCTGGAGTACCCGGTGGCCCGGCTGCTGGCCGACGCCCGCATCGGCAGGGTCGCCCCGGTGACCGAGGAACTGCTGCTCAACCACCTGGCCACCCAGGTGCTCGGGCTTCCCCGGAGCTTCTGACCGGTTGCCGGGCGGAGCGGGCGGGCATGACCACGGTCGGTATCCGGGCGAGCACGAAGGAGTGGCCCATGTCCGCGTACGCCAGCACGGTGGTCGACGCCTCCGCCGACGAGGTGTGGGGTTACCTGAGGGATTTCGGCAACGTGGCCGAGTGGCTGCCGGGGATCGACCGCTGCGAGGTCGAGGAGGGCGACGGCTCCCGGCCCGGCACGGTGCGCAGGCTGGAAGGGCTCGGCGGGGTCTTCAGGGAGCGCCTGCTCACCCTCGACGACGACTCCCGTTCGGCGACGTACGAGATCCTGGAGGGGCCGCTGCCGGTCAGCGACTACCGCGCGGTCTACCGGGTGTCGCCGGTCACCGACAGCGGCCGGGCGTTCGTGGAGTGGTCGGCCACCTTCGCCGCCGACGACGTGGCGAAGATGAACCGCGTCATCGTCAAGGGCGTCTTCGAACCCGGGCTGACCGCCCTGCACGGGCGGTTCCGTCCCGGCACCTGACCCGCTCCAGCACCTGACCGGGTCCCGCGTGCCCCGGTCCCGCACCTGACCGGGTCCCGCGTGGCCCGGTCCCGCACAACGACCCGGGCACAACGACCCGGCCCCGCACATGACCCGGCTCCGCGCGACCCCGGGCACGTGACCCGGGGCGCGTGCTCCCGGCTCAGCCGAAGGACGGCGGGCGCTTCTCGCGCAGGGCGCGCACGCCCTCGGCCACGTCCGGCCCGGTGAAGCCGAGGAACTCCATGGCCAGCGAGGCGTCGAAGGAGGGACCGGCCAGGCGGAGCCAGTTGTTGAGGGAGTACTTGGTCAGCCGGATCGCCTCGGCGGAGCCCTCGGCCAGCCGGACCGCGATCTCCAGGGCCCGCTCGTGCACCAGGTCGTCGTCGACGCAGAGGCTGACCAGGCCCATCGCCTCGGCCTGCTCCCCGGTCACCGGCTCGCAGAGCAATAGGTGGTACTTGGCCTTGGCCAGGCCGCACAGCAGCGGCCAGACGATGGCGGCGTGGTCCCCGGCCGCGACCCCCAGCCGGGTGTGGCCGTCGATGATGCGCGCGGTGCGGCCCGCGACCGAGATGTCCGCCAGCAGGGCGACGGCCAGCCCGGCCCCCACCGCAGGGCCCTGGATGGCCGAGACGACGGGCTTGGAGCAGTTGATCACGTTGTAGACGATGTCGCGGGCCTCGGTGAAGACGCGCATGCGGACGGCGTGGTCGCGCGTCATCTCCTCGATCATGGACAGGTCACCGCCCGCGGAGAACGCCTCGCCCTCGCCGCGGACGAGCACCGCGCGCACCTCGTCGTCGCGGTCGGCCTCGCGCCAGATCTCGGCCAGCTCGCGGTGACCGGTCATGTCCACCGCGTTGAGCCTGCGCGGCTCGCTGATCACGACCCTGAGCACGCCGGGGGCCGCCCAGTCGCAGCTGAGCTTCTCGTACTCCCTCACCGGAACGCCTCCTTCAGCCGGGCCGCTGCGTACTCGCGCGCCTCGGCGGCCTGGTCGAAGAAGCCGGGCAGGCCGAAGAAGCCGTGGACGGCGCCCTCGTACCTCCTGGTCTCGACCGGCACCCCGGCCTCGGCGAGCCGGGCGGCGTAGGTCTCCCCCTCGTCGCGGAGCGGGTCGCACTCGGCCGTGATCACCGTCGCCGGGGCCAGCCCGCCCTTGTCGGGCAGCCGGACCGGCGCGAGCCGGGGATCGGCCGGGTCCCCACCGTACTGGGCGATGAACCAGGCCATCTCGTCGGCGCCGAGGCCGAAGCCGGTGGCGTAGTCACGGTAGCTCGGGGTGTCCATCGCCACGTCGGCGATCGGGTAGACGAGCACCTGGTGGACCAGCCGGAGCCCGGCGTCCCTGGCCCGCCAGGCGGCCACGGCCGCGAGGTTGCCCCCGGCGCTGTCGCCGCAGACCGCGACGCGGGCGGGGTCGGCCCCGTAGGCGTCCGGGCGCTCGAACACGTCCTGTACGACGCTCCAGGCGTCGTCGGCCGCGGCCGGGAAGGGGTGGTCGGGAGCGAGCCGGTAGTCGGCCGAGACCACCACCGCGCCGGTGCGCGCCGCGAGGTCGCGGCCCAGGGCGTCGTTGCGGTCGACGCTCCCGAAGACCCAGCCTCCGCCGTGCAGGTAGACGAGCGCGGGAAGGGGGCGGTCCCCCTCCTCGGGCCGGTAGATCCGGACCGGGACGCCCGCGGCCACGTCGTCCCTGACCCGCGGGAGGGGGACGATCGGGCCGCGCTGCTCGGCGAGGGCGTCCATCGTCCGCAGCTGCGCGATCGTCTCGGGGGTGAGCGTCGACAGGGGGACCCCGAGGTCGGTCCGGAAGGCGTTCAGGTAGGCCTCGGCCTGCGGGTGCAAGGGCATGGAGGCACCCTACCCGCCTGATCCGCGCGCGGTCAGGGACGGGCGGCCCACAGCAGCGCCTCGACGAGCCGGTCGTCCCCGGTGCGCCCGGACGGCCACTGCACGCCCACGCAGAAGCGGTGACCCTGGAGCTCGACGCCCTCCACGATCTGGTCGTCGGCCCAGGCCACGGCGAGCAGCCCGGTGCCCAGCCGCCTGATCGCCTGGTGGTGCGGGGCGGTCACCTCGATGCGGTCGCCCAGCGCCGTGCCGAGCCTGCTGGAGGCGCCGATCCGGACGAGGTGCGCGCCGGGGGCGGCGTGCCGGTCGTGGCCGACCACGTCGGGCAGCCAGGGGATCAGGGTGCCGCCCTGGGCGACGTTCAGCACGTGCATGCCCCGGCCCACCGCGAGCAGCGGCAGGCCGTCCCGTACGGCGGCGCGGGCCAGTGCCAGCTCGAAGCGGTCGCGGTGCGGCTGGGGGGCCTCGACGCGTTCCTCGCGGGCGGCCCCGTACAGGACCGGGTCCAGCTCGCCCCCGTCGGCCAGGATCACGCCGGACAGGCCGCGGACGTGGTCGTCGGCCGTGGCCGGGCCGAGCGGGGGCAGCAGCACCGGCGCGCCGCCCGCCTTCTCCACGGCCCGCGCGTACGACGCCGGCGACAGCACGGCCTCCCTGACCCAGTCACCCCAGCGGGCGGCCTCCAGGTGGGCGGTGATACCGATCAAGGGTCGGGACATGCGTTCTCCCCAGGGCCGTACGCGAGCCGGTACCCCTGTTTCGGACGGTACCGATCCCATCTCCAGCAGATCCCCTATCATGGCGCACCGCATTTCGGTCATGTCATGTATCCGAGGTATCAGTGTCGTCTCGCCCGGAGCCCTTGACCGTCACCCCGGGGCGCGTTCACCCCTCCGGCCACCGGGAACGCGGGGACGACAAATCCCCTTACGACCTGTAAAGACGGCTGTAAAGTTGAACGTGATTCCTTTTCAAGTTTATCGGCGAGCCGGATTCGGTAATGACACAAAATAACTTCTCAATTACGGAAAGTTAGATTTCCCACTATATTGACGAGAAACGGTTGTGACAGTCGCATGGTGATGGAAGACTCAAATATCGAGTGACCAGGTGCGCCGGGGCCGCCGGTCGCTCGTCACCCGGAACCGTCAGGGAGGTGGATCTTCATGGTCGGACGCTGATCCGATCAATTAGGGTGGGTTCGTTAAATGTCATTGAATCCGCGTCTCGTCAAGGAAAGCTTCGCCCTCGTCGAACCCGTCGCGGGCAAGGCCGCGGCGTACTTCTACGGGCGCCTGTTCGCCGAGAACCCGCACCTGCGGGCGATGTTCCCGCCGGCGATGGACGTCCAGCGCGACCGCCTGTTCGGGGCGCTGACCAGGATCGTGTGGAGCCTGGACAGCCCGGACGGCATGGCCTCGTTCCTCGGCCAGCTCGGCCGCGACCACCGCAAGTACGGGGTGCTCCCCGAGCACTACACCGCCATCGGCAACGCGCTGCTGGCCACGGTCAGGCGCTTCGCCGCCGAGGTCTGGGACACCGAGGTGGAGGCGGCCTGGGTGTCCGCGTACACCGCCGCGGCCAACCTCATGATCGAGGCGGCCGAGGCCGACTCCGGGGTGTCACCCGCCTGGTGGCCCGCCGAGGTGATCGACCACGAGCGCCGCACGCCGGACATCGCGGTGATCACCCTGCGGCTCGCCCAGGAGATGCCCTATCTGCCCGGCCAGTACGTCACGGTGCAGACCCCGCGCTGGCCCCGCGTCTGGCGCACGTTCTCCATCGCGAACGCGCCCCGGCCGGACCACACCGTACGGCTGCACGTCCGAGCGATCTCCGGCGGCTGGGTCTCCACCACGCTGGTCCAGCACACCAGGATCGGGGACACCCTGACCCTGGGTCCCCCGATCGGCACCATGGTGCCCACCGACTCCGGCCGCGACCTGTTGTGCGTGGCGGGCGGCACCGGGCTGGCCCCGCTCAAGGCGATCGTGGAGCACGTGATCGCCTCCGGCCGCCGCCGGAACGTGCACCTGCTGCACGGCGCCCGTACCGCCCGGGAGCTCTACGACCTGGCCGACCTGACCCGGATGGAGGAGGGCTTCCCCTGGCTGCGGGTGATCCCCGTGGTCTCGGACGAGCCCGGCTACGACGGCATGCGCGGCCAGGTGGCCGAGGTGATGGAGCGCTTCCACTCCTGGGCCGACCACGACGCCTACGTCTGCGGCCCGCCCGCGATGGTCCGCGAGACGGTCCAGCGGCTCGTGCGCGGCGGGATGCCGCCGGCGAACATCCACCGGGACGTCACGCACGACGAACCCTGAGCGGGCTTGCGGACCGGTCCCCGGGCGGACCCCGCGCGATCGGCGGCGAGCGGCGACCCCGCGACCCCTGAGCGGCGACCCCTGAGCGGCGACCCCGCGCCGGCGCTCCCGAGCGGTGACCCCGCACCGTGAGTCCCAGGCGACAATCAGGATCAACACCGCGAATCGATCACGCAAATTTCGCAGAGCCCGGCGAGACGCGGCACGGCATGGCAGCATGAGGCCCAATCCGAAAGGAGATGGTCATGCGCCAGGGCCCCCCTCCCAGCCCGTGTCCCCCTCACGACCGCCATCCGCACGGATCCGCCGGCCGCCCGCACCGGGCCCCGGCGGGAGGCGTTCCACCGCGTGCGCCCGTCCCCGGATCCCCGCGGCGACGGCCCGCGCGCGACCGGGGCCTCCCCCTCCCCCGGTACGCGCCGCCTCGCGGCCGTCGCACTCGCCTGGCGGGCCCGTCGCCCGTCCCGCCCGCTCCGGCGCGCTGAGCCGATGGCCCGTCCCGTCACGCTCGTGACCTTCGTGCTCCCCGTCGCGCTCCGGCACTGGGCGGGCGAGAGCACCGAGATCCGCGTCTTCGCCGTCGCCGACCGGGAGGGCGGCCGGCCGACGCTGGGCTCGGCCCTGGACACGCTGCGCCGCGTCCACCCGTCCCTGGAACAGCGCCTGCGTGACGACTACGGCGGCATCCGCCGCCACATCACCATGTTCGTCTGCGGCGAGAACGTCCTGCACATCGGCGGCCTCGACTGCGCGCTGCCCTCCGCCGCCGAGATCTTCGTCCTGCCCGCCCTGTCCCGCCGTCAGGAGACCACCGGCTGACCGGCCCCCCGCCCGCGCTCGGCCCCGGTCGCACGAACGCCGTACGGAACCCTAGGGGGCGACCCGGCCGGCGGCCACGAAGGCCGCGTGCGTGAGGGGCATCAGCTCCGCCCAGGCGGCCTCCATCTTCTCGGCCACCATCTCGATCTCGCGCTGCGGGAACGAGGGGACCGCCGACTGCTCGTTCCTGGTGCGCAGCGACAGGAAGTGCATCAGCGAGCGGGCGTTGCAGGTGGCGTACATCGAGGAGAACAGGCCGACCGGCAGCACGGCCCTGGCCACCTCCCGGGCGATCCCGGCCTCCAGCATCTCCCGGTAGGCGGCGTAGGAGGCGCGGTAGGACCCCTCCATCACCTCGGTGACGAGCTTGTGCTGCCCGGCGTCGCCCTCCACGAAGACGTACTGCCCGGGCTTGCCCTCCTGGACGAGCCTGCGTTCCGGGCCGGGCACGTAGAAAAACGGACGAAGCTCGCGATACCTCCCGCTCTCCTCGTTGTAGGACCAACCGGCCCTGTGACGGTGGAACTCGCGGAAGACGAAGATCGGCGCGGAGACGAGGAAGGTCATCGAGTTGTGCTCGAAGGGGCTGCCGTGCCGGTCGCGCATCAGGAAGTTGATCAGGCCCTTCGAGCGCGCCGGGTCCTTGCCGATCTCCTCCAGCGACTGCTCCCCCGCGGTCGAGACCCGCGCGGCCCAGAGCACGTCGGAGTCGGAGGCGCTGTGCTTGACCAGCTCCACGCTCACGTCGTCGAGGAAACGTGCCTGTGTGCCGTCGCCCGTCTCGTCGCCCGCCACCTGGGTCCCCCTCATCACGTCGTCGGTCGCGCCATATCGTAACCGGGCCGGCCCGCGGGCCCGGGAAGACCCCCGGATCCGCGCGTCCCCGCGATCCGCGGGCTCCCCGGGGAGCCGTCACAGCCGGTAGAGCCTGCGGGCGTTGCCGGAGCCGATCATCTGGGCCACCCGGGCGGCGTCGGCGACGCTCCACTCGCCGTCGGCCAGCCGCGCGGCCAGCGCCCCGGCCAGGCCGCGCCGGTAGTGCAGGGCGCCCAGGTGGCAGGTCTCCGCCACGCCGTGGCCGCCGGAGCCGAACACCTGCCGGTGGAACGGCACCGACTCCAGCAGTTCCGCCATCACGGTGGCCGAGCCGGTGGCGCCGCGGGCCGGCGCGGCTCCCACGTCGACGTAGACGTGCGGAAGGGTGCTCGCCAGGTGGGCGGCGCGGCGGTGGAAGGGGTGGCAGCGCAGCAGGACGACGGGCACGCCCATCGGCTGCACGGCCACGACGAATCCGGTGCCCGAGCCGGTGGGCCCGGCGTGGAACTGCAGCGGCCGCCCGTACTCCCTGGCCACGTCCACGGCCGTCCACAGCAGGTGGCGCAGCAGCACCGGGTCGGTGAGGCGCTCCCCGGGACGGGCCAGCCTCCGGGCCGCCGCCGCGATGACCGTCCCCCGGCTCGGCCTGGCCTCGTCGGGGTGCGCACCGGCGCGGTGGGCGGTGACCGACTTCAGGGCGACGGCGCACGCGGCGCGGGCGGCGAGGTCCTGGGCGAGGGCCGAGACGTAGGCGACCGCGGAGACCGCGCTCGCGGCGACCTCCTCCTCGGCCCGCTCGATCCGCGCCACCGCGACGGTGCCCGCCCCGCCCGTCCGGCCCATCTCGGCCGGAGGCAGCACCTCGGGCCCGCCGGGGGCGGCGGAGTCGTCGAACAGGAAGGTGGCGATCCCGGCGGCGCCCAGCAGCCGCCGGTTCACCTCGGCGGCCCCCAGCTCGGCCCGGCGGGCCAGGTAGACGGCCGGCGGCACGTGCGGGGGAAGGTCCAGGACGGGCGCGCACCAGCGGCGGACCGCGGCGCCTGCCGGGGTGTCGAAGTGCGTGGTGCCGGGGGGTGCCGGGACGCCCGTCTCGGACAGCAGCGTCTCGAACCGGGCCCGGGTGAGGTCGTCGCGGCGTACGCCGTGGCAGCTCTGGTCGACCAGCGGCGCCAGCAGCGCCTCCCGGACGACGTCGGGCAGCTCGACGGGCAGCACGCCGTCCGGCCTCATGCCCGCTCCTCCCCGCCCGCGGCGTGCCGCCGCATCCCGCAGGATCCGCCGGTACGCCCGTCGTCCCCGCCCGGGCCCCGCCCGGCTCTCGTCCGGGAGAACTCTACGGTCGCCCCGGGCGAGGGCCGGGCGGGGAAGGGACGGGCTGTACGGGTTCTTTACCCGGGCGTGCGGCAGAGCCGCAGGACGTTGGCGATGATCTTCGCTCCGGCGTCCCCCTCGGCGGTGAGGATCGACTCGGGGTGGAACTGCACGGCGAAGCGGCGCCGCTCCACGTCCTCGATCGCCATCACCGCGCCGTCCGGGGTCAGGGCGGTGGCGGTGAAGCCGAGCACGCCCGGCTGCTTGGCGTGGACCGAGTGGTAGCGGGCCGCGGTGAACTCCTCGGGGAGCCCGTCGAGCAGCGCGCTGGCGCCCAGCCTGCGCACCCTGCCGCGCTTGCCGTGCTCGGGGTAGGAGAGCAGTTCGAGCTCGCCCCCGGCCTGCTCCACCATGCCCTGCAGGCCGAGGCAGACGCCGAACACCGGAAGGTCGCGCTCGTAGAGCGCGCCGACCAGGCCGGGCAGGCCGAAGTCGGAGGGCCAGCCGGGGCCGGGCGAGAGCACCACGAGGGACGGGTCGATCTCGTCGATCATCTCGGCGGGGAAGCCGTGGCGGAGGGTGACGACCTCGGCGCCCTGCTGGCGGAAGTAGTCGGCGAGGGTGTTGACGAAGGAGTCCTCGTGGTCGACCAGCAGCACCTTCATCCCGGCGCCCGGAAGCTCGGCGGCCGGGGCGGGCGCGGCCTGCTTCTGCGGGGCCGCGCCGACCGCCGCCAGGGCGCCGAGCAGGGCGCTGGCCTTGAGCTCGGTCTCGCGCTCCTCGGCCTCGGGGTCGGAGTCGAACAGCAGCGTGGCCCCGGCCCTGACGGTGGCGATCCCGCCGCGGATCTGCGCGGTCCGCAGGGTCAGGCCGGTGTTCATCGAGCCGTCGAACCCGATGTAGCCGACCGCCCCTCCGTACCAGCGGCGGGTGGTGGCCTCGTGGTCCTCGATGAACTGCATCGCCCAGGTCTTGGGCGCGCCGGTGACGGTGACGGCCCACATGTGGGTGAGGAAGGCGTCGAGCGCGTCGAACCCCGGCCGCAGCCGGCCCTCGATGTGGTCGACGGTGTGGATCAGGCGGGAGTACATCTCGATCTGACGGCGGCCGATGACCTGGACCGAGCCGGGCACGCAGATGCGGGACTTGTCGTTGCGGTCCACGTCGGTGCACATGGTCAGCTCCGACTCCTCCTTGACGCTGGACAGGAGGGTGCGGATCGCGTCGGCGTCCTCGACCGGGTTGCCGCCCCGGGCGATGGTGCCGGAGATGGGGCAGGTCTCGACGCGGTCGCCGCTGACCCGGACGTACATCTCCGGGGAGGCGCCGACCAGGTGCTCGCCCTCGCCGAGGTTGAACAGGAACTCGTACGGCGCCGGGTTGACCTTGCGCAGTCCCCGGTAGAAGGCGGCCGGGTCGGCGCAGGGGGCGTGGAAGACCTGGCCGGGGACGACCTCGAACAGGTCACCGCGGGCGAACTTCTCCTTGGCCGCCGCGACCACCTCGGCGTAGGAGCCCTTCACGGGGTCGGCGGGGAGCTCGGACGGCGCCGGGGGCAGCAGCACGACCTCTCCCTCGCGGGCCAGCCCGTGCGTGGAGACGCCGTCCACGGTGAACTCGTAGCGGAACTCCTTGCTGGTCTCCCGCTTCCGGTCGATCACCATGATCCGGTCGGGCAGGTGCAGCACCAGGTCGCGCTGGTCGGCGGCCCGCGGCAGGACCTGCCGGATCGGCTCGAACTGGAAGGCCAGGTCGTAGCCGAAGGAGCCGTACAGGCCCAGGTGCTCGTTCTCGCCGCGGAAGGCGGCGATGACCTCACGGATCGCGGTGAAGACCGTGGGCCGGCGGCTGCGCATCTCCTCGGGGAGGATCTCCTCGGACTCGGCCACGTGGACCTCGACGTGGTCGGCGGTCGGCTCCTCGACCGGCTTTCCGGCCGCCAGCAGGCAGGAGACGATGGCCGGGAGGACCACCCTGCCGCGGGCGTTCAGCGCCCTGGCGGAGATCCTGCGCCCCCGCGCGACGATCTCCAGACACGGGTCGACGTAGGCGAGATGCCATCTGCTGTAACGGCCGGGATACTCCATCCCGGAGGAGAGCACGCCGCCACGGCGTTCCCCGAGGGTCGTGACGACGTCCTCGAGCACCGTCTCCGGCACGTCGGACGCGGTGACCTCGACCCCTATGCCGCCGGCGGTGGTATATCGGCTCGTCTCCACTGCGGTATCGCCCCTTTGATCTACTGATGCCCAGAGGGAGCGGACGCAGAAAAGGCCGCCTCTCCGGGCGGCCGTCTGTCTGCTCGCGAAAATGCGAAACCTGCGCCGCCTAGAAGCGGCGCCACCACTGCTGGGTGAGAGGGTGTCGCATGGGGCCAGGGTACCCGCGTCAGCGGTGATCATGCAAGGTGGCCGCGCCGTTCCGCGCCGCGGCACCCGGCCGGGCCCTGGCGCTCCCCCGCTCGTGCGCGGGGCGCGCCGCGTTAGGGTCGGGGGATGCGCGCGGCCAGGTTGATGTCGTTGGTGCTGCTGCTCCAGGCGCGCGGCCGGATGAGCGCGGCGGAGCTCTCGCGGGAGCTGGAGGTCTCCGAGCGGACCGTCCACCGTGACGTGCTGGCCCTGTCGGAGGCGGGCGTGCCGGTCTACGCCGACCGCGGGCGCGGCGGTGGCTACCGGCTGCTGGACGGGTACCGCACCCGTCTGACCGGGCTCGACCGCGCCGAGGCCGAGGCGCTGTTCCTGTCGGGCGTTCCGGAGGCCCTGCGGGAGATGGGGCTGGGCGAGGTGGCCGCCACGGCACGGCTGAAGGCCTCGGCCGCCCTGTCCCCCGGCCTGCGGGACGCCCCCGCGACCGCGGCGCAGCGCTTCCACCTGGACGCCCCGGGCTGGTTCGTGAGCGAGCGGCCCCCGCCCGTGGCACTGGCCCCGCTGGCCAGGGCGGTCTGGGGCGACCATCCGATCACCGCCGCCTACCGGCGTCCCGTCCGGGACGGGACGGCCGCACCGGCGACGGCCGCCGGGCACCGTGAGGCCGACCGGCGGCCCATGGAGCCGTACGGGCTCGTACTCAAGGCGGGGGTCTGGTACCTGGCGACCCGGTTCGCGATCTACCGGGTGGATCGCTTCGGCGAGATCGAGATCCACTCCGACCGGCGTTTCGAGCGGGACGACACCTTCGACCTGGCCGCGTTCTGGAGCGAGAGGGCCGCCCGGTTCGCCGGTTCCCTGCTGGCCGAACGGGTCGTCGTGCGGCTCAGCCCGGCCGGGCACCGCCTGCTCCCGATCTTCGCCGACCCCGCGGCCCTCGGCGAGGCGCTGGCGTCCGCGGGCGAGCCCGACGGGCAGGGATGGATCACGATCCGCCTGCCCGTCGAGTCACTGGAGGTCGCCTTCGGCCAGATCCTCCGCTTCGGCCCGGAGGCGGAGGTCCTCGGCCCGCCCGCCCTGCGCGCCCGCTTCACCGACGCCGCCACCCGCCTGCGCGACCTGTACGGCTGACGGGGTCGTCACGGCCGGCGGCGCCCGGGAAGCGGTGGGGCCGTGGAACCGGCCAGGCAGGCAGGGTCGGTGAGCCCGGTGGGCCCGTCCGCCCGGCGGGGCCGGTGGCGCCGGTCGCCGCTCAGCGGTAGCCGGTCGCGTCGGCCGGCTTGCCCTTGCTCTCCACCTCCTCGATGTAGCGCCAAGCGTCGGGCCTGCTGCCGTCGAGGTCGGTGAAGCCGTACACCTGGGCGAGCTGACCGCTGGACACGGCCTGCCCGGACCAGCGCAGCCGGTCCTCGTCGGTGGCCAGGGCGACGACCGCGCGGCCGGTGTAGGCGGGCGACTCGGAGATCACGAAGTGCGGCTGCGCCACCGTGGCGTCCCGCCAGTTCTCCTCGGTGACGCCGAAGCCCTCCAGCATGCTCTCCGAGCGGAGCCAGCCCGGGGTCAGCGAGACCGCGCCGCACCCGTGCGGGCGCAGCTCGTGGTGCTGGATGAACGCCAGCCGGTTCACCGAGAGCTTGGCCAGGTCGTAGTAGGCACAGAGCCGGTAGTTGGCGAGGTTGTACTCCAGGGTGCCGTCGGTCACCTCGACCACCAGGCCGCCGGGGTTCTCGATCAGCAGGGGCAGCGCGTGGTGGCTGGTGATCAGGTGGGTGTCGACGGCCAGCCGGAGGATCCGCAGGCCGTCGTCGAGGGAGTGGCGCCAGACGGGGACGTCCCACTCCGTCAGCGGGTCCCCGCCCCAGATGTCGTTGACGAGCAGGTCGAGCCTTCCCCGCTCGCCCCTGATCCGCTCCACCAGGGCGCGCACCTGCTCGCTCTCCAGATGGTCCACCTGGACCGCGATGCCCTGCCCGCCCGCGCGGGTGACCAGCTCGGCCGTCTCCTCGATCGTCTCCGGCCGCTTCATCTCCGAGGACCCCTGCCGGGTGCTCCTGCCGGTGCAGTAGACCGTGGCGCCCGCCGCGCCCAGCTCGACCGCGATCCCCCGGCCCGTCCCCCGCGTCGCCCCCGCGACGAGGGCGACCTTTCCTTCCAGCGTTCTGTTCATGCGGCGAGCCTGGCAGGAAAAGGGGACATCTCTTGTCATGTTTTCGCGGGCTTCCGGGAAGGGCGTCTTTCCGGGTCTTCGGGGAGGGCGGCTTTCCGCTGCCCCCTCCCGGGGAGGGCGTCTTTCCGCGGTGCCCACGGCCGACGCTCTCCCCGGGAGCCGCGGCCTCCCGGAGTTCACGGCCCTTCGGGAGCCCGCGGCCTTCGGGAGCCCGCGGCCCGTGCTTCTAGGAAGAGAAAGCCCTCCCCGGAAGGAGAGGTCACGAGGAGGGGCTCAGGCGTCCGCCAGCACCTTCTCCATCCGGCTCAGAACGTGCGAGCGCCAGCCCCCGTCGAGGATGACGTAGGTGCTCTGCTGGATCGGGTCGTCCGGGTCGAACCCGGCGTGTTCCAACAGGAGCCGGGTGCCGCGCCCCTCGGCCTCCAGCGTCCAGGTGACCGTGGTGTCGAGCCCTCCGCCGCACCAGGAGATCCGCATCAGCCGCTCCGGTTCGAGGTCCAGGACCTCGCAGTGCACGACGCCGTCGAACCCCCGGTTCGGCCGGGGCTCGGTCCGGAACGTGAACCGGTGGCCGACGACCGGCTTGAAGTCGCCGGGCATCAGCCAGCGCGCCAGCAGGTCGGGGTCGGTGAGCGCGCGCCAGACCTTGCGCGGCGGGTGGGCGAGGTACTGGTCGGTCCTGATCAGTGTGGGGTCAGCCATCGCGGTCGTCGTCCTCGGTGCTCGAAAGGCCGTCATCGTCCTCGGCGTCCAGGAGGTCGCGAAGGCTGGAGAGTCTCTCCCTCCAGAAGCGCTCGTACGGGGTGAGCCAGGCGGACATCTCCCGCAGCGGTTCGGGGCGCAGGGAGTACAGGCGCTGCCTGCCCGCCCTGCGTTCGACCACCAGGCCCGCGTCCTTGAGCACCTTGAGGTGCTCCGACAGGCTCGGGCGGCGCATGTCGAAGTGCTCGGCCAGTTCCTGGACCGGTTTCGGCCCGTTCTCCAGGAGCAGCCCGAGGAGCCTGCGCCGAGTGGGGCTGGCCACCGCGGCGAACACGTCCGCTTCAGCCACGGGCGGGCGCGTCCACCGCGGTGGCCTGCAGCACGATCCCGTTGCCGTCGGGGTCGTCGAAGGTGACGTAGCGCCCCCACGGTGACCGCTGGATGTCGCCCTCGACGGCCACGCCGCGGTCGTTCAGCGCGGCCACGTCGCCCTCGAGGTCGTCGGTCTCCAGCACCAGGCCCTTGAGGGAGCCGGGCGGCATGGTGTCGAACCAGTTCACGAGCGTGATCGAGGTACGGGCGCCCTTGGGGGCCACCTGTACCCAGCGGCGGTCGGGGCCCATCGGGTTGTCCGAGACGAGGTCGAAGCCGAGGGTGTCGACGTAGAAGCTCTTCGCCCGGTCCTGGTCGGTGACGGGCAGGGAGAGCAGCTGGACATGGGTTATCGTCATGCGCCGACAATAGGTAGGGAATGTCCTACCGGTCAAGGCGCACGGGAGAGGCGGGCACGAGTAGGGGCGAGGAGGCGGGGCCCGGCCCCGGCCGGCGCGGTCAGCCGGGCCCGTCGGAACCGGCCGCCGCGAGCAGGTCGCGCAGCAGGTCGGCGAGCCGTTCGCGGCTGCGGGCCGGGAGCCGGTCGAACAGCTCGCGCTGGACCGCCAGGCCGGCCACCACCGCCTCGTCGGCCACCTCGCGCCCGCGGCCGGTCAGGGTGATCACCAGGGCGCGCCGGTCGTCCGGGTCGGGCGAGCGGGTGACGAGCCCGGCGCGCTCCAGCCGGTCGAGCCGTCCGGTCATGCCGCCCGAGGTCAGCATCAGCGAGGCCGACAGCTCCTTGGGCGAGAGCTGGAACGGCTCCCCCGACCGGCGCAGGGTCGCCAGCACGTCGAACTCCCCGCGGTTGATCCCGAACCGGGCGTACACCTCTTCCTGGAGGTCACCGGCGATCCGGGCGAGGCGGTTGATGCGGCCGAACACCTCCATCGCCCCGGTCTCCAGCTCCGGGCGCTCGCGCGCCCACTGCATGACGATGCGGTCGACGTCGTCGCGGGCCGTGTCCCCTGCCATGCCGACATGTTAGCTTGCCGATGATTAGCTTAGTGCTAAGATACTTATTCATGAGAGACATTAGGCCGATCGTCGCCAGCGCCGTCGCCCCGATGGTGTGGGGCACGACGTACCTGGTGACCACGGAGCTGCTGCCGGCTCACCGCCCGCTGCTGGCGGGCGCGGTCAGGGCGCTGCCCGCCGGGCTGCTCCTCTGCGCGGCCGTCGCCGTGCTCGCCGGGCGGCTCGCGCTGCCGCGGGGGGCCTGGTGGTGGCGCTCGGCCGTCCTCGGCACCCTCAACATCGGCCTGTTCTTCGCCCTGCTCTTCGTGGCGGCGTACCGGCTGCCCGGCGGGGTCGCGTCCGTGCTGGGCGGCCTGGCCCCCTTCGCGGTCGCGGCCCTGGCGTTCCCGCTGCTCGGGGAGCGTCCGGCCCCCCGGGCCATGGTGGCCGCGGTGATCGGGGTCGCCGGGGTGGCCCTGCTGGTGCTGCGCTCGGCCGTCACCCTCGACCCGCTCGGGCTGATCGCCGCCGTCGGCGGGGTCGTCACCATGTCGCTGGGCACCGTCCTGGGCCGGCGCTGGGGCACCCCCGAGGGGTACGCGAGCCGGAGCACCGCGCTGCTGGCCCTCACCGGGTGGCAGCTGGCCGCCGGAGGGCTGCTCCTGCTGCCCGCCGCGCTCGTCGTCGAGGGCCTGCCGCCCGTCCTGACGGGGACGAACCTCGCCGGTTTCGGCTACCTGACCGTCGTCGGCACGGCACTGGCGTACTTCCTGTGGTTCCGCGGGGTGACCTCCCTGGCCCCGGTCCGGCTCACCCTGCTGGGGCTGCTCAGCCCGGTGGTGGCCGCCGGGCTCGGCTGGGCGGTGCTCGGGCAGGCCCTGTCCGCCGGTCAGCTCGCCGGGGCGGCCGGGGTGCTCGGCGCGGTCCTGCTCGGCGCCTCCGCGCGACCGGCGAGGACCGACTCGGCGGGGGACGTCCGACCGAGTGCCGCCGTCGCGGCCGGCGGACGAGGCGCGGAAGATCGCGATCCGGTGTGGCCTGCGCTTTCGGGACGCCCGCTCCCGCGTCAAGAGGTGGGATCACCCGTGCGGTGACCGGTAGGAATCCATCGCCGAGCCGCAGGTGCTCACCGGCCGAGGCCGCTGTGACGTCGGCAAAGGGCGGAATGTGATGACTCACCTACCGCTCGTCGCGTGAACCGATCCGCTCGGCGCTCGGTGACCTCAATGAAATGGTCGTGTAATTACGCTGCCGGTCAGCCGAACGGGACGATCCTGTCCGGACGTCCCTTCTCCACTACGAGGAGACCGTGTTGACCACTCCAGACGGTGGTCGGAGCGATCGCAGCCCATGGAACTGGCTGCTCATCGTACCGATCATCCTACCTTTGTTGCCGTTCCTGTATAACTCCGATGAACCACGGCTTCTCGGCTTCCCGCTGTTCTACTGGCTCCAGCTCGCCTTCATCCTGATCGGCGTCACCTGCACCACGATCGTTTACCAGATGACGAAGCGGCGGCGGTGACCCGATGGAAGCGCATCTGACTGAGATCATCGTTTTCTCGGCGCTGTTCCTGCTGGTCAGCGGCATGGGTTTCATGGCCGCGCGCTGGCGGCGCCCGAACGACCTGGCCAGCCTCGACGAGTGGGGCCTGGGCGGCCGGAACTTCGGCTCCTGGGTCACCTGGTTCCTGGTCGGCGGCGACCTCTACACCGCCTACACCTTCGTGGCCGTACCCGCCCTGCTCTGGGGCGCGGGCGCGATGGGCTTCTTCGCGGTGCCGTACACGATCGTGGTCTACCCGATCGTGTTCCTGGTGCTGATCCGTCTCTGGTCGGTCTCGCACGTGCACGGCTTCGTGACCCCGGCCGACTTCGTACGGGCCCGGTTCGGCTCGCCCACGCTGGCGCTGCTGGTGGCGATCACCGGCATCGTGGCGACCATGCCCTACATCGCGCTCCAGCTCGTCGGCATCGAGGCCGTGCTGAAGTCGATGGGCGTGACCGGCCACCTGCCGATCATCATCGCGTTCGCGATCCTGGCCGCGTACACCTACCAGTCGGGCCTGCGCGCCCCGGCGCTGATCGCGTTCGTCAAGGACACGCTGATCTACATCGTGATCCTGGTCGCGATCTTCGCGATCCCCGCCCAGATCGAGGGCGGCTGGTCCGGCATCTTCGACGCCGCCCAGGCCAAGTTCACCGCCAGCCCCGCCCCCGGTGACGGCATCCTGCTCAACGCCAACAACCAGCTCCAGTACGTCACGCTGGCCCTGGGCTCGGCGCTCGCGCTCTTCCTGTACCCGCACAGCATCACCGGCGTGCTCGCGTCCAAGAACCGCGACGTCATCAAGCGGAACATGTCGGCGCTGCCCGCCTACAGCCTGCTGCTCGGCCTGATCGCGCTGCTCGGCCTGATGGCCATCGCGGCCGGCATCACGCCGATCGGCAAGGACAACAACACGATCGTGCCGCAGCTGTTCGACAAGATGTTCCCCGACTGGTTCACCGGCGTCGCGTACGCCGCGATCGGCATCGGCGCGCTGGTCCCCGCGGCCATCATGTCCATCGCCGCGGCGAACCTGTTCACCCGGAACATCTACAAGGAGTACCTGAAGCCGGACGCGAGCGACGCCGACGAGGCCCGGGTCTCGAAGATCACCTCGCTGCTCGTCAAGGTCGGCGCGGTGCTGTGCATCCTGTTCCTGGACACCGGTTTCTCCATCGACCTGCAGCTCATCGGCGGCGTCATCATCCTGCAGACGCTCCCGTCGGTGGCGCTCGGCCTCTACACCCGCTGGTTCCACCGCATCGGCCTGATCGCCGGATGGGCCGCGGGCATGGGGGCCGGCATGCTCATGCTCTACAACATCGGCAACCCGGCCACCGGCAAGCTGCACTTCGCCGGGTCCGCGTTCCCGCTGGAGAAGCTGGGCCTGGACACCAAGATGACGATCTACGCGGGCATCGTCGCGCTCGCGGTCAACCTGGCCGTCGCCGCGATCGGCACGCTCATCGCGCGCGCCGCCAAGGCGCACGACGGGGACGACACCACCAAGCCCGACCACTACTTCGCCGACGAGGGCGACCCCAGGATCAAGGACCTGGATCTCGCTCCCCACTGACGCGGTCTCTCCCAAGGCCCGCGCCACTGACCGCGGTCTCTTCCAGAGCTCGCGCCACTGACCGCGGCCTCTCCCGGGGCTCGCGTCCGGAACCTGGGGCCCCTGCGCCCGGGGCCTCAGGTTCCCGTGTCCGCGGCCCCGGGCTTCTGCACCGGGCCCTCGGGTTCCTGTGCGCGGCGCCTCGGGCCGGGGGCCATCCGGGTCCCGCGTCGGGGTCACCCGGGTCCCGTGTCGGGGTGACCAGGGTCACGAACACGATGCCGGAGTCACCCGGGGTCACGCACACGGGCCTTCCCGCCGCCTCACCGCCGCCTCACCGCGACGGGGAGGCCCCGTGCCGGTTCACGGGAGCCGTTCCGCTCCTCCGCTCCACCGCGATGTTCCCTTCCGGTCGGCGGGCTTGTACCGTCAGGACCTCGACGGTGCGGGGGTACGGGAAGGGGACATCGGATGCGTGCGGCCCTTCTGGGCGCGATCTCACTGGTGATCGCGGTGACCGCCTGCTCCCCTTCCACCCGTACGGCCGCGCCCGCCGCCCCCGGCACGCCACAGCCCTCCGGCGCACCACGCTCTCCCTCGGCCGGCTCTCCCGGAGCGGCTTCCGAGGTCCAGGCCGTGGCGGACGACCTGGTGTCGGCCGGGTCCCCCGGAGCCGTCGTGCACCTCCGTGACGACGGAAGGATCCGGGAGGCCGCCGCCGGGTTCGCCGACCTCGCGACGAGGACTCCCATGCGGGTCGATCACCGATTCCGGATCGCGAGCGTCACCAAGACCTTCACCGCCGCGGTCGTGCTGCAGCTGGTACGCGAGCGGCGGCTGGCTCTCGGTGACACGCTCGGGAAACTCCTCCCCGGTGTCCTTCCCGGCGCGGACAGGGTGACCGTCGAGCAGCTGCTCACCCACACCAGCGGAATACCGGACTACCTCACCGACTCCCGCTTCACGGACGCCGTCGTGGACCGTGGCCTGCACACCCGTGACTGGCCGCCGCGCGAGCTGCTCGGCTACGGCGGAAGGCCCGGCAAGCGGGGGGTCAACCGCTACTCCAACAGCAACTACATCCTTCTCGGCCTGGTCATAGAGAAGGTCACCGGTAAGAGCTACTCCGAGGCGCTGTCCGAGCGCATCACCGGCCCCCTGCGGCTGCGTGACACCGAGCTCCCCCGGGAGCTCCTGCCACAGGGACTCGCCCGGGGCAGGCAGGGCGACGGCCCCGGGTCGACGACCGTGAGCTCCTCCATCTTCTGGGCCGCGGGAGGCCTGGTGTCGACCACCCGGGACGTGGGCACCCTCTACGAGGCCCTCTTCGGAGCAGGCTCGGGTAAAGGCACGGGTCCGTCCTCCGGCGCACGGACGCGGGCCCCTGGCAAGGGGACGGTCGAAGGGGCGGCAGCGGGACGCCTGCCTGCGGGGGCCGACTTCAAGCGTGCGGGCGGCATGGGCGTGTACGCCGACAAGCTGACCTGCGGCACCCACGTGTGGAATCACTCCGGGCTGATCTACGGGTACTCCGGGATCGCGATGACCAGCGAGGACGGTCGCCGGCAGGTGGTGATCCAGCTCAACTCCCCGGCGGTGGGACAGGCCATCGCCGCGGCGGGAAGACTCATGTGCCGATGAGCGGCGTCGGATGTCTGACGTCGATTCCGTCGGCGTACTTGTTTTCGCGTCGGCGTTCCTGAGGTCTTCGCTGCCGCCGACGAGCGGAAGGCGTGACGGCTGAGAGCACGCCAGGGGCCCGCAGGAGAAGAACCCCACCAAGGCCAGAAGAACCCCCCGGGAAAGAACCCTCGGGAAGCAAGAAAGCACCCCGGGAAACACGAAGGGCCCCCACCAACGGTGAGGGCCCCACATGAAAAAGATTGTCCGGCGGTGACCTACTCTCCCACACCGTCCCCGGTGCAGTACCATCGGCGCTGAAGAGCTTAACTTCCGGGTTCGGAATGTAACCG
>NZ_JBITFY010000024.1:0-115453 GCF_044456585.1 Streptosporangium sp. NPDC050855
TCGGTGGTGGTCTCCGGGGTGGAGTCGGTGGTGGAGCAGGTGGTGTCGGCTCTGGTGGAGCGGGGGGTGCGGCGCAAGCGGCTGCGGGTCAGTCATGCGTTCCATTCGCCGTTGATGGAGCCGATGCTGGAGGACTTCCGCCGCGTGCTGGACGGCATCGCCTTCCAGCCTCCGGCGGTTCCGGTGGTGTCGAATCTGACCGGCCGGGTGGCGGGGCAGGAGATGCTCTCGGCGGAGTACTGGGTGCGTCATGTGCGCCAGGCGGTGCGGTTCGCCGACGGGGTGGCGACGCTGCGTGAGGCCGGGGTTGCCACGTTCGTGGAGGTGGGTCCGGACGCGGTGCTGTCGGCGATGGGCCAGGAATGCCTCCAGACCCCCCTCACTCCCTCGCCCGCGGCGTCCGACGGCACCGGGAACGGCCTCGACGGCGTCGGCCTCGGCCCTGCCGGCGGGGACGACGCGGCGTTCGTGCCGGTGCTGCGGCGCGACCGTGACGAACCCGCCGAGCTGGTCACCGCCCTGGCCACCCTGCACACCCGCGGGGTGACGGTGGACTGGGAGACGTTCTTCACCGACGCCGCCACCGCCGCGACCGGGACCGGCTCCGTGGTCAGGCCGCACACGGTGGACCTGCCGACCTACGCCTTCCAGCACCGCCACTACTGGCTGCACGTCCCCAGCGCCGGTGACCCCGAGTCCGTCGGCCTCGGCACCCCCGACCACCCCCTCCTCGGCGCCGCGGTCGAGCTTCCCGACTCCGGCGGGCACCTGTTCACCGCCCGGCTCTCGGCCCGGACGCGTCCCTGGCTCGCCGACCACACGGTGGGCGAGACCGTGCTGTTCCCCGGGACCGGGCTGGTCGAGCTGGCCGTCCGCGCCGGTGACCAGGTCGGCTGCGCGGGCATCGAGGAGCTCACCCTGGAGGCCCCGCTCGTCCTGCCGGACCGGGGCGGCGTCCAGGTGCAGGTCGTGGTGGGCGCCCCGGACGAGTCCGGCGCCCGGACGATCACCGTCTACGGGCGCCCGGAGGACGTCCCCGACGACGAGCCCTGGACCCGGCACGCCACCGGCCTGCTGACGCCGTCCGCCGAGCCCGGTCACTTCGACCTGGCCCAGTGGCCGCCGCCCGGCGCCGAACCGGTGCCGGTGGACGGGCTCTACGACCGGCTCGCCGGTATGGGCCTGCACTACGGCCCCGTCTTCCAGGGGCTGAAGGCGGCCTGGACGCACGGCGACGAGGTGTTCGCCGAGATCGCGCTGCCCGAGGGCGTCGGCGCCGACGCCGCGCGCTTCGGCATCCACCCCGCCCTGCTGGACGCCGCGCTGCACGCCCTCGCCCTCAGCGGGGCCTCGGCCGAGCACGCCGCACTGCCGTTCACCTGGTCGCAGGTGAACCTGCACGCCGCGGGAGCGTCCGACCTGAGGGTCCGCGTGGTCCCGACCGGCGGCGACTCCCTGCGCCTGGAGGCGGCCGACCGGGCGGGAAGGCCGGTGGTGTCGATCGGCTCGCTGGTGCTGCGCCGGATCGACACCGCGGACCTGGCGGGCGGCGCCCGCCCCGAGGCGGAGCGTTCGCTGTACCGGGTGGAGTGGACGCCGGTCGAGGCCGAGTCCGGGGCCGAGGCCCGGGAGTGGGCGCTGCTCGGCGGCGACGCCTCCGGCACCGGCGCGGCACTGCGCGCGGCCGGGGTCTCCACGGCGTCCTACGACGACCCGGCGGCGCTGCTGGCGGCCCTCGAAGCGGGCGCGCCCGTCCCCGAGGTCGTGGTCGTGACCGCGGGCGCCACCTGGCCGTCCGGCGACGACGGCCGCGACCCCGGTACGCTCACCGGCGCCACCGGCACGGACACCCTCACCGACCCGACCACCGGCTTGGACGCCGTCGTCCCCGGTACGGAAGGCACCCTCGCCGACGCGGGCGGCACGGCGCCGGCCGTCCGCTCGGCCGTGAACCGGGCCCTGGACCTGGTGCAGGCGTGGGCGGCCGACGACCGCCTCGGCGACTCGAAGCTGCTCTTCGTCACCGGCGGTGCCGTCTCAACCGGTTCCGGCGACACCGTCCGCGACCTCGCGGGCGCGGGCGTGTGGGGCCTGGTCCGCTCCGCGCAGGCGGAGAACCCCGGCCGGTTCGTCCTGGCCGACCTCGACGGCCACGCCGCCTCGGCCGCGGGGCTCCCGGCCGCGCTCGCCACCGGCGAGCCGCAGGTCGCGCTGCGCGAGGGACGGGAGGGCAGGGGCGTCCTCGCGGCCCGGCTGGTCCGCGCGACCGGCCCCGTCCTCACCCCGCCCCCGGGCGCGGTCTCCTGGCGGATGGACAGCCTGGACAAGGGCACCCTGGAGAACCTCACCTTCCTGGACGCCCCCGAGGCCGTGGCCCCGCTGCGGCCGGGACAGGTCCGCGTCGCGCTCCGCGCCGCCGGGGTGAACTTCCGTGACGTGCTCAACGCGCTCGGCATGTACCCGGGCGAGGCGGGCGCGATGGGCCTGGAGGGCGCGGGCCGCGTCGTGGAGGTCGGGCCGGGTGTCACCGCGTTCGCCCCGGGCGACCGGGTGATGGGCATGTTCGACGGCGGGGCGTTCGGCCCGCTGGCCGTCACCGACCACCGCCAGGTGGTCTCCGTCCCCGAGGGCTGGACCTTCGCCCAGGCCGCCTCGACCCCGGTCGCCTTCCTGACCGCGTACTACGCGCTGGTGGACCTGGCCGGGCTGAAGGCGGGCGAGAAGGTGCTGGTCCACGCCGCGGCGGGCGGCGTCGGCATGGCCGCCGTACAGCTCGCCGGGCACTTCGGCGCCGAGGTCTACGGCACCGCCGGGCCGGGCAAGTGGCACGTCCTGCGGTCCATGGGACTGGACGAGGAGCACATCTCCTCCTCGCGCACCCTGGACTTCGAGGGCGGGTTCCTCTCCTCGACCGGCGGTGACGGCGTCGACGTCGTGCTCAACTCGCTGGCGGGCGACTTCGTCGACGCCTCGCTGCGGATGCTGCCGCGCGGCGGCCGGTTCGTGGAGATGGGCAAGACCGACGTGCGCGTCCCCGAGGAGGTGGCCGCCGCGCACCCCGGCGTCCGCTACCGCGACTTCGACCTCGTCGAGGCCGGGTACGACCGCATCGGGCAGATGCTGCGCGACCTGGTCGCGCTGTTCGAGCGGGGGGCGATCCGGCCGCTGCCGGTCGCCGGCTGGGACATCCGCCGCGCCCCCGAGGCGTTCCGCTTCCTGTCGCAGGCCAGGCACGTCGGCAAGGTCGCGCTGACCCTGCCGGTCGCGCTCGACCCGGACGGCACCGTGCTGGTGACCGGCGGGACCGGCGGCCTGGGCGGGCTCGTCGCCCGCCACCTGGTGACCGTCCACGGCGTCCGCAACCTGCTGCTGGCCGGCCGCAGCGGCCCCGCGGCCGAGGGCGCGGAGCGGCTGCGGGCCGAGCTGGCCGGGCTGGGCGCGGACGTGGAGATCGTCGCCTGTGACGCGGCGGACCGGGCCGCCCTGGCCGACCTGATCGCCAAGGTGCCCGCCGACCGCCCGCTCACCGCCGTGCTGCACGCGGCCGGGGTGCTGGACGACGGCGCGATCACCTCCCTGACCCCGGACCGGGTGGACCGGGTGCTGCGTCCCAAGGCGGACGCCGCGCTGAACCTGCACGAGCTGACCCGCGAGCTGGACCTGTCGGCCTTCGTGCTGTTCTCCTCGGTGGCCGGCACGTTCGGCAGCACCGGGCAGGGCAACTACGCCGCGGCCAACGCCTTCCTGGACGCGCTCGCCGACGCGCGCAGCGCCCAGGGACTGCCCGCGCTCTCGCTGGCCTGGGGACCCTGGTCGCAGGAGGGCGGCATGCTCGGCACCCTCACCGACGCCGACCTGGCCCGGATGGCCCGCGAGGGCGTCGTGCCGCTGGACGCGCGGGAGGGGCTCGCCCTGCTCGACGCGGCCACCGGCCGGTCCGAGCCCGTGCTGGTGCCGATCCACCTGGACGCCAAGGCGCTGGCCGCCAGGGGCGACCGGCTCCCGCCGATCCTGCGGGGCGTGGTGCGCGCCCCGGCCCGCCGTACCGCGACGTCGGCCGGGGGCGGGCGCTCCGCCGCGGACCTGCGGGCCACGCTGGCCGCGCTGCCCGCCGCCGACCGCGACCGCGCCCTGCTCGACCTGGTACGGACCGAGGTCGCGGCCGTGCTCGGCCACTCCTCCGCCGACCAGGTGGAGGCCGACCGCGCCTTCGACGACATGGGGTTCGACTCGCTCACCTCGGTCGAGCTGCGCAACCGGCTGAACGCCGCGACCGGCAGGCGGCTGCCGGCCACCCTGGTGTTCGACTACGCCAACCCGGCCGCCCTGGCCGCGTACCTGCGCGCGGAGCTGGCGCCCGACGAGGCGCCCACCGACACGCAGGTCATGCGGGAGCTCGACCGGCTGGACCGGGTGCTCGGCGAGCTCACGCCCGACGAGGAGACCCGGTTCACCATCGCCACCCGGCTGCAGGGACTGCTGACCCGATGGCGCGGCGACCGGCCCGAGCGGGAGGCGGACGACGTGCCCGCGGGCGAGGACGTCGGGTCGGCGAGCGCCGACGAGCTGTTCGCGCTGATCGACAAGGGCCTGTGAGCCCATCGTGCTCTCCGGTGAAGAACGATCTTTCCGTGCGTGCCCGAGGGGCCGCGCGACATGTGGGGAAGAAGGTGACGTGACGTGGCGGACGAGCAGAAACTCCTCGGCTATCTCCGGCGGGTGACCGCCGATCTCCAGCAGGCCCAGCAGCGGCTGCGCGAGGCGGAGGCCAGGGACCACGAGCCGATCGCGGTCATCGCCGCGGGCTGCCGCTTCCCCGGAGGCGTACGCGACCCCGAGGGCCTGTGGCGGCTCGTCGCGGAGGGCCGTGACGGCGTCTCGGCGTTCCCCGACGACCGGGGCTGGGACCTGGAGGGGCTCTACGACCCGGACCTGTCCCGGCCGGGCACCAGCTACACCCGCGAGGGCGGGTTCCTCTACGACGCCGGGGACTTCGACGCGGTCTCCTTCGGCATCTCCCCCCGGGAGGCGCTGGCCACCGACCCGCAGCAGCGGCTGCTGCTGGAGGTGTCCTGGGAGGCGTTCGAGCGGGCCGGCATCGACCTGACCTCGCTGAAGGGCAGCCAGACCGGGGTGTTCGTCGGCGCCTTCTCCAGCGGGTACGGCACCGGCCTGGAGTCACTGCCCGAGGGGGTCGAGGGACACCTGCTGACCGGCAGCTCCACCGCGGTGATCTCCGGCCGGGTGGCGTACGTGTTCGGCCTCAAGGGGCCCGCGGTCACCGTCGACACCGCGTGCTCGTCCTCGCTGGTGGCGCTGCACTGGGCGTGCGAGTCGCTGCGGCGCGGGGAGAGCACGCTCGCGCTGGCCGGCGGGGTGACCGTGATGGCCACGCCCGAGACCTTCGTCGAGTTCAGCCGCCAGCGCGGCCTGGCGCCCGACGGCCGGTGCAAGGCGTTCTCCGAGGACGCCGACGGCACCGGCTGGGGCGAGGGGGCCGGCATGCTGCTGCTGGAGAGGCTCTCCGACGCGCGCCGCAACGGCCACCCGATCCTCGGCGTCGTCCGCGGCTCCGCGGTCAACCAGGACGGCGCGAGCAACGGCCTGTCCGCGCCCAACGGCGTGTCCCAGCAGCGCGTCATCCGCCGCGCGCTGGCCAACTCGGGCCTGGCCTCGTTCGACGTGGACGCCGTCGAGGCGCACGGCACCGGCACCACCCTGGGCGACCCGATCGAGGCCCAGGCCCTGCTGGCCGTCTACGGCCAGGACCGGCCCGGCGAGCGGCCGCTCTGGCTCGGGTCGATCAAGTCCAACATCGGCCACACCCAGGCCGCGGCCGGGGTCGCCGGCGTCATCAAGATGCTGATGGCGCTGCGCGCCGGGCTGCTGCCCAGGACCCTGCACGTGTCCGAGCCCTCCTCCCACGTGGACTGGTCGGCCGGCAACGTCCGGCTGCTGACCGAACCCGTCGCCTGGCCCGACGCCGACCGGCCGCGCCGGGCCGGTGTCTCCTCCTTCGGCGTCAGCGGCACCAACGCCCACGTGATCATCGAGCAGGCCCCTGACGGCACGCCCGGCGACGCGTCGCCCGGCGAGCCGCCCGCCGGGGAGCGGGGCGAGCACCCGCTCCTGTCGGACGGCGCCGCCACGGCGTGGGTGCTGTCGGCCAAGAGCGCGTCCGCGCTCCGCGCCCAACTCGGCCTGCTCGGCGAGCACGCCGAGCACCACCCCGGGCAGGCGGCCGGCGACATCGGCCTCTCGCTGGCCTCCCGAGCCGCCTTCGGGCACCGCGCCGTGGTGGTGGGACGCGACCGCGAGGAGCTGCTGTCCGGGCTGCGCGCGCTGGCCGCAGGACAGGAGGCCGCCGGAGCGGTCACCGGGACGGCGTCGTCCTCCCCGGGCAAGACCGTGTTCGTCTTCCCCGGCCAGGGCTCCCAGTGGGCCGGGATGGCGACCGGGCTGCTGGAGTCCTCTCCCGCCTTCGCCGCGCACGTCGCCGACTGCGAGCGCGCCCTGGCGCCGTTCACGGACTGGTCGCTGACCGGGGTGCTGCGCGGCGATCCCGGCGCCCCCTCGCTGGAGCGGGTGGACGTGGTCCAGCCGGTGCTGTGGGCGGTCATGGTGTCGCTCTCGCGGCTGTGGGAGGGCCACGGGGTCCGTCCCGACGCCGTGATCGGCCACTCCCAGGGCGAGATCGCCGCCGCCACGGTCGCCGGCGCGCTCTCCCTGGAGGACGGCGCCCGCGTCGCCGCCCTGCGCAGCCGCGCCATCGGCGACGTCCTCGCCGGACGCGGCGGCATGCTCTCCGTGGGGCTGTCCGAGCAGGAGCTGTCGGCGCGGCTGGAGTCCTGGCGCGACCGGATCTCCGTCGCCGCGATCAACGGCGCCCGCTCGGTCGTGGTCTCCGGCGCCCCGGACGCCCTCGACGACCTGACCGCCGAGCTGACCGCGGACGGCGTACGGGCCAGAAGGATCCCGGTGGACTACGCCTCGCACTCGGCGCAGGTCGAGGAGCTGCGCGAGCGCCTGCTGCGCGACCTCGGCCCGATCCGGCCGCGGCGGGGCGAGGTACCGATGATCTCCACGGTGACCGGCGAGTGGATCGACACCTCCACCCTGGACGCCGGGTACTGGTACACCAACCTGCGCCGCACCGTCGGCTTCGACGCCGCCGTCCGCGCGCTCGCCAGGCAGGGGTACGGGGTGTTCGTCGAGAGCAGCCCGCACCCGGTGCTCACCATGGGCCTGCAGGAGACCCTCGACGCCCTCGGCCTCGACGCCGTGGTCACCGGCACCCTGCGCCGCGACGACGGCGGGCCGCTCAGGATGCTGACCTCCGCCGCCGAGCTGCACGTGCGGGGCGTCGGCGTGAACTGGCCCGCCCTGTACCCGGGTGCCCGGCCGGTGGACCTGCCGACCTACCCGTTCCAGCGGAGCCGCTACTGGCTGAGGTCCGCGCCGCCGCCCGCGGCCCCGGGCACCGACCCGGTGGACACCGCCTTCTGGGAGGCGGTCGAGCGCGGCGACGTGGCGAGCCTGGCCGCCGACCGGGGGGTGGACCCCGCGGCGCTGGCCGAGGTGCTGCCCGCGCTGGCCTCCTGGCGGCGGAGCAGGCGGGAGCGGGCCACGGTGGACTCCTGGCGCTACCGGGTGGCCTGGCGGCCGGTCGGTGAGCCGGTGAGCACCGAGCTGACCGGCTCCTGGCTGGTCGCCCTGCCCGCGGACGGCCAGGTGGCGGCGGCCGACGCGGTCGTGGCCGGCCTGACCCGGCACGGCGCCCGGGCGGTGATCGTCGAGGTGGCCGGGCACGACCGGGCCGCGCTCACCGCCGCCCTGCGCGACCGGCTCCCCGACGACCCGCCGGCGGGAGTGCTCAGCCTGCTGGCCCTGGACGAGCGCCCCCACCCGCTGCACCCGGCGCTCTCGCGGGGCACGGCGGCGACCGTCACGCTGGTCCAGGCACTGGCCGACGCCGGTGTCACCGCCCCGCTGTGGGCGGTCACCTGCGGGGCGGTGCACACCGGCGCCACCGGCACGGCCGACTTCTCCACCGCAGGGGACGCGGCGCCGTTCCAGGCCGAGGTCTGGGGGATCGGCACCGTGCTGGCGCTGGACCACCCCGACACCTGGGGCGGCCTGGTCGACCTGCCCCCGGCCCCGGACGAGCGGGCCCTGGCACGGCTGTGCGGGGTGCTGGCCGGGCTGGGCGGCGAGGAGCAGCTCGCGGTCCGGCAGGACGGGATCCTGGCCCGCCGCCTGGTACGGGCCCCGCTCGGCGAGCCCCCCTCCGCCGCCCCCGCGGTGCCCGCCCCGCGTACCGGCGAGGCCGGGACGTCTGAGGCACCCGAGGCATCCGGGGAGTCCCGGGAATCCGGGGTCCGGCGCCTGAGCGGGACGGCGCTCGTCACCGGCGGCACCGGCGGGGTCGGCGCGCACGTGGCGCGCTGGCTGGCCGGACGGGGCGCGGAGCATCTCGTGCTGACCGGCCGCCGGGGCCGTACCGCCCCGGGAGCGGCCGAGCTGGAGGCCGAACTGGAGGCGCTGGGCGTCCGGGTCACCGTCGCCGCGTGCGACGTCGCCGACCGCGAGGAGCTGCGGCGCCTGCTGGACGCGCTGCCCGAGGGGCTGCCGCTGCGCGCCGTCGTCCACGCGGCCGGTGTCGTCCACGACGACGTGACGCTGGCCGGCACCACCGTCGAGGAGTTCGCCGAGGTCGGACGGGCCAAGGTCGCGGGCGCCCGGAACCTGGACGAGCTGCTGGGCGACCACCCGCTGGAGCTGTTCGCGCTGTTCTCCTCCGGGGCGGCCGTGTGGGGACAGGGAGGCCAGGCCGCCTACGCCGCGGCCAACGCCTTCCTCGACGCGCTGGCCGCCCGGCGCCGCGCGCGCGGCCTGGCCGCCACCTGCGTGGCCTGGGGAGCCTGGGACGGCGGCGGCATGGTGGACGCCTCCATCGGCGCCCGGCTGCGCCGCCTCGGCGTGCGCGCCATGGCGCCGTCCGCGGCCACGATCGCGCTCGGCCAGGCGTTCGACCACGACGAGTCCCACCTGGTGGTGGCCGACATCGACTGGACCCGGTTCGCCCCGGCCTACACCCTGGCCAGGTCCCGCCCGCTGCTGCGCGCCCTGCCCGAGGTCGAGGCCGTCCTGGACGGCGGCGGTGACGGTGCCGCCGAGCAGGAGGACGGCGGGTCGCCGCTCGCGGAGCGGCTGGCCGGCCTGGCCGAACAGGAGCGGCTGGACGCGCTGCGCGAGGTGGTGCGGGCCCACGCCGCCCGGGTGCTCGGCCACCCGGGCCCCGAGGCGGTCGATCCCGACCAGAACTTCCTGGAGGCCGGGTTCGACTCGCTGACCTCGATGGAGCTGCGCAACGGCCTCATCAAGGCAACCGGCCTGCGGATGCCCGCGACCGTGGTCTTCGACTACCCCAACCCCTCCGACCTGGCCAAGCACCTGCTGGGCGAGCTGGCCGGCCGCCTGGAGGGCACCGGCGACCGGCCCTCGCGCACCGGGGCCGACCCCTCGGACACCCCGAGCGCCCTGCTGCACGAGGCCGCCCTGTCCGGCAGGATGCACGAGGGCATGGCCCTGCTGCGGGCCATGGCCGACCTGCGCCCCTCGTTCTCCTCGCCCGAGGAGCTCGGGGAGATCCCGCCGCCGGTGAAGCTGGCCTCCGGCCCCGGCGGGCCCGCCCTGTTCTGCTTCAGCACCCCGATGGCGCTGGGCGGGGCGACCCAGTTCGCCCGCCTGGCGGCGAACTTCCGCGGCGTACGGGACCTGTACGCGCTCCCGGTGCTCGGCTTCGCCCGCGAGGAGAGCCTGCCGGGCACGGTCGACGCCGCGGTGCGCGTCTGGGCCGAGTCGGTACGGCGGGCCGCGGGCGACGAGCCGTTCGTCGTCCTGGGCTACTGCGCGGGAGGGATCTTCGCGCACGCCGCCGTCACCCACCTGGAGAGCCTCGGCGTCCGGCCCGCGGGCCTGGTCCTGCTCGACACCTTCCTGCCGGACGACAAGGTCATCGACGACCTCGGGACGCAGATGGTCCAGGGCATGTTCGACCGGGAGGCCTCGTTCGGCCCGTTCACCAGCGCCCGCCTCGGGGCGATGGGCCGCTACTACAAGCTGTTCCGCGAGTGCACGCTGGGGCAGGTGCGGGCGCCCATCCTGTTCCTGCGCCCGGACACCCCGCTGCCCGGCCCCGACGGCGTGCCGACGGCCACCCCGGACTGGCGCGCCTCCTGGCACACCGAGCACGTCGCCCGCGAGGTCGAGGGCGACCACTTCACGATGCTGGAGGACCGGGCCCCCTCGATGGCCCGCGCCATCGAGGGCTGGCTGGAGTCCCTGCCGGAAGGACGCTGACCCCGGAACCGCCCGGGCGCCCCGGACCCCGGGGCCCGGGGCGCCCGGGCGGTCCGCGTCACCGGGTCCTGCGGGCCGTCCGGGGGATCCGGGTCACCGGGACCCGCACGCCGCCCGGGGCCCGCGGGCCGCCGGGTCCCGCGGGCCGTCCGGGGCACCGGGGCGCCCCGGGAAAGAAAAAGCCGCCGGGCCTCCCACGGGAGGCCCGACGGCGTCTGCTTCGATCACCCCGGGGGGTGGTGGTGGACGATACAGGGATTGAACCTGTGACCTCTTCCGTGTCAGGGAAGCGCTCTCCCGCTGAGCTAATCGTCCTCGTCGAAACCAGAGGTGGAGACGGGATTTGAACCCGTGTAGACGGCTTTGCAGGCCGTTGCCTCGCCTCTCGGCCACTCCACCGAGTGGGGGGCCGGAGCCCCTTTCCGAGCGGAAGACGGGATTCGAACCCGCGACCCTCACCTTGGCAAGGTGATGCTCTACCACTGAGCCACTTCCGCGTGCCCCCGGGAACGGGCCCGGACTCACGGTGAGAACTCTAGCGAATACCCGGCGACTCCCCAAACCGAATAGACCGCTATCGTGAGATGTAAGGAGCGGGGACCGCTTTCACCGGTTACCATCGCTTCACCTACGCGAGAGAGCAGACAGCATGCGCGGCAACCGCGACAACGAGGTCGTGACCATCGGGCCGGATCCGCTGAGCTTCGAGGAGGTCGTCGGGGTCGCCAGGCACGGCCTCCCGGTGCGCCTTTCCGACGACGCCGTGGCGGCCATGGCCGCGGCCCGCACCCGGGTGGACGAGCTGGCCGAGAGCCCCGTCCCCGCCTACGGCGTCTCGACCGGGTTCGGCGCCCTGGCCACCCGGCACATCGACCCCTCGCTCCGCGCCCGGCTGCAGCGCTCCCTGGTCCGCTCGCACGCCGCCGGATCGGGCCCCGAGGTGGAGGCCGAGGTCACCCGGGCGATGATGCTGCTGCGCCTGCACACCCTGGCCACCGGCCACACCGGCGTACGCCCGAAGACGGCCAGGGTGCTCCAGGACCTGCTCAACGCGCGCATCACCCCGGTCGTGCACGAGTACGGCAGCCTCGGCTGCTCCGGCGACCTCGCGCCGCTCTCCCACGTGGCCCTCACGATCATGGGGGAGGGCGTGGTCCGGGACGCCGCAGGGGAGCGCACCGACGCCGCCGAGGCGCTCAAGCGGGCCGGTATCGAGCCCGTCGAGCTGGCCGCCAAGGAGGGGCTCGCGCTCATCAACGGCACCGACGGCATGCTCGGCATGCTGATCCTGGCCATGGACGACCTCGCCCGCCTGTTCAAGGCGGCCGACATCGGCGCGGCCATGAGCGTGGAGGCCCTGCTCGGCACCGACCGGGTCTTCGCCGCCGACCTGCAGGGCCTGCGCCCGCACCCCGGGCAGGCGGCCAGCGCCGCCAACCTCAGGGCCCTGCTGGCGGGCTCGCAGATCATGGAGTCGCACCGGGACGGCACCTGCACCCGCGTCCAGGACGCGTACTCCCTCAGGTGCGCCCCGCAGGTCGCCGGGGCCGCCCGCGACACCCTGGCGCACGCCGCCGCGGTCGCCGGGCGGGAGCTCGCCTCGGCGATCGACAACCCGGTGGTCCTGGCCGACGGCCGGGTGGAGTCCAACGGCAACTTCCACGGCGCCCCCGTCGGCTACGTGCTCGACTTCCTCGCCATCGCGGCCGCCGACCTGGCGAGCATCTCCGAGCGCCGCACCGACCGCATGCTGGACGTGTCCCGCAACCACGGCCTGCCCGCCTTCCTGGCGGACGACCCCGGCGTCGACTCCGGCCACATGATCGCCCAGTACACCCAGGCCGCGGTCGTCTCCGAGCTCAAGCGGCTGGCCGTGCCCGCGAGCGTCGACTCCATCCCCAGCTCCGCCATGCAGGAGGACCACGTCTCCATGGGCTGGTCGGCCGCGCGCAAGCTGCGCCGCTCGGTGGACGGCCTGACCCGGGTGCTCGCGGTGGAGATCCTCACCGCCGCGCGGGCCCTGGACCTGCGCGGCCCGCTCCGGCCGGCCCCGGCGACCGCGGCCGTGGTGGACGCCCTGCGCCAGGCCGTCCCCGGCCCCGGCCCGGACCGCTTCCTGGCCCCGGAGATCGAGGCGACGGTACGGCTCGTCGCGACCGGCGCGGTCGTCGCCGCGGCCGAGACCGTCACCGGCCCCCTGGCCTGACCCCGGCGTCCCCGGCCCGGCGTCACCCCCCGGGCCGGTGCCGATCCCCCCGGTCCGGCACCGGCCCCACCCGGCCGCACGGGCCGTGGCGCCGCCCCTCGGTCAGCGCCCCGCCGGGACGGCGGCGACCACCTCCACCTCGATGACCAGGCCGGGCCGGAACAGCCGGGACACCTCCACCGTCGTGCTGGCCGGGGGCTCGCCGGTGATGTGGCGCACGCGCTCGGCCGCGTACTCCGGCAGCCGCGACATGTCGGTGAGGAAGGTCCGGATGTGGGTCACGTCGTCGAACGTGCACCCCTGGTCGGCCAGGATGCGCGCGACCAGGTCCATCACGTACGCGGACTGGCGCGACATGTCCCCCTCGGCGACCACGTTCCCGTCCTCGTCCACCGCCACCTGACCGGAGACGAACAGCAGGTTCCCGGTCCTGGTGGCGTGGGAGTAGTACCCGTTGGTCGCGGGCACCGAGGCCGGGTTCAGCCTCCGCACCCCGGCCCGGCCCGCCCCGTCCGGGTCCGCCCCTGTGGGACCGGACGGGGAGAGGTGCGCGAAGATCGCCGTCAGGTCCGCCCCGCCCAGCCCGGCCGCGACCGCCTCCGCCAGCCTCGCCCCGGCCGCGTCGGCGATCGTTCCCGTCCCGTGCGAGACCAGCGCCACGTCCTTGGCCGCCAGCCCGAGGGCGTACCGCGTCTCGGACGGGCCGTGCTCGACGGCCGGGCGGACCCGCTCGACCAGCGGCCCCAGCGGCGTGGCGGCCAGCACGTCCAGCAGGGTGGCGGTGTCCACGCCGGTCCCGCGGGCGTACGCCACGGTCTCGGCGAGCAGCACCTGGGCGGGCACCAGCGCGCCCATCACGGTCACCTTCATCGCCGCGCCGGACCCGGGCCCGCCGAGCTCCAGCACCCGGCCGAACGCCCCGAGCACCTTCCGGCAGCGGGCCAGGTCCCCGGGCAGGCCGCCGGCCAGCACGGTCAGCGTGCCGTCGGCCGCCGGTCCCACGCTGCCCAGGACCGGCGCGTCGACCAGCCCCACCCCCGAGGGGAGCAGGTCGCGCAGCCCGGCCACCGCCTCGGGCCCGATCGTCGACATCTCCGCGACCACCGTCCCGGCCCCCAGGCCCGGTGCCGCGTCCGACAGCACCCGCCGTACCGCCGCCGGGTGGCTCAGCATCGTGACGACCACCTCCGCGCCCGCCACGGCCTCGGCGGGCGACGCCGCCGAGGCCGCCCCCTCGACCGTGCGGGGAGTGCGGTTCCAGGTCGTCACCTCGTACCCGGCCGCCACGAGCCGCCGGGCCATCGGGACGCCCATGCGTCCCAGACCAAGAAAGGAGATCATGCCTGCCACGCTAGGCACCCCCGAGGCATTCCACCAGCGACTAGATTGCATGTGAGCCATGCGAGGAGGGAATGTGTTCGACGTCGAGGGCCTGCGCCTGCTGGACACCGTGGCCCGGACCGGCTCGTTCACCGCGGCCGCGGCGAGCCTGAACTACACCCAGTCCGCGGTCTCCCGGCGCATCGCCGTCCTCGAACAGCGCGCCGGGGGCCCGCTGTTCGAGCGGCTGCCGCGCGGGGTGCGGCTGACCCCCGCGGGTGAGGCGCTCCACCACCACGCCCGGGTGGTGCTGAACCGGCTGACCAGGGCCGAGGAGGAGCTGGCCGGGATCCACGGCGGCTACAGGGGGCGGCTTCGGGTGGGCGCGTTCGCCACCGCCAACGTCGCGCTCGTGCCCGGGGCCCTGCGCGCGTTCCGCGAGGACTTCCCCGACGTCGAGCTGGTCCCCGTCGAGGGCCCCAGCCGGAGCCTGCTGCGCCGCATGCGCGAGGGCGGCCTCGACCTCGCCGTGGTCAGCGACTATCCGGCCGACCTGCCCGACGAGGAGGGGGCCGAGCTGATCGAGCTGGCCGTGGACGAGCTGCTCGTCGCGCTGCCCCGCGACCACCGGCTGGCGGGACGGGAGATCGTCGACCTGCGCGAGCTGCGGGAGGAGACCTGGATCGAGGCGCCCCCGCCGGGCCGGACCACGGCCCTGGCCACCGCCTGCGCCCGCGCCGGGTTCACCCCCCGCGCCTCGGTCAGGATCGGCGAGTGGACGGGCAAGTTCGGGTTCGTCGCGGCCGGGCTCGGGATCACGCTCGTGCCCGCCATCGCCGCGCACGCCGTCCCGCCCGACCTGGTGCTCCGCTCCCTCGGCGACCTCGCCCCGCGCAGGACCGTCTACGCCGCCCTGCCGCCCGCCCCGCTGCCCGCGGCCCGCACCCTGGTGAGGCTGCTGGCCCGGCAGGCGGGACAATGGGGCGGTGCATGACTCCTTCGCGCACGTCACCGGCCACCCGGCCTCCGGTCATGCGGGCCCCGGCCTCCTGGCGACCGGGCTGCGCGACGTCACCACCGACCTGGGAGCGCTGGACGGCGAGGGCTGGTGGGCCGTCGTGGTCGACTACGAGGGCAAGGCCACCTGTGCCCGGTTCGACCGCGTCCGCCCGGCCCCGCCGCCCGCGCCGCGCGGCCCCTGGCACGGGCCGCGCCCGTCGGCCTGGCGCAGCTCCCTGGACCGGGCCGGGTACGAGGAGCGGGTGCGCGAGATCCGCTCCCTGATCGGGCGGGGCGAGGTCTACCAGGCCAACCTGTGCCGGGTGCTGGGCGCGCCGCTGCCCGCCGGGCGCGAGGCGGACCTGCCCGCGCTGGCCCTGCGGCTGGCGCGCGGCAACCCGGCGCCCTACGCCGCGACGGTGAGCCTGCCGGGGGTGAGCGTGGTCTCGGCCTCACCGGAGCTGTACCTGTCCAGGGACGGCGACGTGGTCGAGTCCAGGCCGATCAAGGGGACCGCGGCCACCCCGGCCGGGCTGCGCGACAAGGACCGGGCGGAGAACGTGATGATCGTCGACCTGGTCCGCAACGACCTGGGCAGGGTCGCCGAGGTCGGCTCGGTGAGCGTGCCCGCCCTGTGCGAGGTCGAGGAGCACCCCGGCCTGGTGCACCTGGTCTCCACGGTCCGGGCGCGGCTGGCACCCGGGTACGGCTGGCCCGAGCTGTTCTCGGCGACCTTTCCTCCCGGTTCGGTGACCGGCGCTCCGAAATCCTCGGCGCTGCGTATCATCGACGAGCTCGAACCCACCTCCCGGGGGCCCTACTGTGGAACCGTGGGCTGGGTCGACGCCGATCGGGGGCGCGCGTCGCTGGCCGTGGCGATCCGTACGTTCTGGCTGTCGGACGGGGAGATCCGCTTCGGCACGGGCGCGGGCATCACGTGGGGCAGCGACCCGCGCCAGGAGTGGGACGAGACCGAGCTGAAGGCGTCCCGGCTCATCGCACTCGCATCGACACCAGGCTCAGAGGGAGTCCCATGAACGTACCCGTATGGCTCAACGGAGCGCTTCTCGCCCCGGACCGGGCCGTCGTCTCGGTCTTCGACCACGGGCTGATGGTCGGGGACGGGGTGTTCGAGACCATCAAGTGCGTGAACGGCTCCACGTTCGCGCTCACCCGCCACCTGGAGCGGCTGACGCTCTCGGCGCGGCGGATGGACCTGCCCGACCCCGACACCGAGGCGATCGCCGAGGGGATCCGCGCCTGCCTGGCCGAGGCCCCGCCCTGGCGGCTCGGCCGCGTCCGCGTCACCTACACCAGCGGTCCCGGGCCGCTCGGCTCCGACCGGGGCGACCAGGGCTGCACGACCGTGGTGATCGTGGACGAGCAGAAGCCGTTCCCGCCGGTCTCCGACGTGACCGTGGTGCCCTGGCCGCGCAACGAGCGCGGCGTGCTCGCCGGGGTCAAGAGCACCTCCTACGGCGACAACGCCAAGGCCCTGTTCTACGCCAAGGCCAGGGGCGGCAGCGAGGCGATCTTCCAGAACACCGTGGGCGGCCTGTGCGAGGGGACCGGCAGCAACGTCTTCGTCGTACGCGACGGCCGGCCGGTCACCCCCACGCTCGCCTCGGGCTGCCTGGCCGGGGTCACCCGCGCGCTCGCGCTGGAGTGGTGCGGGGGAGTGGAGGAGGACCTGCCGCTCTCGGCCCTGTACGAGGCCGAGGAGGCGTTCCTGACCTCCACCACCCGGGACGTCCAGCCGATCCGCGCGGTCGACGGGACCGTGCTGCCCGCGGCCCCCGGCCCGGTCACGGCCAAGGCGATGCGGGTCTTCGCCGAGCGCGCGGCCGCGGACCTCGACCCCTGAGGGATCCCGGGAGACCCCGGAAGATCCCCCGGGGACACCTGGAGATCCCCGGAGGTCCCGGGAGATCGCCGGAGGTCCCGGGACCGCACGTCAGTCGCCGACGCCCTCCGCGGGTCGCCCGGCGGGGAGCAGGGCGAGCAGGACGAGCCCGCACCCGATCCACAGGACGCTCGTCAGGGCCAGGAAGTCCACCGCCAGGCCGCCGGACAGGGCGCCCAGGGCGATGGACAGGTTGAAGGCGGACACGTACAGCGAGGAGGCGGCCTCCGTGGCCACGGGGGCCGCCCGGGTGATCCACGTCTGCAGGGTCACCGGGACGGCGCCGTAGCCCAGGCCCCACACGACCAGCAGGCAGGCCGACACGGCCGTGCCCGCGGGGACCAGCGCGAGCAGCGCCATGGCCGTCACCAGGGCCGCGACGACGGCCGTGACGGTCCGCCGCAGGTGCCGGGCGACGAAGGCGCCGGCCAGGAAGTTGCCGCAGATCCCGGCCACGCCGAAGACCATCAGCAGCGGGCTGACCAGGGCGTCCTCGACGCCACGGCCCTGCAGCAGGGGGCGTACGAAGGTGTAGGCGATGAAGTGGCCGGTGATGAGCAGGAACGTGAGCGCGAGGCCCGCGCGCAGGGCGGCGTTGGCCCGGAACAGCCTCGGCGGGTCGGCCAGCGTGATGGCCCGCACCGGTGGGAGGGCGGGCAGCAGGACGACCAGCCCGATCAGGGCGAGCAGGCCCAGGACGCCGACCGCCGCGAACGCGACGCGCCAGCCGCTGAGGTCGCCGATGAACGTACCGGCCGGGACGCCGAGGACCGACGCGGTCTCCACGCCGCCGAAGATCAGTGCCATGGCCCGCGGGACGTGCCGCTCCGGGACGAGCCGCAGCGCGATGCCGCCCGCGATCGACCAGAAGCCGCCCACGCTGACGCCGATCAGGAACCGGGCCACCAGGACCAGGGCGAAGGAGGTGGCGAAGGCCGAGGCCAGGTTCGCCGCCGCGACCAGCCCGACGAGCAGGACCAGGACGAGCCGGCGGTCCACCCGGCCGGTGGCCACGGTGATCAGCGGTGCCGAGACCGCGGCGACCAGGCCGGGCACGGTCACCATGAGCCCGGCGGTGCCCGCCGACACCTCCAGGTCGGTTCCGACCGGGCTGAGCAGGCCCACGGGGAGCAGTTCCGAGGTCATCAGGGAGAAGATGCCCAGCGTCACCGCGAGCACGGCGAGCCAGCCCCGCAGGGGGGAGGGCTCCGTGGCGGTGGACGGGCCGGTGGTGACTGCGCTCATTGCGCCATCCGTCCGTTCGGGTGCGGGATGAGGGTGGACACGCCTCGGGCGGTGGCCGGCCCGCGAGCCGGCCACCGCCCGAGGGGCGAGGGGGAGGGGAGAGCCGGCTACCGGGTGCCGGGGGTCTTGCGGGTGGTGACGTTCATGCGGTTCCAGGTGTTCACCGTGAAGATCAGCGCGATGAGCCGGGCCAGTTCCTGCTCCTCGAAGTGCCGGGCGGCCTCGTCGTACACCTCGTCCGAGACCCCTTCGGGCAGCCGCGTGACCGCCTCGGTCAGGGCGAGCGCGGCGCGCTCCCTCGCGGTGTAGAGGCTGGACTCCTCCCAGGCGGAGAGCTGGTAGATCCGGTCCTCGCTCTCGCCCGCCTTGCGGGCGTCACCGGTGTGGTAGTCGATGCAGTACGCGCACCGGTTGATCTGCGAGGCGCGGATCTGCACCAGCTCGACCAGGACCGGGTCGAGACCCTGGCGGGCCGCGGTGTCGAGGGCGAACACGGCCTTGAAGACGGCGGGTGCTGCGGTGGCGAAGTTCATGCGCTGGGCGATCTCGACTGCTGTCATGTCCAGAAACCTACGGGGACATTAGCCCCAGGGTATGGTGCATTTTCATGTCGGATCGATGGTGCAATTCACCGGAGGACCACGGCGCACCCGCACCCGACCCGGCCGCGGACCCGGTCGCGGACCCGGCCGCGGACCCGGCCGCGAGCCCGGACCCGGCCGCGACCCGTGACCCGGACCCGGACCCGAGCCCTGATCCGAGCCCTGATCCGAGCCCTGACCCGGGCGCGGATCCGGGCGCGGATCCGGACACCGGCACCGGCATCGGCACGGACATCCACCTGGAGCTCACCGGTGAGGGGAACCGGCGCGAGCAGCTGATGCGGGCGCTGCGGGAGGCGATCGGCTCGGGCAGGCTGGCCCCGGGCGTCCGCCTCCCCCCGTACCGGAGCCTGGCCAGGGACCTGGGCGTCGCCCTCAACACGGCCGCGGCGGCCTACGGCGAGCTGGTCGCCGAGGGGTGGCTGACGGCGCGACAGGGCTCGGGCACCCGCGTGGCCCGGCGCAGCTCCCCGCTCGCGTCCGAGGCTCCCCGCCGCTCCGCGCCGCCCGTACGCCGACCCTCCTACGACATGATGCCCACCTCCCCGGACGCCTCGGCGTTCCCCCGGCGGGCCTGGCAGACCTCGTCGCGCCGCGCGCTCGCCGCCGCCCCCAGCGACGCCTTCGGCGTGGGCGACCCGCGCGGCCGCGTCGAGCTGCGCGTCGCGCTCACCGAGTACCTCGCCCGTGCCCGCGGGGTGCGGACCGCGCCCCACCGGATCGTCGTCTGCGCCGGGTTCGCCCACGCCCTGAGGATCCTGGGCGAGGTGCTGGACGGGACGGTGGCCGTCGAGTCGTACGGCCTGGACTTCCACCGGTCCCTGCTCACCGCGGCGGGACGGGACACGGTGCCCCTGCGGCTGGACGCGCGCGGCGCCAGGATCGAGGAGCTGCCCGGCACCGGGGCCGGGGCCGTCCTGCTCACCCCTGCCAACCAGTTCCCCACGGGTGGGCCCCTGCACTCCGAGCGCCGGGCGGCCGTCGTCGACTGGGCCCGCGCCTCGGGAGGGCTGGTCCTGGAGGACGACTACGACGGCGAGTTCCGCTACGACCGCCAGCCGATCGGCGCGGTGCAGGGCCTGGACCCGGATCGCGTCGTCTACCTGGGCTCCACCAGCAAGAGCCTGTCTCCCGCGCTCCGCCTGGGGTGGATGGTCCTGCCCGAGCGCCTCGTCGACGCCGTCCTGGCCGTCAAGGGTCCCCGAGAGCTGTGGTCGGGAGCGCTGGACCAGCTCACCCTGGCCGACTTCATCGCCTGCGGCGCCTACGACCGGCACCTGCGGCGCATGCGGCCGACCTACCGGCGCCGCCGCGACCAGCTCCTCGCCGTCCTCGCGGAGCGGGCCCCGCACATCAGGGTCGGCGGGATCTCCGCGGGCCTGCACGCCGTCCTCGACCTGCCGCCCGGTACCGAGCGGGACGCGCTGCGGGCGGCGGGACGACTGGGACTGGCCCTCGACGGGCTCGGCGCGTACCGCCATCCCCGCAGCGCCATGCCCGCCCGCGACGGGCTCGTCATCGGCTACGGCACCCCGCCCGAGCACTCCTTCGCCGGAGCGCTGCAGGCCCTGTGCCTGGCCCTGCCCCCGGCCCCCGGCTGAGCCCCCGGCCGAGCCGCCGGTCGAGCCCCCGGCCGGGCGCGGGTACGCGTGCCGCCGGTCGGGCACGCCTCCGCGGCCCCACCGCCGTCGCGCGTGGGGGCCCGCCCGGCTTGCACCACGGGCATACGATGTTGTCCATGACGCAAGACATTGAGGACATGGAGAGCCTCGTCCGCAGACGCATCCGTGCCCTGAGGGTCGCCCAGGGCTGGTCCCTGGAGGAACTGGCCGGTCGCGCGAACCTCAGCCAGTCCTCGCTGAGCCGCATCGAGAACGGCCGGCGCCGCCTCGCCCTGGACCAGCTCGTCACCCTCGCCCGCGCCCTGGACACCACCCTCGACCAGCTCGTCGAGACCGCCGCCGACGACGTCGTGACCAGCCCGACGATCGACGGCGTCCACGGCCGGATGCGCTGGCCCGTCAAGAGCGACCCCGGCATGAGCGTCATACGCCAGCGCGTGACCGAGCCGCCGCCCGACAACCCCTCCCGCATGCGCGCCCACCCCGGCCGGGAGTGGCTGGTCGTGCTCTCCGGCACCGCGATCCTCATGCTGGGCCACCGGCGCTTCCGTCTCGAGACCAACCAGGCCGCCGAGTTCCCGACCATGATGCCGCACGCCATCGGCGCCGAGGGCGGGCCGTGCGAGATCCTAGGGATCTTCGACCGGGACGCCCGCCGAGGGCACCAGGCCGACGACGGCGACGGCGACACCTCCGGCACCCGCGGATGACGCCGACGCGGCCGCGTCTTGCGCGTCGGGCCCCACAGCGCGCCGACATCTTGCGTATACCGGGAGCGGTCCTGCCGTACCGGCAAAACGGGCCTACGGTGACGGCATGACCAACGCACACCCGCACACCCACGGCCACGACGCGCCGCACCGGACGCGGCACGACGCGCGGCACGACCACCACCCGCAGGACGACACCGACCTGGCGGAGATCCTCGACCTGGACGCGGAGGTCCTCGGCGAGCACATCGCGTCCATCGTCGCGTGGCTGCCGCTGAAGACCGGCCCGCGCCACATCGTGGACCTGGGCTCCGGCACCGGGGCGGGAACCTTCGCCCTCCTCGACCGCTTCCCCGAGGCGCACGTCACGGCCGTCGACGCCTCTCCCGGACACCTGCAGCGCCTGCGGAGGAAGGCGTGCGCCCGGAACGCGGACGACCGCGTGCGCACCGTGCAGGCCGACCTCGACGCCGCCGACTGGCCCGACCTCGGCACGCCGGACCTGGTCTGGGCCTCGGCCTCGATGCACCACCTGGCCGACCCCGTCCGCACGCTGCGCACCGTCCGCGGCCTGCTCGCGCCCGGCGGCCTGCTCGCCGTCGTCGAGCTGGCCGGGTTCCCCCGCTTCCTGCCCGAGGACGCCCCGAAGGAGCGGCCCGGCCTGGAGGACCGCTGCCACGCCGCGACCGAGCGCTTCCACGCCGAGCGCATGCCCCACCGCGGCGCCGACTGGGGACCGATGCTGGTCGCCGCCGGATTCACCCTCGAGGGCGAGCGCACCGTCACCGTGAACATCGAGGGCCCCCACGACGAGGCCGTCGGCCGCTACGCGCTCGGCGGCCTGCTCCGCATCCGCGGCGCCGCCGCGCAGACGCTCGACGCCGCGGACCTCGCCGCGCTCGACCGGCTGCTCGACACGGACGGCCCCGGCAGCATCCTGCGCCGCGACGACCTCGTCGTCCGCACGGAGCGCACCGTCTGGGCGGCACGCTCCTGATCCTCGCCCGCACGGACCCTAGTAGGACACCTGGGTCTGCGCGTTCAGCTCCCTGATCCTGACCTTGGACGCCGGGTCGGTCAGCGGGTCGTCGATGCGGAGCACGTCCAGGCCCCTGGTGATGTCACTGGAGTAGATGTGGCCGTTGTAGTAGTACGCCGACCACGAACCGCCGACCCCCTGGACGGGGCCCCGCTCGAAGAAGCCGATCTCCTTGGGGGCGGTCGAGTCGGTGAAGTCCCAGACGGACACCCCGCCCTGGTACCAGGCCTGCACCATGATGTCCTTGCCCGGCACCGGCAGCAGCGAGCCGTTGTGCGCGACGCAGTTCTCCTCGGCCGTCTGCTCCCTCGGGATCTTGAAGTAGCCGCGGAGCTCCAGCCTGCGCTCGGAGGTGAGGTCGTACACGGCGTTGGCGCCCTTGGTCTTCGGGGTGTCGGCGTCACAGGTCGCGGCCACGCCGCCGCCCAGCTCGTCACCGAAGACGACCTTGGTGGCGTCGTTGTTGAACGTCGCCGAGTGCCAGATGGCGAAGTTCTCCTCGTCCTTCACGTGCTGGAGCACCGTGGGGTTGACCCGGTCGGTGATGTCCAGCAGGATCCCGTCGCCGAAGCAGGCGGCCGCGGCCAGGTTCTTCTCCGGGTAGGCCGTGATGTCGTGGCAGCCGCCGATGCCGCCCTGTCCCGCCGAGTCGGAGAGCGCCGGCGTGGAGACCACCTTGGCCTTCTCCGGGGTCTCGACCGGCACCTCGACCACGGAGATCTTGTTGTGCGGGGCCGGGCAGGTCGACGACGTGGGCTCGGGGCCGGGGGAGGAGATGTAGAGGTAGAGCCGGTCGGCCTTCTCGCCCGGGACGAGGGTGTGGGTGTGCGAGCCGCAGTCGGTACGGACCGCCGAGACGAACTTCGGGTGGGCCTTGTCCTTGATGTCGAAGATCCGGATGCCCTCCCAGCCGTCGGACTCGGGCTCGCCGCGCTGGGCCTCGCACTCGGGACCGTTCCGGGCGGAGTCGATCGACAGGAACAGCAGGTCCCCGCTCACCGAGATGTCGTTCTGCTCGCCTGGGCAGAGCACCTGGCTGGCCGGTGAGGGCTGGGCCGGGTCGGAGATGTCGAAGATGCTGAAACCGTCGAAGTTGCCGACGAACGCGTAGTCCCCCTGGAAGGCCAGGTCGGTGCCCCACGCCTGCGGCCCGTTGAGCGGCGCGCCGAGCGGGACGTTGGCCAGGTGGGTGACGTTGTCGCTGTGGACGCCGTCACCGGAGATGCCCGGGGCGGGGGTCCGGGAGGACCCTCCGGCCGGGCTCGGGCTCTGCGCGGGAGCGGCCGGGGCGGACGAGCCCGCCGCGGCCGGTGGAGCCGAGGAGGCCGGATCCGCCCCGCATCCGGCCACCAGAAGTAGCGCTGCCAGTCCGAATGCCACGGTCGGTCGCACGGTGCCCCCATTACGTTGTTCCACTTGCCCCATTATTGAAGGTATGTGGAGGATGCGTATGCCGGGTCAGGTTATCGCGATGATCATGGCGATATCGGCGGTCGGCGGCTGCGCGGGGGCCGAGCCGGAGCGCGCGGCGCCGCTCGTCGCCGACGGCGGCGCGCCCGTGATCATCCCGGGCGGGCCCGGTGAGGCCGGGCGCACGGCCGCACCGGGCGAGAACCTCGGCGAGTCCGAGGCTCGCGTCACCGCGGCCGACGTGAGGTTCGCCGAGGACATGATCCCGCACCACCGGCAGGCGCTGGAGATGGCCGGTCTGGTGCCGTCCCGCTCGTCCTCACCCGTCCTGCGCGGGCTCGCCGAGCGGATCACCGCCGCGCAGCGTCCGGAGATCGCCGCCATGACGTCGTGGCTCAGGGCGGCCGGACGGTCCCCGGACGGGCACGCGGGGCAGGAGGGTCACGAGGACGTCGTCACGCTGGAGCAGATGAACCGGCTGCGGACGGCCAGGGGAGCGGCCTTCGACACGCTCTTCCTCACCCTCATGATCGCCCACCACGAGGCCGCGGTCACGATGGCCGGGCGCCAGCTCCGCGAGGGCGCCGACCGGGCCATGCTGGCCACGGCCAAGGACGTCGTCTCCGGCCAGGGCATCGAGATCGCCAGGATGCGGCGGCTGCTCACGTCCCCGGCCTGACACGGGCCCCGGCCTGACACGGGCGCGGCGTGACACGGGCGCGGCGTGCGGGACCGTGACGGTCCAGCGACGGTCCCGCGCACGTCGGCCGTCACGGCCGATGCCGGGACGGGGATCGCGGGTCCGCCATCCGGCGGACACGGCGGGCGTGGCGGGTCAGGAGCTCCAGAGCATGTTGCTCAGCTCGGCGTCCAGATCCATGAAGTCGGTCTCGCGACCGGCCGGGACCAGCTCGTACGTCCGGTGCAGGAACTCCGTGAGCGGGGCCAGCGGCACCTCGAACAGGGCCTGGCCGAACGGTGAGGTGAGGCTGATGTGCAGGGTGCGCTCGCCCTCGGCGCGGGCGGGCCACACCTGGACGTCCCCGTCGCCCACCCGTCGCACGATGCCCACCGTCAGCAGCTCGCGAGCGAAGATCCACTCGACCGGCTCGTCGTTCCCGACATGGAACGCCATGCGGATCGCGTACGGATCGCCGGCCGTGTAGCCCAGGCCGGCGAGAAGAGGGACGGTGGTACGGTCGGGGACCACAAGCCGAAGGCCTAGCTCGGCAGAGACGGTGGCGCTGTTCATCGTCAGCCAAACCTTTTTCGTCGTCGGTCCCCTCTGCGGGGCTTTCACTGCTCTGAACGGCTTCGTTCCGCGTGAGCTCTCACGCGGAACGAAGGAACCTGTAGGAAAGATTCCGCCTCCACGCCCTTCTGTAACACAGATCACAGCGAGACATTTGGGCATCTACCTGGCTAAACATCACCAACAGGGCCGTATTTGCAAGGGTTTTGCGTATCGTTTTGGTCACCGTCGACTCCCCGGCGGGGCGTCTAGGGTGATTCGGGTCGAGCCTGGGTCGTTCGGTGCTTCTGCGGATCAGGACGATGCTATGACACCGTAGCCCTCCGCCGGATGCATCCTCGGACCTTTGCCTCCCGGCCGTGTCGTTCTCAAGATCTTTTTTGGGCCGTAACCGCTTCGCGAGCGGTCCCGGATTGCTGTATGGTTTTCCACGTCGGCACCGTGAGGCGCCGCACAGGGCGGGCGATTAGCTCAGCGGGAGAGCGCTTCGTTCACACCGAAGAGGTCACTGGTTCGATCCCAGTATCGCCCACAGTAGCAAGACCCAGGTCAGAGCCCCTCGGCGGACACCCGCCGGGGGCTCTTCCGCGTCCGGGCGAAGCCGTGACGCATCTCTCACGACGACCGCTTCCCCGCCTCCCTGCCTCGCCGTTTCTCCGCGTCCGGCCCCGCCTTCGTGGCGGCGGCACGCAGCGACCGGCGAACGCGCCCGCGCCCGTGGCGGCCGCTACGAGTTCGGGACGTGCCGTCCCATCGGGACGCGGCTGGCCAGGGCGAAGATCACCCCGAAGCCGGCCCAGGCCAGGACATAGGCGAGGGACGCGGCCCAGGAGGCGCCGATGACGTCCTCCAGCGCGGTACGGCCCTCGAAGTACACGGCCAGGCCCACGACCGCGCCGGGCAGCGCGCCCCACCAGCGACGCCACCAGATCTCGTGAACCATCACCTCGAAGAAGACGAGGGCGACCGGCCCGAGCAACAGCAGCCTGAGCGAGCCGGCCCCGTCGCCGTCCTGCGCTCCCAGCAGCCGGGTCAGCAGCGTGATCGCGACCGCCGAGACGGTCAGCAGTCCGACCGTCTCCAGCAGCGGAGCGTGGTCGTCGCGGGGGTCGGAGGGCTCGGGGCGTTCGATCATGGCTCCATCGTGCCCAATACGGGCACCGGACGGCGCCGGAACGTACCTGCGCCTGGACTCGGACCCGGGACCTCCGCATCATGAGCGCGGCGTTCGGGCCGGCCCTCCTTCACGCGGCCCCGTCCGTGCCCGGAGCGCGGGCGTGCCCGAATTTCTGATCTACCTCGTAAAGGCGGTCGGACACGTGAATGTCGGCAGGGGGTGGCATCCTGGGGGCGTGAGAGCCCATACCGTCAGTCCCCGGTTCATCGGGCGCGCGGCCGAGCTGGCCGTCCTGGAGCGCGCGCTCGACAGGGCGCGTGCCGGATCGGCCTCCACGGTGTTCGTGGGCGGCGAGGCCGGGGTGGGCAAGACCCGCCTCGTGCGCGAGTTCGCCCGGCGCGCGGGCGACGCCCTGGTCCTCATCGGCGGGTGCCTGGAGCTCGGCACCGACGGCCTGCCCTTCGCCCCCTTCACCGCGGTGCTCCGCACGCTCGCCCGCGACCTGGGGCACGACGGGGTCGCCGCCCTGCTGCCGGGCGGCACGACCCGGGAGCTGGCCCGGTTGCTGCCGGAGTTCGGCGAGCCCGACAGGGAGGGCGCCGAGGCGCGCGCCCGGCTCTTCGAGCAGGTCCTGGGGCTGCTGGAGGGGCTCGCCGAGCGCCGGCCGACGGTGCTGGTCGTCGAGGACGCCCACTGGGCCGACCGCTCCACCCGTGACCTGCTGTCGTTCCTGGTCCGCTACCGGCGCGCCGACACCCGGCTGCTGACCCTGGTCACGTACCGGATCGACGAGATCCACCGCACCCACCCGCTGCGCCCACTGCTGGCCGAGCTCGGCCGGGTCGACGGGGTCGGCCGCCTGGAGCTGGGCAGGCTGAGCCGGCGGGAGGTGGACGAGCAGGCCGCGAGCATCCTGGGCGCCGGGCCCGGTGCCGTCCCCGAGACCGACATGGACCTGGTCTACGCGCGCAGCGAGGGCAACCCGCTCTTCGTCGAGGCGCTGCTCAGCGGTGACGGGAGCGAGGCGCTGCCCGAGTCCCTGCGCGACCTGCTGCTGGCCAGCGTCGAGCGCCTTCCCGAGGAGACCCAGGAGCTGCTGAGGCTGGCCGCCGCGGGCGGGGCGAGGGTCGAGCACGCGATGCTGGCCGCGGTCGCCGGTGCGGGGGAGGCCGAGCTCTCCCGCCTGCTGCGCCCCGCCGTGGCGGGCAACGTCCTGGTGGTGGACGGCGAGGCGTACGCGTTCAGGCACGCGCTGATCCGCGAGGCCGTCCACCACGACCTGCTGCCCGGCGAGCGGATCCGGCTGCACACCCGTTTCGCCGAGGCGCTGGAGCGCGACCCCGGCCTGCTGCCGGCCCCGCGCGGGGCCGTCGAGCTGGCCCACCACTGGTACGCCGCGCGCGACCACCTGTGGGCGCTGATGAGCGCCTGGCGCGCGGCCGCGGCGGCCAGGAGGGCGGCCGCCTACGACGAGCAGCTCAGGATGCTGGACCGGGTGCTGGAGCTGTGGGAGACGGTGCCCGACGCCGCCGGGCGGATCGAGACCGACCATGTCGAGGTGCTCCGGCAGGCCGTCACCGCGGCCCACCTGGCGGGGGAGTTCGAGCGGGGCCTCTCCCTGGCCAAGGCGGCGCTGCGCGAGATCGACACCGAGGCCGACCCGACCCGCGCCGCCCGGTTGCTGCGGCAGCGCGGCCTGGTCAGGTACGACCTCGGCCGGCCCGGTTCCGTCGAGGACCTGCGCGCCGCCGTCGCGCTGGTCCCCGCCGAACCGCCGACGGGCCTGCGCGCCCAGGTCGTGGAGAAACTGGCGCGGGTGCTCCATCACTCCGGGCACTCGGGGGAGAGGGAGGCCCTGGCAGAGGAGGCGATGCGCATCGCCCGCCAGGTGGGCGACACCGACACCGAGGCCCACGCGCTCATCACGCTCACCTGTGGCGGGTGCCGCTACGCGGACATGGAGGGTCAGCTCGACGCCTTCGCGCGAGTGCGCGAGGTCGCCGGGCGGGCCAGCACCTACGGCGCGCTGATGCGGGCCGTCATCTCCGAGTCCGACGCCTTCGAGGGGGCCGGCTGGCACGAGCGGGCCGCCGAGGTCGCCCGCCGTGGCGTCGCGGACGCCGAGGCGTACGGCCTGGCCCGCACCTCGGGCGCCTTCCTGGCGATCAACCTGGCCGAGCCCCTGGTCTCGCTGGGGCGCTGGGACGAGGCGCTGGAGGTGATCGAGCACGCCCTGGAGGTCTCCCCGCCCGCGCCGTTCCGCGCGAGCCTGCAGGGGCTGGCCGTCGACGTCGCGCTGGCCCGCGGTGACCTGGACCGGGCCGGGGTGCTCCTCGCGGCCTCGCGGGCGGTGTTCCACCAGGGGACGCACAAGGACCAGGCGGTCCTGCCCACCCTGCGCAGGGAGATCGGGTCGCTGGCCGCCCACGGCCGGGACGACGAGGCGTGCGCGCTCGTCGGGCGGATCCTGGACCAGCGCGACCTGACCGTCTCGCCCCGCTACGCCTGGCCCCTGCTGCTGACCGCCGTCCGGGTGCCGGGTGCGCCCGTGGACCGGCTGCGGAGGCTGGCGGAGAAGCTCGCCGCGGAGGGGGACCTCCAGCGGGCGCACGGCCTCACCTTCGCCGCCGAGCTGGGCCGGCTCGACGGCACGGACGACCACGGGCGGTGGCGGACGGTCGCCTCGGCCTGGGCCGGGCTGCGCCAGCCCTATGCCGAGGCCCGTGCCCTGCTCGGTGCCGCCGGGGCCGCGGCGGCGGCGGGGGAGCGCGACGCGGCGGCCGGTGACCTGTCGAAGGCGGCCCGGCTCGCGGCCGGGCTGGGGGCGGCGCCGCTGGCCGCCGAGATCGAGTCCCTGGCGGGACGGGCGCGGATCGCGATCGCCGAGGGGGCGGAGCCGGCGCGGACGCTCGCCGCGGTCCCGGCCCCCCGGATGGCGGGCTTCGGGCTCACCGCGCGTGAGCGCGAGGTGCTGGCCCTGGTGGTGGCCGGGCGCAGCAACCGGGAGATAGCCGGTGAGCTGTTCATCTCGGTGAAGACCGTCAGCGTGCACGTCTCGAACATCCTCGCCAAGCTGGGCGTCGCCTCGCGCGGGGAGGCGGCGGCCACCGCGCACCGGCTGCACTTGGTCCAACGGTAGGGGCCCGTTTTTCCGGTTGTCGTTCGCCGGATCGCACTTGCCGCGAGGATCTTTCACCCTCTTCCGCGATCAAATGATCTCCGCGCGCCCGTCTGTGGCCAGCCGTGCCCAACCGTGCCTGCCCATGCCGGCCCGCACCCGCCATGCCGCCCGTGCCGCCCGTGCTTGCCCGCACCCGTTCGTGCCCGGCCGTTCCCGGTGCCGGAACCTTTCGGGCGGCTCTCCAGAACGGCCCGGCAGGCCCGGAACGGGGGGATCGCCGCGTCCACCGGCGGCTTCGCGGACCCTCCGCCGAGCCTTTCTGCGGGCCCTTCGACATCCGGTAAGCGGCCCGCCTCGGGGGCGGCCGGAATCCTGGCCCGCCGTGAGCGCGGCGAGTCCGTCCGCACCATCGCCATCGGTGTGGGGGTATCGGCCGGCGTCGTCCACAAGACCCTCACCGAGGCCAGGACCACCTTGTGATCGGGGGCTGATGCCGGCCTCCGCGCGGCAGTGATCGTGCTGCCCTCCAGCGAGGTCCCGTTGCCGCTGCATGACCTGGTCGGCGGCAACGCCTTCTACATCGGCGTCACCCGCCGCTGCTCGATCGCCTTCCCCGTCCTCAAGGGCGCGCAGTCCGGGTTCGTCACCGCCGGCCACTGCGGCGCGAAGGGCATGTCCACCACCGGCTTCAACCGCGTCGCCCAAGGGGTCTTCCAGGCGTCGGACTTCCCCGCCGACGACTACGCCTGGGTCAGTGTCACCCCCGCCTGGACGGCCACCCCCGCCGTGGACAACGGTCAGGGCGGCACCGTCCCCGTCGCCGGGGCCAAGCCCGCCATCGAGGGCGCCTCGGTCTGCCGGGCCGGCTCCACCACCGACTTCCACTGCGGTCTCATCCAGCAGCACGACGCCAGCATCGCCTACCCCCAGGGCACCGTCTTCGGGCTGACCCGTACCACCGTCTGCGCCGAGGGCGGCGACTCGGGCGGGGCGTTCATCTCCGCCGACCAGGCCCAGGGCATCGCCTCGGGCGGCTCGGGCGACTGCAACCTGGGCGGCGTCACCTACTTCCAGCCGATCCTTGAGGTCCTGTCCGCCTACGGCCTGGAGCTGAGGACGACCGCGGGCAACCCCCCGCCGCCGACCACCGGCACCTGCACCGGCTACACCAGCACCTACGACGGCACCCTGGAGGCCGGGAAGTCCGCCTACCAGCCGCAAGGGCTCTCCTACACGACGAAGATCACAGGGCTTCACGCCGGCTGCCTGGACGGCCCCCTGGGCGCCGACCTCGACCTGTACCTGCAGAAGCTGATCGGCGCGACCTGGCAGACCGTCGCCACCGCCGACGGCCCCGGCCCGGACGAGAAGATCGGCTACACCGGAACGGCGGGCCGCTACCGCTACAAGGTGGGTGCCACGGCCGGTTCCGGCGCCTACACCCTGGGCTTCAGCGCCCCTTGACTCACCTTCTGGGCCAAAGGAGGCACCAGGAGCGCCATGGGTGATCGCCGGCTGAAGCCGGTCGAGGGATGGGGAGCGATCACCGTCGGAACGAGGAAGGGCAGGCGCCTGCGGCCGACCCTGGCGCGGGGACACGTTGACCGCCTTCGGCTGGTGCGCATATCCAAACCGGGATGATTCGCCGCCGCACATGTTCTGCTGCGTTGCAGGTGCGATCATCTCCCGCGTGGCGTGCGGCTTTTAGGGCGTGAAGCGGCATCGGTGGTCTTAGAGTGAGGCTGCCCATATCGCGTGATCGTCAGCGATACGCGGTGATCTCCCCCCTCACGCTGTAAAAGCCGAGGTCGAGGAGAGACCCATGTCCCGCAGAAACATCGTCCTGGCCGGCCGCGCTTTGCTGGTCGGCGTACTCACCACGGCGGCCCTTCCCGCCATCGCCCAAGGCGCGACCTCCGCGAGCGCCTCCTATGCCCAGTTCGCTCTCAAACCGCCGCCGGGCATGCTCCAGGCACTGCAGCGTGATCTGTTCCTCAGTAGGGAGGAGGCCCAGACCCGCCTGCTGAACGAGGCCCGTCTGGTGCCGGTTGAGGCGAACTTGCGCAGAACTTTGGGCAAACGCTTCGCCGGCTCCTGGTTCGCCGGGGAGATCGCGCAAAACCTCGTGGTGGCCACCACCGCTCCCGCCGACGTTCCGCTGATCGTCGCCCAGGGCGCCCGGGCCGAAGTCGTCACCCGATCGCTCGCGGACTTGAAAGAGATCAAAGCACACGTCGACGTCGCCCTGCCGAACATACAGCAGAACCCCTTGTCGTCGGCTCCGCAACCGGGGAGCGTGCGCTACATCGACACCAAGATCAACAAGGTCGTCGTGTTGTCCACGACGGTCAACGCGACCACGGCCTCCCTTTTCGATGCCGGCGTGGACCCGGTGGGAATCAGAGTCATCGCCTCCACCGAGAAACCCCGCCCGCTGGGCGACCTGACAGGTGGTGATCCCTACTACATCGGCGCCTCGAACCGCTGCTCGATCGGTTTCGCCGTGACCAGGGGAACCGAGAAGGGCTTTGTCAGCGCGGGCCACTGCGGCAAGATCGGCAACACCACCACCGGCTTCAACCGATCCCCCCAAGGCATCTTCCAGGCCTCGGTCTTCCCGGTCAGCGACTACACCTTCGTCCTCACCAACCCCAAGTGGTCGACCACCCCGTCGGTGAAGAACGGCACCGGCGGCGTGGTGTCGATCAGCGGTTCCCGCCCCGCCATCGAGGGCGCCTCGGTCTGTCGATCCGGCTCCACCACCGGCTGGCGCTGCGGCACCATCCAGCAACTCGACACCAGTGTCACCTACCCTCAGGGCACCGTCTACGAGCTGGTCCGCACCAACGTCTGCGCCGAACCCGGAGACTCGGGCGGCTCCTTCATCTCCCTCAACCAAGCCCAGGGCGTCACCTCCGGCGGCTCAGGTGACTGCAGCAGCGGCGGCACCACCTACTTCCAGCCGGTCAACGAGATCCTCGCCGCCTACGGTCTGACCCTGGCCACCGACGGCACCACCACCCCGCCGACCACGGGAACCTGCACCGGCTACCCGCAGAAGACCAACGGCGCCCTGGTCGTCGACGAGTCCGTCTACCAGCCAAGGACCCTCTTCTACCGCACGACCGCCGCCGGGATTCACTCCGGATGCCTCGACAGCAACGACGGCGGCGACTTCGACCTGCACCTGGAAAAGCGCAGCGGCACCAAATGGCTCACCGTCGTCAGCGCTGATGGTCCCAATCCTGACGAGACGATCAGCTACCAGGGCGCACCCGGCTTCTACCGCTACCGCGTGACCGCCGCGAGCGGCGCCGGCACCTATGTCCTGGGCTACAAGGCGCCCTGACCCCGCCCAGGTCCCCCTACCTTCAACGCCCCGCCTCCGGTCTCTGCGGGAACGGAGGCGGGGTAATCCCCGCCAGGGACGCGGCCTCTGACAGGGCGCCGATCAGCCCGCGCACGCGGGAGCGCGTTCCTCCCATCCCCGACAACGCCCCGGGGATGATGACCGGTGTCCGGAGGTCGTCATCGGTGTGTCGGGAGCTTTCGCGGAGTTAGGCGGCAACGGCCTGGTTAGGGTGGCATTCGCCGGTATAGCGGATCGATCGGTGTCGCACGGCGATCTCCCCTCACGCTCATCGCAGCCCAGGCCGAGGAGATCGTCATGTTCCGCACGCGTGCCGCCGCCATGGGATGTTCCCTGGCGATCACCATCCTTGCCTCGATGACGGCCCCGGTCATGGCCGCCCATCCAGCTCAGGCGGTCCCCGCCGTTTCAGGGGTGAAGCCCGCCGAGCGGGGACCGGCGGCGCGGAAACCTCCGATGGGCATGCTGGCGGCCATGCAGCGGGATCTGGGGCTCACCGCGGACCAGGCCCACAGCCGTCTGCTCAACGAGTCTCATCTGACCTCGATCGCGGTGCAGCTACGCACAGGACTTGAGGATCGTTTCGCCGGTGCCTGGCTTCAGGGGTCCACCGGGCAAACGCTGGTGGTGGCCACCACCGGCCGCGCCGACGCCGCCCAGATCACCGCCGCGGGCGCCCGGCCCCTCGTCGTCGGCCGATCGCTGGCGAGACTGCGGGCGGTCAAGGAGAAGCTCACCACCGCCCGGCCGGCCCTCGCGGAGGTGAGCGGCGTGCGCTACATCGACGTCAGGGCCAACAAGGTCGTCATCTCGTCGAGCACGCCCAGGGCCACCGCGAGCTCGATCAAGGCCGCGAAAGTCTCCCCCGCCGCGGTGCGCGTGGTCCTTTCGGCCGAGCAGCCTCGGCTCCTGCAGGCCGGCACGCCCGTCAACCCGCAGACCTACCCGCCTGGCGTCCCGCCCACCGATCTGGTGGGCGGCCAGGCCTACTACGCCGGCGCCACGACCCGCTGCTCGGTCGGTTTCGCCGTGACCAGGGGAACCCGGAAGGGCTTCGTCAGCGCCGGGCACTGCGGCACCCCGCACACCGCCACCGTCGGCTTCAACCGCCTCACCCAAGGAACCGTGCAGGCCTCGACGTTCCCCGGCGGCGACCACTCCTGGGTCGCCCTCGACGACACCTGGACGCCCCGGCCGCTGGTGGGCAACGACAGCGGCGGCACCATGAACGTCTACGGCGCCAAGGAGGCCATCGAGGGCAGCTCGGTCTGCCTGGCCGGGTCCTCCGCCGCCGGCCCCGACTGGCACTGCGGCACCATCACCCAGCGCGAGGCCGACGTCACCTACCCCGAAGGCGTCGTCGAGCACGTGATGCGCACCAGTGCCTGCGGCAACCCCGGCAACGCGGGCGCGTCCATGCTCTCGATCGGCCAGGCCCAGGGCATCGTCTCGGGCGGCTCCGGCACCTGCGCCACCGGCGGCGTCACCTATGTCCAGCCGATCAACGACATCCTCACCGCCTACGGTCTGACCCTGCTGACCTACACGAAGGCTCGGGCGAGCACCGGTTCCTGCAGCGGTTACCCCGACTCCGCCACCGGCGCGCTGAGCAGCGGCCAGTCCGTCTACCAGCCCGGCGGCCTGCACTACCGTACGACCGTCGCAGGCAACCACTACGGCTGTCTGGAGGCCAGTCCCAGCGGTGACTTCGATCTCCACCTGCAAAAACACGACGGCTCCACCTGGAGAACCGTTGCGGTCGCCGAGACCCCCAGCCCTTTCGAGGAGCTCGGCTACTGGGGCCCACCCGGCCTCTACCGCTACCTGCTGCTCTCCTACAAAGGCGCCGGCCCCTACACGTTGAGCTACACGTCGCCGTGACTCGTGCCAGAGCCGTTCACTGGACAGACCCGTGGACGGCCGCGGTCCGCTTGCAGAACATCGTCACCACGTCGTCGCGGGCCCCGGCCGCGGCCGTGTGCACGAAGCCGGCCGACGACGTCGGCTGCTTGCCGGTACCCACCCTGCGCATGCCGGCGACGTCGGTGACGTGCGCCTTTCCTGCGAAGTGCCCGACCTTCCCCGGCGGCACGCCCCCCAGCCGGACCCGGGTCGGCCCGATCGCCTCGAGTCCGCCGGCAGCGCCGGCCGCTGTTTGAACTCGCTCGGCGACGCGGCCCCGGCCACGTCCTTCGGCCGATCGAACCCGCCGCGCCGAGTCACCGGGTCCACCACCAGCAAGCGGGCTGGCCGCGCCCGCGGTGTCTTTCCGGCGTATTCCGGCCGTCCCCCCGTCTCGACCCGTTGACGTGCCCGTAGCACGTATGTAACATTTGGCCAGCGCAATGCAAAAATATTGCAAATGACTGTTAAATTTTCTCCTGACTTCGCAACTTCTGCCAGCGTTGCGCTGCGCACCGCTCGTCCCGCCGACCGTCCCCCCGCAGGCATCCCGGCGTACACGGCGACCAGCACCCCCCAGCCTCTCCCCGTCCCCGTCGTTCCAGACGAGAGATAGAGGAACAATGAGAAAGCAGTACCTGGCGCTGAGGCTGGTGGCGGCGATGGCCGCCACCAGCCTGCTCGCCCTGGCCGGTGCGGTCACACCGGCCACGGCGGCGGCCGCCCCGAACCTGGCGGCGGGCAAGGCGGCCTCGGCCTCCGGCTCCAACGCCCCCTACGTGGCCGGCAACGTCAACGACACAAACGCCTCCACCTACTGGGAGAGCCCCAACAACGCCTTCCCGCAGTGGGTCCAGGTGGACCTCGGGGCCACGGCCACCGTGAACAGGGTCGTGCTGAAGCTGCCGCCGGCGACGGACTGGGCCACCAGGACCCAGACCCTGTCGGTGCAGGGCAGCACGAACGGCTCGTCCTTCTCCACCCTCGCCGCCTCCGCGGGCCGCACCTTCAACCCGGCGACCGGCAACACGGTGACGATCGACTTCACCGCGGCCGGCACCCGGTACGTGCGGCTGAACATCACCGCCAACACCGGATGGCCCGCCGGGCAGCTCTCGGAGTTCGAGATCTACGGGCCGGAGGGCACTGGCGGTGACACCACGCCGCCGACCGCGCCGGGGAACCTGGCCTACACCCAGCCCGCCGCCGGGCAGATCAGGCTCACCTGGAACGCCTCCACCGACGCCGTCGGCGTGACCGGCTACGAGGTGTACGCCAACGGCACCCTGCGCGCCAGCGTGGCGGGCAACGTGCTGACCTACACCGACAACCAGCCCGACACCGCGACCGTGTCCTACCGCGTCAGGGCCAGGGACGCCGCGGGCAACCGGTCGGGCGACAGCAACACCGTGACCCGCAACGGCTCCACGCCGGGCGGCACCAACCTGGCCCTGGGCAAGCCGATCAGCGCCTCCTCCTCGATCTTCACGTTCGTGGCCGCCAACGCCAACGACAACAACACCGCCACCTACTGGGAGGGCGGCGGATACCCGGCCACCCTCACGGTGAACCTGGGGTCGAACGCCACCCTCGGCTCGGTCGTGGTGAAGCTCAACCCCGACAGCGCCTGGGCCACCCGTACCCAGACCATCGAGGTCCTCGGCCGCGGGCAGGGCGCGAGCGGGTACACCACCCTGTCACCGGCGGCGCAGCACACCTTCGACCCGGCCACGGCCAACACCGTGACGATCCCGGTCTCCGGCACCGCCGCCGACGTCCAGCTGAAGATCACCTCCAACTCCGGCGCCCCGTCCGGGCAGGTCGCGGAGTTCCAGGTCCTCGGCACCCCGGCGCCGAACCCGGACCTGACGATCACCGGCCTGACCGCGTCCCCGGCGAGCCCGGTCGAGACCGACTCCGTCACGCTCTCGGCGACGGTCAGGAACGGCGGCACCGCGGCCTCCGGCGCGACGAACGTCAACTTCTACCTCGGCACCACCAAGGTCGGCACCGCCGCGGTCGGCGCGCTGGCCGCGGGGGCGTCGGTCACCGTCTCGGCGAGCGCCGGTCCCCGGGACGCGGGCAGCTACCCGCTGAGCGCCAAGGTCGACGAGGGCGGCAGCGTCAACGAGCAGAACGAGTCCAACAACACCTTCTCGGCCTCCTCCCCGCTCGTCGTCAGGCCCGTCGACACCGCCGACCTGGTGGCGACGACGAGCTGGACCCCGGGCAACCCGTCGGCGGGCAACGTCGTCACCTTCTCCGTGGCGATCAAGAACCAGGGCACCGCGGCCTCCGCCGGCGGCGCCCACGGCATCACGCTGACCGTGCTCAACGAGTCCGGCACGGTCGTGCGGACCCTGACCGGCTCCCACACCGGCGTGATCGCCGCGGGCGCCACCGCGGGCACCGTCACCCTGGGCACCTGGACGGCCGGCAACGGCAGGTACACCGTCAGGACGGTCCTGGCCGACGACGCCAACGAGCTCCCGGTCAAGCGCGCCAACAACACCTCCACCCGGCCGTTCTTCGTCGGCCGCGGCGCCAACATGCCGTACGACATGCTGGAGGCCGAGGACGCCGTGGTCGGCGGCGGAGCGGCCGTGGTCGGCCCGAACCGCACCATCGGCGACGTGGCCGGCGAGGCGTCGGGCCGCAGGGCGGTGACGCTGAACACCACCGGCAGCTACGTCGAGTTCACCACCAAGGCCAGCACCAACACCCTGGTCACCCGCTTCTCCATCCCCGACGCCCCGGGCGGCGGCGGCATCGACTCCACGCTGAACGTCTACGTCGACAACACCTTCCTCAAGGCGATCAACCTGACGTCCAGGTACGCCTGGCTGTACGGCGCCGAGGCGTCCCCGGGCAACTCGCCCGGCGCAGGCCCGCCGCGTCACATCTACGACGAGGCCAATCTCATGCTCGGGACCACCGTCCCGGCCGGCAGCAGGATCAGGCTGCAGAAGGACCCCGCCAACACCACCACGTACGCGATCGACTTCATCAACACCGAGCAGGTCGCGCCGGTCGCCAACCCCGACCCCGCCCGCTACACCGTCCCGGCCGGGTTCACCCACCAGGACGTGCAGAACGCGCTGGACAAGGTGCGGATGGACACCACCGGCACGCTGGTCGGCGTCTACCTGCCGGCGGGCACCTACCAGACCGCGAGCAAGTTCCAGGTCTACGGCAAGCCGGTCAAGGTGGTCGGCGCGGGCCCCTGGTACACCCAGTTCCGCGCTCCCTCGAACCAGGACAACACCGACATCGGGTTCCGTGCCGAGGGGACCGCGAACGGCTCGTCGTTCGCGAACTTCGCCTACTTCGGCAACTACACCTCGCGCATCGACGGTCCCGGCAAGGTGTTCGACTTCGCCAACGTCGCCGACGTGGTGATCGACAACATCTGGAACGAGCACATGATCTGCCTCTACTGGGGCGCCAACACCGACCGGGTGACGATCAAGAACTCCCGGATCCGCAACATGTTCGCCGACGGCATCAACATGACCAACGGCAGCACCGACAACCTGGTCAGCAACAACGAGGCCCGGGCGACCGGTGACGACAGCTTCGCGCTGTTCTCGGCCATCGACGCCGGCGGGGCCGACATGAAGGGCAACGTCTACGAGAACCTGACCTCCATCCTGACCTGGCGGGCCGCGGGCGTCGCGGTCTACGGCGGGTACGACAACGTCTTCCGCAACATCTACATCGCCGACACGCTGGTCTACTCGGGCATCACGATCAGCTCGCTGGACTTCGGCTACCCGATGAACGGCTTCGGCGCCAGCCCGCCGACCCGGTTCGAGAACATCTCGATCGTCCGCGCCGGCGGCCACTTCTGGGGCCAGCAGGTCTTCCCGGCGATCTGGGTGTTCTCCGCCTCCAAGGTCTTCCAGGGCATCCGCGTCAGCAACGTGGACATCGTGGACCCGACCTACGGCGGCATCATGTTCCAGACGAACTACGTCGGGGGCCAGCCGCAGAACCCGGTCAAGGACACGATCTTCACCAACGTCACGATCACCGGTGCCCGCAAGAGCGGGGACGCCTTCGACGCCAAGTCCGGCTGGGCCATCTGGGCCAACGAGATGCCCGAGCCCGGCCAGGGGCCCGCGGTCGGCTCGGCGACCTTCAACAACCTCCAGATGAGCAACAACGCCCAGAACATCAGGAACACCACGTCCACCTTCACGATCAACGTCAACCCGTGATCACCGTTCACGGGTGATCACCGACGGCCGGTGACCCGCGGGCGACCGCGGGACCGGTGACGGCCCGGCACCGCCGGGAGGCCCCGCCTCCCGGCGGTGTCCCGCGTCCCCGCCCGGCCGCGTCGCGCCTCCCCGCGGTGCGCGCCCGGCGGCGTCGCGTCTCCCGTGACCTCCGCCGTGCCGCGTCGCGCCTCCTGTGTCCGGGCCCGGCCGTGTCCGGGCCCGGCCTTCGCGGCCGGTCGACCCCGGGTTCCCCGTCATCCGGGGGAGGATCCCTCGTACACTGATCCGATGATCTCCCCCGAGAACGGCCCCGAGGTGAGCGACGCGTCGAGGGTCCTGCAGCGCGTCTTCGGCTACGACTCGTTCCGGGCCGGGCAGCAGGAGATCATCGATCACGTGGTGGCCGGTGGGGACGCCCTGGTGCTCATGCCGACCGGTGGCGGCAAGTCGCTGTGCTACCAGATCCCCGCGCTGGTCCGTAAGGGCACCGGGGTGGTGATCTCGCCGCTCATCGCGCTCATGCAGGACCAGGTGGACGCCCTCACCACGCTCGGCGTACGGGCCGGCTTCCTCAACTCCACCCAGGACTTCGACGAGCGCCGCCGGGTGGAGTCGGCCTTCCTCGCCGGCGAGCTGGACCTGCTCTACCTGGCCCCGGAGCGGTTGAGGGTCGACGCGACGATGCGGCTGCTGGACAGCGGGGTGATCTCGCTGTTCGCCATCGACGAGGCGCACTGCGTGGCCCAGTGGGGGCACGACTTCAGGCCGGACTACCTGGCGCTGTCCGCGCTGCACGAGCGCTGGCCCGACGTGCCGCGCATCGCGCTGACCGCGACCGCCACCAGGGCCACCCACGCCGAGATCGCCTCCCGGCTCGACCTGGAGCGGGCCCGGCACTTCGTGGCCAGCTTCGACCGCCCCAACATCCAGTACCGCATCGTGCCCAAGAACGAGCCCAAGCGGCAGCTCCTGGAGCTGCTGCGCGCCGAGCACCCCGGGGACGCGGGCATCGTCTACTGCCTGTCCCGCAACTCGGTCGAGAAGATCGCGGAGTTCCTGGTGGCGAACGGCATCCCGGCGCTGCCGTACCACGCGGGGCTCGACGCGCGCACCCGGGCGGCCAACCAGGCGCGGTTCCTGCGCGAGGACGGTCTCGTGATGGTCGCCACCATCGCGTTCGGCATGGGCATCGACAAGCCCGACGTGCGGTTCGTCGCCCACCTGGACCTGCCCAAGTCCATCGAGGGCTACTACCAGGAGACCGGCCGGGCCGGGCGCGACGGCCTGCCCTCCACGGCCTGGCTCGCCTACGGCCTGCAGGACGTCGTGCAGCAGCGCAAGATGATCGACACCTCCGAGGGCGACGACGTCCACCGCCGCCGCCTGGGCACCCACCTGGACGCCATGCTCGCGCTCTGCGAGGCGGTCGAGTGCCGCCGCGCGCGGCTGCTGGCCTACTTCGGCCAGGAGGGAACGGCCTGCGGCAACTGCGACACCTGCCTGTCGCCGCCCGAGGCCTGGGACGGCACGGTCGCCGCGCAGAAGGTCCTGTCGACGGTGTTCCGCCTCATGCGCGAGCGCCGCCAGAAGTTCGGCGCGGGCCAGATCATCGACATCCTGCTGGGGAAGAAGACGGCCAAGGTCATCCAGCACGACCACGACACCCTGACGGTGTTCGGCATCGGCACGGAGCTGAGCGAGGCCGAATGGCGCGGCGTGGTGCGCCAGCTGCTGGCCCAGGGGCTGCTGGCCGTCGAGGGCGACTACGGCACCCTGGTGCTGACCGAGGCGAGCGCCGAGGTGCTGGGCCGCCGACGCCAGGTCCCGCTGCGGCGCGAGCCGGAACGACCGGCGCGCGCCTCCAGGGCCGCGAAGACCGCCACCGGCCGCAAGGCCGACCCGGTCGAGATGCCCGAGGAGGCGGCCGGCGTGTTCGAGCTGCTCCGCTCCTGGCGGGCCGCCACCGCCAAGGAACAGGGCGTGCCCGCGTACGTGATCTTCCACGACGCGACCCTGCGCGAGATCGCCACCCGTTCCCCCACCTCCCTGCAGGAGCTCGGCACGGTGAGCGGGGTCGGCGAGAACAAGCTCGCCAAGTACGGTGACCAGGTGCTGGAGACCCTCGCCGGTTCGCGGCGGGAGGCCGGAGAGACCGATCCGGACCCGGACGCCCCGGGGGCCGGTCCCGACCGGGAGCCCCAGGAGCACGACGACGGTCTGCCGGTGTTCCCCTGAGGTAGAATCGGGGCAATCCGGGTCTGGAGGCCCGAAGCGGTGCGCAGGTGGGAGCCTGGAGGCGGACGTCGGCCTCCGGGCTTCTCTCGTTGACGGACCGCCGTGCTGCGGACTCCCGGAAGAGGACGGTCGTTGGCTGACAGAAGGAACGATCCGGTGGTGGTCGTCGGGCTCGGCCGTTTCGGCGGCTCCCTGGCGATGGAGCTGTGCCGCCGGGGGACCGAGGTGCTCGCCATCGACAACCGTCCCAAGGTGGTCCAGAGCATGGCGGCGAAGCTCACCCACGTGGTCGTCGCCGACTCCACCGACATCGAGGCGCTGCGGCAGATCGGGGTGCCCGACTTCTACCGGGCGGTCGTCGCCATCGGCACCGACCTGGAGTCCAGCATCCTCACCACGTCCCTGCTCGTCGAGCTGGAGATCGAGGACGTCTGGGCCAAGGCGACCAGCCGCGATCACGGCCGCATCCTGGAGCGGGTCGGAGCCCACCACGTGATCCTGCCCGAGCACGACATGGGGGAGCGGCTGGCCCACCTGCTCAACGGGCGGATGCTCGACTACATGGAGGTCGACGGCGACTACGCGCTGGTCAAGACCCGTCCTCCCCGCGAGTACGTCGGCGTGCCCCTGGGTGAGTCCAACCTGCGCCGCAAGTACCAGGTGACCGTCGTCTGCGTTAAGGGCGAGCACGAGGAGTTCACCTACGCCGACGCCGGGACCGTGCTGGGGTACGGGGACATCATCGTGATCGCGGGCAGGATCGAGAAGGTGGAGCGGTTCACCGAGCTCCTGTGACGCCCCCCTCGCCGGTCGCGGGCACGGCCGGTGACCCGGCGGTGGTGTGTGATCGCCCCCCTCGATCTACACTGGGCGGACTCGACTAGAATGGAGTTCGGTAGCGATGCGATTCGGACTGATGATCAACGAGCCCAAGGGACCCGACGTACTCGGCGGACTGCGGGAGCGCATCGCCCGCGCGGCCGGTGACGGCTTCTCCTCCGTCTGGATGTCGCAGATCTTCAGTCTCGACGCGCTGACCGCGCTGGCCGTGGCCGGAAGCCAGGTGCCCGGCATCGAGCTGGGCACCGGCGTCGTGCCGACCTACCCGCGCCACCCGGCCGCCCTCGCCCAGCAGGCCCTCACCGCCAACGCCGCCCTCGACGGACGGCTCGTGCTCGGCATCGGGCTCTCGCACCAGATCGTGATCGAGGGCATGTACGGCTACAGCTTCGACAGGCCCGCCCGCCACATGCGCGAGTACCTGTCGATCCTGATGCCGCTGGTACGGGGCGAGAACGCCGACTTCGAGGGCGAGACCCTCACCGGCAAGCTCGGGCTGACCACGCCCGGCCCGAGGGACATGCCCGTCCTCATCGCGGCACTGGCCCCCAGGATGCTCAGGCTGGCCGGGGAGGTGGCCGACGGCACGGTGCTGTGGATGACCGGTCCCAGGACCGTGGCCGAGCACGTGGCGCCCGCGGTCACCGAGGCGGCCCGGGCCGCCGGACGGCCCGCGCCGAGGATCGTCTGCGCGCTGCCCGTCTGCGTCACCGACGACGCCGACGCGGCCAGGGCGCTGGCCGCCGAGCGCTTCGAGGTCTACGGCCACCTGCCGTCGTACCGGGCGGTGCTCGACCGGGAGGGCGTGGCCGGACCCGCCGACGTGGCGATCGTCGGCGACGAGGACGCGGTGTCGGCGCGGATCGAGGAGCTCGCCAAGGCCGGGGTCACCGACTTCGTCGCCTCCGAGTACTCCTCGGGCGACGGCCGGACGCGGGAGTTCCTCAAGAGCCTGCTGTGAGGCCGGGTCCCCGCGGCCCGGGTTCGACCCCGGGTGGCACGGGCCCGAGGTCCGGCCCCCGGTGATCCGGGGGTGACACGGGCCGGTCCCGCGGGACCGGCCCGCTCAGAGGCCGAAGGCGCTCAGCGCGGCCCAGGCCGTCCCGGCGCCGACGGCGGCTCCGGCGGCCACCTGCGCGGGCGTGTGGTGGGTCAGCCGGACCCGCGCCCAGCAGATCGCCGCCACCACCAGCGCGCCCACGACCAGGGTGGGCACCGCGGGCAGCACCCGGGCGAGCACCACCACGGTGCCCGCCGACACGGCCGCGTGGAAGGAGATCTTCCACCTGAGCGTGATCGGGACCGTCACCGCGAGCGCGGCCAGCATCGCGGTCACCGTGGCCACCAGCAGCCGGGGCGCGCCCAGCAGGACCAGCAGCACCAGCGCGACGACCACCCCGGCCACCGCCACCAGCAACGGCCCGGTCCGGCTCGCCCGGTCGACCAGGTGGTGGGAGTCCAGGCGCCCGGCACGGACCCCGGCCAGGATCACCGCGGCCGGCACCCCGCCGCACAGGACCGAGGCCAGCAAACCCCAGGCCGCGCCGGCCGGGCCGTCGGCCGTCAGCCCCACGAGCGGGGGCAGCACGATCACCAGCACCTGCGGCGCGAACAGCCCGGTGATCAGCCGCGCCGTCGCGTCCGCGCGGTTCCCGCCCCCCGCGCGGCTCCGGCTCTCAGCGGCCCCGGCGCTTCCAGAGCCCTCGGTGCTTTCAGAGCCCTCGGCGCCCTGGACGCCCTCGGCGTCCTCGGCGGTCCGTCGATCGGTCATCTCCGCCCTTCCGGCGTCCCGATGGTGTTCTCACCGCGGCCCGTGCGGCCCGTGCGGGCCCGCACGGGTCGCGGCACGGGTCGCGGTGCTCAGTCGTTGGCGTGCAGGATGCTGTTCAGCTCCACGCCCGTGCCATGGCGGGGCACGACCTCGACCGCTCCGGAGGTGGAGTTGCGCCGGAACAGCAGCCCCGAGGCGCCGGAGAGCTCGGCGGCCTTGACCGTCCGCCCCTCGGGCAGGGCCACCTTGGTCCCGGCGGTCACGTACAGGCCCGCCTCCACGACGCAGTCGTCGCCCAGGGAGATGCCGATGCCGCTGTTGGCGCCCAGCAGGCAGCGCCGCCCGATGGAGATGACCTGCTTGCCACCGCCGGACAGGGTGCCCATGATCGAGGCGCCGCCGCCCACGTCGGAGCCGTCGCCCACGACGACGCCCGCCGAGATGCGGCCCTCGACCATGGAACCGCCCAGCGTCCCTGCGTTGAAGTTGACGAACCCCTCGTGCATCACGGTCGTGCCGCTCGCCAGGTGCGCGCCGAGACGGACCCGGTCGGCCTCGGCGATCCGGACCCCGGTGGGCACCACGTAGTCGACCATGCGGGGGAACTTGTCCACGCCGTAGACGGTCACCTGGCCCCGGGCGCGCAGCCGGAGCCGTACCTCCTCGAAGCCCTCCACCGCGCACGGGCCGTGGTTGGTCCACACCACGTTGCTGAGCAGGCCGAACAACCCGTCCAGGTTCTGGCCGTGCGGCTGGACGAGACGGGCCGAGAGCAGGTGCAGGCGCAGGTAGGCGTCGTGCGCGTCGGCGGGGGCCTCCGACAGCTTGGTGATGCCGGTCCGTACGGCCACCACCTCCACGCCGCGGTCCTCGTCGGGACCGAGCAGCGCGGCGACCCCGGAGCCGAGCTCCTCGGCGGCCTCCCGTTCGGTCAGCCGCACGGTGCCGGGGGAGGGGGGCTCGCCCAGCTGCGGGGACGGGAACCACGTGTCGAGCACGGTCCCGCCGGAGGTGATGGTCGCGATGCCGGCCGCGTGCGCGCCGGAGGTCTGGGCTGCTGCGTTCACATCGGCCAAGCCTAGCCAGAGCCACCGCCACGGCGGTACGCCGAGGGAGCGCCGGCGCCACGGCGGCAGGGCCGGGAAAAGGCGTCCCCGGCACCGGTAGCATCGACTCCCTACAGCTTTCGTCACATCCGACGACGTCCTCTCGGGAGCAACCGTGTCCGCCGTGCCAGAACTTCAGATCACCCTCGCCGGAACCGCGCGCGTGGTGGCGGAGGGCACGACGTACGGCGAGGCGCTGGAGGCCGACGGGCGCTCCGTGGTCGCCGCCCGCGCCAACGGCGAGCTCAAGGACCTCGCGGCCCGGGTGGCCGACGGCGACGTGGTCGAGCCGGTCGAGGCGGGCAGCCCCGACGGGCGCGCCATCGTCCGCCACTCCGCCGCGCACGTCATGGCCCAGGCAGTCCAGGAGATCTTCCCCGAGGCCAGGCTGGGCATCGGCCCGCCGGTGGAGAACGGCTTCTACTACGACTTCGACGTCAAGGACCCGTTCACCCCCGAGGACCTCAAGCGCATCGAGAAGCGCATGCGCGAGATCGTCAAGCAGGGACAGCTGTTCTCCCGCAGGCCCGTCTCCGACGAGGAGGCCACCGCCGAGCTCGCCGCCGAGCCGTACAAGCTGGAGCTGATCGGCCTCAAGGGCGGGGCGGCCGACGAGGAGAGCGTCGAGGTGGGCGGCGCGGAGCTGACCATCTACGACAACCTCGACGCCAAGAGCGGCGAGCTGCGCTGGAAGGACCTGTGCCGCGGCCCGCACGTGCCGACCACCCGGTCCATCCCGGCGTTCAAGCTGATGCGCTCCGGTGGCGCCTACTGGCGCGGCAGCGAGAAGAACCCGCAGCTCCAGCGGATCTACGGCACCGCCTGGGAGTCGCGCGAGAAGCAGGACGAGTACCTGCACCTGCTGGAGGAGGCCGAGAAGCGCGACCACCGCAAGCTGGGCGCCGAGCTCGACCTGTTCTCCTTCCCCGACGAGCTGGGCTCGGGCCTGCCGGTCTTCCACCCCAAGGGCGGCGTGATCCGCCGCGCCATGGAGGACTACTCACGCGCCCGCCACGAGGAGGCCGGGTACTCCTTCGTCAACACCCCGCACATCACCAAGCAGAAGCTGTACGAGACCTCCGGCCACCTGGAGTGGTACGCCGACGGCATGTTCCCGCCCATGGAGCTGGAAGGCGCCAAGTACTACCTCAAGCCGATGAACTGCCCGATGCACAACCTGATCTTCCGGGCGCGCGGGCGTTCCTACCGCGAGCTGCCGCTGCGGTTGTTCGAGTTCGGCACGGTCTACCGCTACGAGAAGTCCGGCGTGGTGCACGGCCTGACCCGGGTGCGCGGCCTCACCCAGGACGACGCGCACATCTACTGCACCCGCGAGCAGATGCGCGACGAGCTGGCGTCGCTGCTGCGCTTCGTGCTGGACCTGCTGCGCGACTACGGCCTGGACGACTTCTACCTGGAGCTGTCGACCAAGGACCCGGTCAAGTTCGTCGGAAGCGACGAGGATTGGGAGGAGGCGACCGCGACGCTGCGCGAGGTCGCCGAGTCGGAGAACCTGGAGCTGGTCCTCGACCCGGGCGGAGCGGCCTTCTACGGGCCGAAGATCTCCGTCCAGGCCCGGGACGCGATCGGCAGGACCTGGCAGATGTCGACGATCCAGCTCGACTTCAACCTGCCGCAGCGCTTCGACCTGGAGTTCCAGGCGGCCGACGGCTCCCGGCAGCAGCCCGTCATGATCCACCGGGCGCTGTTCGGCTCGATCGAGCGCTTCTTCGGCGTCCTGGTCGAGCACTACGCGGGCGCGTTCCCTCCCTGGCTCGCGCCGGTCCAGGTGGTCGGCATCCCGATCGCCGAGGCCCACGTGTCCTACCTCCAGGACCTCGCGGAGAAGGCCCGCGCCCGGGGCATCAGGATCGAGGTGGACGCCTCCGACGACCGGATGCAGAAGAAGATCCGCAACGCGCAGAAGTCCAAGGTGCCGTTCATGCTGCTGGCGGGCGACGAGGACATCGCGGCCGGTGCGGTCTCCTTCCGCTTCCGCAACGGCGAGCAGAAGAACGGGGTGCCGGTCGACGAGGCGCTCGCGGAGATCGTCGACGCGATCGAGCGCCGCGCCCAGGTCTGACCCTCCCGCCCAGGTCTGATCCTCCCTGCCACGTCTGATCCTTCCGGCCCTCGACGCCCTCGCCGGGAGGGCCCCCGGACGGCCGGGACGTCCCGGCCGTCCCGGATCCCCGGCCGTCCCGGACGGCCGGGTCAGGCCGGTGTCGTGCGGCCGGTCTCACCGGGCAGGCGGACGTCGTCCACGGTGACGTTGACCTCGACGACCCGCATGCCCAGCATCCTGCTGATCGTCCGCGCCACGTTGGTCTTGACCTCGTTGGCCACGTCCATCACCACGTGCCCGTACTCGGTCACGATCGTCACGTCCACCGCGGCCGTGCGGTCCTGCACGTGCGCGCTGACGCCCCGCGGGCCACGTCTGACGCCGGGGCCGGAGCCGGCCCGGTGGCGTACCGTCTCCGCGGCCAGGGCGGCCTCGTCGCAGAGTTCGGCCACGCCCGCCACCTCCAGCGCGGCGAGGGCGGCGACCTTCTCCACCACCTCGTCGGCCACCTTGATCCGGCCCTTCACCACGGCCCCGGCCACGGGGGAGGGCGCGGGTGCCGGCGGGGCCGCGGAGATCACCGATACCGACTGGGGCGGGGTCTCCGGGACGTCCGCGTCGTCGCCGGGGGACGGGGGGAGCGGCTCGTCAGACGCGCCCGACGAAGCCGACGACACCGAGGACACCGAGGACACCGAGGACGCGGAAGGCGCGGGGGACGTCGAGGACGCGGGGGACCCCTGCGACACGGGGGACATGGGGGACAGGGAGGACGGTGTCGAGGGCGCCGGGGAGGGGTCCTCCTCGACCACGGTCAGGACGGGCTCGTCCGGGGAGGCGTCCGGCTCGTCCCGAAAGGACGCGGGCCCGCCCGGGGACGGCTGCGACGGCTCCGGGGTGGACAGGGACAGGCTCAGGGAGAACGGGCGGGCGGCCCTGCCGCTCGCCTCGGCGGGAGACGCGGTCTTCTCGGTCGGTTCCTCGACGGAGACGTCGGTCATGGGTACTCCTCGGCTGTCGTTGGTGGTGCAGGGGGATTCTGCCGGAAATTCCCCGTATTCGTTCGCCGATACCGGGACATGCGGGAAGGGGCCTCCCGGGCTCCGCGGAGGCGGGGCGACCGTGCAGGGAAGGCGGGGAGGCGCGAGCCGGGCCGGATCGGCGTGGCAATATGCTGGCGGCCATGAGCAACGAGCCGGAGGCGCAGCACGGGGCGGGGACACCGGACGCGTTCCAGAGACTCTGGACTCCTCACCGGATGGCGTACATCAAGGGGGCCAGCAAGCCGAGCGGCTCGGGTCCTGAGGACGGCTGCCCGTTCTGCGAGATCCCCCGGATGAGCGACGAGGACGGGCTCGTCGTGGCCCGGGGCGAGTCGGTCTTCGCGCTGCTCAACCTCTACCCGTACAACTCCGGCCACCTGATGGTCTGTCCCTACCGGCACGTCCCCGACTACACCGACCTGGACGGGTCCGAGACCGCCGAACTGGCCGACTTCACCCGGAGGGCCCTGGTCACCCTGCGCAAGGCCAGTGGCGCGCAGGGCTTCAACGTGGGCATGAACCTGGGCGGTGTGGCGGGCGCCGGCATCGCCGCCCACCTGCACCAGCACGTGGTCCCCAGGTGGGGCGGCGACACCAACTTCATGCCCGTGGTCGGCCAGACCAAGGTCCTGCCTCAGTTGCTGCGCGACACCAGGGAGCTGCTCGCCGGGTCCTGGCCCGCCTCCTCGTAGGGCGGGTCGCCGGCGCCCAGGGCCCTGATCCCCACCGAGAGCGTCAGCGGGACCGCCAGCGCCAGGGCCATCGACAGAACCGCGGCGCCCGAGTCGTTGACCAGCATGCCGACCACGCCGCTGATCAGGGTGCCGATCAGCCCGGCCCGCAGCGCGGGGGAGTGCGTGAACGCCGCGGGCAGCACCCCGGCGGTCGCCCGCTCGGGCCGCAGCAGCGCGTACACCAGGAAGGCCACCGCGGCGATCACGACCGGCATCAGGTTGGGGTTGAGCAGGGTGCCGATCATCGCGCCGAACTTGCGGCCGATCACCTCCAGGGCCTCGCCGGTGAACACCTGGCCGACGAAACGTCCCAGGTGGGTCTGCGAGCCCGGCGGGCGCAGGTAGTCCAGGTAGGCGATGGCCATCACGGTGACGCCGCCCGCCACGCAGAGCGCGCCCAGCCTGACGATCGAGACCCGCCTGCCCGCGATCAGCATCGCGGTCACCGCGATGCCCGGCACGAACGCGATCACGCCGCCGAAGTCGCTGCCCACGCCGGGCCAGCCGCCCAGGATCATCGCGAAGCCGCCCAGGCCCGCCACCACGGCGACCGCCGCGCCCTTGCGGCCCCGGCGCGTCAGCCGGTGCGCGATCGTGGACGCCAGCAGCAGCACCGAGGTGGCGAAGAGCGCGAAGGGGATGTTGCCCAGCCCGTAGTAGCGGGCCCCGACCACCGCGCTGTAGCCCATCACGCTGTTGAGCTGCAACGTCGTCCCGGTCAGCAGGTCACCGGCGAGCACCGCCGCGGTCACGCCCGCCACCACCGCCAGGGGGCCGAGCGGGGCGCGCCGCCAGGGACCGGCCAGCGCCACCGCGGTCAGCAGCAGCGCCGAGACGACGATCCCACCGGCCAGCGCCACGACCGGGGTCCCCGTGCGGTGCCAGCCGACGAGGTTGACCAGGTACGTCGAGACCGGCACCGAGGCCAGCGCCACCGCGGCCACCCGGATGCCGGTCAGGCCGCGCCCGCGGCGCAGCAGCAGGAAGGCGGCCAGGTAGAAGGCGACCTGGAGCACGGCGACCGTGGTGAAGAACACCCCGCCCGCCTGCCTGATCGTCTGCCCGGCCACGTCGGCCCGGTCCAGCTCCACCCGCGCCGCCTCGACGCCTCCGGTACGCCGCTCGCTCGCCTGCCAGGGCACCCCGATCACCGTCGGAGGGGTCGCCACCCCGGCCAGGGAGAGCATGGTCGCGGTGACGTCCGGCAGGATCGTGATGTCGTCGCGGTGGGTGGAGGCCGCCCCCAGGAAGTGGCCGGAGAACCGCCCGCCGTTCTCGCCGCTCATCATGGCCACCCGCAGGTGCGGGTCGCCGCCGTGGTCGGACAGGCCCGCCAGCAGCACGGTCGTCTCCCGGGGCAGCACGCTCAGCACCGCTCCGGCCTTGGCGTCGGCCAGCCGCAGCGCCGCCGCCCGCTGCTGCGGCCCGAGCGGCTCCCCGTCCGCCGGCAGCCGCCCGCCGGTCACGTACGGCCTGATCAGGTCGTCGACGTCGGCGGCCATCACCCGGCACCTGGTCAGCGCCCCGGAGGGGATCTGCTCGGGGGAGGGGGCGTACACGCCGACGCGGCCCGCCCGGTCGGCCAGGGCCAGCGCGGCGCCGGGGCCGATCGCCAGCGTGCACTGCCCGGCGACGCGCACGGCCTCGCCCAGGGCGCCCGCGTAGCGCTGCCCGGCGACCTCGTGCAGGTAGCCGTACTCGGGGATGGCCGCGCCCGTGCCGGAGGGCTCGGGCACCGGCGGCAGGCCGCAGCCGTAGCCGACCGCCGACCTCACCCCGGCCGAGACCGTCAGCCACCCGTCGTAGGGGCAGGTCACCCGCCCGACGGTGCGCACCGAGAGCGATCCGACGGCGCTCCGCCCGGCGAGCCGCCACAGGTTCGGGGTGGTGTCGGGATCGAGGTCGCTCCACCGCAGGCCGGGGACGCCGATCAGCATCACCCGTTCGTCCGCCTGCGTGGCGGCGTGCGCGGCCCCCGGCCACAACATGCCCAGTACCACCGCAAACGCGACAAGCGTCCGCTTCACGAACGACCTCCCCTTCAGCTTCGGTCAAGGCTGGCACCGTAGGGGAAGATCGCGTCCGGGTCCAGCCGGGGCGGGCCGGGCGGCGGCCGGGCTCAGGTCCCGCCCGGCTCGCTCTCGTTCTGCAGCCGGTCCAGCGAGGTGACCAGGTAGGAACCGCCACCGGGCACGGCGAGGGTCTGGCGCTCCCCGGCGGCCGCGGGCACGACCGCGATCAGGTTGCGGGCGTCGGCGGTGGCGCACTCGCCGGGCTTTCCCGAGGCGATCCGGTAGACCGCGTACGAGCGGGCCCCGGCCGAGCCCTTCCAGCCCAGCGAGGTGCCCTGGAGCCGCACGTCGGAGGGCCTGGGCGGGGCCTGCCCGCCGCGGTCCTTCATCAGCGGCAGCAGCGCCGGGCGCGAGTAGTGGTTCTTGACGAGGCGGTCCAGCACCCCCAGCGGGTTGGTGGACAGCTGCTTGGCGCTGAAGTAGACGTCGCCGGAGACCTGCGGGTAGGCGCGGTTGCGGGCCAGGTGGGAGGGCAGCTCGCCGGGCCTGGTCCAGGCCGGGGTGTCGGTGGTGCCCACCCGGTACAGGGCCTGGCCGATGTAGAGCTGGACGCCGGTGCCCTTGACCTCGTTCGCCCACCACGGCATCAGCACGTCGTAGTCGGCGACGGCGAAGGCGCGGGGCCAGTACAGCTGCGGGATGACGTAGTCGACCGTGCCCTTGCGGATCCAGTGCCGGGCGTCGGCGTAGATGGAGTCGTAGGCGGACATGCCGCCGGTGGCCGAGCCGGTGGGGTCCTGGGCCTTGTTGCGCCAGATGCCGAACGGGCTGATCCCGAACTTCACGCTGTTCCTGGTCGCGTGCACGGCCTTGTCGACCTGGGCGATCAGCGTGTTGACGTTGGAGCGGCGCCAGGCGGCCAGCTTCCTGCCGTTGCCGTACTTCGCGAAGGCGGCGCGGTCGTCGAACGTGGCGCCCGCGACGGGGTAGGGGTAGAAGTAGTCGTCGAAGTGGACGCCGTCGACGTCGTAGCGCGTTACCACGTCCGTGACGACCTTGGTGACGTGCTCGCGGACCGAGGGCAGGCCGGGGTTGTAGTAGGCCAGGCCGTTGTACTTGACGATCCAGCCGGGGTGCCGCCGGGCGGGGTGACCCGCGGGCAGCGCGGCGAGGTTCCCGTCGTAGGAGGCCCGGTAGGGGTTGAACCAGGCGTGGAACTCCATGCCGCGCCGGTGGGCCTCGGCGATGAGGAAGGGGAGCGGGTCCCAGCCGGGGTCCTTGCCCGCGGTGCCGGTCAGGTACTGCGACCAGGGCTCCAGCGACGATCGGTACAGCGCGTCGGAGGCGGGGCGGATCTGGACGAACACCGCGTTGAACCGCCGTTTGGCCGCGTTGTCGAGGATCCTGACGTACTCGGCCTGCTGGCGGGCGACCGACAGGCCGGTCCGCGAGGGCCAGTCGATGTTCTTGACCGTGGCGATCCAGACCCCGCGCAGCTGGCGCTTGGGATACCTGGGGTCGACGTCGCAGCGCGCCGAGGCCGAGGCGGTGGTCGTCGCACCGTCGGTGGCGCCGGTGGTCTCCTTCGTGTCGGCGGTGCCGTCCGCGCCGGTCCGGGCCGGTGCGCGCCCGGCGGTCTCGGCCTTGCCGGGCGGGGCGTCGGGGCCGAACGTGTAGGCGGCGCCGGTGGTCAGAACGGCGAGTGCGGTAGCGGCCAGCAGAGGGCGTCCGTTTCGCATGATTCCTCAGTCTGGCATCCGGACCGGTGTGCTCCGGCCAGAAAAAAGAAATCGTTTCGTGATTACTTCGTTACGGAAGTGCGGGGTGGGAGGCGTGTGCCCGGCGGGGCGCGTTCCCGGCCCGGAACCGGTCGGCCCCCGTCCGGCGCACGCCTCCCGCGGTCTCAGGCGGTGACCTTCTCCACCAGGTGGGACGGGAGTGGTTCGTAGCGCAGGAAGGTCCGGCGGAACGTGCCGGTGCCGTGTGACATCGATCTCAGGTCGATCGAGTAGCGGGTGATCTCCAGCTCGGGCACCTCGGCCTTGACAAGGGTGCGGCCCGCGCCCACCGGTTCGGTGCCCAGCACGCGGCCCCGGCGCGAGGACAGGTCGGACATCACCGCGCCCACGTGCTCGTCGGCGACCAGCACGCCGACCTCGTCGACCGGTTCGAGCAGCAGGGTGGGCACCTTGGCCGCGGCCTCCTTGAGCGCGAGCGCCCCGGCGATCTGGAAGGCCATGTCGGAGGAGTCGACCGAGTGGGCCTTGCCGTCGTAGAGGGTCACCCGCACGTCCACCATGGGGTAGCCGGCGACGACCCCGCGCTGCATCTGGGTGCGCACGCCCTTCTCCACCGAGGGGATGAACTGGCGCGGCACCACCCCGCCGACGATCTTGTCCACGAACTCGAAGCCGCCGCCGGAGGGCAGGGGCTCGACCTCCAGGTGGCAGACGGCGAACTGGCCGTGGCCGCCGGTCTGCTTGACGTTGCGGCCCAGGACGCGGCAGCTGCCGCCCAGGGTCTCCCGCAGCGGCACCCGCAGCTCGACCTTCTCCACCTCCACGCCGTGCCGTCTGCTCAGTCGGTCGAGCAGCACGTCGGCGTGGGCCTCGCCCATGCACCAGAGCACGAGCTGGCGGGTCTCGGGGTTGTTCTCCAGCCTCAGCGTCGGGTCCTCGGCGACCAGCCGCTGCAGCGCCTGGCCGAGCTTGTCGTCGTCGGCCTTGGACCGGGGCTGGATCGCGACCGGCAGCAGCGGCTCCGGCATCGTCCAGGCCGTCATCAGCAGCGGGTTCTCCCGGTCGGAGAGGGTATCGCCGGTCTCGGCGCGCGACAGCTTGGCGACCGCGACGATGTCCCCGGCCACGCACGTGCCGACGGTGCGCTGGAGCTTGCCCAGCGGGCAGGACAGCGCGCCGATGCGCTCGTCCACGTCGTGGTCCTCGTGCCCGCGGTCGGCCAGGCCGTGCCCGGAGACGTGCACGGTCATGTCGGGGCGCAGGGTGCCGGAGAAGACCCGGACCAGGCTGATCCGGCCCACGTACGGGTCGCTGGTGGTCTTGACGATCTCGGCGACCAGCGGGCCCTCGGGGTCGCAGGTGATGCCGGGGACGGGGGTGCCGTCGAGGGTGACGACCTCGGGCAGCGGGTGTTCGAGCGGCGAGGGGAACCCCTGGGTGACGAGCTCCAGGATCTCCGTCGCGCCCACCCCCGCCCCGGCGGCCAGCACCGGGTGGAAGCCGCCGCGCGCGACCGCCTTCTCCAGGTCCTCGACGAGGGCCTTGGTCTCGATCTCCTCGCCGGAGAGGTAGCGGTCCATCAGGGACTCGTCCTCGCTCTCCTGGATGACGCCCTCGATCAGGGCGCCGCGGTAGAGCTCGATCTGGTCGGCGTAGGCCGGGCCCGGGGCGTTCTCGGTCCGGGTGCCGGTCGCGTAGTTGTAGAACTTCTGGCTCAGCAGCCCGATCAGGCCGTTCACCCGGCCGTTGGTCACCACCGGCAGGTACAGCGGGGACACCCCGTCGCCGAAGGCGTCCTGGCAGGCCGCCAGGGCGGCCTCGAAGTCGGCCCGCTGGTGGTCCATCTTGGTGATCACCACGGCGCGCGGCATGCCGACCGCGGCGCACTCCTCCCAGAGCATCCTGGTCAGGCCGTCCACGCCGTCGCAGGCCGAGACCACGAACAGCGCCGCGTCGGCCGCGCGCAGCCCGGCGCGCAGGTCCCCGACGAAGTCGGCGTAGCCGGGGGTGTCCAGGAGGTTGATCTTGATGCTGTTGTGCACCACCGGGGACACGGTGAGGTTCACCGAGCGCTGCTGGCGCACCTCGACCTCGTCGAAGTCGCTCACGGTGGTTCCGTCCTCGACCCGGCCCGGCCGCGAGACGGTCCGTGTCGCCTCTAGCAGGGCCTCCACCAGCGTGGTCTTCCCGGCACCGGAATGGCCGACCAGCACGACATTTCTGATCATGTCCGGCCGGTCGGCCGCGGGTGCCCTCCCCGCGGCTCCCGCTGCTCCGCCGGATGTTCTCTCCGCCACATCGCCTCCCGCGTCGTTGCCGAAGGAGCACGGCCCGGTGGGGCCACACCCCGGGGGTCGCAGCCGCGCCCGTACGCCGACGGACGCGGTCTGTTCACCAAATACCCATGTGGCGAATATCACAAGAGGGGTGAGGCGATCCTCTTGCGAGAAGAAGATCGAATCGCTATTGATCCGGTTCGTACGGATGGCCGGGCGACTCCGGCGCGCGTCCCGGCCGACGCGCCGTCACCCGCGCGGCCGTCCCGCGGCCGTCACCCGTGCCGTCACCGTATGACCGTCCGTGCCGCCGCCCGTGTCGCCGCCCGTGTCGCCGCCCGTGCGGCCGTCGCCGGGACGGCGCGCGAGCGGTGCGTGATCATCGGGTGGCCGTAGCGCGGGTGCAGGCCGGTTGGCCTACGATCGGAGCGCGATGTTGAAACTTCTGCGCCCCGCCGTCACCCGAGTCCTGACCCCGCTGGGCCGGGCCCTCACCCGTCATGGGGTCAGCCCCAACGCGGTCACCGCGGCGGGCACGCTCGGGACCGTCGCCGCGGCCCTGTTCTTCTACCCCAGGGGCCAGCTGTTCGTCGGCACGGTGGTGATCACCTTCTTCGTGCTGGCCGACCTCCTGGACGGGGTGATGGCCAGGATGACGGGCCCGGGGAGCGTCTGGGGCGCCTTCCTGGACTCCACCCTCGACCGGGTCGGCGACGCCGGGATCTTCTCCGGGCTGGTGTGCTGGTTCATCGTGAGCGACCAGCCGGTGCTGGCCGGGGTCGCGCTGTTCTGCCTCGCGGCGGGCGCGGTGGTCTCCTACGTCAAGGCCAGGGCCGAGGCGCTCGGCATGACGTGCGACGTCGGCCTCGCCGAGCGGCCCGAACGCCTGGTCGTCGGCCTGGTCTCGACCGGGCTCGGCGGTCTCGGCGTGCCGTACGTCCTGCCCGTGGGACTCTGGCTGCTCGCCGTGGCCAGCGCGGTCACCGTGGGCCAGCGCCTGCTGCACGTGCGCCGGCAGGCCGTCTCCGCCCCGCCCCGCACCCTCCGCTGATCGGAAAGATCGATGACCGACACGCCCTCCCTCCAGGATCGTCTCGTCGCGGCCGCGTTCGGCGCCGGCTGGACGGTCGTTCCCCGCCTGCCCGAGCGGCTCACCGCCGCCGCCTTCCGCGTCGCCGCGGACCGGCTGTGGAAGCGCCGGGGCAAGTCCGTGCTCAGGCTGGAGGCCAACCTCGCCCGCGTCAAGGGCACCTCGCCCTCGGACCCGGCGATCCGGGAGCTCAGCCGCGCCGGCATGCGCTCCTACTTCCGCTACTTCCACGAGGTGTTCCGGCTGCCCTCGATGCCCATCGAGGAGATCGTCTCCCGGATGCACGTGGTCGGGGCCGAGACGGTCTACGACCACCTGGCCGCGGGCAGGGGAGTGGTCATGGCCCTGCCGCACACGGGCAACTGGGACCAGGCCGGCGCCTGGTTCGCCAAGACGGGCCACCCGTTCACCACGGTCGCCGAGCGGCTCAAGCCCGAGTCGCTCTTCCACCGCTACACCGCCTTCCGCGAGGGCCTGGGCATGGAGGTGCTCCCGCTCACCGGCGGGGAGGGCCACACCTTCGGCACCCTGGCGCAGCGCCTGCGCGCCGGCCTGCCGGTGGCCCTGCCGGCCGAACGGGACCTGACCGCCAAGGGGGTCCAGGTGCAGTTCTTCGGCGCGGCCACCCGGATGCCCGCCGGACCCGGCCTGCTGGCCGTGCACACCGGGGCCCCGCTCATCCCGGCCCTGCCCTACTTCACCGAGTCCGGCTGGGGCCTGCAGTTCTACGACGAGATCGCGATCCCGGCCGAGGGCGACAGGAAGGAGAGGGTGGCCGCGGCGATGCAGAGCCTGGCCACCGTCTTCGAGAAGGGCATAGCCGAGCACCCCGAGGACTGGCACATGCTGCAGCGCCTCTGGCTCGAGGACCTGGAGCCCCGGGCATGAGGATCGGCATCGTCTGCCCCTACACCTGGGACGTTCCCGGCGGCGTCCAAGTGCACATCCGCGACTTGGCCGAGGCGCTCATGGCCGACGGCCACCACGTCTCGGTGATCTCCCCGGCGGCGGACAACGCCCCGCTGCCCCCGTACGTGACCTCGGCCGGCCGCGCCGTCCCGGTGCCCTTCAACGGGTCGGTGGCCAGGATGTCGTTCGGGTTCCTGTCGGCGAACCGGGTACGGCGCTGGGTGCGCGAGGGCCGGTTCGACGTGCTGCACGTGCACGAGCCGGCCATCCCGTCGCTCGGGCTGCTCGCCTGCTGGGTGGCCAAGGGGCCGATCGTGGCCACCTTCCACGCCTCCTACGGCAACTCCCGGTCCTTCTCGGCCGGGGTGGCGATCATCATGAGCGCGCTGGAGAAGATCACCGGCCGGATCGCCGTCTCCGACGCGGCCAGGAAGACCCTGGTCGAGTTCATGGGCGGCGACGCCGTGCTGATCCCCAACGGGGTGGCGGTCGCCCGCTACGCCGAGGGCGAGCCGCTGCCCGGCTGGGACGAGGGCGAGGTGATCGGCTTCCTCGGCCGGATGGACGAGCCGCGCAAGGGCCTGCCGGTGCTGCTGGAGGCCTTCACCCTGCTGGCCGCCGAACGACCGGCGCTGCGCCTGCTACTGGCCGGCCCCGGGGACGCCGCCGAGGTGCTGGAGCGGGTCCCGGCCGCCTACCACGACCGGATCGGGCTGCTCGGCATGGTGAGCGAGGAGGACAAGGTCCGCGCCTACCACACGGTCGACGTCTTCTGCGCGCCCAACCTGGGCGGCGAGAGCTTCGGTATCGTGCTGACCGAGGCGATGTCGGCGGGGGCGGCGATCCTGGCGAGCGACATCCCGGCCTTCGCCAAGGTGCTCGACGAGGGCCGGGCCGGGGCGCTGTTCACCACGGGCGACGCGGCGTCGCTGGCCCGCGAGGCCGCCGCCCTGCTGGACGACCCCGAGCGCCGGGCCACGCTCTCGCGGGAGGCCCGCCAGGCCGTGCGCAAGTACGACTGGTCCACCGTCGCCCGCGACGTGCTGAGGGTCTACGAGACGGTCGCGAGCACGGCGAGCACGACCGGCGTCGAGGAGGACGCCGAGGACGCCGAGAGCCTCGGGGACGCCCCCGACGCCCGCGGCACCGGCGAGGCGACCGGCCCTGACGGCATCGGCGGCACCGCCGGTCCCGGTGGCGTGGCGGTGGCCGCTCCCCGGTCCGGCGGGGCCGGACAGCCCGCGGGCGCCGCGCTGGTCGGCACGGCGACCGAAGGGGACGGCACGGCGTGACGACCACGATCCTGGTGGCGGGCGCGTTCGTCGTGCTCCTCGCCGTCTACGTCTCCTGGCGGGCGGGCCGGCTGGACCGGCTGCACATCCGGCTGGAGCTGGCCCGCGAGTCGCTGGACGCCGCGCTGGTGCGGCGGACGGCCGTCAGCCTGGAGCTGGCGGCCTCCCGGATGCTGGACCCGGCGACCAGCCTGGTGCTGGCCGCCGCCGCCCACGAGGCCCGTACCGCGGGCCCTGAGGAGCGTGAGCACGCCGAGAGCGACCTGTCGCGCACCCTGCGGGCCGTCGTCGACCAGGAGCGCTTCCGGGACCGGCTGGCCGGCACGCGGGCCGGGTCCGATCTGCTGGAGGAGCTGGGCGCCGCGGTGGCGAAGGTCCTCTACGCCCGCCGGTTCTACAACAACGCGGTGGGCGTGACCCGTACCGCGCAGCGCCGCTGGCTGGCCCGCACGCTGCGGCTGGCCGGGCACACCGCCTACCCGGAGTTCTTCGAGATCGACGACGCGCCGCCCAAGGCGCTCGCCGCCGAATAGCCCAAATACGCCTAATAGGCGGTGCATAAACCCACGTATCTGATAAGTCGGACACCGGTAGGCTCATGGCGTTCGCGCCAGAGGCCTACCTGGAGGAGACGAGTCGTGCGGGTGCCCCGGATGATCACCGCCGCGGTGGCGGGAGTCGCGCTCCTCGCGCCGGCCGCCGCCTGCTCCTCCGACGAGCCGGCGGCCCCCGCGGGCAACGCCCAGGGTTCGGGCGCCGAGCCCGGCGCGACCCCGACCCCGGAGCCCGAGCCGACGCACCCCTTCACCGGCATGCCGGGCGCGGCCCGCAGGCCGGTGGTCGCGGTGAAGATCGAGAACACCGCGGCGGGCAAGCCGCAGCTCGGCCTCAAGAGCGCCGACGTCGTCTACGTCGAGCAGGTCGAGGCCGGGCTGACCCGCCTGATGGCGATCTTCTCCTCGAAGCTCCCGGCCAAGGTCGGCCCGGTCCGCAGCGCCCGCATCTCCGACCTGCACATCGTCCCGCAGTTCGGCAGGCCCGCCTTCGCCTACTCGGGCGCGCAGACCAAGATGCTGCCCTTCATCGCAGAGGCGCCGCTGTTCGACGTCTCCGACAGCAGGCAGCCGGGCGCGTACTTCCGCCAGCCCGGCCGTTTCGCCCCCTACAACCTCTTCGCCGAGACCCGGCGGCTGCTGGCCGGGGCGCCCAAGGCGTCCAAGGCCAAGGACATCGGGTTCACCTTCGGCGACGCCCCGGAAGGGGGCGTGCCGCGCAAGACCTACACCGTGCGCTACCCGGCGGCCCGCTTCGGGTTCGTCTGGTCCCAGGCGGCGGAGAAATGGCTGATCTGGCAGGACGGCAAGAAGAACATGGCCGCCGAGGGAGGCCAGCTCGGCGCCCCCACGATCGTCGTGCAGTACACCAAGACCGAGCGCTCGCAGTTCCACGACAAGAACCAGAGCTACACCCCGCTGGTGCACACCACCGGCAAGGGCAGGGCGGTCGTGCTCCGCGACGGCCAGGCGTTCAAGGCCCGCTGGTCGCGGCCCTCGGAGAAGAAGGGCACGGTCTTCACCACCGAGGCCGGGGATCCGATGAACTTCGCCCCCGGACAGGTCTGGGTCGTGCTGGCCTCGGCCAAGCCCGTCATCCCCTGACGGGCGACCCTTACACGATGTCCAAGACGGTCCGCCGACAGTGACAAGGTGGCGTGTGAGGGGAGAGGCCGCCCTGCGCCTACGATGGAGACGTCAGCGGTCGCCCTCCGGGGCGGCCCGTGCCCCGCAGCCAGACGTCGTGAGGTAGAGCCCGTGTCCAGCAGCACGCCCGAAGTCAGCGAGACCACCGTCACCGGAACCGCCCGGGTCAAGCGCGGCATGGCAGAGATGCTCAAGGGCGGCGTCATCATGGACGTCGTGAACGCCGAGCAGGCCAAGATCGCCGAGGATGCCGGCGCCGTCGCCGTCATGGCGCTCGAGCGGGTGCCCGCCGACATCCGCGCCCAGGGCGGCGTCTCCCGGATGAGCGACCCCGACATGATCGACGGCATCATCTCCGCCGTCTCGATCCCGGTCATGGCCAAGGCCCGTATCGGCCACTTCGTCGAGGCCCAGGTCCTGCAGTCGCTCGGCGTCGACTACATCGACGAGTCCGAGGTCCTCACCCCGGCCGACTACGCCAACCACATCGACAAGTGGCGCTTCACCGTGCCCTTCGTCTGCGGCGCGACCAACCTGGGCGAGGCGCTGCGCCGCATCACCGAGGGCGCGGCGATGATCCGCTCCAAGGGTGAGGCGGGCACCGGCGACGTGTCCAACGCCACCATGCACATGCGCAAGATCCGCGGCGAGATCAAGCGGCTGTCCTCGCTGCCCGAGGACGAGCTGTTCGTGGCGGCCAAGGAGCTCCAGGCCCCCTACGAGCTGGTCGCCGAGGTCGCCAGGGCCGGCAAGCTGCCGGTCGTGCTGTTCACCGCCGGCGGCATCGCGACCCCGGCCGACGCGGCGATGATGATGCAGCTCGGCGCCGAGGGCGTGTTCGTCGGCTCGGGCATCTTCAAGTCCGGCAACCCGGCCGAGCGGGCCTCGGCCATCGTCAAGGCCACCACCTTCCACGACGACCCCGACGTCATCGCCAAGGTCTCCCGCGGCCTGGGCGAGGCCATGGTGGGCATCAACGTCGACGAGATCCCGGCCCCGCACCGCCTGGCCGAGCGCGGCTGGTAGTCCCCGCACGGCCCCGCGCCGGACGGCCGGACCGGCCGGATGTGGCCGGATGTGGCCGCCGCCCTCCGTACGGCCCCGCACCGGCCCGTGCGGGTCGCCGCTCCCCGCGCGGCCCCGTCCCGGGCGGCCCGACGCGATCCACCCCGCTCCCACCGGAACCCCGGCGGGGGCGGGTGGGGGCGACGAGAGGTCGTTTTGGGATGATCCAGGCGTTGGTCATACCCTGAAGAGGCACCCACCCGCTCTGGAAGGACCACCGGTGACCAACGCCCCCACGATCGGCGTGTTCGCGCTCCAAGGCGACGTGCGCGAGCACATGCGCGCCCTGGAGGCCGTGGGCGCCCGGGCGGTCGCCGTGCGGCGGCCCCGGGAGCTGGAGGAGGTCGACGGCCTCGTCGTGCCGGGCGGGGAGTCCACCACGATGTGGAAGCTCGCCGAGACCTTCGAGCTGCTCGAACCGCTCCGCATGCGGATCAAGGCCGGCATGCCCGCCTACGGCTCCTGCGCCGGCATGATCATGCTGGCCGACCGGATCGAGGACGGGATCGAGGGCCAGCAGACGATCGGCGGCATCGACATGGTCGTCCGCCGCAACGCCTTCGGCCGCCAGGTCGACTCCTTCGAGGCCGACATCGACTTCGCCGGCCGGGGGGAGATGCGGGCGGTCTTCATCCGCGCCCCCTGGGTGGAATCCGTGGGTTCGGAGGTCGAAGTGCTGGCGCTGGCCGAACCTGGGGATAGGATCGTCGCGGTCCGTCAGGGACCGCTGCTCGCCACGTCCTTCCACCCGGAGATCACCGGGGATGTCGGCGTGCATTCATATTTCGCTGAGATGGTGAGGGAGCTCTAGGCGATGTCCGGCCACTCCAAATGGGCGACGACGAAGCACAAGAAGGCCGCGCTCGACTCCAAGCGCGGCAAGCTGTTCGCCAAGCTCATCAAGAACATCGAGGTGGCGGCACGGACGGGCGGCCCCGACCCCGACGGTAACCCGACGCTGTACGACGCCATCACCAAGGCGCGCAAGAACTCGGTGCCGATCGACAACATCGAGCGCGCCCGCAAGCGCGGCGGCGGCCTGGAGGCCGGCGGCGCCGACTGGCAGACCATCATGTACGAGGGGTACGCCCCCGGCGGCGTCGCGGTGCTGATCGAGTGCCTGACCGACAACCGCAACCGCGCCGCCTCCGAGGTCCGCGTCGCGCTGACCCGCAACGGCGGCTCGCTGGCCGACCCCGGCTCGGTGTCCTACATGTTCAACCGCAAGGGCGTCGTGCTCGTCCCCAAGGGCGACCTGGGCGAGGACGACGTGCTGTCGGCCGTGCTGGACGCGGGCGCCGAGGAGGTCAACGACCTGGGCGACCAGTTCGAGGTGGTCTCCGAGGCCACCGACCTCGTCCCGGTCCGCAAGGCCCTGCAGGACGCCGGGATCGACTACGACTCGGCCGAGTCGAGCTTCATGCCGACGCTGAACGTCCCCCTCGACGAGGACGGCGCCCGCAAGGTCTTCCGGCTGATCGACGCCCTGGAGGACAGCGACGACGTGCAGAACGTCTGGGCCAACTTCGACGTCTCCGACGAGGTCATGGAGAAGCTGGACGCCTGACGGCCCCGGCCACCCGGTGATTTTAGGTTGATCTCACCTCATCTGCGATGTTTGCCCTTCTGGTCAGGGGCATATCACGCGGACGATGGGCAATCCTGATCTGATCTTTGCCGTGGCCGGTGTCGCCGCGCTGCTCGCGGCCACCCTGCCGCAGCTCCTGAACCGACGTCCCTTCTCCCTTCCGCTGGCCTGCCTGCTGTTCGGCGTTCTCCTGTACGTACTACCGCTCGATCTCCCGGACGCCGACCCGATCGCCCACCGGGCCATGGTCGAGCACGCCACCGAGGTGTGCGTGCTGATCTCCCTGATGGGCGCCGGGCTGGCCATCAACCGTCCCTTCGGCCGGCACTCCTGGTCGTCGACCTGGCGCCTGCTGGGCTGGACGCTCCCGCTGACCGTCCTCGGCGTGGCCGCCGCCGCCTACGGCCTGCTCGGCTGGCCGCTGGCGGCGGCGCTGCTGCTGGGCGCCGTGCTCGCCCCGACCGACCCGGTGCTCGCCTCCGACGTGCAGGTCGGCGAGCCCGTCGACTCGGAGAAGGCCGAGGAGTCGGAGAACCCCGACGGCCAGGAGAGGCCTCGCGAGGCGGGGAAGGACGACGAGGCGGAGAAGGACGACGCGGGGAAGAACGACGCGGGGAAGGACGACGACGCGGGGAAGGACGGTGCCGCGGAGAAGGACGACGACGAGGTCCGCTTCACCCTCACGTCCGAGGCCGGTCTCAACGACGGCCTGGCCTTCCCCCTGGTGTACGCCGCGATCGCGCTGGCCGTCAGCGGGGGAGCCGGTTGGCTGGGCGAGTGGGCGCTGGTGGACGTGCTCTACCGGTGCGGCGCCGGCGTGGTGGGCGGCCTGCTGATAGGCAAGCTGCTGGGGCGGCTCTTCTTCCGCGCCCGCGCCTCCGACCTGCGGCTGGCCGAGCACCGCGACGGCTTCGTGGCGCTGGCCGCGACGTTCCTGGCCTACGGCCTGACCGAGCTGGTGCACGGGTACGGCTTCATCGCGGTGTTCGTGACCGCCTGCACGATCAGGGCCGCCGAGCGCGACCACGGCTACAACGGGGTGCTGCACGGCTTCATCGAGCAGATCGAGCGGCTGTTCACCGCCTGGCTGATCGTCCTGCTCGGCGGGTTCATCGCCACCGGCGGGCTGAACGCGCTCACCTGGCGGGGCGCCGCCGTCGGCCTGCTGCTGATCCTGGTGATCCGGCCACTGACCGGATGGCTGGCCGAACTGGGCGGACGGGCCGGTCCGCGCGAGCGCATCGCGACCGCGTTCTTCGGCATCCGCGGCATCGGCTCGCTGTTCTACCTCGCCTACGCCCTCGGCCAGGCCGACTTCGGCGTACCGGCCGCGGAGCTGTGGGCGGTGGTCGCCTTCACGGTGCTGGCCTCCCTGGTCGTGCACGGCATCTCGGCCACGCCGGTGATGACTCGCCTGGACCGGCTCCGCGAGCGGGTCGGCCGCGCCCGGGACGCCGACCCCGCCACCCAGCACCTCTGAGGGCGGCGGGACCGGGGGCCGCGAAAAAGGGTTGGCCCGGCGGGGAGGCGGCCGACTATCTTGTCCGCTCGTGGAGATACGCCCCCTGACCGCCGACGACCTCGACGCGGTGCTCGACAACCGCAGGCGCGCCTTCGGGATCATCCCGTCCGGTGACCTGGAGGACTGGCGGGCACAGGTCGTCCCGGTCCTGGAGGCCGGCAGGTATCTCGGCGTCGCCGACGGCCCCCGGCTGATCGCCACCAGCAGGATCAACGACTTCACCCAGTGGTGGCACGGCAGGCCGATCTCCATGGGCGGCGTCGCCTCGGTGACGGTCGCCCCGGAGGACCGCGGGCGCGGCGTCGGCCGGATGCTCCTGCGGGCCACCGTGGACCGCTGCGCCGAGCTGGGGCACCCGGTCTCGGCGCTCTATCCGGCCGCGACCCGCGTCTACCGCTCGCTCGGCTGGGAACACGCCGGAGCCCTGCACCGGGCCACCTTCCCGGCCGAGGCGCTGCGCGCGATCGGGCCCGCCGAGCGGTCCCCGGTCCGCCGGATGGGGCCCGGCGACGCCGCCGAGGTGATCGAGATCATGGGGCGGGTGCACGCCGGCGCCCGCGCCTCCGGCCCGATCTGCTGGGACGAGCCGACCTGGCGCCTGTGGCTGGAGGAGGAGGACGACTTCCTCTACCTGGCCGACGACGGGTTCGTGATCTACCGCTGGGACGGCGACGACATCGAGGTCGACGCCCTGCTGGCCGGCTCCGAGGCCACCGCCCGCACCCTGTGGTCGCTGATCGGCTCCTCGTCCTCGATCGCCACGTCGGTCCGCGCCATCGTCGCCCCCGACGACCCGGTCTTCTGGCTGATCGGTGAACGCAAGAAGGACGAGGTCACCCAGACCCGCTGGATGTTCCGGGTGGTCGACCTGCCCGCCGCCGTCGCCGGCCGGGGCTTCCCCGACGGCGTCACCCTCGACACCGTCGTCCGGGTCGAGGATCCCCACCGCCCCGCCAACTCCGGCGCCTGGCGGCTCTCGGTCCGCGGTGGCGCCGGCGAGGCCCGTCCCGCCGAGGCCCCGCCCGGCTCCGTGCCGGTCCTCACCGCCGGGGGCTTCTCCGCGCTGTTCGCGGGCGTCCCGGCGGCCACCCTGCACCGCTCGGGGGCGCTCACCGTCCCCTCCGGCACCGCATCCCCGGACGCCACCGGTGTCACGGGCGCCCCGGATGCCGCGGGTGCCGCGGATGTCGCAGGTGTCCTCGGGGTCCTGGAGACGGCCTTCCGCGCCACCCCGTACATGCTCGACTCCTTCTGACCCCGGCTGACCCCGGCTGACACCGGCCGCCGGGCCCGCGAGAGCCGTGCGCGCCGTGCCCGCACGCGGTAGAGTCTGCCACCGAACAGGTGTTCGGCGAGCGGAGGCGTGTCGGTGCGGGTGCCCGAGCTGCGGGTGATGGGGGTCGATCCCGGGCTGACCCGATGCGGGCTCGGCGCGGTCGAGGGGCGGCCCGGGGCGCCGCTGAACCTGGTCAGGGTCGGGGTGGTCCGTACCCCCGCCGACGACGAGATCGGCGCCCGGCTGGTGGCGATCGAGGCCGGCATCGAGCAGTGGCTCGACGAGGTCGAACCCGACGCGGTGGCCGTGGAGCGGGTCTTCGCCCAGCACAACCTCAGGACCGTGATGGGCACCGCGCAGGCCTCCGCGGTGGCGATCCTGTGCGCCTCCCGCCGGGGGCTGCCGGTGGCGCTGCACACGCCGTCCGAGGTCAAGGCCGCGATCACCGGCAGCGGCACGGCCGACAAGCAGCAGGTCGGCACGATGGTCACCCGCCTGCTCCGGCTGGACGCCATGCCCAAGCCCGCCGACGCCGCGGACGCGCTCGCCCTGGCCATCTGCCACGTCTGGCGGGGCGGCGCTCAGAACAGGCTGGCCGAGGCCGCGGCCAAGGCCAGGGCGGCGAGCGGCCCGAAGACGACCGCCGCGGCCTACTTCCGCGGCCGGGGCGGGACGGCCGGATACTCGAGAGGAACCAGCACGTGATCGCCTCGGTTCGGGGACAGGTGACCGCGATCGCGCCCGACGGGGCGATCGTCGAGGTCGGCGGCGTCGGCGTCCGGGTGCACTGCACCCCGACGACGCTGGCGACGCTCAGGCAGGGCGAGGAGGTGCGGCTGGCCACCTCGCTGGTGGTCCGCGAGGAGTCGCTGACGCTCTTCGGCTTCGCCACCGACGACGAGCGCGGCATCTTCGAGATGCTCCAGGCGGCCAGCGGGGTCGGCCCCAAGGTCGCGCTGGCGATGCTGGCGGTGCACACCCCCAACGCGCTCCGGATGGCCGTGGCCGCCGCCGACGTCAAGGCGCTGACCAGGGTCCCCGGGGTGGGCCCCAAGGGCGCCCAGCGGATCATCGTCGACCTCAAGGACAAGCTCGGCACCCCCGAGGAGGCCGTCACCGCCGCGCTCAACGGCGACGCCCCGGTGCCCGTCTGGCGCGACCAGGTCCACTCCGGCCTGGTCGGGCTCGGCTACTCGGCCCGCGACGCCGACGAGGCCGTCGCCGCGGTCGCACCCCAGGCCGACACGGCGCTGGCCGAGGGCCGCACCCCGCCGGTGGCGGCCCTGCTCAAGGCCGCCCTGCGGGTGCTGAGCGTGCGATGACGGACCTGTGGCCGGCGAGGGAAGGCGGACGGGCGTGAGCGAGCGGGACCTGGTGTCGCCGGACGCCGAGGACGACGAGCAGAACATCGAGGCGGCGCTGCGGCCCAAGCGGCTGGACGAGTTCATCGGCCAGGCGCGGGTGCGCGAGCAGCTCTCGCTGGTGCTGCAGAGCGCGCTGCGGCGCAACCGGCCGCCGGACCACGTGCTGATGAGCGGCGGCCCGGGACTCGGCAAGACGACCCTCTCCATGATCATCGCGACCGAGCTCTCGGTGCCGCTCCGGATCACCTCCGGGCCCGCACTGGAACGGGCCGGTGACCTCGCGGCGATCCTGTCGACCCTGTCGGAGGGCGAGGTCCTGTTCATCGACGAGATCCACCGGATGGCCAGGCCCGCCGAGGAGATGCTCTACCTCGCGATGGAGGACTTCCGCGTCGACATCGTGGTGGGCAAGGGGCCGGGGGCGACCGCCATCCCCCTGGAGATCGCCCCGTTCACCCTGGTCGGGGCCACCACCCGGGCCGGCATGCTGCCCGCTCCGCTGCGCGACCGCTTCGGCTTCGTCGCGCACATGGACTTCTACGGGGTCGCCGAGCTGGAGCAGGTGCTGCACCGCTCCTCGCGGCTGCTGGGCGTCACCCTTCCCGCCGACGCCGCCCAGGAGATCGCCGGGCGCTCGCGCGGCACGCCCCGTATCGCCAACCGCCTGCTGCGCAGGGTCCGCGACTTCGCCGAGGTCCGCGCCGACGGCGTGGTGACCAAGGACATCGCCTCGGCCGCGCTCAACCTCTACGAGGTCGACGCCGAGGGGCTCGACCGGCTGGACCGGGCGGTGCTCGGGGCGCTGCTGCGCAAGTTCGGCGGCGGGCCGGTGGGGCTGTCGACGCTGGCGGTCGCGGTGGGGGAGGAGCCGGAGACGGTCGAGGTGGTGGCCGAGCCGTTCCTGGTGCGCCAGGGGCTGCTGGCCCGTACGCCCAGGGGCCGGGTGGCGACCGCCGCGGCCTGGACCCACCTGGGGCTGACCCCCCCGCCGGACGCCTTCGGCGCCTCGTTCCTGGTCGGGCTCGGGGACGAGCCCGGGAAGATATAGCGTGTGGAATCGGTAGGGAGAACGTACGGGATTGATCACAGATCAATGACAAGAGTATCGAAATGGGAACTTCCTCGTGCGCCGAAACGTGACCTCGTTGCCGCGCTCCTAACAGCTCGCCTAAACTCCTAGGCTTGGCCGGCTGTGTAGGCTGACGTGCTGAGTGGCGTGGCCGTACAAGACGTCCGGCTTCCGCCGGTCATTCTCAAGAGAGGGAGCGGCCCCGTGGGCGACAGCTATTCGAGTTTGATCATGATCGCTCTCATGGTCGTGGTGTTCTACTTCCTGCTCATCCGCCCGCAGCGCAAGCGGCAGCAGGAACAGGCCAAGATGCAGAACAGTCTCACCCCCGGCACCGGCGTGATGACCACGACGGGTCTCTTCGGGACCGTGGTGGCCATCGACGCCGACGACGTGATCCTGGAGATCGCCCCCGGAGTCGAGACCCGGTGGGTCAAGGCGGCGATCGGCCGTGTCCTGGTCCCCGTCGACGACGCGGAGGAGGACCTCAAGGCCGTCGACACCACGTACACCGCCGACCCGGCGACCCCGGCCACCCCGGTCGTCCAGGACGCGCCGAAGACCGCCGAGCAGCGGGGCGAGGACCAGGACTCGACGATCAGGAAACCGTGAGCAGGATCCCCATCAGTCCCCTATAGCCGAAAGAACTGACGACCAGTGGCCCGACCGACCAGCAGCCAGAGCAGACCGGGGCGCATGCTCCTGTTGCTCCTGGCGATCATTCTCGCCATGGGCGGGGCGATGCTCCTCAACAAGGCGTACACCCCCGAGTACGGCCTCGACCTCGCCGGCGGCACGACAGTGACGCTGTCGCCCATCACGCCGAACGGGACCGCTCCCACCGAGGAGAGCCTCGACCTCGCCGTGAACATCATCCGGGATCGGGTGAACGGCACCGGCATCTCCGACGCCGAGGTCGCCAAGTCCGGTGACAACATCGTCATCTCCGTCCCCGGCGCGGGCCAGGAGGAGGTCGTCAAGCTGGTCGGCACCACCGCGGAACTGAGGTTCCGCCAGGTGCTGGCGGTCGGGCCCGGCTCGCCCGCGCCCCCGGGACAGCTGTCCACCAAGGCGCCGACCCCGTCGCCGTCGCCCACGGCCTCGGGCAAGGGTGAAAAGGGCGACAAGGGCGACAAGAAGGCCGAGCCCGCGGAGTCCACGACCCCCAGGCCCGGCACGACCCCGAAGCCCGGCACGACCGCCGCGCCCGACACCGGCGCCACGCCGGCCGGTCGCGCCCTGTCGTCGGCGCTCACCGGCGCCACCCCGGCCCCCGCGACCTCTCCCTCGGCCGAGCCGAGCGGCAACGGGTCGGCCAAGCCGGAAGCGAGCCCCGGTGCCAGCGCCCCGCCCACCACCCAGCCGAGCACCATGCCCACCGCGCCCCAGGACCCGGCGGCGGGCATGGACACCACCGGCATCGACCCGGCGGCCCTGAAGCAGTTCGAGACGCTCGACTGCGCCAAGGACGCCGGCAAGGGAGCCCAGGACGCCCCGGACAAGCAGTACGTCGGCTGCAGCAGCGACGGCAGCGCCAAGTACATCCTGGAGAAGGCCGCCGTGACCGGCACCTCGATCGACTCCGCCTCCTCGGGCGTCGACCAGACCACCGGTGAGTGGCTCGTCCAGCTCTCCTTCAAGGGCCAGGGTCCCGACCAGTGGTCGAAGGTCACCACCACCGCCTTCAACTCGCAGGCCCCGCGCAACCAGGTCGCCATGGTCCTCGACGGCGTGGTCATCTCCGCTCCCGTCATCCAGGAGCCCATCACCGGCGGCCGGGCGCAGATCTCCGGCAGCTTCACCCAGGCGACCGCCGACGAGCTGGCCAACCAGCTCAAGTTCGGCGCGCTGCCGCTGAAGTTCGAGAAGAGCTCCATCGAGGAGGTCTCCTCCACGCTGGGCGCCGACCAGCTGCGCGGCGGCCTCATCGCGGGCGCGATCGGCCTGCTGCTGGTCGTGGTCTACTCGATGCTCTACTACCGGGGCCTCGGCATCGTCTCGGTGCTGAGCCTGCTCGTGGCCTCGCTCGTCACCTACCAGTCCGTGGTGCTGCTCGGCGCGCTGGCGGGCTTCCGCCTCTCGCTGCCGCACATCATCGGCCTGATCGTGTCGATCGGTATCACCGCGGACTCGTTCATCGTCTACTTCGAACGCATCCGTGACGAGATGAAGGAGGGCCGGCGCTCGCTGCGCGCGGCCGTCGAGGTCGCCTGGGTCCGCGCCCGGCGCACCATCCTCATCGCCGACGCCGTCATGTTCATCGCCGCCGTGGTGCTGTACTTCCTGGCGGTCGGCGGTGTGGCCGGGTTCGCCTTCGCGATGGGCCTGACCACCCTCATCGACATCGCGGTGGTGTTCATGTTCACCAAGCCGTTCATCGCGCTGCTGGCGAAGATGAAGTTCTTCGCCAGGGGGCACAAGCTCTCCGGCCTCGACGCCGAGCGCATGAGCGAGACCGCCCTCGCCCCCAAGACCGTTCCGCAGGAGGCATGATGTCCGGCATCGCGCGCCGGCTGTACCGGGGCGAGGTCAACGTCGACTTCGTCGGCCGCCAGAAGCTCTGGTACAGCCTCTCCGGCATCCTGCTGGCGATCTCCATCGCCGGTCTGCTCATCAACGGCCTCAACCTGGGCGTGGAGTTCAAGGGCGGCTCGGTCTTCTCGTTCAAGGCCCCGACCGCCACGATCGAGCAGGTCCGCGGCACGTTCGCCGAGTCCGGCGCCCACCAGGTCATCGCCCAGACGACCAACAACGGCTGGCGGGTCACCACCGAGAGCCTCCCGGCCGAGCAGGTCACCGCGGTGCAGAAGGCCGTGGCGAGCGAGTTCGGGCTCCGGCAGAACGACGTCACCCTGCAGGTGATCGGCGGCTCCTGGGGCGGCCAGGTGGCCAACAAGGCCATCATCGGACTGATCGTCTTCATGCTGGCGATCATCCTGTATCTGACGATGGCCTTCGAGTGGAAGATGGCGCTGGCCGCGGTCGTGGCACTGCTGCACGACCTGGTGATCACCGCCGGTGTCTACGCCTGGTCCGGGTTCGAGGTCACCCCGGCCACCCTGCTGGGCTTCCTGACGATCCTCGGGTACTCGCTCTACGACGCCGTCGTCGTGTTCGACATGATCAAGGAGGTCACCGCCAAGCTCGGCACGACCTCCAAGATGACCTACACCGAGGCCGCCAACAACGCGCTGAACCACACGCTGATCCGGTCGCTGAACACCACCCTGGTGGCGATCCTGCCGGTGGCGGCCATCCTGTTCATCGGCACCACGCTGTTCGGCGCCGGCACGCTGAAGGACCTGTCGCTCTCGCTGTTCGTCGGCATGATCGTCGGTACCTACTCCTCGCTCTGCGTGGCGACGCCGCTGCTGGTCACGCTGAAGGAGCGCGAGCCGCGCTACCAGGCGATCGCCCGCAGGCTCTCCTCGCACGGCACCTCCGGGACGAAGGCGGCGGCGCGTCAGCCGGTCACCGCCGGAGCCACGGGCGGCGGGGGCGGCGGGGGCGGCGGCACGACCGCCGCAGCCCGTGGCGGGGCCACCCGCACGGCCACGCCGTCCGGCGACAAACGCAAGAAGAGGTAGCTCCGGGCAGTCAGCGCCTCCGCTCCCCGCGCAGGGAGCGGAGGCGTTCGTCTTCCCCCACCCGTCCGGTTCGCCCCCACCCGTCCGGCTCGCCCCGGCCCCTCCCTCCCGCCCCTCCTCCGCCGCCCTGTCGTCCTGCCCGTCGCGCCCGTACCGCCCGCCTCGCCCGCCGTCTCGCCGCCCCGTTCGCCGCCCCGTTCGCCGCCCCGCCCCAGGAGTACCGTCATGACCGAGCTCAGCAGCCTGATCCTCGACCGCATCCGCGACGTGCCCGACTATCCGCAGCCCGGCGTGCTGTTCAAGGACATCACCCCGCTGCTGGCCGACCCGGTCGCGTTCGCCGCCGTGACCGACGAACTGGCCGGGATGTACGAGGTGGACAAGATCGTGGGAATCGAGGCGCGCGGCTTCATCCTGGCCGCCCCGGCCGCCCTCCGGGCGGGCGCGGGCTTCGTTCCGGTACGCAAGAAAGGCAAACTGCCCTCTGAGACGCTTGAGGAGTCCTACGATCTGGAGTACGGCTCCGCCGTCATCGAGGTCCACCGGGACGCGTTCGTCCCCGGAGAGCGGGTCCTGATCGTCGACGACGTGCTCGCCACCGGCGGCACGGCACGGGCGGCGGTGGAGCTGGTCCGCAGGGCGGGCGCCGATGTCGTCGCCCTCGCCGTGCTCATGGAGCTGGCCTTCCTCAGGGGGCGCGAGCGCCTGACCGACGTCGAGGTGCGCTCCTTGGTCGTCGTTTGACCCACCCGCGGACGAATGCACACAACTCGGTCTGGATACACTGAAGAATCTGGACTCGAACGTAGGGAGTCTGAGTGCCCCGTGATGTGGTCGTCCCCGACACGACCGCCGGCGGCGGCGGTGGTCCCGAGACGACCGCCCCCGCAGGCGATGCCGGTTCCACCATGTCCGGATCCGCCGAGGAGAAGCCGGCGGTAAGGCGAAGGCTCGCGCGTCTTGGGGGGCAGTGGGGTGGCGGCATGAACCCGGTTCTGGAGCCGCTGTTCCGTACGGTCCGCGCGACCCACCCCAAGGCGGACCTGAGACTCATCGAGCGCGCCTACGACGTGGCCGCCCACCACCACCGCGACCAGAAGCGCAAGAGCGGCGACCCCTACATCACCCACCCCCTGGCGGTGGCGACGATCCTCGCCGAGCTGGGCACCGACGACGAGACGCTCTGCGCCGCGCTGCTGCACGACACCGTCGAGGACACCGCCTACGGCCTGGACGAGCTGCGCTCGGACTTCGGCGACAACATCGCGCTGCTGGTCGACGGCGTCACCAAGCTCGACAAGGTCAAGTTCGGCGACGCGGCCGAGGCCGAGACCGTGCGCAAGATGGTCGTGGCCATGTCCCGCGACATCCGGGTGCTGGTGATCAAGCTCGCCGACCGGCTGCACAACATGCGCACCATGCGCTACCTGCCCGAGCACAAGCGGCACCAGAAGTCCCGCGAGACGCTGGAGATCTTCGCGCCGCTCGCCCACCGGCTGGGCATGAACACCATCAAGTGGGAGCTGGAGGACCTCGCGTTCGCCATGCTCTACCCCAAGCGCTACGACGAGATCGCCCGCATGGTCTCCGAGCGCGCCCCCCGCAGGGACCTGTTCCTGCAGGAGGTCATCGAGAAGGTCTCCGGCGACCTGCGCGACGCCAAGATCCGCGCGACCGTCAAGGGCCGCCCCAAGCACTACTACTCCGTCTACCAGAAGATGATCGCCAGGGACGTCGCCTTCGACGACATCTACGACCTGGTGGGCATCCGGGTCCTGGTCGACACCGTCCGCGACTGCTACGCGGCGCTGGGAACGATTCACGCGCGATGGAACCCGGTGCCCGGCCGGTTCAAGGACTACATCGCGATGCCCAAGTTCAACATGTACCAGTCGCTGCACACCACGGTCATCGGCCCCGAGGGCAAGCCCGTCGAGCTGCAGATCCGTACCAACGGCATGCACCACAGGGCCGAGTACGGCGTGGCGGCGCACTGGAAGTACAAGGAGGACACGACCACCTCCGGTCCCGCGGGGTCGAAGCTGAAGCCCGCCAGCGACATGGCCTGGCTGCGCCAGCTGCTCGACTGGCAGAAGGAGACCGCCGACCCGGGCGAGTTCCTGGAGTCGCTCCGCTTCGACCTGTCGGTCTCCGAGGTGTACGTCTTCACGCCCCGGGGCCAGGTGATCGCGCTGCCCGAGAACGCGACGCCGGTCGACTTCGCCTACGCCGTGCACACCGAGGTCGGCCACCGCTGCATCGGCGCCCGGGTCAACGGCCGCCTGGTGCCCCTGGAGTCACGGCTGGGCAACGGCGACACCGTGGAGATCTTCACCTCCAAGTCGCCCGACGCGGGACCCTCGCGCGACTGGCTGAAGTTCGTCAAGTCCGGCCGGGCCCGTAACAAGATCCGCCAGTGGTTCTCCAAGGAGCGCCGCGAGACCGCGATCGAGGCCGGCAAGGAGGCGATCGGCCGCGCCATGCGCAAGCAGGGCCTGCCGTTGCAGCGCCTGATGTCGGGAGAGTCCCTCCTGGCCCTGGCCAGGGACCTGCGCTACGCCGACGTCTCCGCGCTGTACGCGGCCGTCGGCGAGGGCCACGTCGCCGCGCAGACGGTCGTGCAGAAGCTCGTGACGTCCATCGGGGGAGTGGAGGGCGCCGAGGAGGACATCGCCGAGACCTCCGTGCCCACCAAGCTGCGCGGCCGGCCGCGTGGCAGCGGCGGCGCCGGCGTGGTCGTCGCGGGCGACTCCGACGTCTGGGTACGCCTGTCGCGGTGCTGCACCCCGGTGCCGGGCGACGAGATCGTGGGCTTCGTCACCCGCGGGCACGGCGTGTCGGTGCACCGCACCAACTGCCCGAACATGGACCAGCTCACCTCCGAGCCCGACCGCCTGGTCGAGGTCGCCTGGTCCGCCGCGGACGACTCGGTCTTCCTGGTCGCCCTGCAGGTCGAGGCGCTGGACCGGCCCCGCCTGCTCTCCGACGTCACCCGCACGCTCTCCGACCAGCACGTCAACATCCTGTCCGCGTCGGTGACGACGTCCAGGGACAGGGTGGCGATCAGCAGGTTCACCTTCGAGATGGGCGACCCCAAGCACCTGGGGCACGTGCTGAAGGCGGTCCGCAACATCCAGGGCGTGTACGACGTCTACCGGGTCAGCGGAGCCGGCTCCTGAGAACACCCGCCTGACCGGCTCCGGAATGCCTCCCGCAAGGGGGGCGGTCCACCGGAACGGGGGCCCGGCTCCCGCGGCGTCACGCCGGGAACGGTCTCCCGGAACGGACGTCCCGGTCTTCCCGCGGCCTCATGCCCGAACGGCCCCGCGGCGTCACGCCGGGAACGTAGGTCCCGGCTCCCCGGAAGGCTCCTCCGGCGCCGCGCCCGCGGGACGCGGCGCCGGAGGGGTGGCTCAGGAGAACTCGGCGAGCGTGCGCTCGGCCTCCTCCAGCCAGGAACGGCGGGCGGCCAGGGCCTCCTCGGCGTCCTTGACGTCCTTGTCCTTACCGGCCTCCTGCGCCTTGGCCAGGCGGGCCTCCAGCTGGGCGATGGACTTGCGCAGCTGGTCGACCGTGTTCTGGGCGCGGGCGCGGGCCTCGGGGTTGGAGCGCTTCCACTCCGCCTCCTCGGCCTTGCGGACCGCTTCGTCGATCTTGCGCAGGCCGCCCTCCAGGCGGTCGCGCTGCTCGCGCGGGACCGCGCCGGCCGCCTCCCAGCGCTCCAGGAGACCCCGCAGGGCGCTCCGGGCCGCCCGGGCGTCGGTGACCGGGAGGATCTTCTCCGCCTCGGTCAGCAGCTGCTCCTTGATCTCGGCGTTGGCGGCCAGCGAGGCGTCGCGCTCGGCGAAGACGGCCGAACGCGCCTGGAAGAACCGGTCCTGGGCGCCCTTGAAGCGACCCCAGAGCTCGTCCTCCACCTCGCGGGAGGCCCGGCCCGCGTTCTTCCACTGCTGCATCAGGTCGCGGTAGGCCGACGCGGTGGTCCCCCAGTCGGTGGACGAGGCCAGCTCCTCGGCCTCGGCCACGATGCGCTCCTTGGCCGAGCGCACGCCCTCGCGCTGCTCGTCCAGCCCGGCGAAGTAGGCCTTGCGCCGCTTGGCGAAGGCCGTGCGGGCCGCCGACAGGCGCTTCCACAGGGCCGCCTCGGTCACCCGGTCGATGCGCTCGGCGGCCTTCCACTCCTCGATCAGCTGGCGCAGCCGCTCACCCCCCGTCTTCCAGTGGGTGGTGTCCTCGGCGATCCGCTCGGCCTCGGCGACGATCCGCTCCTTGATGCCCTTGGCCTCCGCCCTGGCCACGTCACGGGCGGCCTTGACCTCCTCCCGGCGCCGGGCGACCAGCTCGGTGAGGGCGCCCAGGCGTGCCAGCAGCGCGTCCAGGTCACCGACCGCGTGCGCGTCGGTGATCGCCTCACGGAGCTTGACGATGGTCGCCTCGGCCTGGGCGGGCGGCAGGTCGGTGCCGCGGACCCGCTGCTCCAGCAGGGCGACCTGCCCGGCCAGCTCGTCGAACTTGCGACGGAAGTAGGCAAGGGCCTCCTCCGGTTCGCCGGCCTGCCAGGACCCGACGGCCCGTTCTCCCTCAGCCGTACGTACGTAGACGGTGCCGTCGTCGTCTACCCGGCCCCACGGGTCGGTGCTCACCGTGTCCTCCCGCACTTTCATCAGCCTTTCGGGACTTGCCGCCCCTTGTATGTATTACGTCAGCTCTTGCTGGACATTGTCACGTCTTTGATTTCGACGGTTTCCTTTGGTGCGCCGGTGCCGTCGGGTCCCGGGGTGATGACCCCCGCCTTGTTCACCTTGTCAAGGATTTCCAGGCCCTTGGTGACCGTACCGAACGGTGTGTAGTCCGGCGTCAGCGGGGCGTCGCCGTAGACGATGAAGAACTGGCTGCCGTTGGTGTCGGGACCGCTGTTGGCCATGGCCACGACGCCGCGGCTGTACTTGGCCCCCTCCAGGTTCTCGTTGACGAAGCGGTAGCCGGGGCCGCCCTGGCCGTCGGTCTGGCTCTTGCCGTCGGCCTTGGCCAGCGGGTCGCCGCACTGCAGCATGGGGAACTGGGCCGACCCCAGCCGGTGGCACTTGGAGCCGTTGAAGTACTTCTTCTTGGCCAGGAAGGCGAAGGAGTTGACCGTGCACGGCGTCTTGTCCGCCGACACCTCGATCACGATGTCGCCCTGGCTGGTCTTGAGGGTCATCTTCTTGGGGCTCTTGTCGACCTTCGCCGGGGGCAGGCCGACGTCCTTGACCGCGCCGCCGGGGGAGGCGGCGTAGCCACAGGTGCCCGCGGCCGGGTCGAACGCCGCGGGCTTGGCCTCCGCGGCCCCCGAGGCGGACGCCGACGCGCTGGCGGACGGGGCCGGGTCGGAGGTGGCGGTCGTGTCGGAGTCACCGCCCAGTAGGGTGGTCGCGGCGATCACACCTCCCACGGCCACCACGGCGGCCACGCTGGTGCCGATGATCGCGTTCCGCTTGCCCCTGGCCTCGCGTTCGAGACGCCGCTGCATCTGCCGCTCGTAGTGCTCGCGCGCCAACTGCTTCTGACGCTCCTTGCCGCCGCTCACCGCTTCGCCCTCCCGAGTGCCGAGTAGTACTTAATGAGGTGGGCGAATCGTATCGGCCAATGGGTAATGGTTCGCAGCCCGCCGACCCGCACCGGTACCCTTCGGTTACATTCCCATCCGCATTCTTGACGAGATCAGCTGAGGCAGATGCTCATCGCCGGCTTTCCCGCAGGGGCCTTCCAGACCAACTGCTACGTCGTCGCTCCCGCCGCGGGAGAGGAGTGCGTGGTCGTCGATCCCGGTCAGAACGCCGTCGGCGACCTCGACGACCTGCTGCGCGAGCACCGGCTCAAGCCGGTCGCGGTGCTGGTCACCCACGGGCACGTCGACCACATGTGGTCGGTCGCCCCGGTCTGCGGGGCGCGCGGCGTCCCGGCGTGGATTCACCCGGAGGACCGTGAGCTGCTCTCCGACCCGGGCCGCGGGCTGTCGCTGTCGACCCGGCAGCAGCTCTTCGGCGGGATGACCTTCACCGAGCCCGACGACGTGCGCGAGCTCGCCGACGGCGAGGTGCTGCGGCTGGCGGGGCTGGAGCTCACCGTCGACCACACCCCGGGCCATACCAGGGGGTCGGTGACGTTCAGGCTGCCCGCCGCCGAGGAGATCCCGGATGTGATGTTCTCGGGCGACCTGCTGTTCGCCGGCTCCATCGGCCGCACAGACCTTCCGGGCGGCGACTACCCGACCATCCTGCGCAGCCTGGCGGCCAAGTGCCTGCCGCTGCCGGAGGAGACGGTCGTGCTGCCCGGGCACGGACCACAGACCACCATCGGCCAAGAGCGTGCCACCAACCCCTACCTCGCGGAGGCGAAGAAGGCCGCGGGCGCAGGTCCCGCGGAGATCCGGCACGACGGCGGCCCCGGCAGGGGACTCTAGACATGACTTTGCAGGCGCCCAAGGGCACCTTCGACTGGCTTCCGCCGCGCTCAGAACGAGCGCTGCAGGTACGCGAGACACTGATCGCCCCCGCCCGCCGGGCGGGCTACGGCTACATCGAGACCCCGGTCTTCGAGGACACCGCGCTCTTCGTCCGGGGCGTGGGGGAGTCGACCGACATCGTCTCCAAGGAGATGTACACCTTCGAGGACAAGGGCGGGCGCTCCATCACGCTGCGCCCGGAGGGCACCGCCTCGGTGGTGCGGGCGGTGCTCCAGCACGGCCTGCACAACGGGCAGCTCCCGGTGAAGCTGTGGTACTCGGGCAGCCAGTTCCGCTACGAGCGGGCCCAGAAGGGCCGCTACCGTCACTTCTCGCAGGTCGGCGCCGAGGCGCTGGGCGCCGAGGACCCGGCGCTGGACGCCGAGCTGATCCTGCTGGCCGTCGACGGGTACGCCGGCCTGGGGCTCACCGGGGTCCGGCTGCTGGTCAACACGCTGGGCGACAAGGAGTGCCGCCCGGTCTACCGGGCCGCGCTCCAGGAGTTCCTGCGAGGCCTCGACCTCGACGAGCCCACCCGGCAGCGGATCGAGATCAACCCGTTGCGCGTCCTGGACGACAAGCGCCCCGACGTGCAGGCGCGGCTGGCCGGGGCGCCGCTGGTCGTCGACCACCTGTGCGAGGCGTGCAAGGCCTACCACGAGGAGGTCCGCTCGCTGCTGACCGCCTCCGGCGTCCCCTACACCGACGACCCCCGGCTGGTGCGCGGCCTGGACTACTACACGCGCACCACGTTCGAGTTCGTCCACGACGGGCTCGGCGCGCAGTCCGCGGTCGGCGGCGGGGGACGCTACGACGGGCTGAGCGAGATGCTCGGCGGCCCGGCCCTGCCCAGCGTCGGCTGGGCGCTCGGCGTCGACCGCACGGTCCTGGCCATGGAGGCCGAGGGGCTGCTCGGGGGCGAGAGCGCCGAGGCGCGCGTCCAGGTGTACGGTGTGCCGCTGGGCGAGGAGGCGCGCCGCCGGATGTTCCTTCTCGTCACCGAGCTGCGCCGGGCCGGTCTGGCCGCCGACATGGCGTTCGGCGGCAAGGGCGTCAAGGGCGCCATGAAGGGCGCGGACCGCTCCGGGGCGAGCCACGCGGTGATCCTCGGTGAGCGGGACATCGCCGAGGGGGTCGCGCAGGTCAAGGACCTGGTCAGCGGGGACCAGGCCGCCGTGCCGCTCGCCGAGATCGTCACCATGCTGAAGGAGAGACTGGACAAATGATCCGCACGCACGAAGCGGGATCACTGCGCGAGGAGCACGCCGGGCAGCCGGTGACGCTCGCCGGATGGGTGGCGCGACGCCGCGACCACGGCGGCGTGGTCTTCATCGACCTGCGGGACGCCTCCGGCTCCGCGCAGGTGGTCTTCCGCGAGGAGGACGACGCCCACGGCCTGCGCGCCGAGTACTGCGTCAAGGTCGTCGGCGAGGTGCGGGTCCGCCCCGAGGGCAACGAGAACCCCGACCTGGCCACCGGCCGGATCGAGGTCGTCGCCTCCGAGGTCGAGGTGCTCAGCGAGTCGGCGCCGCTGCCGTTCCCCATCGAGGGCGGCTCCGGCGTCTCGGAGGAGGCCCGGCTCAAGTACCGCTACCTCGACATCCGCCGCCCGCAGGTCGCGCACGCTATGCGCATCCGCTCCCGGGCGACCTACCTCGCCCACGAGGTGATGAACGAGCACGGGTTCACCTACGTGGAGACCCCGACGCTGACCCGCTCCACCCCGGAGGGCGCCCGCGACTTCCTGGTCCCGGTCCGCCTGCAGCCCGGCAGCTGGTACGCCCTGCCCCAGTCGCCGCAGCTGTTCAAGCAGCTGCTGCAGGTGGCCGGTCTGGAGCGCTACTACCAGCTCGCCAAGTGCTACCGCGACGAGGACCTGCGCGCCGACCGGCAGCCGGAGTTCACCCAGATCGACGTCGAGATGTCGTTCGTGGACCAGGACGACGTCATCGCCCTGGGCGAGGCGCTGATCGGGCGCATCTGGAAGGAGACCGTCGGTCACGACCTGCCGGTGCCGCTGCCCCGGATGACCTACCACGACGCCATGGCCCGCTACGGCTCGGACAAGCCCGACCTGCGCTTCGGCCAGGAGCTCGTGGAGATGACGCGCTTCTTCGCCGACACCACCTTCCGGGTCTTCCAGGCCCCGTACGTGGGCGCCGTGGTCATGCCGGGCGGCGCCTCGCAGACCCGCAAGGAGCTCGACGGCTGGCAGGAGTGGGCCAGGTCGCGCGGGGCCAAGGGGCTGGCGTACGTCCTGGTGGGCGAGGACGGCACGCTGGGCGGCCCGGTCGCCAAGAACCTGTCGGAGACCGAGGCGGCCGGCCTGGCCGCCGAGGTGGGCGCCGCGCCCGGTGACGCGATCTTCTTCGCGGCCGGCGCCCCCTCCGCCTCCCGCGACCTGCTCGGCGCGGCCCGCCTGGAGATCGGCCGCCGCTGCGGCCTGATCGACGAGTCCGCGTGGAACTTCCTGTGGATCGTCGACGCCCCCATGTTCGAGGAGGACGGCGAGGGCGGCTGGACCGCGGTCCACCACCCCTTCACCGGCCCCAAGCCCGAGTGGGCCGACACCTTCCAGGACCGTCCGGGCGAGGCCCTGGCCTACGCCTACGACATGGTCTGCAACGGCATGGAGATCGGCGGCGGCTCGATCCGTATCCACCGCGCCGAGATGCAGCAGCGCGTCTTCGACGTGCTCGGCATCTCCAAGGAGGAGGCGGAGAACAAGTTCGGCTTCCTGCTGGAGGCGTTCACCTACGGCCCGCCGCCGCACGGCGGCATCGCCTACGGCTGGGACCGGATCTGCATGCTGCTCGCGGGCGGCGACTCCATCCGCGACGTCATCGCCTTCCCCAAGACGGCCTCCGGCTTCGACCCGCTGACCGGCGCGCCGACCCCGATCACGGCCGCGCAGCGCAAGGAGGCCGGCGTCGACGGCAGGCCCAAGACCGGCGCCTGACCCGGCACGACCCGGCGCCTTCCGTCCCGGCGCCTTCCGGGGCCCGGCCCGTCCCCTCGCGGGCCGGGCCGGGCCCCGCGCGTTCTCCCAGGTCTCCCGCGGCCAGGGCCCCCGCCACCGGGGTTCACGCGGCCGGGCTTCACATGCTCAGAAGGAGACCGGCAGGCTCCGCAGACCGCGGATGATCGTGCCGTTACCGCGCCAGGAGAGCTCGGAGGGCGGGCACGCGAGCCTGAGGCCGGGCAGCCGGCGCAGCAGCGTCTCGAAGGCGATCCGGCCCTCCAGGCGGGCCAGGTGCGCGCCCAGGCAGAAGTGGATGCCGTGCCCGAAGGCCAGATGGTGGTTGTCGCCGCGGGTGATGTCGAGGACGTCGGGGTCGCCGAAGGCCCGCGGATCCCGGTCGGCCGCCCCGAGGGCGACGTGCACCACGGAGCCCCGCGGGACGGTCACGCCGCCGATCTCCACGTCCTCGGCGGCGAAACGCAGGGTGGCCCGCTCGACCGGGCCCTCGTATCGCAGGAACTCCTCGATCGCCGAGGGCAGCAGCTCGGGCCGCTCCCGCAGCAGCCGCAGCTGCCCGGGATGGGTCAGCAGGGCCAGCGTGCCGTTGCCGATCAGGTTGACCGTGGTCTCGTGCCCGGCGATGAGCAGCAGCGTGAGCGCGGCGATCAGCTCCGGCTCGCTGAGCAGTTCGCGCTCGTCGCGGGCGGAGACCAGCGCGCTGACCATGTCGTCCCGGGGCTCGGCCCGGCGCGCGGCGATGATCCCGGCGAAGTAGGCGCGGATGTCCTGGTTCGCCGCGACCCGGCGCCGGGCGTCCTCCTCGGTCAGGGTCGCGCCGACCAGCGTGGTGGACCACGCGCGGAAGTCGTCACGGTCCTCGGCCGGGATGCCCAGCAGCTCGCAGATCACCACGATGGGCAGCGGGAAGGCGTACTCGTCGAGCAGGTCGGCGTGTCCCCTGCCCGCCATGTCGTCGACGAGCCCGTCGGCGATCTCCTGGATCCGGGGTCGCAGGCTCTCGACACGGCGGGGGGTGAAGGCCCGGGAGAGCAGGCGGCGCAGCCGGGTGTGGTCCGGCGGGTCGGAGTTGAGCAGGTTCCTGTCGAGCAGCGGGTTGCTCGTGGCCGTGTCGCCGGTGTCGCCGGTGTCACCGGTGTCGCCGCGCCGCTGGGGCGAGGCGGCGCCGTGCCTGAAGTCCTTGGCCAGCCTGGGGTCGGCGAGCGCGGCGCGGCCGTGCTCGTAGTCAACGATCAGGAAGTCGTCCCTGCCGGTGTGGGACCGCACGGCGTGCACGGGCCCCTTCTCGCGGAGCGCGGCGTAGGTCGCGTAGGGGTTCCGGCCGAACTCGGGATCGAACACGAACTCGCCGCTCAGTCGCTCCGCCATCGGGTGCTCCCTCGTGAGGTGGACGGGATCCGTTTCGAGTCTGGCCGCGGGAGGGAGGGCACCGGGCGACTGTGACGGGGATCACGGCCTTTCGGTGATCACGATTTTCTCAGGTTCACGACCCGGGCGTCCCGGTGGACCCCGCATGACCCCTCAGGCCGCCCAGAACGCCCCGGGCTCCCCGGACGCGCCTCGCGGCCCCACTGTGCCCGGCGGACCCCACCCGTGCCGTACGGACGCTCTGAGCGCTCCGTACCGGGGGCCGGGTCCCGCTCCGCGGCCGGGTTCGAGGGCGCGAGCCGCCGGCACGACGACGCACCGGCATGACGACGCACCGGCATGACGACACGACGAGGGAGGTGGCGACGCGAGAACGCCCCGAGCCGGCCTTCCGGCCTCCGGGGCGCCCATGGTGTCCGTGATGCGCGGGACGGAGATCCGTCCCGGTGGCGGCGCGTCGCCGCACGGCGCGCTAGGAGAGCTTCACGTCCTTGATGATCACCGGCAGCTTGGGGGCGGTGGAGCCGCCGTCGCCGGTGATGTCGTCGGGGTTCTGGATCCACCCGCCCGTGTAGATCTTCTCCAGGACGTCCATGCCCTCGGTGACGACGCCGAAGGGCGTGTAGGCCTTCTCCACCTGGTTGGTGTCGTCGGCCAGTGAGATCCAGAACTGGCTGCCGTTCTGGTTGACGGCGTCGGGGGCCTGGGCCACGGCGACCACGCCCTTGGGGTACGCGGCCCCCTCCATGTTCTCGTTGTCGTAGACGTAGCCCGCGCTGCCCTGGCCGTCGGTGGGGTTCTTGCCGTCGGCCTTGGCCTGCGGGTCGCCGCACTGCAGCAGGCCCACCCCGGAGTTCTCGGGGGTGGCCAGGCGGTGGCACTTGATGCCGTCGAAGAAGTTCTTCTTGGCCAGGAAGGCGAAGGAGTTGACCGTGCACGGCGCCTGCGGGGTCGCCAGCTCGATCGTGACGTCACCGTGGTTGGTGGTGATCGTCATGGTCTTGAGCTTCAGGTCGGGCTTCTTCGGCGGCATGCCCACGTACTTCATCGGGCTGCCGCTGGTGTCCTTGCGATAGGAGCAGCGCGTGCCGGCCGGCGCGGCCGGCGTGGTGATGCTGGGCGTCACCGCGGGGGTGTTCGACGGGCTCGGCGAACTCGTGGCGGCGACCGGCTTGCTCTCGTCGTCATCGCCTCCCAGGAGGGTCACGCCGGCCACCAGTCCGCCGGCGACGACGAGCGCGGCGACCGTTCCGATGACGGCGTTCCGCTTCGACGTGCTCGTCTGCTCAGCACGCTTCGCCTGCCGCTCCCTGTGTTCCCGAGCCAGCCGGCTCTGGCGGTCCTCGGCGCTCACCGCTATGTCCTCCAGGATTGCTGTTGCATGATGTCTGACTGGCCGAAAGAGTACCGGCCTCGACGTGTGCTGCACGTAAGTGATGAAATTCGTCCATTGGTGCCACAGGGGAGAAAGTTGAATCTTCACGCTCCCCATAACCGGCCCATGGTGGGATTCGCGTCAATCGATGATGAACCACGCACCACCGGAGCACCCTATGTTCGACGAGATCCTCGGCCTGCCCCAGCACCCACTGATCGTCCACGCCGCCGTGATCCTCACGCCGCTGCTGGCGGTGCTCGCCACCGTGTACGCGCTGGCGCCGCGCACCCGGCCGGTGCTCACCTGGGCGGTGGCCGGGCTCGCCCCGATCGTGCCGGTGAGCGTGTTCGCGGCCAAGCAGAGCGGTGACGCCCTGAACGAGGGCCGTTTCTCCTCCGCGAGCGGGGAGCTCGGGGAGCGCATCACCGAGCACGCCGGTTTCGGCACCCCCCTGCTGCTGGTCGCCCTCGGCCTGGGGATCGCGTCCGCGGCCCTGGTCTACGTCTGCCGCGGCGACCGGTTCGGGCGTCCGCTCGTGACGGTGGTCTCGGCGCTGACCGTGATCCTGGCGGTGGTGGCCCTGTACTACGTGGTCCGGGCCGGGCACAGCGGCGCCGTCGCCGTCTGGGGGAGCTGAGGCCCGCCGGGCGGCGGTACTGTCTCAGGCGTGGACAGCCTGTTCGACGCGGCGGCCGAGGAGGCGCACCGCGGCCAGGAGCCCCTGGCGGTACGGATGCGCCCCCGCGGCCTGGACGAGGTGATCGGCCAGCGGCACCTGCTGGGCCCCGGCACGCCGCTGCGCCGCCTGGTCGAGGCCGAGGCGCCGATGTCGCTGTTCCTGTGGGGCCCGCCGGGCACCGGCAAGACCACCCTGGCCTACGTGGTGGCCGGCGTCACCAAGCGGCGCTTCGTCGAGGTGTCGGCGGTGTCGGCCGGGGTCAAGGAGGTCCGCGCGGCCATCGAGCAGGCCCGCCGCGACCTGGGCATGTCCGGCCGCCAGACCGTCCTGTTCGTCGACGAGGTGCACCGTTTCAACAAGGCGCAGCAGGACGCCCTGCTGCCCGCGGTGGAGAACCGCTGGGTCACCTTCATCGGCGCCACCACCGAGAACCCGTTCTTCTCCGTCATCTCGCCGCTGCTGTCGCGCTCGCTGCTGCTGACCCTGCAGGCGCTGACGGAGGACGACATCCGCGCGGTCCTGGAGCGCGCCGTCGCCGACCCGCGCGGCCTGGACGGGAGGGTCCGCCTGGCGCCCGAGGCCGCCGAGCACCTGGTCCGGCTGGCCGGGGGCGACGCCCGCAGGTCGCTCACCTACCTGGAGGCCGCCGCGCTGATCGCCGACGGCGAGGTCACGGTCGAGGTGGTGGAACGGGCGGTGGACAAGGCCGCCGTCCGCTACGACCGCCAGGGCGACCAGCACTACGACGTGATCAGCGGCTTCATCAAGAGCATGCGGGGCTCCGACGCCGACGCCGCGCTGCACTACCTGGCCCGGATGATCGAGGCGGGGGAGGACCCCCGGTTCATCGCCCGCAGGATCGTCATCTTCGCCTCCGAGGACGTGGGCATGGCCGACCCCACCTGCCTGCAGATCGCGGTGGCCGCGGCCCAGGCGGTGGAGCTCATCGGCATGCCCGAGGGGCGGCTCAACCTGGCCCAGGCCGTCATCCACTGCGCGCTCGCCCCCAAGTCCAACGCGGTGATCAGCGCCATCGGCGAGGCCTCGGCGGACGTGCGGCGCGGCGCCATCGGGCACGTCCCGGCGCACCTGCGCGACTCCCACTACGCCGGGGCCGGGAAGCTCGGGCACGGTGAGGGCTACCGCTACCCCCACGACTTCGAGCACGGGCTGGTCCGGCAGGAGTACGCGCCCGAGGAGCTGCGGGACCGGCGCTACTACAAGCCCACCCGGCACGGCGCCGAGGCGGCCTTCGCCGACCGGTGGTCCAGGATCCGCGCCTTCCTGCGCGGGGAGTGACCCGCCCGCACCGCGCCCGTCCCCTGCCCGTCCCCTGCCCGTCCCGTGCCCGTCTGGCACCCGGCCGGTGTCCGGCCCGCGTACGGTCCCGCGCGTCCGTCCCCGCGCGCCCAGGACCCGCACCGCGCCGCCGTGCCCGGCGCGTCCGGTGACGTGCGGTGAGCGGAGAGCGGTGACCTCGGGCACGATAGGGTTTTGCCATTCCACCCGACCACGGCCGGGGTCACCTATGAGGGGACGGGTCCGCAATGCTCACCGCAGGAGAGGTCGCCGGGCTGATCGCCGCGATGGCCTGGGCGATCCTGGTCTGCTTCATGGCCGTCGCCCTGGTCCGGCTGATCCGGTTGCTGACCGAGACCACCAAGATGGTCTCCCAGCTGGGCGACCGGGTCGTGCCGCTGCTGGAGGACGTCTCGGCGGCCGTCGGCGAGACCAACCGGCAGCTGGTGGCCCTGGAGGCCATCACCAAGGACGTCAAGCAGGTCAGCGGGCACGTCGCCCGGGTCAGCGACGTCACCCAGAACCTCGTCACCGGGCCGATGATCAAGGTCGCGGCGTTCACCCACGGCCTGCGCCGGGCGCTGGGCGCCCGCCGTCGCCCGGTGACCGCCCGGCCGGCGCTGGAGAGGCGGCGGCGATGATCCGCAGGCTGTTCTACATGGGCCTGGGCGCGTTCGGCGCCGTGTGGGTCATGCGCAAGCTGCAGGCGCTGCACCCCGACCACCTGGCCCGCCGGGCCGTGCACGGTGCCGCCGGCGCGCTGGAGCAGGTGCGCGAGCTCGCCGGTGAGACCCGGCGTGGCGCGGCCGAGCGGGAAACAGAGTTGCGATCGCGGTTCGGACTCGACACCGTGGAGAGCGCCGTGGAAAACCCCTATCACACCGACGTAAAGGATGGCCGCTGACATGGATTCGGCAGAGATCGCCCGCCGCTTCCTGCGCTTCTTCGAGGAGCGTGGGCACACCGTCGTGCCCTCGGCCAGCCTCATCGCCGAGGACCCGACCCTGCTCCTGGTCAACGCGGGCATGGTGCCCTTCAAGCCCTACTTCCTGGGGCAGCAGAAGCCGCCCTACAGGCGGGCCGCCAGCGCGCAGAAGGTCGTGCGGACCCTCGACATCGACGAGGTCGGCAAGACGACCAGGCACGCCAGCTTCTTCCAGATGCTCGGCAACTTCTCCTTCGGCGACTACTTCAAGGACCAGGCGATCCCCTTCGCCTGGGAACTGCTGACCAGGCCCGAGTCCGATGGCGGCTTCGGCTTCCCCGAGGACCGGCTGTGGGCCACCGTCTACCTCGACGACGACGAGGCCGCCGAGATCTGGAAGAAGGCCGGCGTGCCGGCCGAGCGCATCCAGCGCCGCGACCTGGCCGACAACTACTGGCACATGGGCGTGCCGGGCCCGGGCGGCCCGTGCAGCGAGATCTACTACGACCGCGGCCCCGAGTACGGGCGCGAGGGCGGCCCGGTCGCCGACGAGAACCGCTACCTCGAGGTGTGGAACAACGTCTTCATGCAGTTCCAGCTCAGCGCGGTGCGCAGCAAGATCGACTTCGACATCGCCGGAGAGCTGCCCGCCAAGAGCGTCGACACCGGCATGGGCCTGGAGCGCATGGCCGCGATCCTGCAGGGCGTCGACAACATCTACGAGATCGACACCACGTACAAGATCCTCGACCGGGCGGCGGAGCTCACCCGGACGCGCTACGGCCGCGACCAGCGTGCCGACGTGTCGCTGCGCGTGGTCGCCGACCACGTCAGGACCGGCGTGATGCTCGTCGCCGACGGGGTGCTGCCCTCCAACGAGGGCCGGGGCTACGTGCTGCGCCGCATCCTGCGCCGCGCCATCCGCAACCTGCGCCTGCTCGGCGCGGGCGAGGAGCGCTACATGCACGAGCTCACCGCGGTGACCGTCGAGGTGATGGGCGAGCAGTACGCCGAGCTCAAGGCCGACGCCCCGCAGATCCACGGCGTCATCGACGCCGAGGAGGCCTCCTTCCTGGGCACCCTGCGCACCGGAACCGCGATCTTCGACGTGGCCGCCGAGGAGACCAAGCGCAAGGGCCGCGCCGCGATCGCCGCCGACCAGGCCTTCCAGCTCCACGACACCTACGGCTTCCCGATCGACCTGACCCTGGAGATGGCCTCCGAGCAAGGGCTGCAGGTCGACGAGGAGGGCTTCCGCCGGTTGATGAAGGAGCAGCGCGACCGGGCCAAGGCCGACGCCGCCGCCAAGAAGACCGGCAACGCCGACATCTCCATCTTCGGGACGATCCTGGAGAAGACCGGCAAGGTGGAGTTCCTGGGCTACGACCAGGTGACCGCCGAGGCCGAGGTCATCGGCCTGCTGGTGGACGGCGCCTCGGTGCCCGCCGCGGGCGCGGGCACGTCGGTCGAGGTGGTGCTGGGCCGCACCCCGTTCTACGCCGAGGGCGGCGGCCAGCTCCCCGACCAGGGCGTGATCCGCACCGGCGGCGCCGAGGTGGAGATCGTGGACGTGCAGTCCCCGGTCCCCGGGGTCGTCGTGCACCGCGGCAAGGTCCGCTCCGGCGAGATCCGCGTGGGCGACCAGGCCCAGGCCGAGATCGACGTCGAGCGGCGCCGGGCGATCTCCCGCAGCCACACCGCCACCCACCTGGTGCACCGCGGCTTCCGCAACGCGCTGGGCGAGACCGCCGCGCAGGCCGGTTCGGAGAACTCGCCGGGCCGCTTCCGCTTCGACTTCACCGCCGCGGGCGCGGTGCCGCCCAGCGTGCTGCGCGACGTCGAGGACGAGGTCAACGCCGTGCTGATCAACGACCTCAAGGTCAACGCCTTCCACACCTCCCAGGCGGAGGCGCGTGCGATGGGCGCCCTGGCCCTGTTCGGCGAGAAGTACGGCGACACCGTCCGCATCGTCGAGGTCGGCGAGTACTCCCGCGAGCTGTGCGGCGGCACCCACGTGGCCAGCTCCGGGCAGCTGGGCCTGGTCAAGGTGCTGGGCGAGGCCTCGATCGGCGCGGGCGTGCGCCGCGTGGAGGCCCTGGTCGGGCTGGACGCCTTCCGCTTCCTCGCCAAGGAGAGCGTGCTGGTCGCCCAGCTGTCGGAGCAGCTCAAGGCCCGCAGGGAGGAACTGCCCGAGCGCATCGAGGGCATCGTGACCCGGCTGCGCTCGGCGGAGAAGGAACTGGCCGGTCTGCGCTCGGCCCAGGCGCTCGCCGGAGCGGGACAGATGGCGGAAAGTGCCCGTGATCTGCACGGAGCAGCCGTCGTCACCCACCGCGCGCCTGATGGCACTTCTCCGGACGATCTGCGTAAGCTCGCCCTGGACGTACGCGGCCGGTTGCCGGGCGACCGCGCCGCGGTCGTCGTGATCGCCGGTGTCCCCGGCGACCGGCCGGTCGTCATCGCCGCGGTGAACGAGGCGGGACGCGACCGAGGGCTGAAGGCGGGCCTGCTGGTCGGCGTCGCCGCGAAGGCGCTCGGAGGTGGTGGTGGCGGCAAGGACGACGTCGCACAGGGCGGCGGGGTCCGCCCCGAGGAGATCGGCGAGGCACTCGCCGCCGTCGAGCGGACGATCGCGCAGACGCTCTCCTGACGGGGTACGACACCCTCACGCCGCATCCGGCAGGAGGGTGGAGACGATGATGAGGAACGGCGTTCGGCTCGGGGTCGACGTCGGCTCGGTCCGTATCGGCGTGGCGCGCAGCGACCCCTCGGGGGTGCTGGCCACGCCGGTGGAGACCGTCCGGCGCGGCCGGGGCGACCTCGACCGGCTCGCGGAGATCGCGGCCGAGTACGAGATCGTCGAGGTGGTGGTCGGCCTGCCGACCTCGCTCTCCGGGCGGGAGGGGCCGGCCGCCGAGGCGGCCCGCGACTTCGCGGGCAGGATCGCGGCGCGGCTGGCCCCGGTCCCGGTCCGGCTGTTCGACGAGCGGCTGACCACGGTCACCGCCCAGCAGGGCCTGCGGGCCAGCGGGGTGCGGGCGAAGAACCAGCGCGCGGTGGTGGACCAGGCCGCCGCGATCGTCCTGCTCCAGGCGGCGCTGGACGCCGAGCGCGCCACCGGCAGGCCCCCCGGCGCCCCCGTGACGCCGCCACGCGACGGGACGCCACGCGGCGGGGCGGCCCGCGGCGCCGGGCAGGAGAGCGCCGCCGGTCCGGGGGACCGGGACGTCATGGGCGGCCCCGGGAGCGGGGCCGGTGAGACGTCCGGTCGCGGATCGGCCGGCGGAGCCGTCCGATGAGCGGCCCGCGGCCGATGTGGCCGCTGCTGGCCGGGGCGGGCGCGCTCGTGGTCGCCGCGGGGGCCGCCGGGCTCATCGTGGTCCGGCCCTACCTGGCGCCCGCCGACTTCGAGGGACAGGGGTCCGGCCAGGTCGTGGTGGAGATCCCCCGGGGCGCGAGCGCCGCCGAGATCGGGCGGACGCTGGCCGACGCCGGGGTGGTGGCGAGCGCCAGGGCGTTCGTCAGGCGGGCCGAGGAGCAGGACAGGACCGACACACTGCACCCGGGCCGCTTCAGGATGCGCAGGGGCATGGAGGCGGCGGCCGCGCTCGACCTGCTGGCCGCGCCCGGGTCGCGCATGGTGCGCACCGTCACGATCCCCGAGGGGCTGCGCCTGCCCGAGCTGCTCGACCGGCTCGCCGAGGACACCGACCTGCGCCGCGCCGACCTGGTCAGGGCCGCCGCCGACGAGCAGGCGCTGGACCTTCCCCGGTACGCCGGGAGCGCGGAGGGCTTCCTGTTCCCGGCCACCTACGAGATCGAGGCCGGGACCACCGCGCCCGAGCTGCTCGCCGCGATGGTGGAACGTTACAAACAGGTCGCCGAGGCCATCGACCTGGAGGACCGGGCCGAGCGGAGGCGGCTGACGCCGCTGCAGGCGGTCACCGTGGCCAGCATCGTCCAGGCCGAGGGGGGCCGGGACCCGGACTACCCGAAGATCGCTAGAGTGATCTACAACCGGATCAGGGCCGGGACGCCCCTCCAGCTGGACACCACGGTGCTGTACGCGCAGCGGCGCAGGACCCTGGAGGTGTCCCAGAAGGACACCGAGATGAGGTCGCCGTACAACACCTATCTCCGTCCCGGCCTGCCGCCCGGGCCCATCGCCAACCCCGGGGAGAAGGCATTGATCGCGGCTCTCCAGCCAGATCAAGGTGATTGGTTCTGGTTTGTGACCACCAATCCGGAGCATAGAATCACGAAATTCACTGACAAAGAGAGTGAGTTTGTGAGATACCGGGAACAGCTGAACAGATACCTCGGGAAGCGTTGATGCCCGGCGGAACACCCCCCGTTCCGCGGCGAGCGGCGTCCCGCGTCCCCGGACCGGACGGCGGTTCCCGCAGCGGCGGGACGTCCGGCAGGATGCCCCTCTCCGGTTTGGCGGACTCACTTGACGCCATGCCGTCCTCAGCGGGAGATTGGCCAGCGTCTCTATGAACGATCTCGATATGGACTTCCTGGTCGGCTCCGACGACGAAGGTCGGTCGCGCCGCGGCTCCCGCGCGTCCTCGGGCCGCGAGCCCGGCGAGCGGCGGGGACGCCGGCGCAGGCGCCGCCGCAGCCGGGGCCGGTTCCTCGCCCCGATGCTGGCGATCATCGTGCTGCTGGGAGGGATCGGCGCCGCGGGTTTCTACGGCTACACCTGGGTGCGCGACGTGATGACCCCCGACGACTACACCGGCAAGGGCTCCGGTGAGATCGTCGTGGAGATCAAGGACGGCCAGAGCGCCTCCCAGATCGCGCAGACCCTGCAGGACCAGGGTGTGGTGAAGAGCGCCAGGGCCTTCGTCGACGCCGTCGGCCAGGCGGGCAAGAGCTCCTCGCTGCAGCCCGGTGAGTACACCATGCGCAAGCAGATGTCGGCCGCCGAGGCCGTGAAGCTGCTCGACCCGGGCAAGCGGCTGCTGGAGCGGGTCACCCTCAAGGAGGGGCTGCGCCTGGCCGACACCCTCAAGCAGCTGTCCAAGCAGACCGGTAAACCGCTCAGGGAGTTCCAGCAGGCGGCCAAGAACGGCGAGGAGCTCGGCCTGCCGGCGTACGCCAGGGGCAGGCTGGAGGGCTACGCCTTCCCGGCCACCTACGAGATCAGGCCGAAGATGACGGCCTCGGAGATCCTGACCGCGATGGTCGACCGCTTCAACCAGACCGCCGACAAGGACGACCTGCAGTCCAAGGCCAGGGAGCTCGGTCACACCCCGCACGAGATCATGACGATCGCCAGCATCGTGCAGGCCGAGTCCGGCACCCAGGAGGACATGGGCAAGGTGGCCCGCGTCATCTACAACCGCCTCGACGGCACGCCCCGCCGCAAGCTGGAGATGGACAGCACGGTGATGTACGGGCTCAACAAGTACGGCATCGAGTCCTCCGGCAGGGACCTGGAGAGCACCTCGCCCTACAACACCTACAGGTTCGAGGGGCTGCCCCCCGGCCCGATCGCCAACCCCGGCGACGACGCCATCCAGGCGGCGCTCAACCCCACCAAGGGCGACTGGGTGTGGTTCGTCACCACCTGTCCGGGCAAGCGCATCACCAAGTTCGCCTCGCTGGAGTCGGACTTCCTGGCGCTCAAGGCCGAGTACGAGCGGAACAAGGTGAACGGGTGCTGAAGGCGGCGGTGCTCGGATCCCCGATCGTCCACTCGCTCTCCCCGTACCTGCACCGCGCGGCCCACCGTGGCATGGGCCTGCACGACTGGCACTACGAGGCGATCGAGTGCGACGAGGCCGCCCTGCCCGGCCTGATCGCCGGGTTGGACGGCACCTGGCGCGGGCTGTCGCTGACCATGCCGCTCAAGCGGGCCGTGCTGCCGCTGCTCGACACCGTCTCCGAGCTCGCCCTCCAGGTGGGCGCGGCCAACACCGTGATCCTGTCCGAGGACGGGCGCCACGGCGACAACACCGACGTGTACGGCATCGTCGAGGCGCTGGCCGAGGCCGGGGTGACCGCGCCCCGCGCGGCGACCGTCCTGGGCGGCGGCGCGACCGCCTCCTCGGCCCTGGCGGCCCTTCGCCGCCTCGGCCTGGGGGAGGCCACCCTCGTGGTCCGCGACCCGGGCAGGGCCTCCACGACCGCCGAGGCGGCCGAGCGGCTGGGCGTGAACCTGACCGTGCAGTCCTTCGACAAACTCGAGGCGGCGCTGGAGGTCGACCTGGTCGTCTCGACCCTGCCCTCCGGCGCCGCCGACGACCTGGCCGGCACGCTGGAGCGGGTGCCCGCCCTGTTCGACGTGGTCTACGCCCCCTGGCCCACCCGGCTGGCGGCGGCCGTGGCCGGCCGGGGCGGGAGCGTCGTCGGCGGGTTCCCGATGCTCCTGCACCAGGCGGTCCGGCAGGTCGAGCTGATGACCGGCCGCGCGGACGTGCCGGTGGAGGCCATGCGCGAGGCGGGCAAGGCCGAGATCGTCAGGCGCGCCGCCCCGGCCGAGTGACCGGGCCCGCCGGCGTCTCCGGGTCTTCGGGTCTTCGGGTCTCCCGAGGTCACGGAGAAGCGGACGTCGCGGCGTGGAGCGGGATGATTCTGAGTGAGCACGCGGTTGTGGTAGAGTAACGACTCGATCGGTCCGGCGTGCCTGCTGGACGCGCAAGCGGAGGTCGCCCTCCCACCTCGTCGGCCGCAAGGCTGACAGGTCAGGATCACACCGGGTGACTCCCGGAGAGCTTACGGCGTGAAGCCCTCGGTTCATGTGACCCCGCATGCGTGACGTGCGGGGCATCTTGCGTTCGACACCCTCGGCAAAGGGTGCGCGTCCGCGACCTCCCGGCACGATCGAGCATGTTGCGGCCTCCTGCCGGGAGGTCGCGGATCGCAACCTAGGAGGCCCCATCAGCGCCGAGCCCCGCATCAACGACCGCATTCGTGTGCCCGAGGTCCGCCTCGTCGGCCCGAACGGCGAACAGGTGGGCATCGTCTCCATCGGCGATGCCTTGAAGCTGGCTCAAGAAGCCGACCTCGACCTGGTCGAGGTCGCGGCAACGGCTCGCCCGCCAGTGTGCAAGCTCATGGACTACGGCAAGTTCAAGTACGAGTCCGCGATGAAGGCACGTGAGGCGCGCCGCAACCAGGCGTACACCATCATCAAGGAGATCAAGCTCCGGCCGAAGATCGACCCGCACGACTACGAGACCAAGAAGGGTCACGTGGTGCGGTTCCTCAAGGCCGGGGACAAGGTCAAGGTCACCATCATGTTCCGCGGCCGGGAGCAGTCCCGGCCCGAGCTGGGCTTCCGGCTCCTGCAGCGGCTGGCCGAGGACGTGACGGAGCTCGGCTTCGTCGAGTCCCAGCCCAAGCAGGACGGCCGTAACATGATCATGGTGATCGGCCCGCACAAGAAGAAGGCAGAGGCCAAGGCCGAGAAGGCGGCGGCCAAGGCGCGGCATGACGAGGACGCCTCCGGTGACGCGTCCCGGTCCGCGGACGAGACGCAGGCCGGCGACGGCGGCAACGCCGACGACGCCGGCAGCCCGGTCTCCGTCGGCGGAGCGGTGGCGGCCCCGCAGGAGTAACTCGCATAGCCTGGATTTTCAGGTAGTCGCGAGATCAAGCCGAGACCGGGTCCGGTCTCGCAGTCAGGCATGCCCTTGACTCGGGTTACCGGCCCGGGACATCGGCGCGATCGAGGGAGAGACGGCCGAAATGCCGAAGATGAAGACGCACAGCGGTGCGAAGAAGCGGTTCAGGCTCACGGGTTCCGGCAAGCTCGTGCGTCGTCGCGCCAACCGCGCGCACTACAACGAGCACAAGCCGTCCACGTTGACGCGTCGTCTCAAGCCCGAGGTCGTGCTCTCCGACGCCGACTCCAAGAAGATCAAGAAGCTGCTCGCTAAGTAACCGCCCCCGGGGAGATAGATACACATGGCACGCGTGAAGCGGGCGATCAACGCCAAGAAGAAGCGCAAGGTCGTTCTCGAGCGGGCGAAGGGCTACCGGGGTCAGCGTTCCAGGCTGTACCGCAAGGCCAAGGAGCAGATGCTCCACTCGATGACGTACGCCTACCGCGACCGCAAGGACCGCAAGGGCACCTTCCGTCGTCTCTGGATCCAGCGGATCAACGCCGCCGCCCGCCAGAACGGCATCACCTACAACAGGCTCATCCAGGGCCTGCGGCTCGCCTCCATCGAGGTCGACCGCAAGATCCTCGCCGACCTCGCGGTCAACGACGCCGCCACGTTCGCGACGCTGGTCGAGGCCGCCAAGAAGGCGCTCCCGGCCGACGTGAACGCGCCGGTCGCCGGCTGAGCCAGCCGGTCGAGCAGGGCACTGACGACGATGCGGCCCGCAGCTTCACTGCTGCGGGCCGCGTTCGCATTCTTGGGGGACGGGCATGGCCGGGTCTGAGCTGACCAACATCAAGTCACCGCGGGTCAAGGCCGCGCGGAGGCTGACCAAGCGGGCCTTCCGGGACCGCGACCGTTCCTTCCTGGCCGAGGGGCCGCAGGCGGTCCGCGAGGCGCTGGCGCTGGACGGCGTGGTGGTGGAGCTGTTCGCCACCGCCGAGGCCGAGGCGCGCCACGCCGACCTGGTCGCCGCCGCCACCGCGGCCGGGGTGCCGCTGCTGCGGGCCAGCGGCGAGGTCATGGCCGAGCTGGCCCAGACCGTCACCCCGCAGGGCCTGCTGGCCGTGTGCCGCTTCGTGCACGTGCCCCTGGAGACCGCGGTGACGCCCGGCTCCGCGCTGGTGGCCGTGCTCGCCCACGTGCGCGACCCCGGGAACGCCGGCACCGTGCTGCGCACCGCCGACGCCGCGGGCGCCGACGCGGTCGTCTTCACCGACGCCTCGGTCGACCCCTACAACGGCAAGTGCGTACGGGCCAGCGCGGGCAGCCTGTTCCACCTGCCGGTCACCACCGGCGCCGGGGCCGGGCAGGTGGCACGGCACCTCAAGGACTCCGGGTTGCGCGTGCTGGCCGCCGACGGCGCGGGCGAGCTCACCCTGGACGACGTGGACCTGTCCGGCCCGACGGCCTGGATCTTCGGCAACGAGGCGTGGGGGCTGCCCGAGGACATTCTGGCCCTGGCCGACGAGGTCGTCAGGGTGCCGATCCACGGGCGGGCCGAGAGCCTGAACCTGGCGACCGCCGCCGCGGTCTGTCTGTACGCATCTGCCCGATCTCAGCGCACCGCTCCCGCCAGCGTCCGGCGACCGGCGCCCGCGGGCTGACCGGTGGTACGGGAAACCCGCTATTGTCGGCCATGTAGCGTCGAGGAGGCGGGGTCGTGCACGGCGAACACACCGGTGGGCGGAGCGCCGATCCCGTTCCCATGATCGACGCTGACGAGCTCCCCGACGGTCTCGTGGTGGCCGACGGGGACGGCCACGTGCTCACCGTCAACCGGGCCGCGACCCGCCTCACCGGGGTCACCCGCGAGCGGGCCACCGGACGCCACCTGCGCGACGTCTTCTCCTTCCGCGACCAGGACGGGCGCGACTGGTGGAAGTGGCTCGACACCTACGGCGGCCTGCCCACCCGCTCCCGCCAGCCCGAGCTGCCGCTGCGCACCCCGGGCGGGCAGGAGATGCTGGTGGCCGCCCGCCTGGTGCGCGAACCCGCGCGGGGCGGCAGGGTCGTCCGGGTCGTCATCACGCTCCGCGACGCCGGGGCCCGAGCCCGCCTGGAACGCAGCCGCGCCGACCTGGTCTCCACCGTCGCCCACGAGCTGCGCTCCCCGCTGACCAGCGTCAAGGGGTTCACCGCGACCCTGCTGGCCAAGTGGACCCGCTTCACCGACGACCAGAAGCTGGTCATGCTGGAGACGGTGAACGCCGACGCCGACCGGGTGACCCGGCTGATCACCGAGCTGCTGGACGTCTCGCGCATCGAGTCGGGACGGCTGGAGATCCACCGCCAGGTGGTCGACATCCCGGCCAGGATCTCCCGGATCATCGCGGGCCGGGTGGCCGCGGGCGAGCCCGGGGACCGCTTCGTGCTCGACGTGCGCGGCGAGCTGCCCGAGACCTGGCTCGACCAGGACAAGATCGATCAGGTGCTCGCCAACCTGATGGAAAACGCGGTGCGTCACGGGCGCGGTACGGTGACAATAGTGGTCGAACCAAGCGAGTGGGGAGTGGCCGTGTCCGTCCGTGACCAGGGAGAGGGCATCCCGCCCGAGCTGGTCACGCGCGTCTTCCGGCAGTTCTGGCGGGGCAACGCCCGCCGCCGCGGCGGCACCGGGCTCGGCCTGTTCATCGTCAAGGGGCTGATCGAGGCGCACGGCGGCACCATCTCCGTGCAGCGCGGGCCGGACGGCGGAGCCGAGTTCCGATTTATGGTGCCCACCGGCACCCCGGACTTCGCCTGAGCGCGGATGTCGGCCCGGTGGGCTCACCCGACTAGACTCATGGCCGCTCAAGCCCTGGATTCGGAGCCCTCTTGTGTCAAACTACGACCCGGTCGAGGTGACCCCGCTGCACGCCGACGAGATGGCGCGCATGCAGGCCGACGCGCTGGAGGCCGTCAAGGCCGCGCGTGACCTCGAAGAACTGAAGCGGGTGCGCCTCGCGCACGCCGGCGACCGCTCGCCGATCGCCCTGGCCAACCGCGAGATCGGCGTCCTGCCCCCGGCGGCCCGCGCCGAGGCGGGCAAGCGCATCGGCGGCGCCCGCAAGGCCGTCGCCGAGGCCCTGGCGCGGCGGCAGGCCGAGCTGGAGGCCGAACGCGACGAGCGGGTCCTCGTCGAGGAGACCGTCGACGTCACGCTGCCCACCGGCCGCGCCTCCCGGGGCGCCAGGCACCCGCTGACCACCCTGCAGGAGCGCATCGCCGACACCTTCGTCGCGATGGGCTACGAGGTGGCCGAGGGTCCCGAGCTGGAGGGGGAGTGGTTCAACTTCGACGCCCTCAACATCTCCGCCGACCACCCCGCCCGCTCCGAGCACGACACCTTCTTCGTGGAGTCCGTCGACTCCGGCAAGGTGCTGCGCACCCAGACCTCCCCGGTCCAAATCAGGGCGTTGCTCGGCAGGCCGCTCCCGGTCTACGTGATCTCGCCCGGCAAGGTGTTCCGCACCGACGAGCTCGACGCCACCCACACCCCGGTCTTCCACCAGATCGAGGGGCTGGCGATCGACGAGGGCCTGACCATGGCCCACCTCAAGGGCACCCTGGACCGGTTCGCCGAGGTCATGTTCGGCGAGGGCATCACCACCCGGTTCCGGCCCAACTACTTCCCGTTCACCGAGCCCTCCGCCGAGATGGACCTGCGCTGCTTCGTCTGCCGCGGCGCCTCGGCGACGCCCGGCAACCCGCCCTGCCGCACCTGCCGATCGGAGGGGTGGATCGAGTGGGGCGGCTGCGGCATGGTCAACCCGCGGGTGCTCATCGCCTGCGGCGTCGACCCGGCCCGCTACAGCGGCTTCGCCTTCGGCATGGGCGTCGAGCGCACCCTGATGTTCCGCCACAACGCCGAGGACATGCGCGACATGGTCGAGGGAGACGTCCGCTTCACGCTCCCCTTCGGAATGGAGATCTGATGAAGGTCCCGATCTCATGGCTGCGGGAGTACGTCGATCTGCCCGCCGTCACGGCGCACGAGATCGCCGAGAAGCTCACCGCGGCCGGGCTCAAGCTCGAGTCGGTCGTCTCCTACGGCCACGACATCAAGAACGTCGTCGTGGGCGAGGTCGTCTCCATCGAGACGCTCGAGGGCTTCAAGAAGCCCATCCGCCACTGCCGGGTCGAGGTGGGCGAGGCCGCCCCCCGCGAGATCGTCTGCGGTGCCACGAACTTCTCGGCCGGTGACCGCGTCCCGGTCGCGCTGCCCGGCGCCGTGCTGCCCGGCGGCTTCGAGATCGCCTCGCGCAAGACGTACGGGCGGCTGTCGGACGGCATGATCTGCTCGGAGTCCGAGCTCGGCGTGGCCGAGTCCTCGCCCGGCATCCTCGTGCTGCCCGAGGGCACCCCGATCGGCGCCGACGTGGTCGAGCTGCTCGGCCTGCGCGACGACGTGATCGAGCTGGAGATCACCCCCGACATCGGCTACGCCCTCTCCGTCCGGGGCGTCGCCCGGGAGGCCGCCACCGCCTTCGGCTCGGCGTTCGCCGACCCGGCCGACGTCTCCCCGCCGGAGCAGGGCGGGGTGCCCTCGGGCACCTCCTACCCGGCCTCGATCGCCGACCCCTCGGCCTGCGACCGGTTCGTGCTCCGGCGGATCCGCGGGTTCGACCCGTCGGCGCCGAGTCCGCTGTGGCTGCGCGCCCGGCTGGTCCGCGCGGGCGTGCGCCCGGTCTCGCTCGCGGTCGACGTCACCAACTACGTCATGCTGGAGCTCGGCCAGCCGCTGCACGCCTTCGACGCGGCCCGGCTGACCGGCGAGATCGTGGTGCGCAGGGCCGAGCCCGGCGAGACGCTGGAGACGCTCGACCACGTGACCCGCGCGCTCCACCCCGAGGACGTCCTGATCACCGACGCCTCCGGCGCGATCTCGATGGCCGGCACCATGGGCGGCCTGAACACCGAGATCTCCGACGCCTCCACCGACGTCGTGATCGAGGCCGCCCACTTCTCGCCCAGCGGCGTCGCGCGCATGTCGCGCCGGCACAACCTGGTCAGCGAGGCCTCCAAGCGCTTCGAGCGGGGCGTCGACCGGGAGCTCCCGCTGCAGGCGTCCTGGCGCGCGGCCCGGTTGCTGGCCGAGCTCGGCGGCGGCACGATCGAGCCGGGCGTCACCCACGCCGAGGTGGACGTCGAACCGGTCCGTATCGCCGTCCCGAGCGGCTACCCGGGCAGGGTCGCGGGCATCGTCTACGACCGCGAGACCGTGATCCGCAGGCTGGAGCAGGTCGGCTGCGCGGTCGAGAGCCTCGCCGGGGCCCCGTCCCCGGACGGCTCCGTGCAGGGCACCCCGGGTGAGGGGCCGGCCGCCGGCACCGCGGCCACCGGCGACGCCGCCACCGGGGGGATCGCCGCCAAGCTCGCGGTCACCGGTGACGACATGCTGCTGGTCACCCCGCCCTCGTGGCGGCCCGACCTGACCGACCCGAACGACCTCGCCGAGGAGGTCATCCGGCTGGAGGGCTACGAGAACCTGCCCTCGATCCTGCCCACCGCCCCGGCGGGCGCCGGCCTCACCGAGAGCCAGCGCCTGCGCCGCCGGGTGGGCCGCGCGCTGGCCGCCGCGGGCTACGTCGAGACCCTCGCCTACCCGTTCAACGGGGAGCGCGACTTCGACGGCCTGCAGCTGCCCGCCGGCGACGCGCGGCGGGCGGCCGTACGGCTGGCCAACCCGCTCAGCGAGGACGAGCCGCTGATGCGCACCACCCTGCTGCCCGGCCTGCTCAAGACGCTGGTGCGCAACGTGGGCCGGGGCGCGGGCGACGTGGCGATCTTCGAGATGGGGCTGGTCTACCGGCCCTCCCCGGACGCGCCCGCGACCGCCCCGGTGCTGGGCGTCGACCGCAGGCCGACCCCCGAGGAGCTGGCCTCGATCGAGTCGGCGCTGCCGGCCCAGCCGCTCCGGGTCGGGGTCGTGCTGGCCGGGGAGTTCGAACCGTCCGGCTGGTGGGGCAGGGGACGGCCGGCCGACTGGGCGGACGCCGTGGAGGCCGCCCGCCTGGTGGCCGCCGAGGCGGGCGTCACCCTGGAGGTCCGCGCGGACCGCCACGAGCCCTGGCACCCGGGCCGCTGCGCCGCGCTGTACGCCGGCGACGTGCTCGTCGGCCACGCCGGCGAGCTGCACCCGCGCGTGGTCGAGGCCTACGGCCTGCCCCCGCGCACCTGCGCGATGGAGCTGGAGCTGACCCGGCTGGAGCCGCTGATGGCCGGCCCACCGCAGGCGCCGTCCATCTCGGGCTACCCCGTCGCGAGCCAGGACGTCGCGCTCGTGGTGGAGGCGACGACGCCGGTGGCCGCGGTGGAGGCGGCGCTGCGCGAGGGCGCGGGCGAGCTGCTGGAGTCGATCCGGCTGTTCGACGTCTACACCGGGGCCCAGATCGGTGAGGGCCGTACCTCGCTGGCCTACGCCCTGCGCTTCCGGGCACCGGACCGGACGCTCACGGTGGAGGAGACCACCGCGGCCCGGGACGCGGCCGTGGCCCTGGCCGCCGAGCGCACCGGCGCCCGGATGCGCGGCGCCTGACCGGTTCACGGGTTCACGGGTTCACGGGTTCACCGGGGCCCGGGGCGCATGCCCCGGGCCCCTCGCGGTCCTCACCGGGACCCGTTCCTTCCGGCCGGGGTCCCGCGTTCCCGGTGGGCCTTCCCCGGGAGGCGACGACGACGTACCCGCGGGCCGCTCACCCGGGGCGGGAAGCCGTTCCCGCCCCGCGAAGGACCAGGGAGGGGACGATGAGGCACCTGCTGGTGTTCGCCGGGCGCGACGACGCCGAGGAGGTCGCCGAGGTCGTGGCCGGGGAGTTCCCGGCGCTGGGCGTGCCCGCGGTGGTCAGGGAGACCCTCGCGGGCGAGGACGACGCCGAGGACGCCCAGTGGCTCGTGGTGGTCGAGGACCCCTCCGGGACACTGCCGCCGGAGGGCGTGACCCGCCTGGACGCGCTGGCCGAGGAGTACGAGGGCTGGCGCGAGACCGGATGAGTCAGGCGGGTCAGGCGGGAGCGGTCTTCTCGCGACGGGCGCGTTCCCTGAGCGCGTACTCGTCGGTGCGGGCGTCGTAGCGGCGGAAGGCGGGGAGCAGCGCGGCCATCGCGGCCACCGCCCCCACGCAGAGCAGGCCGCCGACGCCCAGCGAGAAACGGGTCCCGCCCAGGTTGGCCATCAGGCCCGCCCTGGCGTTGCCGAGCATCGGGCCGCTCATGTAGGAGAGCAGCTCGATGCCGGCCAGGCGGCCGCGGAACTCGTCGGGGATGGTCTGGTTCCAGATGGTGGAGCGGAACACACCGCTGATCATGTCGGCGGCCCCGGCCAGCGCCAGGAAGGCGAAGATGCCCCAGACGGTCGGCATCAGCGCCGCCAGCGCCACCGCGACCCCCCACACGGCCGCCGCGATGATCACGCCGAGGCCGTGCCGGTGCACGTGCCGGGTCCAGCCGGAGGTCACCGAGGCGATCAGCGAGCCGACGGCCGAGGCGGAGAAGAAGAGCCCCAGCGCGTTGGGGGCGCCGACCTCGTCGGCGAGGAACGGGTAGAGCGCGGTGGAGAAGGCGAAGATCATCGCGGCGATGTCGACCAGGTAGGTGCCCATCAGGTCGGGGCGGCGCACCGCGTAGCGGACCCCGTCCACCAGCGCGCTCAGCGACGCCGGGGGAGCCTGTTCGGACCGGGGCTGGGCCCGTACCGCCCAGAGCAGGACCAGGGACGCCAGGAAGGTCACCACGTTGATCCCGTACGCCACCGCGACGCCGAACCAGGACGCGATGAGGCCGCTGAGGGCCGGGGCGACGATGGCGCCCAGGTTCCACCGGAAGGCCGACAGGGCGGCCGCCGCGGTCAGCTGGTCGTGCCTGACCACGCGCGGCAGCAGCGACTCCAGGCTGGGCCGCTGCAGGCTGCCCAGCCCCGCGGACAGGGCGCCCACCACGTACAGCACCCAGACCTGCGGATCGGGCAGCAGCGCGTTGACGGTGAGGACGAGGACCGTGAGGCAGAGTCCCACCTCGGTGTAGATGATGATCTTGCGCCGGTCGAGCGCGTCGGCGATCGCCCCGCCCCACAGGCCGCAGACCACCATCGGGACGAACTCGGCCACGCTGACCAGGCCGACCGCGAGGTAGGAGCCGGTGAGCTCCTTCATCTGCAGCGGGACCGCGACCAGGGTCAGGAAGGTCCCGAACATCGTGATCACGCCGGATCCGAAGAGCAGCCGGAAGTCGCGGGAGTCGCGCAGCGGGCTGAGGTCCATCGACAGCCGGCGCAGGAGCGTTCTCATCGACCGATCAGGATTTTCCGACACGGACAGCCAGTCTCGACGCTGGACGATCCGAAGGCAATCGATTTACGGCCTGCTCACGGCCGGGTCCCGCTCAGGTTCCCAGCACCTCCCTGCGCAGGCTGGTCTTGAGGATCTTGCCCCCGGGGTTGCGGGGCAGTTCGGTCTCGCGCGTCCAGAACGTGACCGGCACCTTGAACGGCGCGATCCGCTCGCGCAGGAACGCCTGCAGCTCCTCGGCCGGCACCGGCGACGACAGCCGCACCACCGCGCCGACCTCCTCGCCCAGCTCCTCGTGGGGGATGCCGATCACCGCGGCGTCCTGTACCGCGGGATGCTCGAACAGGGCGGCCTCCACCTCGGCGCAGTAGACGTTCTCGCCGCCGCGGATGACCATGTCCTTGGCCCGGTCCACGATGAAGACGAAGCCCTCCTCGTCCATCCTGGCCAGATCGCCGGTGTGCAGCCAGCCGTCGACGAAGGTCTCCGCGGTGGCCTCGGGGCGGTTCCAGTAGCCCAGGATGACATTGGGGCCGCGCATGCAGAGCTCGCCGACCGCGCCGGGCGGCAGCTCGGCGCGGAGCGGATCGGCGATCTTCACCTCGACCACGGCCATCGGCAGGCCGATGCTGTCGGGCTTGGCCAGGTAGTCCGCGCCGGCGTTGCTGATGGCGAGCGCGGTGGTCTCGGTCATGCCGTACCCGTTGGAGGGGGCGCGGCTGGGCAGCTGCTCGGTGATGCGCTCCAGCAGCTTCGGCGGGGCGGGGGCGCCGCCGTAGCCGAGGGCGCTGAGGCTGGAGATGTCGTACTTCTCCAGGTCGGGGTGGGAGAGCAGCTGCCACACGTTGGTCGGCACGCCGGTGAGGCCGGTGATCCGCTCGCGCTCGATCAGCTCCAGCGCGCGGCCCGGGTCCCACTTGTACATCAGGACCAGGCCGCCCCCGGTGAACATGGTGGTGGTCATCACCGCGAAGCAGCCGGTGACGTGGAACAGCGGCACGGTCAGCAGGGTGACGCGGCGCTGGCCCGCCGCCGCGCCCGGGTCCGCGCCCGACCTGAGCATGACGCGGTACATCCCGTAGGCGACGGTCATGGGGGCCTGGCCGAGGTTGCGGTGGCTGCCGAGGGCGCCCTTGGGTCGGCCCGTGGTGCCCGAGGTGTAGAAGATCGTGGCCGGGTCCTCGGGGGAGAGCTCCACCGGCGGGGGCGTGACGTCCGGCGCCACCTCGCCCAGCACGTCGGCGAACGAGCGGGCTCCCTCGGGCGCCTCGCCGCGGGTCACGATCAGCGCGGGCGCCACGCCGGCCAGACCGGCCGCTCGCTCGCCGTCGGCGATCAGCACCTTGGCCCCGGAGTCGGACAGGCCGTACTCCAGCTCCTGCGGGGTCCACCAGGCGTTGAGCGGCACGGCGATCGCCCCGGCGGCCAGCACGGCCGAGAAGGAGATCACCCACTCGGGGTAGTTGCGCATGGCGATGGCCACCCGGTCGCCCTTGGCCACGCCGTACTCGTCGGCCAGGCGCCGGGCCAGGGTGCAGGCCCGCCGGTAGTGCTCCTCGTAGGTGACGTGCTCGTCCTCGTAGGTGAGGAAGACCTTGTCGCCGTGGAGCCGGCTGATCTCCAGCAGTGCCCGGAAGTCCTTGGGCGCGTGCTTCCAGGTCTTGACGGTCCCGCCGTGGCTCGCGACCTCCTCCAGCTCGAAGAGCTGCCCGGGAGCGGTGAGCCGTGCCTGGACGTCGTCATGGGTGATGCTCATACGTTCGTACTCCCGGGAGAGGAGGGACCGGCGATCGCCACGATACCGACCGGTAGGTACGTGCAACAGTGCCGAAACACGACCGAATGCCCTGCCGGCCGATGTCGCGATGAGAGAACTCCCTTTCCGTCCCTTCTGTCCGTATTCGCCGCGCCGCGAGACTCCTATCGACTTGCATGGAAATCCCGTCGCGTGCATAATCTTCACGGTAAGGTCATGAGGTTCACTGAATGAACATGCAGTCATCGGGGGGACGGATGAGAGCGGCGATCGCGGGCGCCAGCGGCTACGCCGGGGGCGAGCTCCTGCGCCTGCTGCTGTCCCACCCCGGCATCGAGATCGGCGCGCTGACCGCGGCCTCCAGCGCCGGCACCGCCCTCGGCGAGCACCAGCCGCACCTGGCACCGCTGGCCGACCGGATCCTGCTGGAGACCACCCCCGGCAACCTCGCCGGCCACGACCTGGTCTTCCTGGCCCTGCCGCACGGCGCCTCGGCCGCCGTCGCCGAGTCGCTCGGCGACGCCACCCTGGTCGTCGACTGCGGCGCCGACTTCCGGCTCTCCGACCCCGCCGCCTGGGAGCACTTCTACGGCGGCACCCACGCCGGCACCTGGCCCTACGGCCTGCCCGAGCTGCCCGGCCGCCGCGAGGAGCTGCGCGCCGCCCGGCGGATCGCCGTCCCCGGCTGCTACCCCACCGCCGTCACCCTGGCCATGTTCCCCGCCTTCGCCGCCGGCCTCGTCGAGCCCGACGTGGTGGTGGTCGCCGCCAGCGGCACCAGCGGGGCCGGACGGGCGCCCAAGCCGAACCTGATGGGCAGCGAGGTGATGGGGGCGGCCGGCGCGTACGGCGTCGGCGGCGTCCACCGCCACACCCCCGAGATGGAGCAGAACCTCTCCTCGCTGACGGGGGAGAAGGTCACCGTCTCCTTCACCCCGGTGCTCGCGCCGATGAGCCGCGGCATCCTCGCCACCTGCAGCGCGCCCGCCGGGCCCGGCCTGACCCCCGCCCGGCTGCGCGAGGCCTACGAGGCCGCCGTCAAGGACGAGCCGTTCCTGCGGCTGCTCCCCGAGGGCCGGTGGCCCTCGACCTCCATGACCCTCGGAGCCAACACCGCCGCCCTCCAGGTCGCCCTGGACGAGCGCGCGGGCCGCGTCGTCACCGTCATCGCCATCGACAACCTGACCAAGGGCACGGCCGGAGGCGCGATCCAGAGCGCCAACCTCGCCCTCGGCCTGCCGGAAGAGCTCGGCCTTCCTCTCAACGGAGTCGCCCCATGAGCGTGACCGCACCCCTCGGCTTCCGGGCCGCGGGCATCGCCGCCGGAATCAAGGCCGGCGGCGCCCGAGACCTGGCACTGATCGTCAACGACGGCCCCTCCCGCGCCGCCGCGGGCGTCTTCACCGTCAACCGCGTGAAGGCCGCCCCGGTCCTGTGGTCACAGCAGGTGCTGTCCGGAGGCAGGGTGCACGCGGTCGTCCTCAACTCCGGCGGCGCCAACGCCTGCACCGGCCCGCTCGGCTTCCAGGACACCCACGCCACCGCCGAGAAGGTCGCGCGGGCCCTGGACGACTCCGCCGGCGAGGTCGCGGTCTGCTCCACCGGCCTGATCGGCGAGCGGCTGCCGATGGACCCGCTGCTGGCCGGGGTCGACCTCGCGGTCTCCCAGCTCGCCCGGGACGGCGGACTGGCCGCGGCCGACGCCATCCGCACCACCGACACCGTCTCGAAGATCTCCTTCCGCAGGGGCGAGGGCGGCTACATGGTCGGCGGCATGGCCAAGGGCGCCGGCATGCTCGCCCCCGGCCTGGCCACCATGCTGTCGGTGATCACGACCGACGCCGACCTGCCCGCCGAGCTCCTCGACGAGGTGCTGCGCAGGGTCACCCGGGTCACCTTCGACCGGCTCGACGCCGACGGCTGCATGTCCACCAACGACACCGTGCTCCTGCTGGCCAGCGGCGCCAGCGGCACCGTCCCCGACCTGGCCGAGTTCGAGCAGGTCCTGCTGGCCGTCTGCGCCGACCTCGTCCGCCAGCTGCTGCTGGACGCCGAGGGCGCCTCCAAGGCGATCGCCGTCGAGGTCGTCGGCGCCGCCTCCGAGGACGACGCCGTGACCGTCGGCCGCTCCGTCGCCCGCTCCAACCTCCTCAAGTGCGCCATCCACGGCGAGGACCCCAACTGGGGACGGGTGCTCTCGGCCGTCGGCACCACCGACGCCGCCTTCGAGCCCGACCGGCTCAACGTGGCCGTCAACGGCATCTGGATCTGCCGGGGCGGCGCCGTGGGCGACGACCGCTCCAAGGTCGACCTCACCCCGCGCGACGTGACGATCACCGTCGACCTGTCGGCCGGTCCGCACACCGCGACGATCCACGCCACCGACCTCACCGCCGCGTACGTCCACGAGAACTCGGCGTACTCCTCATGAGGCGCGCCGAGGCCCTGGCCAAGGCCGCCACGCTGATCGAGGCCCTGCCGTGGCTGGCCACCTTCCACGGCACCACCGTCGTCATCAAGTACGGCGGCAACGCGATGACCGACGAGGGACTGCGCGAGCGGTTCGCCGAGGACGTCGTCTTCCTGCGCTACGCCGGCCTGCGGCCGGTGATCGTGCACGGCGGGGGCCCGCAGATCAACGCCCAGCTCGACCGGCTCGGCATCGAGTCCACCTTCACCGCCGGCCTGCGGGTCACCACCCCCGAGGCCATGCAGGTCGTCAGGATGGTCCTCGTCGGCCAGGTCAACCGCGACGTGGTCGGCCTGATCAACCGGCACGGGCCGTTCGCGATCGGCATGTCCGGGGAGGACGCCCACCTGTTCACCGCGGTGCGCAAGCACGCCGTCGTCGACGGTGTCGGCGTCGACATCGGCCAGGTCGGCGAGATCGTCGGCGTCGAGGCCGGCGCGGTACGGGCACTGCTCGACGACGGGCGCATCCCGGTGATCTCCTCGGTGGCGCGCAGCGACGACGGCACCGTCTACAACGTCAACGCCGACACCGCCGCCGCCGCGCTCGCCGTGGCGCTGCGGGCGTCCAAGCTCATCGTCCTGACCGACGTCGCGGGCCTGTACCGCGACTGGCGCCCCGACGCCGGCGAGGACGAGATCATCGAACGGCTCTCCGCCACCGAGCTGGAGAAGCTCCTGCCCTCCCTGTCCAGCGGCATGATCCCCAAGATGGAGGCGTGCCTGACCGCCGTCCGGGGCGGCGTGCCACGGGCGCACGTGCTCGACGGCAGGGTGCCCCACTCGGTGCTGCTGGAGATCTTCACCGACGAGGGCGTCGGAACCATGGTGCTGCCGGACGTCCCCGGGACGCCGCACGCACCCGACCAGCTCACGGCGCGGCCGACGGCCGCCGCCCAGCCGAAGGGGAACGACCAGTGAGCCCGCAGCACGATCCCGCAGGACAGGCGCTCGCCAGGCGCTTCGAGGCCGCCTTCATGCCCAACTACGGGGTGCCCCCGGTGGCACTGGCCCGCGGCGAGGGCACGAGGGTCTGGGACGTCGACGGCAACGAGTACCTCGACATGATCGGCGGCATCGCGGTCAGCTCCCTCGGCCACGCCCACCCGGCCCTGGTGGAGGCCGTCTCCCGCCAGGTCGCCACCCTCGCCCACACCAGCAACCTCTTCCTGCACGAGCCCGAGGTGCTGCTCGCCGAGCGCCTGCTCGGCCTGCTCGGCGCCCCGGCCAGGGTCTTCCTGTCCAACTCCGGCACCGAGGCCAACGAGGCCGCCCTCAAGCTCGCCCTCAAGTACGGCGGCTCCACCGGCCGCCCCCGCTTCGTGGCCGCCGAGAACGGCTTCCACGGCCGCACCCTCGGCGCGCTCTCGCTGACCGGCAAGCGCTCCATCCGCGACCAGTTCGGCCCGTTCCCGATCGACGTCACGTTCGTCCCCTACGGCGACGCCGACGCCCTCAAGAGCGCCGTCGACGACCGCTGCGCCGCGGTCTTCCTCGAACCCACCCAGGGCGAGGCCGGGGTCGTGCCCCCGCCCGAGGGGTACCTCCGCGCCGCCAGGGACGTCTGCGACGCCACCGGCGCGCTGCTGGTCGCCGACGAGATCCAGTCGGCGATCGGCCGTACCGGCCACTGGTTCGCCCACCAGCACGAGGGCGTCCTGCCCGACGTGCTCACCCTGGCCAAGGGCCTCGGCGGCGGGCTGCCGATCGGAGCCTGTATCGGCCTGGGCGAGGCCGGGACCCTCTTCGCCAAGGGCGACCACGGCTCCACCTTCGGCGGCAACCCCGTCGCGGCCGCCGCCGCGCTCGCCGTGCTCGACACCATCGACCGCGACGGCCTGCTGGAGCACGTCCGCGCCGTCGGCGCCGAACTCTCCGGCGGCATCGCCGCCGTCGAGCACCCGCTGCTCGCCGGCGTCCGCGGCCGGGGCCTGTGGCTCGGGATCGTGCTGACCGCCGACCGCGCGGCCGCCGTCCAGGCCGCCGCGCAGCGGGCCGGGTTCCTGGTCAACGCCCTCCAGCCCGACGCGGTACGGATCGCGCCCCCGCTCGTGATCACCTCGGCCGACGTCGCCGCCTTCACCGCCGCGCTCCCGGCCATCCTGGACGGAGCCTCCGATGACCGGTGACCCCCTCGGCACGCGGCCCCCGGCCCCGCGGGCGCCCGTCAGGCACTTCCTGCGGGACGACGACCTCTCACCCGCCGAGCAGGAGCAGGTCCTCGACCTGGCCGCGGCGATGAAGAAGGACCGCCACGGCCACCGGCCCTTCGCCGGCCCGCAGACCGTCGCCGTCCTGTTCGACAAGCACTCCACCCGTACCCGCATCTCGTTCGCGGTCGGCATCGGCGAGCTCGGCGGCCTCCCGCTGATCCTCGACGCGGGCTCCTCCCAGATGGGCCGGGGCGAGTCGATCGAGGACACCGCCCGGGTGCTGGAGCGCCAGGTCGCCGCCATCGTGTGGCGCACCTCCGGCCAGCACAGGATCGAGGCCATGGCCTCGGCCTCCTCGGTACCGGTGGTCAACGCCCTCACCGACGAGTTCCACCCCTGCCAGATCCTCGCCGACCTGCAGACCGTCAGGGAGCACTTCGGCACGACCGCCGGCCTGACCCTGGCCTACTTCGGGGACGGGGCCAACAACATGGCCCACTCCTACCTGCTCGGCGGGGCGCTGGCCGGCATGCACGTGCGGATCGCCGCCCCCGAGGGCTACCTGCCCGACCCGGAGGTCGTCCGCCGGGCCGCCGAGATCGCCGAGACGACCGGCGGGTCGGCCACCGTCCTCGCGGACCCGGCCCAGGCCGCCGCGGACGCCGACGTGCTCGCCACCGACACCTGGGTCTCGATGGGCCAGGACGGCAGGGAACAGCGGATCGCCGACCTGACGCCCTACCAGGTCAACGCCGCGCTCGTCGGCCGGGCCGCCCCCGGCGCCGTCGTGCTGCACTGCCTGCCCGCCTACCGCGACCTGGAGATCACCGCCGAGGTCCTCGACGGGCCGCGGAGCGTGGTGTGGGACCAGGCGGAGAACCGGCTGCACGCCCAGAAGGCCCTGTTGCACTGGCTGGTCACGGCGACGACCGGCCACGGCACCGGCTCGCCGGCCTCCTCCCGCGGAGGGGGCCCGGCATGACGATCCCGATGACCAAGGTCGCCCGCCAGGCGCGCATCGCCGACCTGCTCCAGCGGCAGCCGATCAGGTCCCAGCCCGAGCTGGCCAAGCTGCTGCTGGAGAGCGGGGTGGAGGTCACCCAGGCCACCCTGTCCCGCGACCTGGACGAACTCGGCGCCCTCAAGCTGCGCGCCGAGGACGGCTCCCTGGTCTACGCCCTTCCCGGCGAAGGCGGCGACCGGATACGGCGCGCCAGGGTCGGCACCGGAGAGTCCCCGGCCGCGCGCCTGGGCAGACTCGCCGAGGAGCTCCTCGTCTCCGCCGAGGCCTCCGCCAACCTGGTCATCGTCCGCACGCCCCCCGGGGCCGCGCAGTTCCTCGCCTCCGCCATCGACCACGCCGACTGGGAGTCCATCCTCGGCACCGTGGCCGGAGACGACACCATCCTCGTCATCAGCCGGGACCCGACGGGCGGGGCGTCGGTCGCCGAGGCGCTGCTCAGGCACGCCGACCGACGTATTCAGCCCGCTCAGGCGGGCGGTCCCTGGCAGCATCTGACACCCGTGACGAACGAAGAACCTGGAGATACCAATCATGACTGACCGGGTCGTACTCGCCTTCTCCGGCGGCCTCGACACTTCCGTCGCCATTCCCTTCCTCGCCGAGAAGACCGGCGCCGAGGTCATCGCGGTGGCCGTCGACGTCGGCCAGGGCGGCGAGGACATGGAGGCCATCCGCAAGCGGGCCATCGAGTGCGGCGCCGTGGAGTCCGTCGTGGTGGACGCCCGCGAGGAGTTCGCCACCGACTTCTGCGTGCCCGCCCTGCAGGCCAACGCCCTCTACATGGACCGCTACCCGCTGGTCTCCGCGCTCTCGCGCCCGCTGATCGTCAAGCACCTGGCCGCCGCGGCCAAGGAGTTCGGCGGCACCCACGTCTCGCACGGCTGCACCGGCAAGGGCAACGACCAGGTCCGGTTCGAGGCCGGCCTGGCCGCGCTCTTCCCCGAGCTCAAGGTCATCGCCCCGGCCCGCGACTACGCCTGGACCCGGGACAAGGCGATCGCCTACGCCGAGGAGAAGAACCTCCCGATCGAGACCAGCAAGAAGAACCCGTACTCCATCGACCAGAACATCTGGGGCAGGGCCGTCGAGACCGGCTTCCTGGAGGACATCTGGAACGGCCCCGTCGAGGACGTCTACGCCTACACCGCCGACCCGGCCCAGCCGCGCGAGGCCGACGAGGTCATCATCAGCTTCGTCAAGGGCGTCCCGGTGGCCCTGGACGGGCGGCACCTGACCCCGTTCCAGATCATCGAGGAGCTCAACCGGCGCGCGGGCGCCCAGGGCGTCGGCCGCCTCGACATGGTCGAGGACCGGCTCGTGGGCATCAAGTCGCGCGAGGTCTACGAGGCGCCGGGCGCCATCACGCTGATCACCGCGCACATGGAGCTGGAGAACGTCACCGTCGAGCGCGACCTCGCCCGGTTCAAGCGCTCGGTCGACCAGCGCTGGGGCGAGCTCGTCTACGACGGCCTGTGGTTCTCCCCGCTCAAGAAGGCCCTGGACGCCTTCATCGCCGACGCCCAGCAGCAGGTCACCGGCGAGATCAGGATGGTCCTGCACGGCGGCCGGGCCACGGTCACCGGCCGTCGCTCCGAGGCGTCGCTGTACGACTTCAACCTCGCCACCTACGACACCGGCGACACCTTCGACCAGTCCCTGGCCCGGGGCTTCGTCGAGCTGTGGAGCCTGCCCTCCAAGATTGCCTCGGCCCGGGACGCCCGGCTGTCCTGATTGGGCTAGGGTCGCGAATTGAATGGGGAGGGAGAACGACGGTGACTGATGGTGGCAAGCCGATGCGGCTGTGGGGCGGCCGGTTCGAAGGAGGTCCGGCCGACGCGCTGACCAGGCTCTCGGTGAGCGTGCACTTCGACTGGCGGCTCGTACCGTACGACCTGCTGGCCTCGCGCGCGCACGCACGGGTGCTGCACCGCGCGAACCTGCTGACCGACGACGAGCTGGCGCGGATGATCGCCGCCCTGGACGACCTGGAGCGAGCCTGCAAGGCGGGCGAGTTCCGGCCGACCGTCGCCGACGAGGACGTCCACACCGCGCTGGAGCGCGGGCTGCTGGAACGCCTCGGCACGCTCGGCGGCAAGCTCAGGGCCGGTCGCAGCCGCAACGACCAGGTCGCCACCGATCTGCGCCTCTACCTCCGCGACCACGTCAGGCACATCGTCTCCCGGCTGGTGGAGCTGGAGACCGCGCTGATGAGCCAGGCCGAGGAACATGCCGAGACCGCAGCGCCCGGCATGACCCACCTGCAGCACGCCCAGCCGGTCTCCTTCGGCCACCAGCTCCTGGCGCACGTGCACGCCTTCGCCCGCGACATCGACCGGCTGCGCGACTGGGACCGCCGCGCGGCCGTCTCCCCGCTCGGCTCCGGAGCCCTGGCCGGGTCCTCCCTGCCGCTGGACCCGCGGGCCGTGGCCGGGGAGCTCGGCTTCGACTCCGCCGCGCCCAACTCGATGGACGCCGTCGCCGACCGCGACTTCGCCGCCGAGTTCCTGTTCGACGCGGCGATGATCGGCGTGCACCTGTCCCGGCTGGGCGAGGAGATCGTCCTGTGGGCCTCGCAGGAGTTCCGCTGGATCGAGATGGACGACGCCTACTCCACCGGCTCGTCGATCATGCCGCAGAAGAAGAACCCCGACGTGGCCGAGCTCGCCCGGGGCAAGAGCGGCCGCCTCATCGGCAACCTCATGGCACTGCTGACCACGCTCAAGGGCCTGCCGCTGACCTACAACCGCGACCTGCAGGAGGACAAGGAGCCGGTGTTCGACTCCGTCGACACCCTGCTGCTCGTCCTCCCCGCGATGGCCGGGCTGGTGGCGACCATGCGCGTCAACACCGCCAAGCTGGAGGCCTCGGCCCCCGACGGGTTCGCGCTGGCCACCGACCTGGCCGAGCTGCTGGTCCGCAGGGGCGTGCCGTTCCGCGAGGCCCACGAGGCGGTCGGGCATCTGGTCGTCTGGTGCCAGGTCAACGACAAGGACTTCGGCGAGCTCACCGACGACGAGCTGGCCAAGGTCTCGCCGCACTTCACCCCCGACTCCCGCGAGGTGCTCTCGGTGCCCGGCGCCCTGGCGGCCCGCAAGGCGCACGGCGGCACCGCGCCCGACCGGGTCCGCGACCAGCTCATCGCGCTGCGCGACATCGTCGACGGGCAGGCGAGCTGGGCGAGCGGGAACTGAGGCCCGTGACGGTGACGCGGCCGACCCCCGATGACGAGCGGGGCGGGCGGACCCCCGCCCCGGTGAGGCCGGCACGGGACCTCACACCCGCTCCGGCGAGGCTGGAACGGGACTTCTTCGACCGTCCCGCGCACCAGGTCGCCCCGGACCTGCTGGGACGGGTGCTGATGCACGGGCCGGTCGCGCTCCGCATCACCGAGACCGAGGCGTACGGCGTGCCCGGCGAGGACCCGGCGTCGCACACCTACCGCGGCCGGACGGCGCGCAACGCGGTGATGTTCGGCCCGCCGGGCCACCTGTACGTGTACTTCACGTACGGCATGCACTTCTGCGCCAACCTGACCTGCCTGCCCGAGGGGATCGGCTCCGGCGTGCTGCTCCGGGCCGGAGAGGTGATCTCCGGCGCCGAGCAGGCCCTGGCCCGACGCACCGCCGGGAGCTGCCGCGTCGTCAAGCACGACGACCTCGCCAAGGGCCCGGCCCGGCTGGCGGTGGCGCTCGGCTTCACCCGCGAGCACAACGGCCTCGACGCCTGCGCCCCGGGGCCGCTTCCGGAGAGCCCGGGCAGCCCGGGGATGTCGGAGATCCTTGAGCTCTCGGTGCTGGAGGGGGAGCCGGCCGTGCCCTCGTCGATCAGGTCGGGGCCGCGGACCGGGGTGTCGTCGGCCCAGGAGACGCCGTGGCGCTTCTGGATCGACGCCGACCCCACGGTCTCGCCCCACCGGCCGCACGTCCCGCGCCGCCGGTAGGTCCTCTGCCGTCGGCGGGTCTCCTGGGGTGGGTCCTCTGCCGCCGGCCGGTCTCCTGGAGGCCCCTCTGCCGCCGGAGGGTCTCCCGCCACCGGTCCCGGGGGCGGGTCCCGTGCCCGTCCCCGCCGCTTCCCCGCCGTTTTCGCGCCGTTTTCGCGTCCCGCAGGCCGCGTACCCGCTGGTCGACTGGGGGCGCGAAGGGGGATCCGGGTGGCGCGACCCGGTGGTGATCGGGCAGGGTGTGTACGAAGCCCCGAAAGTCCCTTCGAGCATTGGAAAGCAAGGATCGTGACCGACATTCTGGATGACCTCGCCTGGCGCGGCCTGATCGCGCAGTCCACCGACATCGACGCCCTGCGGGCGGCGATGGCCGAGGGTCCGATCACGGTCTATTGCGGCTTCGACCCCACCGCCCCCTCACTGCACGTCGGCAACCTCGTCCCGCTGCTGACCCTGACCCGCCTGCAGCGGGCGGGCCACCGGGCCATCGGGCTGGTGGGCGGCGCGACCGGCCTGATCGGCGACCCCAGCGGCCGGAGCACCGAACGCTCGCTCAACTCCTCCGACGTGGTGGCCGAGTGGGTCGCGCGGATCCGCGTCCAGGTGGAGAGGTTCCTCGACTTCTCCGACGAGAAGCGCGGGATCCTGGTCAGCAACCTCGACTGGACCGAGGGCATGTCCGCGATCGACTTCCTGCGCGACGTCGGCAAGCACTTCCCGGTCAACCGGATGCTCGCCCGCGAGTCGGTCTCGGCGCGGCTGGGAGGGGAGGGACTCAGCTACACCGAGTTCAGCTACCAGATCCTGCAGGCCAACGACTACCTGGAGCTGAACCGGCGCCACGGCTGCACCCTGCAGATCGGCGGCAGCGACCAGTGGGGCAACATCACCGCCGGAACCGACCTCATCCGCCGGGTGACGGGCGGCCACGTGCACGCCCTCACCGTGCCGCTCATCACCAAGGCCGACGGCACCAAGTTCGGCAAGACCGCCGGAGGCGCGGTCTGGCTCAACCCCGAGATGACCTCGCCGTACGCGTTCTACCAGTTCTGGCTGAACGCGGACGACCGGGACGTGGTGAAGTTCCTCAAGATCTACAGCTTCAGGTCCCGCGAGGAGATCGAAGGGCTGGAGAAGGCCGCGGCCGAGCGGCCGGCCGCCCGCGAGGCCCAGCGAGCGCTCGCCGAGGAGTTCACCACGCTGTTGCACGGCGCGGACGAGTGCGCCGCGGTGATCGCGGCCTCGGCGGCGCTGTTCGGCCAGGGGTCCCTGGAGGAGCTGCCCGCCCGGACGCTGGGGGAGGCCCTGGCCGAGGTGCCGCGTGCCGAGGTGGCCGGGCTGGGGGCGTCCTTCGTCGACCTGCTCGCCGAGAGCGGCCTGGTCAAGTCGAAGTCCGAGGCGCGCCGGGCGGTGAAGGAGGGCGGCGCCTACCTGAACAACGCCAAGGTCACCGACGAGACGTACGTGCCGTCGGCCGACGACCTGCTTCACGGGCGCTTCCTGGTACTGCGCAGGGGCAAGCGTTCCGTCGGCGGCGTCGAGATCGTCGGAGCCTGACCTCGACGTTCCGGAGTCCCGGGGTTCCCGGCACGGGTCCGCCCGGGGCTCCGGAATCTTCTCCGAGAGGTCTCGGCGCGGGTGCTCCCGACGCTCCGGGAGTCTTCTCCGAGGGGTCCCGGCGCGGGTGTTCCACGTGTTCGCGCCGGACGCGGTCATCGTCTCCGCGTGGGTTCCGGCCGTCGCACCGGCAACGCCGGGTAGATCGGATCCGGCCAGGTCGATGAGATGTTCAGGATGTGCCGACGCCCCGGTCACGGCCGGGGCGCCGGTGGCCCCACGGCGTAACATTCCGGTAGCGAAGGTGGCCCGTTCTTCCAATGCAGGGCTCTGACCTGCGGTTTTGTCCACGGCTCTTGATTTGACGATGTCCCGAGGGGCGCATAATCTTTCACATGCCCCGGGAGCGAGCCGGACGCCTGAGCGGCGGACGGGCACCGGGAGCCGACCCGCTGAACGAACCTGAGAGTTCGGACCCACGTAGATCACCGAAAAACCGGTTGATTCGTCGACGGCCTGGATGTCACGGTAGGTTCAGAGGGTTGTCCCGGAAGCGGGATGCAAATCCTAGTGAGTTTGCCGGGATTGTGACAAGTGAACTGAGCTTCACAATTTGACACAATCTTGACAGAGATGTACGGTAGAAATACGAAATGGAACGCCCCTGGTGGTCGGCCCGAACGGGTCCGGTTGACCGGGTGTACGCGTCCGTTTCTTGAGAACTCAACAGTGTGTTAAAAGCCAGTGCATGAAGCACAACCCTGTCCTAACCACCCTCGCGGGTGGGGGACGGATTCCTTTGGTTGAACATCCATCGCGTTCCCGGACCTGTTCGGGGATGGTGGTGGGCTTTCAGCCGGGTAAGGACTGTTC